>NZ_JBYUNN010000002.1:0-927316 GCF_058133575.1 Rhodococcus sp. Z13_19A
AGGTGGCTGTTTCACAGAGTTACGGCGGTCATAGCGGAGGGGAAACGCCCGGTCCCATCCCGAACCCGGAAGCTAAGTCCTCCAGCGCCGATGGTACTGCACCCGACAGGGTGTGGGAGAGTAGGACGCCGCCGAACATCATTTGCACCACCACGAAAGAGGATCCCCTTGCGGGGATCCTCTTTCGTGCGTTCACGACCATTTCAGCAGTGCGTTCCCGGCTGCGGGCTGAATGGTCAGACCGAGTAACCGCCGTCCACGTCGAGCTTTTGTCCGGTGATGAAACCGGCTCGCTCGCTGGCCAGGAAGCACACGGCCTCGGCGATGTCGCCTGCTGATCCGAACCGCCCGAGCGGAATGTTCGCGCGGGTGACCTCCAGCGCTCGCTCGTCCAGCTCGCCGGTGCCGATGAGGCGGGCGGCCATGCCGTCGGTGAGCATTCCCGGACCTACGGCGTTGAAGCGCACCCCGAACCGGCCCTCCTCGGCCGCATACCCGCGCACCAGCTGTTCCACGGCTCCCTTGGTTCCGGCGGAGAGCCCGTCTCGGACGGGGTAGCGGGCGGTGGCCGCGGTGGTCACCGCCACGACCGAGCCGCGGGTGCGACGCAGCTGGTCCAAGCACGCGCTCACGATGGTGAAGAAGGCCAGCGCCTCCTCGCGCAGGTGCTGCGCGTAGGTCTCCGGTGCCACGCGCGACAGGTGCACCATCGGCACGTGCGGCCCCGCGGCGTGCACCAGGACGGCCACCGGACCGAAGTCCGCCTCCGCCTGCCGGGCGAGCGCGGCGCACTCCTGGACGTCAGTGAGGTCGATGGGCCAGGCCCGAGCACGACCACCGCCGGCGGTGAGCTCGGCGACCAGGGCGTCCGCCGCCGTGTGGTTGGACCGGTAGGCCAGGGCGACGGGGTGCCCCTGGGCGGACAGGCGACGCGCCGTCTCGGCGCCGAGACCGCCGGTACCGCCGGTGACCAGCGCGCACGTGTTCTCCATGGCGGCACCCTAGCAAGTGCTTGGTTGGTATGCTGCCGGGGTGACCGAGACTTCTGGCCGGCGGGCCGAGCTGCTGCAGCTCGCGGCTGAGCTGTTCGCCAAGCAGGGCCTGCGCGCGACCACTGTGCGCGACATCGCCGACAGCGCAGGCATCCTCTCCGGCAGCCTCTACCACCACTTCCGCTCCAAGGAGGCGATGGTCGAGGAGATCCTCCGGGAGTTCCTGGACGAGCTCTTCGACAGCTACCGGTCCATCGTCGCAGCGGGCCTCGATCCCCGCCACACGCTCGAGGCGCTGGTGGCCACCTCGTTCGACGCGATCGACCGCAGGCACTCCGCGGTGGCGATCTACCAGGACGAGGCCAAGCACCTGGTGGCGCTTCCCCAGTTCCGCTTCATCGCTGATCGCAACACCGAGTTCCGGGACCTCTGGATCGGTGTGCTGCAGCGCGGCGTCGCCGACGGGAGCTTTCGGGCGGACCTGGACATCGACGTGGCCTACCGCTTCATCCGCGACACGGTGTGGGTGGCCGTGCGCTGGTACCGGCCGGGCCTGGCGATGAGCAGCGAGGTGGTGGCTCAGGAGTACCTGGGGATCGTCCTGCACGGCATCTCGGCTCCGGCCTGAGCGGTACTGACTCCCTAGCCAAGCGAGTGCTTGTTAGGTTCACTGTCCGGGAGCTGACTCCGGGACACATCGAGAAGGAGAACACGTGAGCACGTTGTTGGACGGACGCGTCGTCATCGTCACCGGAGCAGGCCGGGGCATCGGTCGCGAGCACGCGCTGGCTTTCGCCGCCGCGGGTGCCAAGGTTGTCGTCAACGACATCGGGGCCGGCCTGGACGGGTCGGCGACCGGTGAGTCGCCCGCCGAGCAGGTGGTGGCCGAGATCAAGGCCGCCGGTGGCGAAGCCGTGGTCAACGGCGACGACGTGGCCGACTGGGCCGGCGCGGAGAACCTCGTGCGCACCGCCATCGACACCTTCGGTGGCCTGGACGTGCTGGTGAACAACGCCGGCTTCCTCCGCGACAAGATGCTCGTGGGGATGAGCGAGCAGGACTGGGACTCGGTGATCCGGGTGCACCTCAAGGGCCACTTCGCCACCCTGCGTCACGCGGCCGCCTACTGGCGCGCGGAGTCCAAGGCCGGGCGTCCCCGCCAGGCCCGCGTCATCAACACCTCCTCCGGCGCAGGCCTGCTGGGCTCGATCGGCCAGGGCAACTACGCCGCCGCCAAGGCCGGCATCGCCCTGCTGACCATCCAGGCGGCCTCGGAGATGGCCTCGTACGGCGTGACGGTCAACGCCATCGCCCCCTCTGCCCGCACCCGGATGACCGAGGCGGTCTTCGCCGACACCATGGCCAAGCCGGAGGGCGACGCCTTCGACGCGATGGACCCGGCGAACATCTCCCCGCTGGTGGTCTGGCTGGGCTCCGAGGAGTCCGGCGACGTCACCGGGCGGGTCTTCGAGGTCGAGGGTGGCATGGTCGCGGTCGCCGACGGCTGGCAGCGCAGCGCGCAGCGTGACAAGGGTGCACGCTGGGACCCGGCCGAGCTGGGCCCGGTGGTGCGGGAGATCCTCGGCGAGGCGCCGAAGCCGTCGCCGGTCTACGGCGCCCGCTAGCCCGAGCCGTCAGGCCGGCTCGCAGATCACCACCGGAATCTCGCGCTCGGTCCAGGACTGGTAGCTGTCGAAGTCGGCGTACATCGCCACCAGCTTGGGCCACAGCTCGGCGCGCTCGTCGGGAGCGGCGACCCGTGCCCGCATCGTGCGCACGTCCGAGCGGATCTGCACGGTGACCTCCGGGGTGGCCAGCATGTTCAGGAACCACATCGGGTTCTTGGGCAGGCCACCCTGGGAGGCCACCAGCACGATGCGGTCACCGTCGGGCAGGAACAGCAGCGGGGAGACGCGGGGCTGGCCGGTCTTGCGGCCGGTGGTGGTGACCAGGCAGACCGGGATGCCCCGTGGGAAGGCGCTGCCCACGCGCCACTTGCTGCCCACCCGGCCCCCGGTCAGCTGGTAGAGCCGGACGTTGACCGCGGACATCGCCTTGATGACCTTGACGGTCCACGGGGAGTCCAGCCCGCGGGGCCTGGTCGGAGTGCTCATCTCGCTCAGAGCCGCTCGATGATGGTGCCCGTGGACAGGGCTCCGCCGGCACACATGGTGATCAGCGCGGTGGAGGCGTCCCGACGCTCCAGCTCGTGCAGCGCGGTGGTGATCAGCCGCGCGCCGGTGGATCCCACCGGGTGGCCCAGGGCCAGTGCGCCGCCGTTGACGTTCACCTTGTCCATGTCGGCCTTGTGCACCTGGGCCCAGGACAGCAGGACGGACGCGAAGGCCTCGTTCACCTCGAAGAGGTCGATGTCGCCCATCTTCATGCCGCTGCGCTCGAGCACCCGCTCGGTGGCCTGCACCGGTCCGTCCAGGTGGTAGAACGGCTCGGCGCCCACCAGCGCCTGGGTGACGATGCGAGCACGGGGCCGCAGGCCCAGCGCCTCGGCGCGGTCGGAGTCCATCAGCAGCACGGCGGCGGCGCCGTCGGAGATCTGCGAGGAGGTGCCGGCGGTGTGGATGCCGTCGGGCATCACGGGGTTGAGCTTGGCCAGGCCCTCCCTGGTGGTCTCCCGCAGTCCCTGGTCGCGGCTCACCAACCCGTCCGCGGTCTGCACCGGCACGACCTCGCGGTCGAACCGGCCCTCGTCCCAGGCCTGGCGGGCGCGCTGCTGCGAGGACACCCCGAGCGCCTCGACGTCGTCCCGGGTGAGGCCGCGACGCTCGGCGATCCGCTCGGCGGCCAGGAACTGCCCCGGCATGTCGATGTCCCAGGAGTCCGGGCGCGGGGTCCCGACGTCCACGCTCAGGTGTGAGCCCAAGGGCACGCGGCTCATCGCCTCGATGCCGCAGGAGATGCCGACGTCGATGGCGCCGGTGGCGATGAGTCCCGCCACGAGGTGGGTGGCCTGCTGGGCCGAGCCGCACTGGCAGTCGACGGTGGTGGTGCCGGTCTGCCAGGGCAGGCCCGCGTTGAGCCAGGCGGTGCGAGTGACGTTGTTGGACTGCTCGCCGGCCTGCGTCACGCAACCGCCGATCACCTGCTCCACCACCTCCGGGCTGATCCCGGACCGGTCGATGACCGCCTGCTGCGCCTTGCCGAGCAGCTCCGCGGCGTGCAGGCCGGACAACCAGCCTCCGCGCTTGCCGATCGGGGTCCGCGCTGCCTCGACGATGACTGGACTACCCACTGGGGGGCTCCTCTCCTGGCCTGCCGCCAACCTAGAACAGGTTCACCGGGCGGGCAACAGGCGCCACGCTCTCCCCTAGCCGGGCGGCGCTTCTCGTGCTTGAATGGGCTAGAACGTGTTACGGGCCACACTGGCCGTAATGCAGCGCAACGGAGAGCCAAGCCCCCCACGTCAGGAGTGCAGCGTGACCACAAGCCAGGACGAGACTCGGACACGACCCGGCTTCCCGCCGGGTTTCGACTTCACTGACCCGGACTTGTATCTCGACCGCATCCCGATGGAGAAGTTCGCCGAGGCGCGCAAGACCGCTCCAGTCTTCTGGATGGACCAGCAGGAGGGGACCGGTGGCGGGTTCCACGACGGTGGCTACTGGGTGGTGTCCACCCACGCCGACATCAAGGAGGTGTCCCGCCGCAGCGACGTGTTCTCCTCGGAGGAGAACACCGCCATCACCCGCTTCCGCGACGACATCGAGCGCGAGCAGATCGAGCTGCAGCGGGTGATCCTGCTGAACAAGGACGCTCCGGAGCACACCAAGCTGCGTCGCCTGGTCTCCCGTGGCTTCACCCCCCGGGCCATCAACAGCCTGCAGGAGGCCCTGAACGCACGGGCCAAGCGGATCGTCGAGGAGGCCGCGGCCACCGGCCAGGGCGACTTCGTCACCCAGGTGGCGTGCGAGCTGCCGCTGCAGGCCATCGCGGAGATGCTGGGCGTGCCGCAGGAGGACCGCATGAAGGTCTTCGACTGGTCCAACCAGATGACGGCCTACGACGACCCGGAGATGGAGACGGACGAGATCCAGGCATCCATGGGTCTGCTCGGCTACGCCTACGAGCTGGCGGAGCAGCGCAAGGGTTGTCCGATGGACGACATCGTCACCAAGCTCGTCGAGGCGGACATCGACGGCGAGGTGCTGTCCTCGGAGGAGTTCGGCTTCTTCGTGATCCTGCTGGCGGTGGCCGGCAACGAGACCACCCGCAACGCCATCACCCACGGGATGATCGCGTTCATGGAGCACCCCGAGCAGTGGGAGCTGTTCAAGAAGGAGCGCCCGGAGACTGCGGCCGACGAGATCATCCGGTGGGCCACGCCGATCATCAACTTCCAGCGCACTGCGCTGGAGGACACCGTCCTCGGCGGCCAGCAGATCAAGAAGGGCGACCGAGTGGTGATGTTCTACAGCTCGGGCAACTTCGACGAGACGGTCTTCGACGACCCGATGAAGTTCGACATCACCCGGGAGAACAACCCCCACCTCGCTTTCGGCGGCACCGGTGCGCACTACTGCCTCGGCGCCAACCTTGCGCGGCTCGAGGTCAACCTGATGTTCAACGCCATTGCCGACCACATGCCCAACATCACCAAGGTGGCCGAGCCGCGCCGGCTGCGCTCGGGCTGGCTGAACGGCATCAAGGAGCTTCAGGTCAAGTACGCCTGATCGACGGGCGGGCCGGGACGACCGGTTCCGCTCTAGGGTTCCACGAGGGCACTGCGCTGGTCACAGCGTGGTGCCCTCCGGGCGTTGCGGGAGCGGTCGGCAGCGCCGCCGTACGGGAATTGCCCACAACGGAGCGCGGTGCAGAATTGGCCAGGGAAATCGTCGGTGTTCTTGTGCCAGTTGTGTTTCACTGAGCCGGCAAGCCATTGAGAGATTGGTGGTGCTCCCGCAGCGGTGACGTTCGCATGGCAGACGGGAAGGCAGTTTGTTCCTCTCAGCAGTGGGCGCACACGGCGTCAGCTGCACACGGTCGGGGATGGGGAAACATGGGTCGGCTGATGAACGGGCACGAGCGGCAGCCGGCGCTCGTCGGGGGGCAGAGCTATGTGGACGCGGCAACGGGCTGCCGGTTCACCGCCCTCACTCCGGACGGGGCGCCGGACACCTGGCAGGAGTACCTGGCGGGGGCCGTCGACAACTACCGGAAGTTCGGCGTGCAGAGCGCCATCGACCTGGACAGCGTCCGGGACGGCCGGAGCACCTCGATGTTCTTCGCCATCACCTCCCCGGCGGGTGAGCTTGCCGGCGGCGTGCGCGTGCAGGGCCCCTACACCAGCCCCGCGCAGTCCCACGCCCTCACCGAGTGGGCCGGCCAGCCCGGCTACCAGCAGATCCACGAGATGGTGGCCAGCCGACTGCCGGAGGGGGTGATCGAGCTGAAGACCGCCTGGGTGTCCGATCGGGTCGCCTCCCGCAGCGCCCTCACCGCGGCGCTGTCGCGCACGGTCATCCACGCTCTGGGCTTGCTGGACGTGCGCCACGCCCACGCGACCGCGGCCGGCTACGTGCTGGACCGGTGGTCGACCTGCGGGGGCGTGATCGCCGACGACGTGCCGGCGGTGCCCTACCCCGACGACCGCTACGAGACGAAGCTGATGTGGTTCGACCGTCTCACCTACGGCGAGCTGGCCAAGCAGGACCAAGTGGTCCACATCCTGCGGGAGAGTGCCGCGCTGGCCGAGCAGGGGGGCGTCGGCCGCCGCTACGCCGCGGCGCACGGGCGCGGGGCCACCCAGCTGTGACCGAGGACCAGGAGTGGCGCGCGCAGGTTCTGGACGAGCGGACTGCCGAGGATGGAGCCACCCTCGAGCGGCTGCGCTCGACGGGCACCCGGGTGCTCGACCTGCGCGCGGAGCAGCACGCGGACCTGGCCCGGGTGCAGAGCCTGGTCGGTGCGGAGCCGCTGACCGAGCCCGACCGCTGGGTGCACTACCCGTGGCGCAACACCCTCGTCGGGGTGGTCGGCCCCCGGTCGTTCGACCTGCTGCGCCTGGACCGCAACCGCAACAAGATCACCCGGTCGCAGCAGCTGGCGCTGCGCAGCCGCACCGTGGGCGTGGTGGGGCTCAGCGTCGGGCACGCGGTGGCGCACGCGCTCGCCCTGGAGGGCCTGTGCGGGCAGCTGCGGCTGGCCGACTTCGACACCCTCGCGCTGTCCAACCTCAACCGCATCCCGGCCACGCTGCTCGACCTGGGCCTGAACAAGGCGGTGCTGGCCGCGCGTCGCATCGCTGAGCTGGACCCCTACCTCCCGGTGACCGTGTGCACCGAGGGGCTCACCGCCGACAACGCCGAGGAGTTCTTCGACGGGCTCGACCTGGTGGTGGAGGAGTGCGACTCCCTGGACGTGAAGGTGCTGGTGCGCGAGCTGGCCCGCGCGCGTGGCGTCCCGGTGGTGATGGAGACCAGCGACCGCGGCCTGCTGGACGTGGAGCGCTTCGACGTGGACCCGTCCCGCCCGCTCTTCCACGGCCGGCTCGGTGGGCTCACCTCCGCGGAGCTGGCCGGACTGAGCCAGCAGGAGAAGATCCCCTACGTGCTCCGCGTGGTCGACGCCACCCAGGTGTCGGCGAAGATGGGCGCCTCGCTGGTGGAGACCGGCAGCACCCTGTCCACCTGGCCGCAGCTGGGGGAGGACGTGCTGCTGGGTGCGGCCACGGTGGCCGCCGTGGTGCGGCGGATCGGCACGGGCGAGCCCATGCCGTCCGGGCGGGTGCGCATCGACATCGATGGTCAGGTCGCCCATCTCACCGACCCGCTGGAGCTGGACCGGCAGGATCCCGCGCCCGCCGACGGCCAGGACCCGGGCGCCGAGAACCCGGCCGGGCTTGGCACCGACCCGGCGCTGGCGGTGGTGCAGGCGGTGCGCTGGGCGCCGTCGGGCGGCAACATCCAGCCGTGGTCGGTCTCCGCCGACGCCACGGGGGCCCGGCTGCACCTGGTGCGCGAGCGCACCACCGCCATGGACGTCGCCCACCGGGCAGGGCACGTGGCGCTGGGTGCTGCGCTGTACAACGCCAGGGTCGCGGCGGCCTCGCTCGGCGTGCTCGGGCCCGTGCAGCTCTTCCCCGAGGGGCCGAGCAGCGACGTGGTGGCGGAGCTGTCGTTCGGCACCGGAACCGACGAGCAGCTGCGCGGGCGCGCTGGGCTGGTGCTGCAGCGGGTGACCAACCGGGCCACCGGGGACGGCGCGCCGCTGGAGCCCGAGGTGGCCGAGTCGCTCACGCAGGCCGCCGCCGACCAGGGCGGGCGGCTGCGCCTGGTCACCGACCGGACGGACCTGGCGGAGGCAGCCGAGCTGCTCGCCGCGGCCGACCGCATCCGCTACCTCACCCCGCGCCTGCACGCGGAGATGGTCGGTGAGCTGCGCTGGCCCGGCCGTGACTCGGTGGCGTCCGGGCTGGACGTGCGCACCCTGGGGCTGGCCGCGCCAGACCTGGCCACCCTGGACGTGGTCCGGCGGGCCGACGTCATGGCCGAGCTCGCCGCCTGGAACGCGGGGCGACCGCTGGGCCGCGACACCCGTGCCCGCGTGCTGTCCAGCTCGGCGCTGGCGGTGGTCACCGTGGCGGGCACCGATGCCGCGAGCTACGTGCGGGGTGGGGAGGCCGTGCAGTCGGTGTGGCTGCGCGCCCACGAGCTGGGGCTGGCGGTGCACCCGACCTCACCGGTGTTCCTGTACGCCGTGGACAGTGCCGAGCTCCGTGAGCTCTCCGAGCCGTTCCTCGCCGAGCTGGAGCAGCTGCAGAAGGCCTTCCACAGCCTGGTGGAGCTGCCGCCCAACCACGGTGTCGCGCTGGTCCTTCGACTCAGCAGCGCTGCTGCAGTTACTGTTCGCAGTCAACGACTGTCGGTGGCTCAGCTGGGCCACCAGGACGGTGCAGCGGCTCCGGGCAGCCCCGGTGACTGACACGACGGAGCGGAGACCGATGCACCAGCGGCGGACCTTGGAGGAGCTGGTCACGGGTGTCGCCGCCCGCCTCATGGCAGTGGACTCCCGCACCGTCGTCGAGGCCTGCACCGCCGTGCTGCGCGACCTGGTCGAGTACCTCGACGTGGACGTCTGCTTCCTGCGCCGCAACGACGAGGAGCTGGACGCCACCGTCCTCGTCGCGGAGTGGCCACCACGGACCAACGTGCCCACCCCGGACCCGCTCGCCGTGGTGTTCTTCCGCGACGCCGACCCCATCTTCGCCGCGGCCAAGCACGCCACCGAGGTGAAGATCGTGCGGCCGCACGCCGACGACTACCAGCGCCGCGTCAAGGACGGGTCCGGTGTGGACCAGACGTCCATGGCGGCCGTGCCGCTGCTGTCCGGATCGGTCACCACCGGCGTGCTCGGCTTCGTCAAGCACGGGGACCGCGAGTGGCTGGTCTCGGAGATCAACGCGCTCAAGGCCATCGCCGCCTTTCTCGCCCAGCTGCAGGCGCGCATCGCCGCCGAGGACCGGTTGCGCTACCTCGCCGAGCACGACGCCCTCACCGGGCTGGCCAACCGCCGCAGCCTGCTCAGCGAGCTGGAGCACCGGCTGGAGCCGGGACGACCTGGCCCGGTGGCCGTGCTGTTCCTGGACGTCGACCGGCTCAAGGTGGTCAACGACGCGCTGGGCCACGCCGCCGGCGACGCCTACCTGCGGGCGATCGGTGGCCGGCTGGAGGCGGCGTTCGCCGCTGACCTGGTGGTCCGGATGGGCGGCGACGAGTTCATCATCGTGGTGCAGGCGCCGACCACGATGGACGGTGCGCACCAGCTGGCCAAGCAGGCGCAGGTGGTGGCCGCGGAGCCCGTCCAGCTGCAGACCGAGGAGGTCAGCCGCAGCGTCAGCATCGGCATCGCCCTCGGGGTGCCCGGGCGCAGCTCGGTGGCGGAGCTGGTCGGGTTCGCCGACCAGTCGGCGCTGGCGGCCAAGGCGCAGGGCGGCAACGCCGTCGTCGGCTTCACCGACGAGATGCGCACCCGCGCCCAGGAGCGCAACGACATCGAGATGCACCTGCGCTCGGCCATCCACGGCGACGAGCTGGTGCTGTACTACCAGCCTGAGGTGGACCTGGCGTCGGGGCAGATCATCGGGGTGGAGGCGCTGGTGCGCTGGCAGCACCCGATCCGGGGCCTGCTGCTGCCGGACTCCTTCATCGGCATCGCCGAGTCCACCAACCTCGCCGGTGAGCTGGGCCGCTGGGTGCTGTGGGAGGCGTGCCGGCAGATGCACGACTGGCAGGAGTCCCTGCCCGAGCTGTCGCTGAAGCTGCGGGTGAACATCTCGCCCGCCCAGCTCATCTCTACCGACTTCGTGGAGACCGTGGCGCGGGTGCTGGAGGAGTACGAGCTCAGCGGGGTGGACCTGTGCCTGGAGATCACCGAGCACGCGGTGATCCATGACCTCGACCGCGTGCTGGTGACGTTGCGGGGACTCAACGAGCTGGGCGTGCACGTGGCCATCGACGACTTCGGCACGGGGCGCAGCTCGCTCGGTCAGCTCAAGCAGCTGCCGGTGGACACCCTCAAGATCGACCGCGGCTTCGTGCACAACCTCGGCAACAGCAGCGACGACCTGGCCATCGTCAAGTCCATCATCAGCCTCGCCGACTCCTTCGGCCTGGACGTGGTGGCCGAGGGGGTGGAGACCGTGCAGGCAGCCGAGATGCTGCTGGAGCTGGGCTGCGGCAACGCCCAGGGCTACCTGTTCAGCAAGCCGGTGCCGCCGGCGGAGGTGCTGGAGATCCTGCAGCGCGGCGGCAAGGTGGCCGACTACCCGGCCGACCGCTGAACCCCGTACACGCGTACGGGGTCGAGCACGAGGCCGGGCCGGTCAGGACGGGCGGCGCAGCGTGGCCATCGCCCGATCGGTCTCCCAGAACGCCCGCAGGGAGACGATGAGGCCCTCGGCGTTCACCCGGTAGATGAACACGCCCTCGGCGTCGACCTGCACGTTCTCGTCCACCGTGGTGGTGATGACGCCGACGTTGGCCACCTCGTCGCCGCAGGCGAAGGAGTCGGCGATGGTGAAGGCCACCTTCTGCGCGGTGCCCACCGAGGCGTCCCAGAAGTCGGCGATGGCCTGCTTGCCCCGCTGGCCGCTGCCGTCGGGGGAGAAGTGCGAGGGCCCCACAGGGTCCTCGATCACCGCGTCCTCGGCGAACAGGGCCACCCACTCGTCCTTGGCGCGGCGCCCGACGGCGTCCATCGACCGCCGGGACGCCACCCGCGCAGGATGCTCCTCGGGCTGGTGCCCGACGGTGTGGGAGGCAGCGGCGTCCGGAGCGGTCATGGCGTCACACCTTCTCGATGACGGTCTCGGCGAACTTGCGGATGGAGTCCTTCTTGGCCTCGAGCTCGCCGTCGAAGGGGATGCCGTCGAAGGACCACGGCACCACGATGGCGTCGGTGACACCGATGGCCGCCTGCTCCTGGTAGCCCTCCAGGCCGAAGCGGTCGATGCACACCGCCTGGATCTCGAAGGGCTCGTCGGCGCGGTCGTACTCTGCGCGCAGCTCACCGAGGCGGCCGATGACCCGCTCCAGCTCGGCGATCTTCATCATCGCCGAGGTCCAGCCGTCACTGAGCCGGGCAGCCCGGCGCAGCGCGGCGTCGACGTGGCCGCCGACGTAGATGGGCACCGGCTCGGTGGGAGCGGGGCTGATCTGCAGCCGGTCGAAGTCGAAGAACTCCCCGTGGTACTCCACCATGCCGCCGCCCAGGGCGAGCTTGATGACCTCGATGGACTCGTTCGCCCGGGCGCCCTTGCGCTCGAAGGGGACGCCGCACCACTCGAACTCCTCCGGCGACCAGCCCAGGCCGACGCCGAGACCGAACCGGTTCCCGGTCATGTTGGCGACCGAGCCGATCTGGCGGGCCAGCAGCAGCGGGTTGCGCGAGCCCAGCTTGAGCACCGCGGTGTAGAAGCGGAGGGTGCTGGTGACCGCACCCATGGAGGCAGCGGCGACGAACGGGTCGACCCAGGGTGTCTCCTCGGTCCACATCCGGCCACCGTCGGGGGTGTACGGGTACTTGGCCGCCACCTTCTCCGCGTAGAAGAGGGAGTCGGGCAGGGAGACGGAGGTGAACCCGCACTCCTCCGCGGTCCTGGCCAGCTCGGGAAGCTGGTCGAGGGGACTCATGGCAATGGCCAGGGTGAACTTCACCGTGCAGCTCGCTTTCGATCGTCGGGAGTCTTGTCCTGCCCGAGCACCCACATGGCGTAGAACTGGGAGCCGCCACCGTAGGCGTGACCGAGCGCGGTGCGCACCCCGTCCACCTGGTGATCGTCGGCGGTGCCCATCACCTGACGGGCCGCCTCGGCGAACCGCAGCATGCCGGAGGCGCCGATCGGGTTCGACGACAGCACACCACCGCTGGCGTTGACCGGCAAGCGCCCGTCCTGCTCAGTCTCACCGGCCTCGGTGAGCTTCCACCCCGCGCCCTCCTCGGCGAACCCGAGGTTCTCCAGCCACATCGGCTCGAACCAGGAGAACGGCACGTAGATCTCCGCGGCGTCGATCTCGCGCAGCGGGTCGGTGATGCCGGCCTGCTTCCACAGCGCGGCTGCGGCGTCCCGGCCGGCCTTCGGGTTCACCTGGTCGCGACCGGCGAAGGTGGTGGGCTCCGAGCGCATCGCCGTGGCGTGGATCCAGGCCACCTGCTTGCCGGTGGCCGCCGCCGCAGACTCGTCGCCGATCACCATGGCGCAGGCACCGTCGGAGGACGGGCACGTCTCGTCGTAGCGGATGGGGTCCCACAGCATCTTCGACGCCTGCACCGACTCCACCGTGATGTCGGGCTGGTGCAGGTGCGCGTAGGGGTTGGTGGCGCCGTTGCGCCGGTCCTTGGCCGCCACCATGGCGCCGATGTGCAGCGGCGCGCCCGAGCGGCGGATGTAGGAGCGGACGTGCGGGGCGAAGTACCCGCCCGCGCCCGCACCGACCGGCATGGAGAAGGGCACGGCGATGGACAGCGCCCACATGGCGTTGGACTCCGACTGCTTCTCCCACGCCACCGCCAGCACCCGCTTGTGCAGCCCGGCCTGCACCAGGCTGGCCGCGACGTTGGCGGTGGAGCCACCGACGGAGCCGGCGGTGTGCACCCGCAGCAGCGGCTTGCCCCGCGCGCCCAGGGCGTCAGCCAGGTACAGCTCGGGCATCATCACGCCCTCGAACAGGTCGGGCGCCTTGCCGATGACCACGGCGTCGATGTCGTCCCAACCCACGCCGGCGTCGATCATCGCGCGGTCGATGGCCTCGCGGCACAGCCCGGCCATGGACACGTCCAGGCGCTTGGCGGTGTGGTTGGTCTGTCCGACGCCGAGCACGGCGGCTGGCTGCTTGCTCATGAGTCCCGGCCCTCCATCACGCAGATCAGGTTCTGTTGCAGCAGCGGCCCGCTGGTGGCGTGGCCGAGCACCTTCTGGTCCTGCCCGCGCATCACCCGCGACGCGGCCTCGCCGATGCGGCTGAGCCCGGCGGAGAACATCGGGTTGCCCGCCAGCACCCCCCCGGAGGGGTTGACGGTGGTCTGGCCGTTGAGGCCGATGGCCTCGCGCAGCAGGATCTGCTGATGGCTGAACGGGGCGTGCAGCTCAGCTGCGGTGACGCCGTCCACCCCGCCGGCGGCGCGGGCGGAGGCGGTGGTGGAGGCCGACGCCAGCAGGTCGCGAGTGCCGATGGCCGGGGAGTCCACCCGGTGCTCGATGCCGGTGATCCACGCCGGGTTCTCGCACAGCTCCCTGGCCCGCTCGGCCGAGGCCAGGATGACGGCTGAGGCCCCGTCGGTGATCGGGGCGCAGTCGTGCATGCGCAGCGGGTCAGCCAGGTAGGGCGCCGCGAGCAGCTCGTCCACGTCGACGTGGCCGGACAGCTGCGCGTGCGGGTTGTTCATCGCGTCGCTGCGGCTGCGGGCGGCCACCTCGGCCATCTCCCGCTCGCTCCAGCGACCGCTCTCGATGCCCAGCCGGGCCTGCAGGCCGGCCAGCGCCACGGAGTCCGGCCACAGCGGCGCGGCCACGTACGGGTCTAGCTGCATGGCCAGCACCCGGCGCAGGTCGCCCGCGGAGGACTTGCCGAAGCCGTACACCAGGGCGGTGTCGGCCTCGCCGAGCTTGATCTTCACCCAGGCCTCGTACAAGGCCCAGGCGGCGTCCATCTCCACGTGCGACTCGGTGATGGGCGGAAAGGCCCCGATCGCGTCGATGGCGGAGATGAACGAGAAGGCGCGGCCGGCCAGGTAGTCCGACGACCCCGAGCACCAGAAGCTGATGTCTCGGTTGGTCAGCCCGGTGGCTGCGTAGAGCTCTTGGAAGATGGGCACCAACATCTCGACACCATTGGTGGTGCCATGGGTGCGGCGCACGTTCGGCGCCTGGGCAAAGCCGACAACGGCAACGTCTCCCACTGGTCGGCCTCCTCTCGGGTCTACAGGTGGTGGGAGTAGGTCTCGTACGCAGCGTCGGGCTCGCCGCTCGGCTCGAAGTGACGGATGTTCTCCAGCGTGTAGCCCCACTCCTCGGCGGGCTTCCACACGGCTCGCACCCGCATGCCCATCCGGACCTCCTCGGCGTCGCAGCCGAGGATGAGGTGCAGGAAGGCGATGTCGGCGCCGTCGAGCAGGACGTACGCGGCGACGTAGGGCGGCTTGATCCGCTGCCCGGCGAACGGCACGTTCACGATGCAGAAGGTGGTGACCGTCCCGGTGTCGGGCAGCTGCACCTCCTCCTCGGTGGGCACGCCGTCGGTGGGGCAGGCGCCACGGGGCGGGATGTAGACCTTCTCGCAGACCGGGCAGCGCTGGCCGAGCAGCTTGCCCTCGGCCAGGCCACGCAGGTAGGCGCTCTCCTCCGGGGAGGCGGAGTGGGTGAGGCTGAGCGAGAACGGTGTGGTCAGCATGGTGACCTGCGCACCGTCCGCGCTCGCCGCGGGAGCGCCGGCTGCCGGAGCGTCACCTGCGGGCTCGAAGCAGACGATGTCCTGGATGCGCCCCAGCGGCTGGGCCGCCCACCGGGCCCGCACCCGCATGCCGGTGCTCACCCGTCCGGGGTCGCCGCCCACGTCCACGGCGTGCAGCAGGGCGGTGTCCGCCCCGTCCAGCTGCACCAGCGCCCAGGCGAAGGGCGTGCTCAGCGGCTGCCCCTCCAGCGGCTGCGGGGCCCACGACCAGCTCAGCACCGTGCCGGTGTCGGCCACGTCCACGAAGTCGGTGAGCGCAGCGGCAGTGATCGGGTCGTACTCCACGGGGGGTACGTGCACCGTGCCGTCCGAGCCGCGGACCCCGATGACGTGGCGCGACCGCAGCGCCGTCATGAACGGGCCGAGAGTGGCGCCGAGGGATCGGGTGTAGTCGAACGCGATGTCCAGTGGTGCGCTCAGGTTCTCCACAACCGGAGTAGAACACGTTACAACTTTGTTTCACAAGACCTTACGATGCAGCAACTGCGACGGAGGGTGTGGACATGCAGCTGGGACTACAGCTCGGGTACTGGGGCGCACAGCCGCCGGAGAACACCGGCGAGCTGGTGCTCGCGGCCGAGGACGCCGGCTTCACCTCGGTGTTCGCGGCCGAGTCGTGGGGCTCCGACGCGTTCACCCCGCTCGCCTGGTGGGGCTCGCAGACCTCACGGGTGCGGCTGGGCACCTCGGTGGCGCAGCTGTCCGCCCGCAGCCCCGCCGGCTGCGCGATGCACGCCCTCACCATGGACCACCTCACCGGCGGGCGCTTCATCCTGGGCCTCGGCGTCTCCGGCCCCCAGGTGGTGGAGGGCTGGTACGGCCAACCCTTCGCCAAGCCGCTGGCGCGCACCCGCGAGTACGTGTCCATCGTGCGGCAGGTGCTGCAGCGGCAGGCTCCCGTGGTCAACGACGCACCGCACTACCCGCTGCCCTACCGCGGGCCCGGCTCGACGGGGCTGGGCAAGTCGCTCAAGCCCATCACCCACCCGCTGCGCGCGGACCTGCCCATCTGGCTGGGCGCCGAAGGGCCGCGCAACGTGGCGATGACGGCGGAGATCGCCGACGGGTGGCTGGCCGTCTTCTACTCGCTGTCGCTGGCGGGCATGTACGACGAGTGGCTGGACGAGGGCTTCGCCCGGGCCGGCGCGCGACGCAGCCGGGTGGACTTCGAGATCGCGGCCACCTGCACCGTGGTGGTGACCGACGACGCCGCTGCCGAGCTCGCCCGCCTCAAGCCGACGATGGCGCTGTACGTGGGCGGCATGGGCGCGCCGGAGATGAACTTCCACGCCGAGCTGTTCCGTCGGATGGGCTACGGGGAGGTGGTCGACGACGTCACCCGGCTGTTCCTCTCCGGGCGCAAGGAGGAGGCGGTGGCGGCGGTTCCGGACGAGCTGGTGGCCGAGACCGCGATCATCGGCGACGCCGAGCACGTCCGCGCCCAGGTGCGGCAGTGGGAGCAGGCGGGAGTCACCAGCCTGGTGGTCGGATGCCGCGACACCGCCAGCATCCAGGTGCTGGGCGAGACGCTGGTCAACCCGGACCCTGCCGAGGCGGGGCCCGGGCCGGCGCCGGCCTAGCGGCCCTTGAACTGCGGCGTGCGCTTCTCCGCGAACGCCCGGGGGCCTTCCTTGGCGTCCTCGCTCTGGAACACCGACAGGCCCAGCTTGGCGTCGATCTTGAAGGCGTCGTTCTCGTGCAGGCCCTCGGTCTCCCGGATGGTGCGCAGGATGGCCTGCACGGCGAGCGGGCCGTTGGCCGCGATCATGTCGGCCAGCTCGTGGGCCTTGGCCAGCGCCTGCCCGTCCGGCACGACGTGGCCGATCAGGCCGATCTCCTTGGCCTCGGGCGCACGCACGTGGCGTCCGGTCAGCAGCAGGTCGGCGGCGACGGTGTAGGGGATCTGGCGGGGCAGGCGCACCGCGGAGCCGCCCAGCGGGAACAGGCCCCAGCGGGGCTCGGAGACGCCGAAGCGCGCGCTCTCGCCGGCCACGCGGATGTCGGTGGCCTGCAGGATCTCGGTGCCGCCGGCGATGGCGGGCCCCTCCACCGCGGCGATGAGCGGCTTGGTGAGCCGGCGCCCCTTGAGCAGCGGCTCGATGACCGAGAAGTCCGCGCCGCCGTTGTCACCGGGGTGTGCGCTGCTCATGGCCTTGAGGTCGGCGCCGGCGCAGAACGCCCCGCCCGCCCCGGTGAGGATGCAAGCGCGGATCGCGGGGTCCTCGTCCACCCGGTCCCAGGCCTCGCGCATGATCTGCATCATCGGGCCGGACAGCGCGTTCTTGGCCTGGGGCCGGTTCATCGTGACGACGAGGGTGGACCCCTGCAGCTCGACGAGGCAGTGCGGCGCCTCTGCGGTGGTCGCTTCGGTCGAAGTCACGATGGGCCTCCTGGCGGTGGGAACGCGGTCTGCTATTGCGCCGAACAGTAACAGGTTCTAGTTTGAAAATGTGGCCTACAACATAGCGGACCTGTTCGAACACGCGGTCGACCTGTTTCCGGACCGCAAGGCCCTGGCCTGCGAGGACATCGTCGTCAGCTACCGCGAGCTCGAGGAGCGCGCCAACCGCCTGGCGCACCACCTCGCCGCGCACGGTGTCGGCACCGGCTCGCACGTCGGGCTCTACACCCACAACCGGGTAGAGGCCATCATCTGGATGATGGCGGTCTACAAGCTGCGCGGCGTGATCATCAACGTGAACTACCGCTACGGCGAGCAGGAGCTGCGCTACGTGGTGCAGAACTCCGACATGGTCGCGCTGCTCACCGAGCGGGAGTTTGCCGACAAGGTGGCCGCGGTGCGTCCGGAGACCCCGACGCTGCAGCACGTGCTGGTGCTGGACAACGCCGACGGCGCCGCGGCGGGCACCGACTTCGAGGCCGCGATGGCCGGGGAGTCCGCGGAGCGCGACTTCGGCGAGCGCAGCTCCGACGACCTCTACATCCTCTACACCGGCGGCACCACCGGTCCGCCCAAGGGCGTGATGTGGCGGCACGAGGACGTCTGGCGGGTGCTCGGCGGCGGCGTCAGCTTCGTCACCGGCGAGGCGATGGCCGACGAGTGGGCCCAGGCGCGCGAGGGAGAGGCCTCCGGAGGCATGACCCGGCTGTGCCTGGCTCCGCTGATTCACGGCAACGCCCAGTGGGCGGCGATGCAGGCGCTCTTCGCCGGCGACACCGTGGTGCTGGTGCCCAAGTTCGACCCGGTCGCCATCTGGCACTCCATCGCCCAGCACAAGGTGAACGTGGTGGTGCTCATCGGTGACGCCATGGCCCGCCCGATGATCGAGGAGTACCTGCGCGGTGACTACGACGCATCGTCGGTGTTTGCCATCTCCAGCAGCGCGGCGCTGTTCTCGCCCACCGTCAAGGACCAGTACCTGGACGCGCTGCCCAACGTGGTCATCACCGACGCCGTCGGCTCCTCCGAGACCGGCTTCAGCGGGATCGGCATGCTGACCAAGGACTCGGAGAAGTGGACCGAGGGCCCCCGCGTCAAGCTCATCCCCAACGCCATCGTCGTCAACGACGAGGGCAAGCAGGTGGAGCCCGGCTCCGGCGAGATCGGCCGGCTCGCCCGGGGCGGCTACATCCCGATGGGCTACTACAAGGACCCGGAGAAGACCGCCACGCTCTTCACCGAGGTGGACGGCAAGCGCTACGCCGTCCCCGGGGACCTGGCGCGCATCGAGGCCGACGGCACCATGACCCTGCTCGGCCGCGGCAACACCTGCGTGAACACCGGTGGTGAGAAGGTGTTCCCCGAGGAGGTGGAGGGTGCGCTCAAGGGGCACCCCGACGTGTTCGACGCACTGGTGATCGGCGTGCCCGACGAGACGTGGGGCCAGCGGGTGGCCGCCCTCGTCCAGCCCCGCCCCGGCACCTCTCCGGCGTTCGACGACCTGGACCGCCACGTCCGTGGTCAGCTCGCCGGCTACAAGGCCCCGCGCAGCCTCTGGCTGGTCGAGGAGATTGAGCGCCTGTCCACCGGCAAGGCGGACTACAAGTGGGCTCGGCAGCACGCCGAGCAACGACCTGAGGAGGACCTGTGCGCACCGCGCTCAGCGAACAGTTCGGCATAGAGCACCCGATCTTCGGCTTCACCCCGTCCGAGCACGTCGCCGCGGCCATCAGCCGCGCCGGCGGTCTGGGGGTGCTCGGCTGCGTGCGGTTCAACGACGCCGAGGAGCTGGACGCGGTGCTGACCTGGATGGACGAGAACACCGACGGCAAGCCCTACGGGGTGGACATCGTGATGCCGGCGAAGATTCCGCAGGAAGCCGCGTCCATGGACCTGCAGAAGCTCATCCCCGACGAGCACCGGGCCTTCGTCAACCGCACGCTGGACGAGCTCGGCGTCCCGCCGCTGGACGAGGACGAGGAGCGCAACGAAGGGGTGCTGGGCTGGCTGCACTCCATCGCCCGCGCGCACGTCGACGTGGCGCTGCGCCACCCGATCAAGCTGATCGCCAACGCGCTGGGGTCCCCGCCCAAGGACGTCATCGACCTGGCGCACGAGAAGGGCGTGCCGGTGGCGGCGCTGGCCGGCAAGGCCGAGCACGCGGTGCGGCACGTGGACAACGGCGTGGACATCGTCATCGCCCAGGGCTACGAGGCCGGCGGGCACACCGGGGAGATCGCCTCCATGGTGCTGCTCCCGGAGATCGTGGACGCCATCGGCGACCGCGCCTCGGTGCTGGCGGCCGGCGGCATCGGCTCCGGCCGGCAGGTCGCCGCCGCGCTGGCGCTGGGTGCCTCCGGGGTCTGGATGGGCTCCTACTGGCTGACCACCGCGGAGTACAAGCTCGGTGAGATGCCCGCCGACGACGGTGGGCCCTCCACGATGCAGCGGGCGCTGCTGGCGGCCACCTCCAGCGACACCGTGCGGATGCGCAGCTACTCGGGCAAGCCCGCCCGGCTGCTCAAGACCCGCTGGACCGAGGCGTGGAGCGCCGAGGGTGCCCCCTCCCCGCTGCCCATGCCGCTGCAGAACGTCCTGGTGGGGGAGGCGCACCAGCGCATCGCTCGCTCCACCGACCCCGAGGTGGTCTCCATGCCGATCGGGCAGATCGTGGGCCGGATGAACGAGATCAGGCCGGTGGCCGAGGTGATGGCCGACCTGGTGGGCGAGTTCGACGCCACGGTGTCGCGGCTGGACACGCTGCGCTGACGACCCTTGGCTGAGCGCTTCCCACCGGGTGGGGCTTCTAGGGTGACGGGATGATCGCCCCCGTCGTCAGCCCCGCCTGGTGGGACGCCCACCGCACCGACGTCGTGCTCGCCGACGTGCGGTGGTACCTCGACGGCCGCTCCGGCCGGGCCGCCCACGAGGCGGGCCACCTGCCGGGAGCGGTGTTCGTCGACCTCGACCGGTGCCTGGCCGCCCCGCCGAGCCCGGAGCAGGGCCGCCACCCGCTGCCCGACCCCGAGGTGTTCGCCGCCGAGCTGGGCCGGCTGGGCATCGGCGACGACGACACGGTCGTGGCCTACGACGACGCCGGGGGGCGCAGCGCTGCCCGCCTGGTGTGGCTGCTGCGGGCCACCGGCCACCAGGCTGCGCTGCTCGACGGCGGGCTGGCGGCCTACCGGGGTCCGCTGGAGACGGCGCCCGTCGACCGCGCGCCCACCACCTTCACCGCCCGGCCCTGGCCGCGGGAGCGGCTGGCGGACCTGGACGAGGTGGTGGCGCAGGCGGGCGGTGGCGCCGGCGTGGTGCTCGACGCCCGGGCCCCCGAGCGCTACCGCGGCGAGCACGAGCCGGTGGACGCCCGGGCCGGCCACGTCCCCGGGGCGAAGAACCTGCCCACCCAGGCCACGCTGGCCGAGGACGGCACCTTCCTCCCGGCGGCCGAGCTGCGCCGTCGCTTCACCGCGGCGGGCGTGCGGGAGGGTGCGCCGGTGACCGCCTACTGCGGCTCGGGAGTGACCGCCTGCCACAGCCTGCTGGCTCTGGAGCTCAGCGGGCTGGGTGCCGGTCGCCTCTACCCGGGGTCGTGGTCGCAGTACAGCAGCGATCCCCGCCGCCCCGTTGCCACCGGGGCATCACCAGGTGGTGTCGTGGACCAGGAAAACTGCCTGTGACCTGGGACTTGTCGCCTCTCAGGGCGTGACGCAGGCCGCTTTCCGGGGCTGATTTCGGGGGTCCAGCTTGTGATCCGAGTCACCGATCCTGGGCTGCTGACAAAAGCGTCCCTTTTTGCGGACATGCCAGCTGACCTGCGGAAACAGTGACGTCGCGGGTCGCCGGGGAGGCGTTACCTACCCGAGACCTTGGCGCTGCGGGGCCTCGACGCACCCGTGCTCGGTCCGTACGTTCGTTTGTGGCCGGGAACAACCGGCCGACACCGGGCCCGCCGCGCTCAATCCTGTCCCGCGGGCATCCGGAACCTCCGATCTAACCAGGGACAGGGACGGAGGACCCACATCCAGGGCACACCCGGGATGCCGGCCGGAACCGCTGATCAGCGGCTCTGACCTTGGGGTGAAGCCAGCAGGCCCAGCTCGTGGACCTGGTGGCCGGGCAACCTCTCAGCCCGAACCCGACAGCTGACTCCGCAGGCGCAGGGAGAGGATCTACCCATATGACTCGCAAGACCACCACCGCCTCCAAGCACTCCACCGGCGCCCGCAACGCCGCCAAGGTCGTCATCGCCGGCCTCGTCGTCGGTGCCCCGATGGCGATCTTCGCCTCGCCGGCCTCCGCCGCCGGCAACGACTGGGACGCGGTCGCGCAGTGCGAGAGCACCGGCAACTGGTCCATCAACTCGGGCAACGGCTTCTCCGGTGGCCTGCAGTTCACCCCGAGCACCTGGAAGGCCTTCGGCGGCTCGGGCTCGGCCCACAACGCCTCCAAGTCCGAGCAGATCGCGGTCGCCGAGCGCGTGCTCGCCGGCCAGGGCAAGGGTGCGTGGCCGGTGTGCGGCAAGAACCTCGGTTCGGGCAACGCCTCCGCCAGCAGCTCCACCGCGAAGGCCACCACCAAGTCGGCCCCCAAGGCGCAGGCCCCCAAGGCTGCGACCACGCAGAAGGCGCAGGCGCCCAAGGCCAGCACCGCCAAGGCGCAGGCCCCCAAGGCCAGCACCGCCAAGGCACAGGCGCCCAAGGCTTCGGCTGCCAAGGCGCAGGCCCCCAAGGCCAGCTCCGCCAAGGCCACCACCAAGGCGAAGGCAGCCAAGTCCAGCGGCAAGACCTACACGGTGAAGTCGGGCGACACCCTGTCGTCCATCGCCTCCACCCAGGGTGTGAGCGGCGGCTACCAGGCGCTGTTCAGCATCAACAAGGGCAAGATCAGCAACCCGAACATGATCTTCGCGGGCCAGACCCTGACCCTCGCCTGATCCTGCTCACCGGCTCGGCCTCGGCTGAGCCAGCTGAACCAGCACAGGACCCCGCCACCGGCAACGGTGTGCGGGGTCCTGTGCTGTCTGCGTGGACGGCCGGAGGGCGGTGGCTAGGCGGGCTCCGCGGCCAGGGTGGCGCCCAGGCGCAGCAGCTGCGCCGTCGCCGCCCCCAGCTCGAACTCGTTGCGCTTGGCCGCGGTGAAGTACCGGTGCATGGCGTGGTCGGTGTCGATCCCCACGCCGCCGTGCACGTGCACCGCGGTGTGGCTCACCCGGTGCCCGGCGTCGGCAGCCCAGAACTTGGCGGTGGCCACCTCCGCGGTGCTGGGCAGGTCCTCCGCCAGCCGCCACGCCGCCTGCCAGAGCGTGAGCCGGATGGCTTCCACGTCGATGTAGGCGTCCGCCAGGCGCTGGGCCACTGCCTGGAAGCTGCCGATGGGACGGCCGAACTGCACCCGCTCCCTGGCGTACTCCGCGGTCAGCTCCAGCGCCCGCTCGGTGACGCCCAGCTGCAGCGCACAGATCCCGACGGTGCCGCGGTCCACCAGCCAGGTCAGTGCCGCCTCGCCGTCGGTGCCGAGGACCCGGTCGGCGTCCAGGCGCACGTCGGTCAGCTCCACCAGGCCGGCGCTGCCCCCGTCCACCAGCTGCTGGTCCTGCACCTGCACGCCGGGATCGTCGCTGCGCACCAGCAGCACCACCGGGCCGGCGTCGGTGGCGGCCGCGACCAGCACGGCATCGGCCACCGGCGCCCAGGACACCGCGGACTTGGCGCCGTTGAGCACCCAGCCGTCGCCGCTGCGCTGTGCCCGGGTGCCACCGGTGCCGGGCTCGTCCACCAGCGCCACGGTGAGCACCAGCTCACCCGCCGCGGCCGGTGCCGCCCACCGCTCGCGCTGGCTGTCCGTGCCCAGCTCGGCGATGGCCGCGGCGGCCATCACCACCGACTGCAGGTACGGCACGGGCGCCACCGCCCGGCCCAGCTCCACCAGCACGCTGCACTGCTCGAGCAGGCCGAAGCCACCGCCACCCACCTGCTCGGGGAGGGCGGCGGAGAGCACGCCCGCGGTGGCCAGGTCGGCCCACAGCTGCTGGTCCCAGCGCGGCCCGGTCTCCACGGCGCGCAGCCGCTCCTGGGTCACCTTGTCGGTGAGGATCTGGCGAGCCAGGCCGCCGAGGTCCTGCTGGGCATCGGTCAGGGAGAAGTCCACGTCGAGCTCCTAGCGCTTGGCGGCGGGCAGGCCGAGGGCGAGCATGGACACGATGTCGCGCTGGACCTCGTTGGTGCCGCCACCGAAGGTGAGGATCAGTGAGGAGCGGTGCATCCGTTCGACGCGGCCCTGCAGCAGGGCCCCGGCCGAGCCGTGCCGGACCACCGCGCTGTTGCCCAGCACCTCCATCAGCAGCCGGTACGCCTCGGTGGCGAGCTCGGTGCCGAAGACCTTGGTGGCCGAGGCGTCGGCGGGGGTGGGGGCCTGGCCCACGCTCCAGGCGATCTTCCAGTTGATCAGCTTGAGGAAGTCGGCCTTGGCGTGCACCCGGGCCAGGTGCAGCTGCACCCACTCCTGGTCGATCACCCGGGTGCCGTCGGGCAGCTTGGTCTGCTGGGCCCACTCCCGCACCTCGCGCAGGGCGGTGCGCACCGGGGCGGAGGAGGTCAGGGCGACCCGCTCGTGGTTCAGCTGGTTGGTGACCAGCGGCCAGCCCGCGTTCTCCGCCCCGACCCGGGAGGTCACGGGGACGCGGACGTCCTCGTAGTAGGTGGCGCTGGTGCCGGGCCCGGCCATGGTGTGCACCGGCGTCCAGGAGAACCCGGGCGCGTCCGTGGGCACGATGAGCATGCTGATGCCCTTGTGCTTGGGTGCCTCGGCATCGGTGCGGCAGGCCAGCCACACGTAGTCGGCGTACTGGATGAGGCTGGTCCACATCTTCTGCCCGTTGACCACGTAGTCGTCGCCGTCGCGCACCGCCCGGGTGCGCAGCGAGGCCAGGTCGGTGCCGGCCTCGGGCTCGGAGTAGCCGATGGCGAAGTGCAGCTCACCGGCGGCGATGCGGGGCAGGAAGAAGGCCTTCTGCTCCTCGGTGCCGTACCGCATGATCGTCGGGGCCACGCTGTTCACCGTCAGGAACGGCACCGGCGCCCCGGCCACCGCCGCCTCGTCGGTGAAGATCAGCTGGTCCATCATCGGGCGGGCCTGCCCGCCGTGCTCGGTCGGCCAACCCAGGGCCAGCCACCCGTCGGCGCCCATCTGGCGGACGATCTCCTTGTAGGTGTCGCCGGTGCCGTACTCGCCCTGCGTGGAGCTCATCGCCTCGCGGCGCTCCGGGGTCATCAGGCGCGCGAAGTAGCTGCGCAGCTCACGCCGCAGCTCCTCCTGCTCGGGGGTGTAGCTGATCCGCATGGGCCCTCCTGGCTGGAACAGGTTCTTGCGACACTAGCGCGGAACATTGCTTCTCGGTAGAACCGGTTCTAGTGTCGGTCAGGGCCTGCTCGCGAGGCGGCCGGGCCGAGTCGGTCACCGATCGTTCGCAGTGGAGGCATTCCGATGAAGGTCACTGTCGACTTCGACCTGTGCGAGGCTAACGGAGTCTGTGCCGGCCTGGCGCCCAAGGTCTTCGACCTCGACGACGACGAGCAGCTGACGATCTTGCAGCCGGAGCCGCCGGAGGAGCTGCAGGCGCGGGTGCGCAAGGCCGTGGAGCGCTGCCCCAAGAGCGCACTCGCCCTCGAGGAGTGAGGCCCGTCCGTCTTGGTGCTGTCGAGCCGGACGAGAACACGTTCTAGCGTCGAAAGTCCCGCCGCCCAGCCGACTCGAGGAGCACCGATGAGCTTTGCCCGCAGATCAGGTCCGACCGGTCGGGCGTGCCGCCGGTGAGCGAGAAGCCACTGGCCGGCAAGGTCGCCGTGGTCACCGGAGCCGGCGCCGGGCTGGGCCGGGCGGAAGCGCTCGCGCTCGCCGCCCAGGGTGCCGACGTGGTGGTCAACGACATGGCCGACACCGACGTGGTGGACGAGATCAAGGCGCTCGGCGTGCGGGCGGCCCTGGTGCAGGGCGACGTGGGTGAGCGCACCACCGCCGACGAGCTGGTCCGCACCGCGGTGGAGGACCTCGGCGGGCTGCACGTGGTGGTCAACAACGCCGGCGTCACCCGCGACCAGATGCTGTTCAACATGAGCGACGCCGACTTCGACCTGGTGGTGCGGGTGCACCTGCGGGGGCACTTCCTGCTCACCCGCAACGCCGGCGCGTACTGGCGCGAGCAGTCCAAGCAGGCCGGCGCCCCGGTGTACGCCTCGCTGGTGAACACCTCGTCCGAGGCAGCCTTCTTCGGCCCCGCCGGGCAGGCGAACTACGGCGCGGCCAAGGCCGGCATCACCACCCTGACCATGACCGCCGCCAAGGCGCTGAGCCGCTACGGGGTGCGGGCCAACGCCATCTGCCCGCGGGCCCGCACCGCGATGACCGAGGCGGTCTTCGACGCCCCACCGTCCGACGGGCCCGACCCGCTCTCGGTGGACAACGTGGCCCCGCTGGTGGCCTACCTGGCCTCGCCCGCCGCCGCGGCCGTCAACGGCCAGGTGTTCGTGGTCTACGGCGGGAAGGTGGCGCTGATGGCGCCGCCGACCATCGAGCAGAAGTTCTCCTCGGCGGGTGCGATGTGGACCCCCGAGGACATCGAGCGCTCCATCGGCGGGTACTTCGCCGACCGCGATCCTGCGCGGATGTTCGTCAACACCGACCTCGCACACCTCGCCTGAGGAGGCCGCACCACCATGACACTCACCATGCAGCCCCGGATCGACGCGCTCGGGCTCAAGACCGGCCAGCTCCTGGTCAACGGCCAGTGGCGCGACTCCGCCGACGGAGCCACCTGGACCCACCACCACCCGGCCACCGGCGAGGCGGTCGGCGAGTTCGCCGTCGCCACCACCGCCGACGTGGAGGAGGCCGTGCAGGCGGCGCGCACCGCGTTCGACGACGGGGCCTGGCCCCGGATGCGGGCGGGCGAGCGGATCAAGCTGATCCACCGCTACGCCGACCTGCTGCGCGCCAACGGCGAGGAGCTCGCCGGGCTGCTGGCGCTGGACAACAGCGTGCCGCTGTCCTTCGGTGGCATCTACGCCGCCTCCATCGACGTGGCGGCCGACGTGTTCGACCACCACGCGGGGTGGATCGACAAGATCGGCGGCCAGACCCTGCCCGCGTACCAGGGTGGCGACCACGTGGCGATGACCTTCCGCGAGCCGATCGGCGTGGTCGCGGCGATCC
Source organism: Rhodococcus sp. Z13_19A (assembly GCF_058133575.1). NCBI lineage: Bacteria > Bacillati > Actinomycetota > Actinomycetes > Mycobacteriales > Nocardiaceae > Rhodococcus > Rhodococcus sp. Z13_19A. The sequence continues at coordinate 26,568 of NZ_JBYUNN010000002.1, forward strand.
TGCCGTGGAACGCGCCGTTCCTGCTCTACGCGCAGAAGGTGGCCCCGGCGCTCGCCGCCGGCTGCACGGTGGTGCTCAAGCCCTCGGAGTACGCCTCCTTCGCCGTGCTGCGCATGGTGGAGCTGCTGGTGGAGGCGGGCCTGCCCGACGGCGTGCTGAACGTGGTGACCGGCCCGGGCGAGACCGTCGGCGAGGCGATGATCACCCACGACGCGGTGGACAAGATCAGCTTCACCGGCAGCCGGACCATCGGCCAGCACATCTTGCGGGCGTCGGCGGGCACCCTCAAGCGGGTCTCGCTGGAGCTGGGCGGCAAGAGCCCCGCCATCGTCTTCCCGGACGCGCCCAACATCACCATGGCCGGCATGACCACCATGGGCACCGTGTCGATGGGGCTGTCCGGGCAGGCCTGCGTGGCGCACAGCCGGGCGCTGGTGCACCGCGACGCGATGGAGGAGTTCCTCGCCGGCGCGGAGATGATGGCCGGTGCCATCACCTACGGCGACCCGTTCGACCCGGCGGTGCTGGCCGCGCCGCTGATCAACGACAAGCAGCTGCAGCGGGTGCTGGGCTACCTCGATCGCGGCGCCGGCGAGGGCAGCCGCCTGGTCACCGGGGGGTCGCGGGTGGACGGCGACCTCAGCGCCGGCAACTTCGTGCAGCCCACGATCTTCGCCGACGTGGACAACCGCTCCAGCCTGGCCCAGGAGGAGATCTTCGGGCCGGTGCTGGCCGTCGTGCCCTTCGACACCGAGGAGGAGGCGATCCGGCTGGCCAACGACACCCAGTACGGCCTCGGCGCCGGGGTCTACACCAGCGACGTCAGCCGGGCCATGCGCATGGCCCGCTCGGTGCGGGCCGGCACCGTGGGCATCAACGGCTTCACCATCGAGCCGCACCTGCCCTTCGGTGGCTTCAAGGAGTCGGGCATGGGACGTGAGGGCGGGCAGAGCGCCATCGAGGCCTACACCGAGCTCAAGACGGTGCTGCTGCCGCTGACCGACGAGGTGATGTGATGGCCGACCTGGCCGGCAAGGTCGCCATCATCACCGGTGCCGCGGGCGGGCAGGGCGCCGCAGCGGCGCGGCGGTTCGTCGAGGAGGGCGCCCAGGTGATGATCGCCGACATCGACGACGTCAAGGGTGCCGCCCTCGCCGACGAGCTGGGGGAGCACGCCCACTACCGGCACCTGGACGTGGGCAACGAGGAGCAGTGGGCCGACCTGGTCGAGGAGACCGTGGCGCTGCTCGGCAAGGTGGACGTGCTGGTGAACAACGCCGGCATCCTGATGTTCTCCGCGCTGGCCGACACCACGCTGGAGCAGTACGAGCGGGTCATCCGGATCAACCAGGTGGGCACGTTCCTGGGCATGCGGTCGGTGGTCAAGCCGATGACCGCCGCCGGCGGCGGGTCGATCATCAACACCTCCTCCATCGAGGGCCTGGCCGCGGTGCCGCTGCTGGTCGCCTACTCCTCCAGCAAGTTCGCCATCCGGGGGATGAGCAAGGTGGCGGCGATGGAGCTGGGCGAGGTCGGCATCCGGGTGAACTCGGTGCACCCCGGGATGATCGACACCAACATGGTGTCCACCGCGGCCGGGGGTGGCGAGGTGGACCTCTCGCCGGCTGGGCGGAAGGTGGCGCTGCGCCGGGTGGGCCGCCCGGAGGAGATCGCCGAGGTGCTGGTGTTCCTGGCCAGCGACAAGAGCTCGTACTGCACGGGGGCCGAGTTCGTGGCCGACGGTGGCGCCACCGCCACCCACGCGTTCAACTTCGCCGGCTAGCGACCCGCACCCGGGTCGGGGAGCCTGCCGTGGCGGCGGCTCCCCGGCTCAGGCGGTGGTCTCCTCCGCGAGGTCGGGCCGGCCGAGCGCGCTGAGGAAGGACCGGGCCCAGCGGTCGACGTCGAAGGTCATCACCTGGCGGCGCATCGCTCGCATCCGTCGGCGGCCCTCGTCCTCGGTCTGGTCCAGCGCCTCGACCAGGGCCGCCTTCACCCCGTCGAGGTCGTGCGGGTTGACCAGGTACGCCGAGCGCAGCTCGGAGGCTGCCCCGGTGAACTCGCTGAGCACCAGCGCGCCGCCGAGGTCGCTGCGGCAGGCCACGTACTCCTTGGCCACCAGGTTCATGCCGTCGCGCATGGGGGTCACCAGCATGACGTCGGCGGCCACGTAGAAGGCGATGAGCTCCTCACGGGGGACCGGCCGGTGCAGGTAGTGCACGGCGGGGTGGCCCACCTTGGAGTACTCGCCGTTGATGCCGCCGACCTCGCGCTCGATGTCGCCGCGCATCTTGATGTAGCTGTCCACCCGCTCCCGGCTGGGGGTGGCCAGCTGGATCATCACGGTGTCGTCGGCGTCCACCCGGCCCTCGGCCAGCAGCTCGCGCAGCGCGAAGAGGCGCACGTCGATGCCCTTGGTGTAGTCCAGCCGGTCCACACCCAGCATGATGCGGCGCGGGTGGCCGAGGTCGCGGCGGATCTCCTTGGCCCGAGCCTGCACGCGGGGGCTGCTGGCCAGCTTGGAGATCTCCGCGGAGTCGATGGAGATGGGGAAGGCGCCCACGTGGGCGGTGCGGTCGTCGATCTGCACCGTGCCCATCCGCGAGCGCACACCCACCGAGGCCCGGGACGCGTTCTGGCCAGCCAGCCGGCGGGACAGGTAGAGGAAGTTCTGCGCGCCGCCGGGCAGGTGGAAGCCGATCAGGTCGGCGCCCAGCAGGCCCTGCACGATCTCCCGGCGCCACGGCAGCTGCATGAACAGCTCGACGGGCGGGAACGGGATGTGCAGGAAGAAGCCGATGAGCAGGTCCGGCCGCAGCTCTCGCAGGTACTGCGGCACCAGCTGGAGCTGGTAGTCCTGCACCCACACGGTGGCACCGTGCGCGGCGGTGCGCGCGGTCTCCTCGGCGAAGCGCCGGTTGACCCGGACGTAGGTGTCCCACCAGGTGCGGTTGAAGTCCGGGTGCACGATCACGTCGTGGTACAGCGGCCACAGGGTGGCGTTGGAGAACCCCTCGTAGTACTCGGCGACCTCGTCGGCGCTCAGGCGCACCGGGTGCAGCCGCAGGCCGCCCTCCTCGAAGGGTTCGACGTCCACGTCGGCCACGCCGGTCCAGCCGACCCACGCGCCGTCCTGGCTGCGCAGCACCGGCTCCAGCGCGGTGACCAGCCCGCCGGGGCTGCGCTTCCACCGGTCGGGACCACCCTCGACACGCTCGAGGTCCACCGGAAGCCGGTTGGCGACCACGACGAATTCGGACTGGCCGTGTTCCTGGGTCTCGGGCGTGCTCGTCTCGGTCACGCGATCAGCCTAGTTGGCCGGGGACTCGAGGTGCTGGTCGAGACAAGGGCATTCCGTCTCGGTCGACGCCGAGACGGCTTGTGCCCCAGGTGCGCCCGCGGCCGGCACGGGGCCGAGCGCGGGCGGCCATGGGACGGGTCTAGCTGTTGGAGTGCGGGCCCACGCCGAGCATGTCGAGCAGCATGATGCACTCGGCAGTGTCGTTCGAGTGCGCCGCGATCACGCGCTGGGCCTTGCGTGCGGTTTCCTGAGTGACGGTCTCCACGACCTCACCATCTTCCAAGTTGGTAGCGACGTCACTGGTCTCGCCAGCAGACTTGGTTCCGTTCACCTGTGCCATGTTGCGGCACCCTCCTTCATCTCTTTCTCAGTCCTCGACCAGCACCTCCCGGTTCGCGCGACGGCGCTGGCCGAGAATCGCCCGACGCTCGCCCTCACCGAGCCCACCCCATACTCCGTAAGGCTCGCCGACGAGCAACGCGTGCTCGCGGCACTGTACGACCACCGGGCACCGTCTGCACACTTGCTTGGCCTCCGCCTCTCGGCGGGCACGCTCGGATCCGCGCTCGTTCTCGGGGTGGAAGAAGCGGGACTCCTCGAGGCCGCCGCACGCGCCGTGCTGCTGCCACTGCCAGTCTTCCACCAGGGGCAGGGCGAGCCGCGCCACAGTCGTCATGTCTCGGCCACGCCTCCTCAGCTGAGTCCCCCCACGACGGCCGCCGGCCGGCCGGCGACGGGGTGTCGGAGGCGCTGCGCGGTGAAGTGTGGGCTAAGCGTAGAAGCACTGTGGCCCAACGATCAAGGGTTCATGCGGCTGACCTCGTGCGCAGCCTCGGCGCGAGGGTGGTGCGGAACCGCTTGGCGAGCCACTCGCCGAACACCACGCCGGCCGCGAGCGCGGCTCCGGTGGCCAGTGCCGCGCTCATCTCCGACAGGCCCATGACCGCGTCGTCGTTGGTCATCGCATACAGCCCGCGGTACACCGCCAGGCCCGGCAGGAGCGGGGTGATGCCTGAGACGGCAATCACCAGCGGCGGGACCCGGTAGCGCCGGGAGAGCACCCCGCCGGCGAAGCCGACGAAGGCGGCCGCCGCGCCGGAGGCCATCAGGGTGCCGCCGGCCAGGTTGGACAACAGGCCGAAGGCCAGGAAGCCGACCGCCCCCGCCGCCGCTGCGAAGGCCAGGGCCCGGCGCTCGGCGTAGCAGGCCAGCGCGAAGAAGCCCGCTGCCGCCGCAGCCCCGAGCACCTGCACCGGCAGCCGGGACAGGCTGGTGGTGCTGGCGAGCAGCGGAGGCAGGTCGACGCCCACGCCCGAGGCGAACTTCAGCGCCAGGCCGACGCCGACGATGATGCCGGCGGTGAGCATCAGCACCTCGGTGAAGCGCGCCGCGGCGGTGACCATCGCGCCGGTGATGGCGTCCTGCATGGAACCCACCAGCGACAGCCCGGACAGCAGCACGATCACTCCGGCCGCCGCCACCTGGGAGGGGCGCACGGTGAGGTGCAGGGGATCCTGCACCGCGTAGAGCAGAGCCGCGGGCAGGGTGGCGATGAAACCGCCCACCACCTGCTGGAAGAAGCCGGGCAGACCGGTGCGGTTGAGCACCCGTCGGGTGCGGTCGATGACCACGGCCGACAGCAGCGCCACCAGCGCCACCAGCCACTCACCACCGACCAGCACCGCGATGCTGGCGGCCATGCCGGCCCACGCCAGGGTGGAGACCCACCGCGGGTAGGGGTGCGGCGCAGTGGTGATCTTGTCCAGGGCCTGGTGCGCCTCGCGGGCGCTGAGCGCGCCGGCCTCGGCGTCGCAGATCACCCGGTCGACGTCGGCCAGGCGGGTGTAGTCCAGCGAGCGGTAGTTGACCACCCGCATGGTGTTCACCGGCGGGCTGGACAGCCCGCGGTGCGCGCTGATGGTGATGGCCGTGTAGGTGATGTCCACCTCGCACCGGGGCAGTCCGTAGGCCGAGGTGAGGGTGAGGATGTCGGCGGTGACGTCAGCGGTGGCCGCTCCGCTGGAGAGCAGCACCTCGCCGACCCGCAGCGCCAGGTCGAGCACCTCGGCGATGGCCGCCTCGCCGGTGAAGGCGGGCGCGGGGCCGGTGGGGTACTGGGCCGGCGCGGCGAACTGCACCGTGCTCGGGTCCTTCTGCCGCACCACGGGCGCGCGCGGGGGGCGCCGAGGTGGGGGGACGGAGGACGGGTGCAACCCGCTCCCGGCGCCGCTGCCCCGGATGGGCTCGTTGCCCCTGACCCACTGCACTACCAACACCTCGTGTTCTCGCCGACGACGGCCCACCGCTGCGGGGCCTTCCCCCCATGGTCCCGCCTGCGTCCCGCGGACCAAGCCTCTCAGCCATGAGTTGCCTCACAACCAGCTCGGTGCACCGGTCGCGAGCGCGTGCGGCCCCTTGCTCAGCCGTCGGTGACCTCGTCGCTGGCCAGCAGGCCGGTGTCGGCCAGCGCCTCGGCCAGGCTGTCGTGCCGGAAGACCGAGGTGACCTGGTCGTGCACCACGCGGAAGGCGGTGGCCACGGCCTGGCGCTGCTCCTGCTCGGCGCCGGAGAGCTCCTCCTCCACCACGACCACCCCGTGGTGGACGAACATCCGTCCGGGGGACACGGTGCCGCGGAAGCGCTCGGCCCACTCGCGCAGCGCCGCGATCCCTTGGCTGGCGCCGGTGGGGGTGGCGAGCTCGACGTCGTCGCTGGACAGGTTCAGCAGGGTGTCCAGGTCGTGCCCCGTGAGGGCGTCGTGCCAGGCCAGGACGGTGGCGATCTCCGAGGTGCTCACCCTTCTGACCGTAGCGCCGCCGTCGGATAGCATCACGCCGCACACTCGCGCCGGGTTAGCTCAGCTGGTAGAGCACCGCTCTTGTAAAGCGGTTGTCGTCGGTTCGAACCCGACACTCGGCTCCACCCCTGGCTCCTGCCCCGGCGGGCGCGCCCCCAGCTCCTCGGCCAGCCCGGTGAGGGCCTCGCTGCACCCGAGCTCCACCCTCACCGCGGCCAGCGGGTCGCCCCGGGTGGCACCACGGTTGACCACCACCACCGGGCGCCCGGTCCTCGCCGCGTGCCGGACGAAGCGCAGGCCGGACATCACGGTGAGGGACGAGCCGGCCACCAGCAGGGCCTCGCTCTCCTCCACCAGCGCGAAGGCCCGCGCCACCCGCTCCTTGGCCACGCTCTCGCCGAAGAACACGATGTAGGGCTTGAGCAGCCCGCCGCAGGCCAGGCAGTCGGCCACCCGGAAGCCGGCGGTGGCCGAGACCACCGCGTCGGCGTCCGGAGCCACCTCCACGTCACCGAGCTCGAGCACCCCCTCGGTGAAGCCGGGGTTGAGCGCGGTGAGGCGCCCGGCCAGCTGGGCACGGCTGGTCAGCTCGCCACACCCGAGGCACACCACCCGCGCGTAGGTGCCGTGCAGGTCGATCACCCGGCGGCTGCCGGCGGCGCTGTGCAGCAGGTCCACGTTCTGGGTGATCACCCCGGTCAGCACCCCGCAGCGCTCCAGCTGGGTCAGCGCGCGGTGCCCGGCGTTGGGCCGCTTGGCCCGCAGCTGCAGCCACCCGACGTGGTTGCGCGCCCAGTAGTGCCGGCGGAACACCGGATCGCCGATGAACTGCTGGTAGGTGATGGGGTTGCGCGGCGGCGAGCCGGGCCCGCGGTAGTCCGGGATGCCGGAGTCGGTGGACAACCCGGCCCCGGTCAGGGCCGTGACGCGGAGCCCGGCGAGGACGTCGACCGCGCGGCGCAGCGCGTCCCTGGCGGACAGCTCCCGCGCCGAGGTGGCTGCGGTGGAGGGCACCTGGCGAGGGTACGTCCCGGGTGCGGGGACGGTGCCTGGCGAGCGTCGCTCCGCCAGTGTTGGATGGAGCCATGCCCCTTGAAGGAGAGTACGAGCCCAGCACCCAGGAATGGGTCCGCAAGCAGGTCGAGGAGATCGAGGAGTCCGGCGGCACCCGCGGCAACTTGCTGAACGGCATGCCGGTGGTGGTGCTCACCACCAAGGGCGCCAAGTCGGGCAAGCTGCGCAAGATCCCGCTGATGCGGGTGGAGCACGACGGTGTCTACGCGGTGGTGGCCTCGCTGGGCGGAGCCCCCAAGCACCCCGTCTGGTACTACAACATCAAGGCCAACCCGGTGGTGGAGCTCCGGGACGGCACCACGGTGCGGGACATGACCGCCCGTGAGGTGACCGGCGAGGAGAAGCAGGTGTGGTGGGAGCGGGCCGTGGCGGCGTACCCCGACTACGCCGACTACCAGCGCAAGACCGACCGGGACATCCCGGTGTTCGTGCTGGAGGCGATCACTCCGCAGTGATCCACTCGCCTGGGCGCCCAGCCCGCGGTACGTGGCCGGGCGCGAGGACTTGTCGTGCGCGGTGACGGTGATGGCTGGGCCGTGGGGCCGGACGGCGCCAAGCGGTGGGGCCGCCACGGCGCGGCCGGGCTGCTGCTGCGCGCGCCCCGGGCCGGGGTGGCCGCCGTGCTGCTGCAGCACCGGGCCGTCTGGAGCCACCACGGCGGCACCTGGGGGCTGCCGGGGGGTGCTCGAGACAGCCACGAGTCGGCGGCCCAGGCGGCCCTGCGGGAGGCCGCGGAGGAGACCGGGGTGCGCAGCGAGGACGTCACGGTGCGCGCGGAGCGGGTGACCTCGTCGGTGCCCGAGGGGTGGAGCTACACCACCGTGGTGGCCGATGCCGCCCACGAGCTGGCCACCGAGCGCAACGGCGAGAGTGCCGAGCTGCGCTGGGTGGCCGAGGACGCGGTGCCCGAGCTGGAGCTGCACCCTGGGCTGGCGGGCAGCTGGTCGCTGTTGCGCGCCCGGCCGCTGCTGCTGGTGCTCGACTCCCGCCTCCCGGGCCTGCCCGACGGGCTGGCCGCGCAGCGGACGGTCGAGCTGCCTGACCGCACGTTCGGCTGGGTCAGCGAGATCCAGGTGTGCCCGGACCCGGCCACGGCCGCGCACGGGCGGTCGGGCCTGGTGGTGGTGGTCACCGCCGACCGCGGGCTGCACGCGCAGCTGCCCCCGGAGGTCCTGGCGGTGGAGCCGGCGGCCCTGACGGCGTGGTTCGGATGAGCTCGTCCTCCTCCCGCACCGCAGTGCCGGAGGAGGAGCCGGACTACCGGTTCACCCTGGCCAACGAGCGCACCTTCCTGGCCTGGATGCGCACCGCCCTCGCCCTCCTCGCTGCGGGCGTCGCCGTGGTCCAGCTGGTTCCGCAGTTCTCCGTGGCCGCAGTGCGGATCGGCGTCGGCGTCACCCTCGGCGTGCTGAGCGTGGTGATGTCGGTGGGCGGCACCTGGCGCTGGTACGCCACGCAGCGGGCCATGCGGCGCGGCCACCCGCTGCCGCGCACCTGGCTCACCTGGATCCTCGGGGGCGGGCTGATGCTGGTGGCGGCGCTGGCCGTGGTGCTCCTGCTCGGCGAGCACTGACGGTGCCGGTCCGGCGGGCTGCGACCGCCGTGCGCGCGCCAGGCGGCGGGCAGGGCGTCGCTGAGCGCACCCAGCTGGCCTGGAGCCGCACCTCGCTGGCGGTGCTGGTCAACGGCGCACTGTTGCTGCTGCGCTATCCGCAGGAGGGCGAGGTGGGCCGAGCGGACATAGCCTTAGCCGCACTCTCTGTAGTTATAGCGGCACTCACGGTATGTTTTGGCCGAGTGCGATCACGACAGATCGCCGCACACCGAGATGATCCTCCTGGTCCACGCACAGTGGTCATATTGGCACTGTCCGGAGCAATCGCCCTTTATGCAGCGGCGATCGTGGCTAACCTTCTGCTGCGCTGACCCGAATTGATCAAGAACTTGGTGTCCTGGCGCACGCTGCGATAACGTCATTCCACGACGCGGATACTCCAGACAGCGGGTTGATGCCATCTCGAAGGATTATCGAGGGTGGTGCCCAGTGGCGGATTACAGTCGACTTCCAGGTCCGGTGGAAGATCATTGGCAGTGGCAGGCGCAAGGCGCGTGCCGAGGCCTGCAGACCACGATGTTCTTTCATCCCGAGTACGAGCGCGGCCCGACGCGGCTGCGCCGGGAGCAAGAGGCCAAGGCCGTCTGCCGGCGTTGCCCGGTCATCGACCGGTGCCGGGAGCACGCCCTCCAGGTGCACGAGCCCTACGGCATCTGGGGCGGCTTGTCGGCCGAGGAGCGCAAGGACCAGCTCCGCGCCCGCCGCCGGGCCGAGACGATGCCCGGCGCGGCCCGCAGCAGCGGTGACGGTGCGGCGACGGTCAATCCTCGCAAAGGTGTAGAGGCTAGCTAAAGCTCTGGTTCACGCAAGGCACGATGGCCCGGTTTCGCTTCGGCGAAACCGGGCTGTCGGCCGCTCCACAGTGCACACCCGCAGGACGCTGCCCACGTCCAGGTACTGTTGGCAAAGGTCGTCGGGGCCTGGTTGTGAGTGTTGCAGTGGTGAGATTTGAGGTGTCACATGCGCAGTAGCGTCCCCTCGCGGAAGCGCACTTTTCACGCGGTGCGAGCGACGCTCGTCGGGCTGGCCCTCGTCGCCAGTGGCCTGGTTGCCATCACCACGGCCGGAGCATCCGAGCTGACGGTCGAGCCGGTCCCCAGCGGGGTGGCTGCGCCGGTGGCCAGCGTGACCGTTCCTGCGGCCGAGGGTCCGGTGGTCGTCGCCCCTGCCGGCCTCCCCGTGGTGGCTGGCGAACAGTACGTCGTGGAGAACGACGAGGTGTGCAGCACCGGCTTCGCCGTCACCGCCCGCAGCGGAGCCGAGGGGTTCATCACCGCCGGGCACTGTGGCCGGGCCGGCAACGCGGTGCAGACCGCCGGCGGGGCCGAGCTGGGCAGCATCGCGGCCACCAGCTTCCCGGAGACCGACTTCGGCTGGGTGGTCACGCTGCCCGGCTTCACCGGCACCGGCACGGTCAGCCAGCACGACGGCACCACCGTCCCGGTGCGAGGCGCCGCGCCCGCCGCGGTCGGCGACCCGGTGTGCATGTCCGGGCAGGCCTCAGGCTGGCACTGCGGCGAGATCGTGGCGCTGGACCAGACCGTGCAGTACGACCAGGGACTGGTCAGCGGGTTGACGGCCACCTCGATCTGCTCCGACGCCGGCGACTCCGGCGGCGCCTTCATCAGCGGCAACCAGGCCCAGGGGGTCGTCTCCGGCGGAGTCGGCGACTGCGCGACCAACGGCACCACGTACTTCCAGCCGCTCGGCCCGGTGCTGGACGCCTACGAGCTGAGCCTGCGAGTCGGCAGCTAGCTCCTCCCGACAGCCAGCACCGCCCGACCGGGCCGGCGCGAGCTCTGGGTCAGTCGCGCAGGGCCGCGGCCAGCTCGGCGGCGGCGGCGCGGGGGTCGGCGGCCGTGGTGATCGCTCGCACCACCGCAACCCGGGTGGCGCCGGCAGCCTGCACCTCCGGCAGCCGGGCGGCGTCGATGCCGCCGATGGCAAACCACGGCCGCTGCGTGCCATGGGCGGCGGTGGCCCGCACCAGGTCCAGGCCCGGCACCTCACGGCCGGGCTTGGTGGGCGTGGGCCAGCACGGTCCGGTGGCGAAGTAGTCCACGCCCGGTGCCAGGACCGCGTCCTGGGCCTGCTCCAGGGTGTGGGTGGAGCGGCCGATGATCATGTCCTCGCCCACGATCTCCCGCGCCATGGCCACCGGCAGGTCGTCCTGGCCCAGGTGCAGCACGTCGGCCCGGGCCGCGGCGGCGAGGTCGGCGCGGTCGTTGACCGCCAGCAGCGCGCCGTGCCGACGGCAGGCTGCGGAGAGCACCGCCAGGGCCGCCAGCTCCTCGCGAGCCTCGAGCGGACCGAGCTGCTGCTCACCGGCGGAGTCCTTGTCGCGCAGCTGGATGATGTCCACCCCACCGGCGAGGGCGGCGTCGGCGAAGGCGGCGAGGTCACCCTTCTCCCGACGCGCGTCAGTGCACAGGTAGAGCCGGGCAGTGGCGAGTCGCTGGCGGATGTGCATGTTGCCGAGGCTAGCGACTACGGTGGCTCTCGGTACGCACGGGAGTCCCGCACAGGGGGCTGAGAGGGAGCTGGGAGCTCCGACCGTCGAACCTGATCCGGATCATGCCGGCGCAGGGAGCGAGGAGAACAGATGCGTGTGCACGACCGTGGACGCCTGAGCGTCGTCGGGGCTGGTGGCGTGGGTCTGTCCGTGGCCTGGCGGGCCGCCTGCGCGGGTTGGCGCGTACGGCTGCACGACCCCCTTCCCGCCCGCGGCGCCTCCTGGGTGGCGGGCGGGATGCTCGCCCCGCTCACCGAGGGCTGGCCGGGCGAGGAGGACGCCCTCGTCCTCAACACCGACTCGCTGCACCGCTGGCCCGACTTCGCCGCCGAGCTGAGCGCCGGCGCTGGGACGGACGCGGGCCTGGGTACCGCGGGAACCCTGGTGGTGGGCCTGGACAGCGCCGACGTCGGTGAGCTGGCGGTGCTCGCGGAGTGGCTGGCCGCGCGCGGGCGCACCGTCACCGAGCTCGGCCGCCGCGAGCTGCGCGAGCGCGTACCCGCACTGGCCCAAGGCATTCGGCGCGGCTTGGACGTTCCCGGTGACCTCTTCGTGGACAACCGGGCACTGCTCGCGGCGCTGCAGGCGGCCTGCCTGGCGGCCGGGGTGGAGCTGGTGCACGAGGCCGTCACCGACCTGGCCGCACTGCCCGCCGACCAGGTGGTGCTCGCCGCCGGTGCCGGCTCACCCGCCCTGGTGCCCAGCCTGCCGGTGCGCGCGGTGAAGGGCGAGATCCTGCGCCTGCGCCACCGCCGCAGCGTGCTGCCCGCGCCCGGCTGCACGGTGCGCGGCGTGGTCCACGGCCGGCACGTCTACCTGGTGCCCCGCTCGGACGGCATCGTCGTGGGGGCCACCCAGCACGAGGTGGGCGAGGACCGCGACGTCACCGTGGGTGGGGTGCGCGACCTCATCGCCGACGCCGAGGCGGTGCTGCCCAGCATCGCCGAGTACGAGCTCACCGAGGCCATCGCCGGGCTGCGGCCGATGACTCCGGACAACCTGCCGCTGATCGGCCGTCTCGACGAGCGCACCGTGGTCGCCACCGGCCACGGCCGCAACGGCCTGCTGCTGCTCCCGCTCACCGCTGACGCCGTGCTGGCCGAGCTCGACGGCAGCCCGCTGCCGGAGGCGGCGCCCGCCCACCCCAGGAGGTTCTCATGACCGTGACCGTGAACGGCTCAGCCCGCGAGCTGGCCGCCGGCTGCACCGTGGCCGAGCTGCTGCTCGCCGAGGGCGCACCGGAGAAGGGGATCGCGGTGGCCCTCAACGGCACCGTCGTCCCCCGAGGCCGGTGGACCGCAGAGGTGCCGGCCGGCGCCGTGGTGGAGATCGTGACGGCGGTGCAGGGTGGCTAGCCGGGACCAGCACCAGCCGGCTGACACCGGGCTGCGCATCGCCGACCGCACCTACCGGTCCCGGCTGATCATGGGCACCGGCGGTGCGGCCAACCAGTCGGTGCTGGAGCGGGCGCTGCTCGCCTCCGGCACCGAGCTGACCACGGTGGCCATGCGCCGCGTCGACGCCGCCGGCGGCAGCGGCGTGCTGGAGCTGCTGCGACGCAACAACATCGACGTGCTCCCCAACACTGCTGGCTGCCGTGGCTCGGCGGAGGCGGTGCTCACCGCCCAGCTCGGCCGCGAGGCGCTGGAGACCAGCTGGGTGAAGCTGGAGGTGGTGGCCGACGAGCGCACGCTGCTGCCCGACGCGGTGGAGCTGCTCGACGCCGCCGAGCGGCTGGTGGACGACGGCTTCACCGTGCTGCCCTACACCACCGACGACCCGGTGCTGGCCCGCCGGCTGCAGGACGTGGGGTGTGCCGCCGTCATGCCGCTGGGCTCGCCCATCGGCACCGGCCTGGGCATCGCCAACCCCCACAACATCGAGATGATCGTGGACGCCGCCGAGGTTCCGGTGATCCTGGACGCGGGCATCGGCACCGCCAGCGACGCTGCGCTCGCCATGGAGCTGGGCTGCGACGCGGTGCTGCTGGCCACCGCGGTCACCCGGGCCCAGCACCCGGAGCTGATGGCGCAGGCCATGGCCGCGGCCGTCATCGCCGGCCACGCCGCCCGCCGGGCGGGTCGCATCCCGCGCCGCTTCTGGGCGCAGGCGTCCTCACCCACCCTGCCGGGGAAGGACGCATGAGCCAGGCCGTGCCGCCGCCCAACGTGCTCAGCATCGCCGGCACCGACCCCAGCGGCGGCGCGGGCATCCAGGCCGACCTCAAGGCGTTCTCCGCGCTCGGGGCCTACGGCACCACGGTGATCACCTCGCTGGTCGCGCAGAACACCCACGGCGTGCACTCGGTGCACCAGCCGCCCGCGGCCTTCATCACCGACCAGCTGGACAACCTCCTCGCCGACGTGCGGATCGCCGCGACCAAGACCGGCATGCTCGGCACCGCCGAGGTGGTGGAGGTGGTGGTCGACGGCCTGCGTCGGCACGCGCACGGCTACCTGGTGGTCGACCCGGTGATGGTGTCCACCAGCGGCCACCGGCTGCTGGCCGCCGACGCGGTGCACGCGGTGCGCACCCAGCTGCTGCCGCTGGCCGACCTGATCACCCCCAACCTGCCCGAGGCTGCCGACCTGCTCGGCGAGGACGAGGCCACCGACGAGGCGACCATGCTCGAGCAGCTGCACCGGCTCGGCGAGCTGGGCCCGGCAGTGCTGCTCAAGGGCGGCCACCTCGACGGCGACGACAGCGTGGACCTGCTGCTGCTCGACGGCGAGGTCACCCGGCTGTCGGCCCCCCGGGTGCACACCCGCAACACCCACGGCAGCGGCTGCACCCTGTCCGCGGCCATCACCGCCCTGCGCCCGCAGCGCCCGGACTGGTCCAGCACGGTCACCGAGGCCAAGGAGTACCTCTCCGCGGCCTTCCACGCCGCCGACCGGCTGGACGTGGGCACCGGCCACGGCCCCCAGCACCACTTCCACGCCTGGTGGCCGACCCCGTGACCGGCCCGTGACCGGCACCGAGACCAACGCCGAGCCCGCCGCCACGCTCACCGCCACGCCGGTGCGCACCCTCGGGCTGCGCTCACAGCTGGGCCTGTGGGGCAACCTGGGCATCTCCCTGCTGCTGCCCGTCGCCGCCACCTACATCGTCCTCAGCGGACAGTCCCTGCTCGCCACCCTGCTGGCGGTGGTGGTGGGAGCGGTCATCGGCAGCACCCTGCTCGGCCTGGCCGCCGCCGCGGGTGCACGCACCGGCGCCCCGGCGATGGTGCTCATGCGCGGCCTGCTGGGCACCCGGCTGTCCAGCCTGCCCACCGCGGCCAACCTGGTGCAGTGCGTGGGCTGGGCGACCTTCGAGATCTTCGTGATCGCCGAGGTGGCCACCCAGCTCACCGACGGCCCGCGCTGGGTGTTCGTGCTCGTCGGCGGAGTGCTGGCCACGGTGATGGCGCTCCACCCGCTGGGCGTGGTGCACCTGCTGGCCCGCTACGCGGTGTGGGCGGCGGTCGCCTCGACCGCGTACCTGCTGGTGCAGGTGCTGCGCGAGCCACTGCCCGGTCTCACCGAGGGCGGCTTCGGCGGCTTCTGGCTCAGCGTCGACCTGGTGATCGCGCTGCCGGTGTCCTGGGTGCCGCTGGCCGCGGACTACGCCCGGCACTCCCGCTCGGCCACGGCGTCGTTCCTCGGGGCCAGCGTCGGCTACGGCACCGCCACCATCCTGTTCTTCGCCCTCGGCGTGCTGGCCGTCAAGGTCTACGGCGTCACCGGCTTCGACGTGGTGGCCCAGCTGCTGCTGCTGCCGGTGGCCGTGGTCGCGGTGCTCATCCTGGTGCTCGACGAGCTGGACGAGGCCTTCGCCAACCTGTACTCCACGGCCGTCAGCGCGCAGAACCTGCGACCGGGCTGGGACCGTCGCCACCTGGTGCTGGGGGTGGGGGCGCTGGCCACCGTGCTGGCGCTCACGGTGGACGCCACCGGCTACGAGCCCTTCCTGTTCCTGCTCGGCGCCGTGTTCGTCCCGCTGACCGCCACCTTTCTGGTCGCCTACTACCTGCTGGCCCGCCACTCCCGCGCCGGGTGGAACGTCTCCGCCGGTGCCCCCGCGCGGTGGGAGATGCTGCTGCCCTGGGCTGCCGGATTCGTGGCCTACCAGCTGGTGGCGCCCACCGCGCTCACCGGCTGGGCGCAGGGCTGGACCAGCTGGTGGACCGCCCGCCAGGCCGACGTCGGGCTCTCCGGCAGCGGCTGGTCGGCCTCGCTGGTGTCACTGGCCGTGGCCGGTGGGCTCACCGTGGCGGTGGGGCTGGTGTCGCAGCGCGTGCGCCGGACGGTGCGGGAATGAGCACGCTGTCGCAGCGCCTGTACCGGCTGGGGGAGCCGCTGCTGCAGCAGCAGCTGGCGCACCCCACGGTGGTCGGCATCGGCAGCGGTGACCTGGACCGCGACGAGTTCGGCCGCTGGCTGGAGCAGGACTACCTCTACCTGCTCGACTACGTGCGGGTGTTCAGCCGGCTGGCCTGGCAGGCGCCGGAGGAGCACCTGGGGGAGCTGGTGGACCTGGCGCACAGCACCTGGCACCAGGAGCTGGACCTGCACCGCGCGCTGGCCGCACCCTTCGGCGCGCAGCTGGACACCGCCACCAAGAGCCCGCAGTGCGCGGCGTACACGGGCTTCCTGCTCAGCTCGGCCGCCGACTACGGCACCGGCCTGGCCGCGCTGCTGCCCTGCATGTGGGGCTACTCCCAGCTCGGACAGCGCCTGGCCCAGCACCCGCCGGCGGACCCGCAGTACCGGCAGTGGGTGGACACCTACGCCGACCCCGGGTTCGCGGAGCTGGCCCGCCGGTGCGGGCAGATGCTGGACGAGGCCGATCCCGACCCGGTCCGTGCCGAGGCGGCGTTCCTGCAGGCGATGCGCCACGAGCTCGACTTCTGGGACGCCCGGTGAGCGCCGCCCCCGCCGCCAGCACCAGCACCGCCGAGCAGCTGGTGGCCGGTCAGGCTCAGCTGTGGCACGATTGCCTGACCCACCCGTTCGTGCTGGCCACCGCGGAGGACTCGCTGCCCCCCGGCGCCTTCGACCGCTGGCTGCTGGCCGACCACCACTTCGTGGTGCAGTTCCGCCGCTTCCTGGCCGGGGTGCTCGCCCAGGCTCCGGACGAGCCCGCCCGGGACGTGCTCGCCGGCGGCATCACCGCCCTCACCCCGGAGCTGGCGCTGTTCCGGGAGCAGCTGGCCGAGCGCGGGCTGGCGCCGCACACCTACCGGCCCACGGGGGCCGCGCTGGCCTACACGTCCTTCCTGCTGGCCAGCCTGGCCGACGGTTACGGCGTGGCCGCCGCGGTGCTCTACGGGGTGGAGAAGGCGTACTTCGACGCCTGGACCGCGGTGCGCGAGCGGGCGGCGCTGACCAGCTCGCCCTACCGCGGGTTCATCGACAACTGGTCGGCCCCGGCCTTCGGTGCCTACGCCGACGACCTCGGCGCCCTGCTGGGCCAGGGCGCCCCGACACCGCAGCAAGAGCAGGCCTTCGCCCAGGTGGTCAGCTTCGAGCTGGCCTTCTGGGACGAGGTGCACACCGGGTAGACCGGTCTGGTCGACCCAGGCTCAGTCCACCTCGGCGACCGCCTGGGCGAACTGCGCGGCATACAGCTGCGCGTAGGCGCCGTCGGCGGCCAGCAGCTCGGTGTGCGTGCCCTGCTCCACGATGCTGCCGGACTCCATCACCAGGATGACGTCGGCGTCGCGGATGGTGGACAGCCGGTGGGCGATGACGAAGCTGGTGCGGCCCTGGCGCAGCGAGCTCATGGCCCGCTGGATGAGCACCTCGGTGCGGGTGTCCACCGAGCTGGTCGCCTCGTCCAGGATCAGGATGGTCGGCTGCACCAGGAAGGCCCGGGCGATGGTGATCAGCTGCTTCTCGCCCACGCTGACGCTGGAGCCCTCCTCGTCCAGCACCGTCTCGTAGCCCAGCGGCAGCGCCCGCACGAAGCGGTCCACGTGGGTGGCCTCCGCAGCCGCCTCCACCTGCGCTCGGGTGGCACCGGGCACGCCGTAGGCGATGTTGTCGGCGATGGTGCCGCCGAAGAGCCAGGCGTCCTGCAGCACCATGCCGGTGCACGCGCGCAGCTCCTCGCGGGCCATGGCGGCGATGTCCACCCCGTCCAGGGTGATCCGACCACCGGTCACCTCGTAGAAGCGCATCAGCAGGTTCACCAGCGTGGTCTTGCCGGCCCCGGTCGGGCCCACGATGGCCACCGTCTGGCCCGGCTGCACGGTGAGGGAGAGGTGCTCGATCAGCGGGGTCTGCGGGTCGTAGCGGAAGGAGACGTCCTGGAAGGCCACCCGCCCGTGCAGCTCGGCGGGGCGCTGCGGCAGCTTCGGGTCGGGCTCCTGCTCCGCGGCGTCGAGCAGGGCGAAGACCCGCTCGGCCGAGGCGACGCCGGACTGCAGCAGGTTGGCCATGCTGGCCACCTGCGTGATGGGCTGGCTGAACTGGCGGGAGTACTGGATGAAGGCCTGCACGTCGCCCAGCGACAGCGCACCCGTGGCCACCCGCAGCCCGCCGACCACGGCCACCAGCACGTAGCTGAGGTTGCCGATGAAGGTCATCGCCGGCTGGATGGTGCCGGAGATGAACTGGGCCTTGAAGCTGGCCTGGTACAGCGCGTCGTCGTGCTCGTCGAAGGTGGCGATGGCCTGGTCCTGACGGCCGAAGACCTTGACCAGGGCGTGGCCGGTGTACATCTCCTCCACGTGCGCGTTGAGCCGGCCGGTGCTGGCCCACTGCTTGACGAACTGCGGCTGGGCCCGCTTGCCGATCATGGTGGCCACCACCACCGACACCGGGACGGTGATCACCGCGATCAGCGCCAGCAGCGGCGAGATCACCAGCATCATCACCAGCACCCCGATGATGCTGAGCAGCGAGCTGACGATCTGGCTCAGCGTCTGCTGCAGCGACTGGGCGATGTTGTCCACGTCGTTGGTCACCCGGCTGAGCAGCTCCCCGCGCGGGTGGCGGTCGAAGTAGCTCAGCGGCAGCCGGGACAGCTTGTGCTCGGCGTCCTCGCGCAACCGGTAGACGCTGCCCTGCACCACGGTGGCGGTGATCCGGCCCTGCAGCAGGCTCAGCAGCGAGGCGCCCAGGTAGACGGCCACGGCGAGCAGCAGCACCCGGCCCATGGCGTGGAAGTCGATGCCCTGGCCGGGCACCACGTCCATCCGCGCCACGATGTCGGCGAGGTTGCCCTCGCCGTCGGAGCGCAGCCGCTGGACCGCCTGGTCGGTGCTGGTGCCCTCCGGGATGGAGCGGCCGAGGATGCCGGCGAAGATCAGGTCGGTGGCCCAGCCCAGGATCAGCGGACCCAGCACGGTGAGGCCCACGCTTCCCGCCGCCAGCAGCAGCGACACCAGCACCAGCGCCCGCTGCGGTCGCAGGGTGGACAGCAGCCGCAGGCCGGAGCCACGGAAGTTCATCGCCTTCTCCACCGGCGCGCCCATGCCGGGGCCCGGTCCGGGGCCGCGGCGTGGTCCAGGGTGGCTCATGCCGCCTCCTCCGCGGTGAGCTGGGACAGCACGATCTCCTGGTAGACGCCGTTGTCGGCCATCAGCTCCTCGTGCGTGCCCGAGCCGACCACCCGGCCGGCGTCGAGCACCACGATGCGGTCGGCGCCGCGAATGGTGCTCACCCGCTGCGCCACGATCACCACCGTGGCGTCGGCCGTCTCCTGCACCAGCGCGGCGCGCAGCGCGGCGTCGGTGGCGTAGTCCAGCGCGGAGAAGGAGTCGTCGAAGAGGTAGATCTCCGGGCGGTGGGCCAGGGCGCGGGCGATGGCCAGCCGCTGGCGCTGCCCGCCGGAGAGGTTGGAGCCGCCCTGGGCGACCCGCGAGTCCAGCCCGTCGGCCAGCTGGGCCACGAAGTCGCTGGCCTGGGCCACCCGCAGGGCGTGCCAGAGCTCGTCGTCGGTGGCGTCGGGGTTGCCGTAGCGCAGGTTGGAGGCGACCGTGCCGCTGAACAGGTACGGCTTCTGCGGCACCAGGCCGATGGCGGTGGACAGCGTGGGGCCGTCCAGCTCGCGCACGTCCACCCCGTCCACCAGGACCGCTCCCGCGGTGGCGTCCATCAGCCGGGCCACCAGGTTGACCAGCGTGGTCTTGCCGCTGCCGGTGGCCCCGATGATCGCGGTGGTCTCCCCGGGTCCGGTGCGCAGGGTGATGCCCTGCAGCACCGGCTGCTCCGCACCCGGCAGCCGGTACTCCACGTCGCGCAGCTCCAGGTGGCCGCGCTGCAGCCCGCGGGTGACCGGGCGGGTGGGCAGCACGACGCTGGAGGCGGTGTCCAGGACCTCGCGCAGCCGCTCGGCGCAGACCTCCGCGCGCGGCACCATCATGAACATGAAGGTCGCCATCATCACGGCCATCAGGATCTGCATCAGGTAGGTGAGGAAGGCGGTGAGCGCGCCGATCTCCATGGCGCCGCTGTCGATGCGGTGCCCGCCGAACCAGAGGACGGCCACGCTGAAGACGTTCATCACCAGCATCACCAGCGGGAACATGTACGCCATCAGCCGCCCCACCCGGAGCGAGACGTCGTAGAGCTCGCCGTTGACCTCGGCGAAGCGCTCCTGCTCGGCGCGGTCGCGGACGAACGCCCGGATCACCCGCACCCCGGTGATCTGCTCGCGCAGCACCTGGTTGGTGGTGTCGATGCGGTCCTGCACCACCCGGAACAGCGGTCGCAGCCGGGAGACGATGATGGTGACGATGACGCCGAGCAGCGGTACGGCGAGGACGAGCAGGCCGGACAGCGGCACGTCCTGCTCCAGGGCCAGCAGGATCCCGCCCACGCACATGATCGGCGCGGTGACCATCAGCGTGAACGTCATCAGGGCCAGCATCTGCACCTGCTGCACGTCGTTGGTGGTGCGGGTGATCAGCGACGGCGCCCCGAAGCGGCCCATCTCCCGCGCGGAGAAGGTGAGCACCCGGCGGAACACCGCCGAGCGCAGGTCGCGGCCCACCGCCATCGCGGTGCGCGCCCCGAGGTACACCGCGGCCACCGCGCAGGCGATCTGCACCAGGGTGACCGCCAGCATCCAGCCGCCGATGCGGACGATGTAGCCGGTGTCGCCGAGGACCACGCCGTTGTTGATGATGTCGGCGTTGAGGCTGGGCAGGTACAGGGTGGCCAGCGTCTGCAGCAGCTGCAGCGCCACCACCCAGCTGATGTCGCGACGGTAGGGCGCCAGGGTGGAACGCAGGAGCTGGATCAACAAGGTGGGGCCACGCCGCTCTCGTCCGGGCCCGTCGCTCGTGGCGGGTCGACCCCTCGATTGAACCACCCGCCCGTGCGGGGGCTCCCACCCCTTTTCCCTGCGGGCACCCGCGGCGGTCGTGGTGGCTGCACGGGTCAGGTGGATCAGGACGAGCGGGAGGCCGGCCGGCCCAGCATCGTCGTGAGCATCAGCTGCTCGACCCGGTGGTGCGCCTCGGCGGTGGGGGAGAAGCGCAGGAGGCGACCGACGTCGAGCACCAGGCCGAAGGCGGCGTGCACCAGGAAGCGGGCCTGGGCCGCAGCCAGGTCCGGGCGCACCTCGGCGAGCAGGTGCACCCACTCCTCGACGTTGAGCCGCTGCATCGTGCGCAGCGTCGCGCGCTGGTCGGCGGGCAGGTTGCCGATCTCGGCGAAGTACACCGACATCAGCTCGCTCTGCGCGAAGGAGAGCTCCACGTAGACCTCGACCAGCCGGGCCAGCCCCTCCTCCGGACTCCGCGAGGCCGCCAGCGACGAGGTGATCGCCTGGGTGAGCCTTTCCGAGGCGCGGTGGAAGGCGGTGGCCAGCAGGTCGCTCTTGCTGGCGAAGTGCCGGTACACCCCGGAGGCGTTCATCCCCGCGGCGGCGCCGATCTCCTCGATGCTCACCTCGTGGTAGCCCCGGCGGTGGAACAGCGCCACCGACTCCTGCAGCAGCACCTCGCGCTTGGACGTCACCGCCAGCCCCGCCCGTGCCGGCGGGGCCTCGACGCCCGGCTCGCTGGGCAGCTCGCAGCGCAGCACCGACCAGCAGGCCTGCAGCAGCAGCGCCCGCGCCCGGTCCGTGGAGAGGGTGCCGCGGTGCGCGGTGGTGCTGGCGATCACGCTGAGCGCCGCCACGCCGAGAACGTGGGCGTCCCGGGCGGTCAGCTCCGGGCGCAGCTGGCTCAACGGGTCCACCAGCCGACGACTGACGCGAGTGATCTTCTCCCTCAGCCGCGCGCGGTCCGCCGGCCGCAGGTACCGGCCCTCCCAGCGGTAGAGCCCACCGGTGCGCCGGTTGTCCAGGGTGGTGGCGATGATGGCCAGCAGCGCGTGGCGCAGCTGCTCCTCGGCGTCCTCGGCCGGTTGCTCCGCTGCCTCGTCAGTCGCAGCCACGAGGGCGTCGGCCAGGGTCATGGCGGCGTGCCGGAACAGTGCGTACTTGTTGGGGAAGTGCCGGTAGAGGGCCGGCCCGGAGATCCCCAGCCGGGACGCGATGTCGGCCACGCCGACCGCGTGGTAGCCGTTCTCGCTGAACGCCTCGGCCGCCGTCGCGGCGATCTGGGCCTTGCGGTTCTTCGGCCGCCGGCGGACCGGAGCCACGTCCGCTGGCGGCGCGCCGGTCGCTGGCTCACTGGTCACGGGACTCCCCGGTGCGGGTCGGGAGCACGGGGCGCGGGCGCGCTCGGTGCGGGTCGAGCAGGCGGCACGGTGCGGCGATGTTACCCGAGGCTGCACCTGCTGGTTCCGACGTCGGAGCTCCCCGCAGCTGGGCGGGGGGCGCGAGCGTGCACCACGAGCACCCTGTCCGCCCGGTGTTGACAACAGCGTGCGTTGCGAGGATGTTAACCGCCATTCTGACGTCGTGAGCAAAGGACGATTCATGGGGCGCTCCGAGATCCCGTTCGACTCCGCGGGCGGTTCGGCGTGCTGAGCACCCGGTGCGCGCAGGGGTTCAGGGTGTGCCGCCCCGAGGTGCAGGGCGCGCTGACGTGGGTCGGCCGCGCGTGAGCGGGCTGCTGGTGAGCCGGGAGGGCGGCGTCCTGCGGCTGACCATCGACCGGCCGGAGCGGATGAACGCCCTGGACGGGCCCACCGCCCTGGCGCTCGCCGACGCCCTGACCAAGGACGCCGTCCAGCCCGACGTGCGGGTGGTGGTCATCGCCGGCACCGGCGGCGCGTTCTGCACCGGTGCGGACGTGCTGGCCATCGCCAGCGCCGAGCCCCCGGCCGACCAGGCGGAGGCGGACGCCCGCGCCCAGCAGACGATGGACACCGCCAACCGGCTGGTGCGGGCCATCATCGAGCTGCCGCTGCCGGTCGTCGCGGCGGTCAACGGCCCCGCGGCCGGGCTCGGGGTGTCGCTGGCGCTGGCCTGCGACCTGGTCTACGCGGCCGAGGAGGCCTACTTCCTGCTGGCCTTCGCCAACGTCGGGCTGATGCCCGACGGCGGCGCCAGCCTGCTGGTGCCGGCAGCGCTCGGCCGGGCGCGGGCCAACGCGATGGCGCTGCTGGCCGAGCCGATGACGGCCGAGCACGCCTGCGCGACGGGACTGATCAACGAGGTGCTCCCGGCGGCGGAGCTGGCTGAGCGGGTGGACAAGGTGGCCCGCCGCCTGGCGCGCGGGCCACGGCGTGCCCTCGAGCTCACCAAGCGCGCCCTCACCGCGTCCACCCTGGCGCTGCTGGAGGACGCGCTGGAGCGGGAGTCGGTGGGGCAGCGGGAGCTGCTGGGGTCCCCGGACTTCGCCGAGGGCATCGCCGCGGTGCTCGAGCACCGGCGCACTCGGTTCGCCTGAGCGAGCAGCGGCAAACTTCAGCACGTCTCGCGGCGAAGGATCACGCTTCGTGCGAAGAATCATGGTTAACAAGAGCGGACGCCCGGTGGTCATGGTTGTGTAATACTCGTCACAATCACGGCCGGGTGCGGGCTCGCTCTCGCGCCGGTCAGCTCTGGTGAGAGGAACCCCTCGATGACTGTCTCCGCCGACCCCACTGCCGACCTCACTGCCGACCCCGCTGCTGATCTCACCGCCGAGCCGCTGCGGTCGCGGCGCAGCAACTGGAACAACCAGGTCCGCCGGCACGCCCTGATGAACCCGGCTGCGGTGGCGCTGCGCTTCGAGGGTGCCGCCACCAGCTGGAGCGAGCTCGACGGCCGGGTCACCGCCTTCGCCGACGCGCTCAGCCGCCGCGGCGTGGGCTTCGGCGACCGGGTGCTCATCGTGATGCTGAACCGCCCCGAGTACCTCGAGGTGGTGCTGGCCACCAACCTGCTCGGGGCCATCGCGGTGCCGGTCAACTTCCGGATGACCCCACCGGAGATCGCCTTCCTGGTGCAGGACAGCGGTGCCCGGGCCGTCGTCGCCGACGCCCTGCTGGCCCCGCTGGTGGCCAAGGTCCGCGAGCAGGTGAGCGAGCTGGAGGTCAGCATCACCGTCGGTGGCCCCGCCGAGGGCGACGTGCTCGGCTACGAGCAGCTGCTCACCGAGACCGGTGCGCAGCACGCCCCGGTGGACGTCCCGGACGACACCCCAGCGCTGATCATGTACACCTCCGGCACCACCGGCCGGCCCAAGGGTGCGGTGCTCACCCACGCCAACCTGCAGGCCCAGGCCTTCACCTGCATCCGGGCCCTGCAGATGCACGGCACCGACGAGGTCGGCTTCTGCGCCGCGCCGATGTTCCACATCGCCGCGCTGGGCAGCCTGGCGCCGTCGCTGCTGCTGGGGGTGCCCACCGTGGTGCACCCGACGGGCGCGTTCGACCCGGGTCAGCTGCTGGACGTGCTGGAGGCCGAGGGCGTGACCACGCTGTTCCTGGTGCCGGTGCAGTGGCAGGCGGTGTGTGCCGAGCAGGCGGCCCGGCCCAGGCAGCTGCAGCTGCGGGTGATCTCCTGGGGCGCGGCCCCGGCCTCGGACACGGTGCTGCGAGCGATGGCGGAGACCTTCCCGGAGGCGCTCAACGTCGCGGTGTTCGGCCAGACCGAGATGTCGCCGATCACCTGCGTGCTCGACGGCGAGGACGCGCTGCGCAAGCTGGGCTCGGTGGGCCGGGTCATCCCCACCATCCAGGCCCGGGTGGTGGACGACGAGATGAACGACGTCCGCCCCGGCGAGGTCGGCGAGATCGTCTACCGCGGCCCCACGCTCATGCAGGGCTACTGGCAGAACCCGCAGGGCACCGCGGATGCGTTCCACGGCGGCTGGTTCCACTCCGGCGACGTGGTGCGCCAGGACGAGGAGGGCTTCGTCTTCGTCGTCGACCGCAAGAAGGACATGATCATCTCCGGCGGGGAGAACGTCTACTGCGCCGAGGTGGAGAACGTGCTCTACGAGCACCCGCAGATCGCCGAGGTCGCCGTCATCGGCCGACCCGACGAGCGCTGGGGCGAGGTCCCGGTGGCGGTGGCCGCGGTCACCGGCGGTGAGCTGACCATCGCCGAGCTCTGCGCGTGGCTGGACACCCGGCTGGCGCGCTTCAAGCACCCCAAGGACCTGGTGGTGGTGGACGCGCTGCCGCGCAACGCCAGCGGCAAGGTCGTCAAGGGGGAGCTGCGCTCGGCCTATCCGAAGGTGGGAGCCGGCTCGGTCTGACCCGGACAGGGCTGCCCAGGTCAGTCCAGCGCAGGTCGGTCCAGCGCAGCCTGGCGGCGGGCCAGGCGACCGATCCCCGGGACGAACCGGCCGACCCGGGCCACGTACTCGGCACAGGCGCTGCCGTGCACAGCCAGCAGGTACGGCTCCTCGACGACCCGGACCTGCAGCTGGCAGGGCCACGAGGAGCAGCACCGGCCCGGCCACGGCGACGACGTTCGGGGTGAGCAGCACCAGGCCGAGCCCGGTCAGGCTCATGGCGGTGAAGATGGGGTTGCGCGCCACGGCGAACGTGCCGGTGACCACGGGATCGGTGCGCTCACTCGCGTCGACGCCGATGCGCCGAGTGATCGCCGCCACAAGAGGGTGGTTCGGGCGCCGGCGAAACACTCCGGCCACTCGCCGGTAGCAATCCGGCCATCAGCGTGGCGTTCAGTGCGCTGAGCAACACTGGCAGGTACACCGACACACGCAGCGCGGAGGACGAACATGAAGGTAGTGGTGGTCGCGGGCAACCCGAAGCCGGGCTCACGCACGCTCGAGGCGGCAACCATGGTGGCCAGCGCGCTCACCGGCGAGGAGCCCGCCGAGGTCATCGACGTCATCACCCTGGGGCCGGGTCTGCTCGGCTGGGGTGACGCCGGGGTGCAGGCGGCGGTGGCGACCGTGCAGGCGGCGGATCTGGTGGTGGTGGCCAGCCCGACGTTCAAGGCGACCTACACCGGGGTGCTCAAGCTCTTCCTCGACCAGTTCGCCACCGGCGACGGGCTGCGGGGCGTGGTGGTGGTCCCGCTGATGCTCGGGGCCGGACCCACGCACGCGATGGCGCCGGACCTGTTCCTCAAGCACGTGCTGGTCGAGCTGGGGGCCACTGCGCCGGCACCGGGACTGTTCCTGCTTGACTCGACGTACAGCAGCGATACTCGAGTCGCCGACTACGCGGCCCGGTGGGGAGCTGTGCTCACCGCCGCCGCCAGCTCACGAACGGAGACTTCATGACCACCCCCAGCACCTTCGACCAGGGCGAGCTGCGCAACGCCTTCGGACAGTTCCCCAGCGGCGTGGTGGCGGTGTGCGCCGAGATCGACGGCACCCCCGTGGGCATGGCCGCCAGCAGCTTCGTCGCGGTGTCCCTGGAGCCGCCGCTGGTGGCCTTCTGCGTGCAGAACACCTCGTCCACCTGGCCGCGGCTGCGGGCCTGTCAGCGCATCGGCATCAGCGTGCTGGGGGAGGCCCACGACGGCGCCGCCCGCACCCTGGCCGCCAAGACCGGCGACCGCTTCGCCGGGCTCACCCTGCGCACCAGCGACGACGGTGCGGTGTTCATCGAGGGCGCGACCACGTGGCTGGACACCACCGTCACCGAGGAGGTCCCCGCTGGTGACCACGCCATCGTGCTGATGGCGGTCAACTCCTTCGAGGTGCTGCAGGACGTGGCGCCGATCGTCTTCCACGGCAGCAAGTTCCGCAAGCTCGCCGCCGACGCGGGCTAGCCGCTGGCCCCGGCACCTCAGCGTGTCGGGGCGGTGGCGGTGAACGCATGGCTTCCTCCCTGACTCCTCGGAGCAACACCGAGGAAACCTTGCCCTCCTAGGTTCGTGGGGCCAGGTCGTCGCCACGACGCAGGGGGAGCATGCCGACCAAGACGCACTGCCCGTACTGCTCGCTGCAGTGCGGCATGACCCTCACCGCCCCGGCTCCCGACGCCCCGGCTGACGCCCTGCCGCTCACGGTCGCGCCGCAGGAGGACTTCCCCACCAACCTCGGCGGGCTGTGCGCCAAGGGCTGGACCTCCGCCGAGCTGCTGGCCCACCCCGAGCGGCTCACCCAGCCGCTGGTGCGTGACTCCCGGCACGAACCACTGCGCCCCACCACCTGGGACGACGCGCTCGACCGGGTGGTGGCCGGCATCCGCCGCAGCCAGGACGTCCACGGCCGCGACAGCGTGGGCTGCTTCGGCGGCGGCGGCCTCACCAACGAGAAGGCCTACCAGCTGGGCAAGTTCGCCCGGGTGGCGCTGGGCACGGCGTCCATCGACTACAACGGCCGCTTCTGCATGTCCTCGGCCGCCAACGCCGCCGGGCGGGCCTTCGGCATCGACCGCGGCCTGCCCTTCCCGCTGGCCGACGTCGCCCACGCCGACGCCGTGCTGCTGGTGGGCAGCAACCCAGCCGACACCATGCCCCCGGCCATGCAGTTCTTCGACGCCGGCCGCGAGCGCGGCGCCCGCCACGTCGTCGTCGACCCCCGCCTGACCGGCACCGCCCGTCGCGCCGAGCTGCACCTGCAGCCGGTGCCCGGCACCGACCTGGCCCTGGCCAACGGCATGCTCAACATCGCCATCCGCGAGGGCCTGGTCGACCACGACTACCTCGCCGAGCGCACCACCGGCTTCGAGGCGGTGCGCCGGGCGGTGCGGCTGTACTGGCCCGACCGGGTGGAGCGCATCACCGGCGTCCCCGAGGCCGACCTGGTGGCGGCGGTGCACCTGCTGGCCGAGGCGCCGCGGGCGATGATCCTCACCGCCCGCGGTGCTGAGCAGCACAGCTCCGGCTCGGACACGGTGATGGCCTACATCAACCTGGCGCTGGCCCTGGGCCTGCCCGGACGGCCCTACTCCGGCTACGGCACCATCACCGGCCAGGGCAACGGGCAGGGCGGTCGAGAGCACGGACAGAAGGCCGACCAGCTGCCCGGCTACCGCCGCCTGGACGACCCCGCGGCGCGGGCGCACGTGGCGGGGGTGTGGGGCGTGCACCCCGACGAGCTGCCGCAGCCGGGGGTCTCCGCCTACGAGATGCTCGACACCCTGGGCACCGACGGCGGGGTGCGGGCGCTGCTGGTCACCGCGTCCAACATCGTGGTGTCCGCCCCGCGGGCCGCGCACGTCACCGAGCGGCTGCGGGCGCTGGACCTGCTGGTGGTGTCGGACTTCTTCCTCTCCGAGACCGCGGCCCTGGCCGACGTGGTGCTGCCCACCACCCAGTGGGCCGAGGAGACCGGCACCATGACCAACCTGGAGGGCCGGGTCATCCTGCGACAGCAGGCCATCGACGCCCCGGACGGTGCGCGCACCGACCTGTGGATCATGCGTGAGCTGGCCGAGCGCCTCGGCCGGCCGTTCTTCTCCGACGACCCGGAGGTGGTGTTCGCCGAGCTCGGCCGCGCCAGCGCCGGCGGCAAGGCCGACTACTCCGGGCTCAGCCACCAGCGCCTCGCCCAGGACCAGGGCGTGTTCTGGCCGTGTCCCTCCCCGCGGCACCCCGGCACCCCGCGGCTGTTCACGGTGGACTTCCCCACGCCGGACCGGCGTGCCCACCTGCACCCGGTGGAGCACAAGGGCACCGCGGAGGTGCCCGACGAGGAGTACCCCTACTACCTGACCACCGGCCGCCTGGCCCGGCAGTACCAGTCGGGAACCCAGACCCGGCGAGTGCCGTCCCTGGCCGCCGACGGGGCCGGTGCCGCGGTGCAGCTGCACCGCGACCTGGCCCAGCGCCTGGGCGTGGGCGACGGAGCCCTGGTCCAGCTGCGCACCCGTCGGGGCAAGGCGGTGATGGCAGTGGAGGTGGTGGCGGGCATCCGCCCGGACACCGTCTTCGCACCCTTCCACTGGGGCGGGGAGTCCAACGCCAACCTGCTCACCAACCCGGTCCTGGACCCGTACTCCCGCATGCCCGAGTTCAAGGTCTGCGCCGTCGCGCTGGACCGTGCCGACCTTGCTGACCCAGCCCGCCCCACCGACACCGAGAGCGAGCCGAGCCATGCCTGACAGCAGCACTCCCCGATTCCTGCAGGGCGTCTTCGCCTTCGACGGCAAGGGCCTGGACAGCCCCTTGCCGCTGTCTCCCGAGCTGCGCTACACGGTGCCGCCGGGAGCCACCACCCAACCGGTCTACTTCCGCGGCGGCAACAGCGCGCCGGAGATGATCACCGTGGTGCTGGTGCGCGACGGAGCGCCCATGCGCTACTTCCCGATCGCCGCCTCCGGCGCCTGTCACGTGCCGCTGCGCGTGGTGGAGGACCTGCTGGGCGACACCGTGCTGGAGATCCACGTGGCCGCTCCGGAGGGGTGCAGCGGGACCGTGGTGGTCGACCTGGGGCTGGTGGAGGTCTGATGACGCTGCTCGAGGAAGCCCCAGCCGCCCGCAACGGCCACGAGCCGTCGCGCTCGCGCCTGGTCGTGGTGGGCAACGGGATGGCCGGGGTGCGCGCCGTGGAGGAGGTCCTGGCCCGCGACGGTGCCGGGCAGTTCGCCATCACCGTCTTCGGCGACGAGCCCTACGGCAACTACAACCGCATCCTGCTGTCCAACGTGCTGGCCGGCTCCGACGACACCTCGGAGATCTACCTCAACCCCGTCGACTGGTACACCGACAACGACATCGACCTGCGCGCCGGCGTCCGCGTGGTGCGCATCGACCGCTTCGCCAAGGTGGTGCTGGCCGACGACGGCAGCACCCTGCACTACGACCGCCTCGTCATCGCCACCGGCAGCCGCTCCTTCTTCCCGCCGATGGAGGGCATGTGGGCGGACAACACCACGCTCACCGCGGGTGTCTTCGGCTTCCGCAGCCTGGACGACTGCTCCGGGATGATCGACTACGCCGCCGGCAAGGCCCGCGCAGTGGTGATCGGCGGCGGGCTGCTGGGGCTGGAGGCCGCGCGCGGGCTGCAGAACCGCGGCCTGGAGGTGGAGGTGGTGCACGCCGCGCCCACCCTGATGAACGCCCAGCTCGACGACGACGCCGGCGCCATCCTGCGCCGGTCGGTGGAGAACCTGGGCATCACCGTGCACACCGAGAAGCGCACCGAGAAGGTGCTCAGCGCCGACGGCGCCGTCACCGGCATCGAGTTCTCCGACGGCACCCAGGTGCCCTGCGACATGCTCGTGGTCTCCGCCGGAATCCGGCCCAACGTGGGACTTGCCGTGCGGGCCGGGCTCACCGTGGAGCGCGCCATCGTCGTCGACGACCACCTGCGCTCGGTGGACGACGAGAACATCTACGTGGTGGGGGAGTGCGCCCAGCACCGCGGCCAGGTCTACGGGCTGGTCGCACCGCTGTGGGAGCAGGCGACCGTGCTGGCCGAGCACCTCACCGGCACCAACCCCAAGGCCGTCTACCAGGGCTCCCGGATGGCCACCAAGCTCAAGGTCGCCGGCGTGGACGTGGCCGCCATGGGGCTCAAGCACCCGGAGCACCCCGACGACGAGTTCGTCCAGTTCTCCGAGCCGCGCAACGGCATCTACAAGACGATCGTGGTGCGCGACGGCAAGCTGGTGGGCGCCACCCTGGTGGGCGACGTGAGCAAGGTGGCGTTCCTCATGCAGGCGTTCGACCGCGGGCTGCCGCTGCCCGAGGAGCGCATCTCGCTGATGTTCGACCTGGGCACCCCGTCGGTGGAGGTGGGGGCGGCCGAGCTGGCCGACGACGCTCAGGTCTGCAACTGCAACGGGGTGAGCAAGGCGGCCATCGTCAGCTGCGTGCAGGGCGGGCAGAAGACGGTGAGCGGGGTCTCCGCCGCCACCCGGGCCGGCAAGGGCTGCGGCTCGTGCAAGGGACTGCTCGGCCAGGTCGTGGAGTGGGCGGCCGGCGGCGCGGTGGAGGAGGACGCCTCGGCCAGCTGGTACGTGCCCGGCGTGCCCTACGCCAAGCCGGAGCTGATGCGGTTGATCCGTGAGCTCGAGCTGCACTCGGTGTCGTCGGTGTTCGCCGCCCTGGCGCCGGAGGCCGCCGAGGACGCCCAGTCCAAGATGGGCCTGGCCTCGCTGCTGCAGATGATGTGGGCCGAGGAGTACGTGGAGGAGCACGACGCACGGTTCATCAACGACCGGGTGCACGCCAACATCCAGCGCGATGGCACCTTCTCGGTGGTTCCGCAGATGAAGGGCGGGGTGACCAGCTCCGAGCAGCTGCGCAAGATTGCCGACGTCGCCGACAAGTACGAGGTGCCGCTGATCAAGCTCACCGGCGGTCAGCGCATCGACCTGCTCGGCATCCGCAAGGAGGACCTGCCCGCGGTGTGGGCCGACCTGGACATGCCCTCGGGCTTCGCCTACGGCAAGAGCTTCCGCACGGTGAAGACCTGCGTGGGCACCGACTTCTGCCGCTTCGGGGTGGGCGACTCCACCGCCCTGGGCATCGCCATCGAGGAGCGCTTCAAGGGCATCGCCGGCCCAGGGAAGATGAAGCTGGCCGTCACCGGGTGCCCGCGCAACTGTGCCGAGGCGCTGTGCAAGGACCTCGGGGTGGTGGCGGTGGAGGGCGGCCGCTGGGAGATCTACGTGGGCGGGGCCGCGGGTGCACACGTGCGCAAGGGCGACCTGCTCGCCACCGTCACCAGCGCCGCGGAGGTGATGACGCTGACCGGTCGCTTCCTGCAGTACTACCGGGAGAGCGCCAACTGGCTGGAGCGCACCTACAGCTGGGTGCCGCGGATGGGTATCGAGCACCTCCGCGCAGTGGTGGTGGACGACAGCGAGGGCATCGCCGAGCGCCTGGACGCGGAGATGCAGAAGGCGGTGGACGCCTACCGCGACCCGTGGACGGACGGCAGGGAACCGGCCACCCCCGGGCAGTTCCGCCCCTCGCTGCCGCTGACCGTGCTCCCCCAGGTGCCGGTCCGGTGAGCGCCGAGCCGCTGGAGGAGGTGGACGCCCCGGTGGTGGGCCACCTCGAGGACATCCCGGTGGGGGAGGGCCGGGCCTTCGCGGTCGCCGGTGACCAGGTGGCGGTGTACCGGCTGCGGGACGGCTCGCTGCGGGCGCTGGACGCGGTCTGTCCGCACCGGGGCGGCCCGCTGGCCGACGGCCTCACCGACGAGCGGGTGGTGGTCTGCCCGCTGCACGGCTACACCTACGACCTGGCCACCGGACAGGAGATGTCCAGCGGGGCAACGGGAGTGTGTGCCTACCAGGTGAGCGCCGACGAGAGCGGAGCCATCAGGATCGGTCCACGAATCGCGCGGTGAGGCGCGCCCCCGCCCACCGTGCAGCACGGCTCTGCCTGCGATGATGTGCCGGACGATCAACGCTGCGGAGAGCTGAGGCCGGGATGACAGA
Organism: Rhodococcus sp. Z13_19A; assembly: GCF_058133575.1. NCBI lineage: Bacteria > Bacillati > Actinomycetota > Actinomycetes > Mycobacteriales > Nocardiaceae > Rhodococcus > Rhodococcus sp. Z13_19A. The sequence goes on from NZ_JBYUNN010000002.1 coordinate 58,503, forward strand.
CACGGGCACCGACAGTCGGATGGTGGTCGCGACGGAGGTGCACCTGACCCTGGCGCGGCTGTCCCGCCAGCTCCGCCGCGCACGTCGCCCCACCGAGCTCGCCGTCGGGGCGATCTCTGCGCTGGACGCCCTGGTGCGCCTCGGGCCCACCCGCCTCGGTGACCTCGCCGCTCGTGAGCAGGTGGCCGCGCCGACCATGTCGCGGATCGTGGCGATGCTGGAGACCGAGGGCTACGTCGAGCGCAGCCCCGACCCGCAGGACGGCCGCGCCCGTCTCTTCGGGGCCACCGAGCAGGGGGAGCTGCTGATCACCGGGGTGGTCTCCGAGCGCACGCGGGCCCTGGCCGACCGCCTGGACCGGCTCTCCCCGAGCCAGCGGGACGGGCTGATCGAGGGCCTGCGGGCGCTGGAAAGCACCTTCTCCTGGGACGACCCGGCCGGGGCTAGTCGCTGAGGTAGCGGTAGCGGTGGTGCTCGGTGAAGCCCATCGACCGGTACAGGCCCAGCGCCGCCTCGTTGCCCTCCGCCACCTGCAGGTAGGCGCGCTGAGCGCCGCGCTCGTGGCCCCACCGCAGCAGGGCGGTGCACACCCGACGGCCGAGCCCGGTGCGACGGTGCTCCGCCGCCACCTCGATGGCGTTGAGACCCAGCCACCTCGTGCCGTCCGGGGCGGTGGTGAGCGCGCCGCGCCCGATCGCGAGCGGGTGCTCGCCCCCGATCCTGGCGAAGCCCAGCTCGCCGTCGAGCACCGCGGAGACCACCTGCGCGGCGACGTCGGGCACCGGTTGTCCGCGGTAGTGGTAGCGCTGCAGCCAGGCCGCGTCAGGTGCGCTGGCGATCTGCACGTCTGGCGCTGCGGCTGCCCCGGGATCAAGGGGTGCGGTGAGCACCACGACAGGGTCGGCCGGCTGCCAGCCCAGCTCGGCGAAGCGCATCCGGTCGGGCACCTGGAAGCGCACCGGCAGGTCCCGCTCGGCGTACCAGGCACGCACCTGCTCCACGGCGTCGTCCACGCCCGGCGGGCCCACCACCAGCACCGTGTTGGCCCGGTTGCTGAAACCCGCACCGGCGCGCAGCAACCACCGGCCCAGCCACTGCTGCTCCAGCCCGGGCCAGGCGCGCGCCGCGGCCTCCTCCAGGTTGGCGATGGCGCGGGCGCTCACCGGAGCGGCCGGAACGGCCTTCAGCGCCACCACCTGCTCGGGGGCCACGCTGGTCAGCTGGCCGTCGGCGGACTCCACCACCACCAGGGGGCCCAGCGACCGGAGGGTCCCCAGCCGGTCGGTCATCGGGTGGCTGCCGCCAGCAGGCAGCCGGTAGCGCAGCATCACCCGCTGGCCGAGCGAGGGCAGCGGCGGCACTAGTGGCCGAAGGGGTCGGGAACCTCGCCGGGCATCCAGCTCAGCCCCGGCACGCCCCACCCGTTGCGCTTCACCATCTTCTTGGCGGCCCGCTGGTTGCGACCGACGAGCACGTCCAGGTAGAGGAAGCCGTCCAGGTGGCCCACCTCGTGCTGCAGGCAGCGGGCGAAGAAGCCGTGGCCGGCGACGTCCACCGGCTTGCCGTCACCGTCGACCCCGGTGACGCGCGCCCAGTCGGCCCGCCCGGTGGGGTAGCCCTCGCCGGGCACCGAGAGGCAGCCCTCGTCGGACTCGTCCGGGTCGGGCATGGTCTCGGGGATCTCCGAGGTCTCCAGCGTGGGGTTGACCACCACGCCGCGGCGCATCACCACGTGCTCGGGGTCGTCGGGGTCGACGTCCGGGCAGCCGTAGACGAAGAGGCGCTTGCCCACGCCCACCTGGTTGGCGGCGAGGCCCACGCCGTTGGCCGCGTCCATGGTGTCGAACATGTCCTGGATCAGGGTGTGCAGCTCGTCGTCGAAGTGCTCGACGGGTGCGGTGGGGGTGTGCAGGACAGGGTCACCGACGATGCGGATGGGCAGGATCGACACAAGCGCGGAGTCTAGTCGGGCGGCCCACCAGCACCTCCGCCGGCGACGACCACCACGGGCCGGCGGCGACCGCGGCCGGGCCGTCCACCAGGCTGCGCACGACCTCGTCACCACCAGGGCCGATCCGCCGCCCCTCTCGCCGCGGCGGGTGGCGTGTGGGACGTATTGCTCTGTGTCACAAGGAAATTGCGTTCTGTCACGAAAGGGCAGTGATCCTGGCTAGGCTGGCGAAATGCACAGCTCCGGAGTCCTGACGCCCCTGGAACGGGTCCTGGCTGACGGGCACCTGGCGCCGGTCTACCAACCCCTCGTCCGGCTGGACAGCTTCGAGCCGGTGGGCTTCGAGGCTCTCGCCCGCGGGCCGGTGGGCACCGAGCTGGCCAACCCCGCGGAGCTGTTCGGCGCCGCCCGGGCCGAGCAGCGCCTGGCCGAGCTGGACTCCGCCTGCATGGCGGCCGCGTGCGCCGGGGCCGCCGAGGCGGGGCTCACCGCCCCGTGGACGTTGTTCGTCAACGTGGAGCCCGAGGTCGCCGACGACGTGGTGCTGCCCACCGCGAGCGCCGTCGGCGACGACGCCCAGCCGGTCCGCATCGTGGTCGAGCTGACCGAGCGTGCCCTGGCCGCCGACCCCGCCGCCGTCCTGCGCCTGGTCGACCGCATCCGCGCCCGCGGGTGGGGCATCGCCCTCGACGACGTCGGCGCCAACACCGAGACCCTGGCCCTGCTGCCCCTGGTGCAGCCCGACGTCATCAAGCTCGACCTCAGCCTCATCCAGGGCAAGCCCACCGCCCGCATCGCCCGCGTCTTCAACGCCGTCGCCGCCGAGGCCGAACGGTCCGGCGGCATCGTCCTCGCGGAGGGCATCGAGACCGAGACGCACCTGCGTGCCGCCCTCGCCCTGGGCGCCCAGCTGGGCCAGGGCTGGTACTTCGGCCGGCCCGGCCCGCTGCCCGCCGAGCTGCCGGCCGCCCCGAGCGTGCCCGTGCACGTCCGCCGCCGGCCGGTGGTCGACCCGACCTCGCTCACCTCCTTCGAGCTGGCCGCCCTCGAGCGGCCGGTGCGCACCTCCACCAAGGACCTGCTGGTGGAGGTCTGCAAGCACCTCGAGCGCCAGGCCGCCGACGTCGGCGAGGCGTGCATCCTGCTGGCCGCCTTCCAGTCCGCCGACCGGTTCACCGAGCACACCAAGAAGCGCTACAGCCAGCTCGTCGACGGCGCGGCCTACATCGGGGTGCTCGGGGTGGACATGCCCGACCACGTCGTCCCCGGGGTCCGCGGGGTCGCCCTCGACCCCGACGACCCCCTCGCCCTGGAGTGGGACGTGGTCGTGGTGGGCCCGCACTTCGCCGGCGTGCTGGTGGCCCGGGACACCCCCGACGGCCGCGACGGGGCCGAGCACGTCCTGGAGTACGTGCTGTCCTACGACCGCGACCTGGCCATCACCATCGCCACCGGCCTGATGGCCCGCATGCAGCCCTAGCGGCGACGACGACGCAGGTCAGGCCCCGCAGCGGGGGCCGGTGGCCACAGCCCACCGCGCCGTCGCCACGGTGCGCCGCTACCGGGGCGGGCCCGGCTCCCGTGGTTGAATGACCGACGAAGAACACGCGTGTGATTCGGCTGGTGTCCGGCCTGGTCACCGCCCAGCATCGTCGTCAGCCGAGGAGTGACATGGACGTCGCAGCTTCGAGCCTGCCCACCGACGGGGACCAGGTCCCCATCGCCGAGGCACCCGACGCCGAGGTCCCTGCGGGACTGACCCGGCGCGAGCACGAGATCCTCAGCTTCGAGCGCCAGTGGTGGAAGTACGCCGGCGCCAAGGAAGACGCCATCAAGGAGCTCTTCGACATGTCCGCCACCCGCTACTACCAGGTGCTCAACGCCCTGGTGGACACGCCCGCCGCCCTCGCTGCCGACCCCATGCTGGTCAAGCGGCTGCGCCGGCTGCGCGCCAGCCGGCAGAAGGCCCGCGCGGCCCGTCGACTCGGGTTCACGGTCACGTGAGCGCCAACCCCAAGCCCCCGCACCCGCCGATGCGGGTCCTCGGGATGTTCCTGGTCATCCTGGCGGTGGCCCTGGTCGGCGTCGGCGTGCTGATCAGCGGTGGCTCGCAGGACAACGCCGCCGCCCCGGCCCCTGCCACGTCGGCGCCGGCGCTGACCACCTCGCCGGAGGCCACCACTCCCGCCCCGCCGAGCACCACCACGCCGGAGCCCGCGACCACCACACCGCCCCCGAGCACCACCCCCTTGGCCACGCCCGCCTCCAGCCAGGTGGGCGTGCAGGTGCTCAACAACACCACCACCCGTGGGCTCGCCGACCGGGCCGCCCAGCAGCTGCGCGGCGCGGGCTGGGACGTGGCCAAGGTGGGCAACTACCCGGGTGGGATCGTCCCCAGCACGGTGGTCTACTTCCGTCCCGGCACCGACGAGCAGGCTGCGGCGACCAGGCTGGCCGGCACCCTGGGCGCCAGCGCCCAGCCTCGGCCCTCCGGCTTCGCCACCTTCGGCGACGGGCTGATCGTGGTGCTCGCCTCCGACTACGACGGTTGAGCGCTACTCACCCCGTGCGTGGTCCTGATCACGGTGGGTGACGGTCACCGCGACCGCACCGACCGGGCATAGTGGTCCGCGTGAGAGTCCAGGCCATCGCCCCGCTCGGCGACATCACTACGTGGCTGCGCAGCAGCGGCCTGCTCATCGTGCTGTACGTGCTCGGTGCCATCCTGCTGGCCCGCTTCGTCAGCTGGGTCGGGCAGCGCATCACCGACCACATCGACGACACCTCCGGCAGCTCGGACGCGCTGGTCCGCTCGGAGCAGTCCAAGCACCGGCACGCCGTGGCCCAGGTGATCACCTGGATCGCCATCGTGCTGCTCTACTGCCTCACCGCCGTGCTCGTCCTGGACGCGCTGGGCATCCCCATCACCGGCCTGGTGGCTCCGGCGACCGTGCTCGGCGTGGCGCTGGGCTTCGGTGCCCAGCGCGTGGTGCAGGACCTGCTCGCCGGCTTCTTCATCATCGCCGAGCGCCAGTACGGCTTCGGTGACGTGGTGCGGATCTCCGCGGTCGGCTCGGTCACCGGGGTCACCGGCACCGTGGAGGACGTGTCCCTGCGCGTCACCCGGCTGCGCAGCGCCGACGGCGAGGTGGTGATCGTGCCCAACGGGCAGGTGGTGCAGGTGACCAACCTGTCCCGCGACTGGGCCCGCGCGGTGGTCGACGTGCCGCTGCCGCCGTCGGTGGACATCACCGTGGCCAACGAGGTCCTGCACCAGGTGGGCGCCGACATGTACCAGGACCCCGACTTCCAGCCCCTGCTGCTGGACGAGCCGAGCGTGATGGGGGTGGAGAGCTTCACCGTGGAGCAGACGACGGTGCGCATGGTGGCCCGCACCCTGCCGGGCCGGCAGTTCGAGGTCGGCCGCCAGCTGCGGGTGCGGGTGGCCGTGGCGCTGCGCCAGCACGGCATCAACGTCTCCGCCGCCGAGCTGGAGGCCCCCGCCGCCGCCGTCCGGGGGGAGACCGCAGATGCCTAGCCAGAGCCCGCGGCGCCTGCCGCCCTACCTGCTGCACGGCAAGGTGCGCACCTCCACGCTGCTGCTGTCGCTGCTGTTCCTGCTGGTGCTGGCGCTGTACCTGGTGGTCCGCCCGGACCCGGCTGCCACCCCCCAGGGTCCCAGTCGTGCGGTGCAGCCAGCCGGCCCCGCCACCACCTCCGAGGTGGTGCCGAGCACCACCACCCGGGCGCCGACCACCACCACGGCACCGCCCGTCACCACGACGGCACCGGAGGAGACCACCACCGTGCCGCCGGCCACGACCACCACGGAGCGGCCCAGCACCACCACGGCACCGGGGACCGCCCCCACGAGCACGCAGCCGCGCTCCTCGGTGGCTCCCACCACCACGGCCGCGACCACCTCCGCGCCGTCGCCCACCGCGGCGACCGCCGAGGCGCCCTAGCTCAGCTCGGCTCGGCGCGGGTCGTCAGTGCCGGCCGGCGCCGGGTCGCCGGCCGGCGGGCACGCCACGCCGACGCGGCGGACGCAGCCCCAGGCGGCGGGTGGAGCGCGAGCGCCGGATGGCCGGACGGGGCGTGGGCGTGTCCACGATCCAGGCCTCCGGGTTGCAGGCCAGCCAGCGGAAGCGGTACATCGCGTAGGGGATGTGCGCGGCGTAGAGCACCAGCGCCACCACCATGAACAGGTACGGGAACAGCAGCAGACCGGCGAAGGCCAGGCCCACGGCCATCAGCAGGAAGCTGGCGTAGCGCAGCGGCACCCGTGCGGTCTTCAGCGACAGCGTGGGCACCCGGCTGATCACCAGCGCCGAGACCACCACCATCCAGATCAGCGACGCCGTGGTGCCGCACCACCAGCCCTCGCCCCACTGCTGCTGCAGCGCCACCGGCAGCAGCACCAGCAGCCCGCCGGCGGGGGAGGGCACGCCGGTGAAGAACTCCTTCTCGTACACCGGTGCCGTGGTGTCGTCGAGCAGCGTGTTGAACCGCGCCAGGCGCAGCACCACGCTCACCACGAACAGCAGCGAGACCACCCAGCCGCCGTTGGTGCCGTGCAGCACCGTCACGTAGAGCACCAGCGCCGGCGCCACCCCGAAGGAGACCGCGTCGGCCAGCGAGTCCAGCTCGGCGCCGATGCGGCTGGTGGCGTCCAGCAGGCGGGCGAGGCGACCGTCCAGGGCGTCCAGGACTGCGGCGGTGCCGACCAGGGCCAGCGCCGCACCCAGCTCCCCGTCGAGGGCGAACTTCAGCGAGCTCAGTCCCGCGCACAGGGCCAGCACCGTCACCACGCTGGGCAGCAGGCGCACGCCGTTGCGCCCACCGCGCTCGTCGGCGGTGGCCAGGGGCGCACTCGGGCTGTTCAGCGCCGTCCGGCGGGTGCTCACGGCAGCTCGGCCAGCACGGTCTCGGCGCCGATGGTGCGCTGGCCGACGTCCACCAGCACCCGGCTGCCTGGCGGCAGGTACACGTCCACCCGTGAGCCGAACCGGATCATCCCGTAGGTCTGCCCGCGGGTCACCTGCTCGTCGGCCACCACGTCGCAGACGATGCGGCGCGCGATCAGCCCGGCGATCTGCACCACGGCCAGGTCGTGCCCGTCCTCGGTGTGCAGCCACAGCGAGGAGCGCTCGTTGTGCTCGCTGGCGCCGGGCAGCTCGGCGGAGAGGAACCGGCCCGGCCGGTAGGCCACCGTGCGCACGGTGCCGGCCACCGGGATGCGCTGCACGTGCACGTCGAAGACCGACAGGAAGACGCTGACGCGGGGGACCGGCTCCTCGCCCCACACCTCGCTCATCCCCAGCTCGGCGGGGGGCAGCGCGGTGTCCACCAGCGCGATGGTGCCGTCCGCGGCGGCCACCACCAGGCCGGGCCGCTGCGGCGGGACGCGCGTGGGCTCGCGGAAGAACGCCGCGCAGGTCAGGGCGGCGACGGTGCCGGTGCGCCGCAGCAGCCGAGACCGTCGGCCCAGCACCGCCAGGGCGGCCGGGGCCAGCACGAACGGGCGACCGGCGGGGTGCAGCGGAGGGATGCTCTGGCGCGCCAGCTCCAGCAGGCCGTGCACGCTGGTGGTCGGCAGCTGCTCGCCGGGGTCGACGGGCTTCGGTCTGCGGGCCATCTGGGTGAGCATCTCCTCGAGGTCGGGGCGCCCGGTCGTGCCCCTCCGGCAGAGGAGCGAGCACAGCGATGGGCGGGTCACACGCTACGTGACCCGCCCATCGTCGCGGCGTCGCTGCTGCTCAGCGACGCGCGGTCGTGCTCAGCGCCGACCGGTCACCAGCTTGACCAGCCAGAGCAGGATGACCGCGCCGAACAGGGCGATGAAGAAGGTGAACCACCATCCGCCACCGTCGACGTCGACGCCGAAGATCTGCAGGATGAGGCCGCCGATGATGGCGCCGACGACGCCGACCACGACGTTCAGGATGATGCCCTGCTGGGCGTCGGTGCCCATGAACTTGCTGGCGATCCACCCCGCCAGGCCGCCGATGATGATGTAGGCGATGACGCCGACGCTGGTCTGGCCGGCGCCGATGCCGGCGGCCAAGAGTTCCTCGGTCATGACGTTGCTCCTTGTTCGTGGTTGGTCGGACCGTTCGCGGTCCTGCGGACAACTGTGGACTTCCGGCGCCCGCTAGTCGATCAGCCAGGCGTCGACCTCGGTGCCCTCCGCCAGGTGCACGGCGTCCTCGGGCAGGTCGAGCAGGCAGTTCGACGTCGCCATCCAGCGCAGGAAGTGCGACGCCGGCGGACCCATCGCGTGCACGGTCCCGGTGGCCCGGTCGAGCACGCCCCGGCGGAACTGGCGCCTGCCGGCGGGGGAGTCCAGCGGCTCGCTCAGCCGCGCCCGGACCACGTGCCGGCCGGGCGGCAGCCCCATGGCGGACCGGATGGCCGGCCGCAGGAACACCTCGAAGGACACCAGCGAGCTCACCGGGTTGCCGGGCAGGGTCACCACCGGCACCCCGTCGAGGCGGCCAGCGCCCTGCGGCATGCCCGGCTGCATGGCCACCTTCACGAACTCCACGCCCTGGCCGGTGAGCGCGTCCTTGACCACCTCGTAGGCGCCGGCGCTCACGCCCCCGGAGGTGATCACCAGGTCCACCTCGGCCAGCCGCGGCTGCAGCGCCGCGTGGAAGGCGGTGACGTCGTCGGCGACGAAGTGCAGCTGCTCGGCGTCGGCGCCGGCTGCGCGCACCGCGCTGGCCAGCATGATGCCGTTGGACTCGTGGATCTGGCCGTGCTGCAGCGGCTGCCCGGGCTCCACCAGCTCCGAACCGGTGGACAGCACCAGCACCCGCAGCGGCGGCACCACCGCGACGGTGGGCTCGCCGAGCGCGGCGACCAGGCCCAGCTGGGCCGAGCCGAGCACCACGCCCGCGGGCAGCGCCGTGTCGCCGGCGCGCACGTCCTCCCCGGCGGAGCGGACGTGCTTGCCCGGCTCCCGGCTCTCCCGGATGGTCACGGTGGTGGTGCCACCGTCGGTGGCCTCCACCTGCACCACCGCGTCGGCGCCCGCGGGCATCGGGGCGCCGGTCATGATGCGGTGAGCGGTGCCGGGGGCCAGCGGCGGGCCGTCCACCCGGCCGGCGGGCACGTCCTCGGCCACCGGCAGGACCACCGGGTGCTCGGCCCCGGCGCCGGCGACGTCCTCGGCGCGCACGGCGTAGCCGTCCATCGCGGAGTTGTCGAAGGCGGGCAGCGGCCGGGCCGCCAGCAGGTCGGCGGCCAGCGCTCGGCCGGCCGCCTGCTCGAGCGGAACCTGCACCGGGGCGGGGCGGGTCAGCAGCCCGGCGACGACCTTCTGGTGTTCGGAGACGGTGCGCACGCCTGCCATCCTCCCCCTCCGCCCGGGTTGGGGCACTACGGGGCGTAACGGTGGATTGCGCAGTGCGCCACCGCAGGGGCGGGCACCGGGCTAGAGTCGGAGGCGTGCCCGGCCAAGAGACCACCGACCTCGTGGGTCGTCGCCTCGGGCACTACCGCGTGGACGGCGTGATCGGGCGGGGCGGGATGAGCACGATGTACCGCGCCACCGACGTCCGGCTGGGCCGCACCGTCGCGCTGAAGGTGATGGCCGAGGAGCTGGCCGGCGACGCGGAGTTCCGGGAGCGCTTCGTCGACGAGGCCCGCAACACCTCGGCGATCGACCACTCCCACATCGTCCCGCTGTACGACTTCGGCGACCTGGACGGCTCGCTGTTCCTGGCCATGCGCTACGTGGAGGGCCAGGACCTGGCCGCGGTGCTCGCCGGCGGTCCGCTGGCGCCGCGCCGCACGGTGAACCTGCTCAGCCAGGTGGCCGAGGCGCTGGACGTGCTGCACGCCCGCAAGCTGGTGCACCTGGACGTCAAGCCGGCCAACGTGCTGGTGACCAAGCGGGAGAGCGCGGGGCGCGAGCACGTCTACCTCGCCGACTTCGGCCTCACCCGCCGCGGCGCGGCCGGGCACCGCACCAGCAACGGCGACTTCCTCGGCTCACCCACCTACGCCGCGCCCGAGCACCTGCGCGGCGAGCACGTGGACGGCCGCACCGACGTGTACTCGCTGGCCTGCGTGCTGTTCGCCTGCCTCACCGGCAGCGCACCCTTCCGCGGGTCGGTGGACGAGGTGATCGCCGGGCACCTCTCCGGCGCGGTGCCCCCGGTCTCCGCCGAGGCGGTGCTGCCCCGCCAGCTCGACGAGGTGGTGTGGCGCGGGATGGCCGCCGAGCCGTCCGCGCGGCCGGACACCTGTGGCGAGCTGATGGTGCTGGCCCAGCAGGCGCTGGCGCACGTGGTGCAGCCGGAGTCCCCGCCCGCCCGTCGGGTGGTCGGTGCTGGGGCAGCCGCGCCGGCCCACCCGTCGGTCCCGCCGCGCGGCACGTCCGCGCCGCAGGGCGCCGCGCAGCCGCCGGCGCACATCAGCACGCTGCGGCTGCGCGACCCCTCGCCCACCCGCGCCGGCTCGCCGCTGGTGGCCGAGCCGGTCACGGAGAAGCGGTGGGTGATCCCCAGCCTGGTCGCCGTGGCGCTGGCCGGGCTGGTGCTGCTGGTGATCGGGCTCGTTGCTCTCGCCACCTGACCCCAGCCCGCCCCCTGACCGGCCCGTGCAACACCGCAAGTCGGTGTGGGCCACGTTGCAGTCGAGGGGCGAGAGTGCTAAACATGGGGCTGGCACTCGCGACACGTGAGTGCCAGGTCGGGACGGTGAGGCGTGGGCCCCGGTGAGCCCAGGTCGTCCGTCGCGGGCACCTCCTGGCCAGCAGCGTGTCACCCCCCAATCTGGAGGATCACTTCGCAATGGCCAAGATGATCGCGTTCGACGAAGAGGCCCGTCGCGGCCTCGAGCGGGGCATGAACGTCCTCGCTGACGCAGTAAAGGTGACGCTCGGCCCGAAGGGTCGCAACGTCGTGCTGGAGAAGAAGTGGGGCGCCCCCACCATCACCAACGACGGTGTCTCCATCGCCAAGGAGATCGAGCTCGAGGACCCCTGGGAGAAGATCGGGGCCGAGCTCGTCAAGGAGGTCGCCAAGAAGACTGACGACGTCGCCGGCGACGGCACCACCACCGCGACCGTCCTGGCTCAGGCCCTGGTTCGCGAGGGCCTGCGCAACGTCGCGGCCGGCGCCAACCCGATGGCCCTGAAGAAGGGCATCGAGAAGGCCGTCGAGGCCGTCACGGCCAAGCTCATGGAGACCGCCAAGGAGGTGGAGACCAAGGAGCAGATCGCTGCCACCGCGGGCATCTCCGCCGGCGACCCCGCCATCGGCGAGCTCATCGCCGAGGCGATGGACAAGGTCGGCAAGGAAGGTGTCATCACCGTCGAGGAGAGCAACACCTTCGGGCTCGAGCTCGAGCTCACCGAGGGCATGCGCTTCGACAAGGGCTACATCTCGCCCTACTTCGCCACCGACACCGAGCGGATGGAGTCGTCCCTGGACGACCCGTACATCCTGCTCATGAGCTCCAAGATCTCCACCGTCAAGGACCTGCTGCCGCTGCTGGAGAAGGTCATGCAGTCGGGCAAGTCCCTGGCGATCATCGCCGAGGACGTCGAGGGCGAGGCCCTGGCGACCCTGGTGGTCAACAAGATCCGTGGCACCTTCAAGTCGGTCGCCGTCAAGGCCCCCGGCTTCGGTGACCGTCGCAAGGCGATGCTGGCCGACATGGCCATCCTCACCGGCGGCGAGGTCATCAGCGAGGAGGTCGGCCTCAAGCTCGAGACCGCCGACATCTCCCTGCTGGGCCGCGCCCGCAAGGTCGTCGTCACCAAGGACGAGACCACCATCGTCGAGGGCGCTGGCGACCCGGACGCGATCGCCGGTCGGGTCAACCAGATCCGCGCCGAGATCGAGAACTCCGACTCCGACTACGACCGCGAGAAGCTGCAGGAGCGCCTGGCCAAGCTGGCCGGCGGTGTCGCGGTGATCAAGGCCGGTGCCGCCACCGAGGTTGAGCTCAAGGAGCGCAAGCACCGCATCGAGGACGCCGTGCGCAACGCCAAGGCGGCCGTCGAGGAGGGCATCGTCGCCGGTGGTGGCGTGGCCCTGGCCCAGGCCGGTACCGCCTTCGACTCCCTCAAGCTCGAGGGTGACGAGGCCACCGGTGCCAACATCGTGCGCGTCGCGCTCGAGGCCCCGCTCAAGCAGATCGCCGTCAACGCCGGCCTCGAGGGTGGCGTCGTCGCGGAGAAGGTCCGCAACCTGCAGACCGGTCACGGCCTGAACGCGGCCACCGGCGAGTACGTCGACATGCTGCAGGCCGGCATCAACGACCCGGTGAAGGTCACCCGCTCTGCCCTGCAGAACGCGGCCTCCATCGCGGCCCTGTTCCTCACCACCGAGGCTGTCGTCGCCGACAAGCCCGAGAAGGCCGGCGCTGCGCCGGCCGGTGGCGGAGACATGGGCATGGGCGGCATGGACTTCTGAGTCCTGCAGCTCTGGGTCCTGCCACTTGCTAGACCCCGCACCACAACCGCCAGGGGCGGTCCCGCACCACGCGGGACCGCCCCTGGCGGCGTGTGTGGACCCTGTCCTGGGCCGGCTGCCCTAGAGCACGTTCGGGTCCTCGGCCAGCGGCACGCCCAGCTGGTCGGCGGCGGCCTCGAGCACGTCCATCACGGCCTGGGTGTCGCGCAGCGGCATCACGTCGCTCTCGGTGCGGCCCTCCTGCAGGCAGCGGGTCACCTCGGCCAGCTCGTGGGCGTAGCCGGTGCCGCGCTGCGGCAGCGTGATGGTGGCCGGCTCGGCGTGGTTGCGGTGCAGCACGATGGTCTGCGGGTGGTGGAAGCGCGGCAGCACGTCGATCCAGCCCTTGGTGCCGTACACCCGGGCGTCGCCGGGCAGCGCGCAGCGCAGCGAGCACGCCAGGGCGGCGCTGCGGCCGTCGTCGTAGCCCAGCAGCAGCCCCGCCTCGGCGTCCACGCCGGTGGGAAAGAGCGAGCCCACGGCGCTGACCCGGTCCGGGTCGCCCAGCACCATCTGCGCGAACGACACCGGGTACACGCCCAGGTCCAGCAGCGACCCGCCACCCTGCGCCGGGTCGTAGAGCCGGTCGGTGGGGTCGTAGCGGCGCTGCACGCCCAGGTCGGCCGACACCGAGCGGACCTCACCGATGGCGCCGTCCTCGACCAGGTCGCGCAGCCGCACCACGGCCGGCTGGAAGCGCGTCCACATCGCCTCCATGGCGAACACCCCGCGGCGGTGCGCCTCGGCGATCACCTCGGCCGTGCCCTCGGCGGTGGCGGTGAACGACTTCTCCACCAGCACCGCCTTGCCCGCCCGCAGGGCCCCGAGGGCCACGGCGTGGTGCTGCGGGTGCGGGGTGGCGATGTAGACCACGTCCACCTCGTCGTCGGCCAGCAGCTCGGCGTAGGAGCCGTGCGCGCGCTCCAGGTCGTGCCGCTCGGCGAAGGCCTGGGCCCGCTCCAGGGAGCGGGAGCCCACCGCCACCGGCCGCGCGCCGGGGACCAGGGCGAAGTCGTGCATGACGTTCTCCGCGATCCGGCCGGGGCCGACGATTCCCCACCGGATCTCGCGGGCTCTGGGGGGCGTCCGGGTCACAGGTTGCCGATGACGTCGACGACGCCGGCGTGGCCGTCCGCCAGGCGGTAGGTGATGCCGACGATGGCCACCTTGCCCTCCTCGACGGCCTTGTTGAGCACGGTGGAGCGCTCGGGCAGGCGGTGCATGGTCTGCAGCACGTGCTCGCCGACGATGTCGTCCACCTCGGTGAGGTCCTTGCGCTCGGCGGACATCACCGAGGGCACGATGCGCTCCACCAGGTCGCGGATGTAGCCCACCGGCATCTCGCCGGTGTTGTAGGAGTTCGACGCCGCGGTGACCGCGCCGCAGTTGTCGTGGCCGAGCACCACCAGCAGCGGGATGCCCAGCGGGGTGACGCCGTACTCCAGGGTGCCCAGCACCGACTCGTCGATGACGTGGCCGGCGGTGCGCACCACGAACATGTCACCCAGGCCGACGTCGAAGATGATCTCCGCGGCCAGGCGGGAGTCGCTGCAGCCGAAGACCATGGCGAACGGAGCCTGGTTGTGGGCGAGGGACTCCCGGCGGGTGGCGTCCTGGTGCGGGTGCGAGGGCGCTCCGTCGACGAAGCGCTTGTTGCCGGCGAGCAGCGCCGCCCATGCCTCTGCGGGGGTGCTCGGGCGGCCAGTGGTGGGCGGCTCCGTGGCCGGGGTGGTGGAGGTGGGGTTGGCGGCGGTGGCGTCCGAGGAAGTCATGGAGCAGAGGTTACGACCTCGGTCAGCAGGGCGGCCGAGCCGAGACCCCGCAACAGCTCGGCCAGGCGGTGCTCGTCCAGTCCCTTGCCTGCGTACGGCGTGGAGTTGAGCAGCCCGAACACCGCCTGCACCCGGGCGCGGGCCACCGGCTCGTCCAGCTGGGGCAGCACCAGCACCAGCTGGCCCACCCACACCTCGGTGTAGGCGCGCTGCAGCCGGCGCACCCGGGCGCGGTCGTCGTCGGAGGTCGACGCCAGGTCGCGATCCTGCACCCGGATGAGGTCGGGCTCGGTGAGCGCGAAGTCCACGTGCCCGGCGATGAGCGCGGCGATGGCGGCCGCGGGCGTGGCTGCGGCCTCGACCCGCCGGCGGCCGTTGTCCAGCAGGCGCTCGCTGACGCTGACCAGCATCGCGCCGAGCACCGCCTGCTTGCTGGCGAAGTGCCGGTAGACGGCCGGACCGCTGACCCCTGCGGCAGCGCCGAGGTCGTTGATGCTCACCCCGTGGAAGCCGCGCTCGGCCATCAGCCCGGCGGCCACCTGCAGCAGCTGGTCGCGGCGGGGGGTGCTCATGGGCGGCATCGTAGTCCACCGGTGTTAGCGGACGTTAACATCGGGCCGTTAACACCTGCTAACGTGTGGCCTGTGACACACCCGGCACCGGTCCTGTCCACCCGCGCTGACCCCACCAGCCCCCAGGGGCAGGCCAACGCGGCGGCCATGGCGGCGCAGGTGGCCGACCTGCGGGCCCGGGTCGCCGCCGCGGCGCTGGGCGGCTCGGAGCGCTCCCGGCAGCGCCACGTGGCGCGCGGCAAGCTGCTCCCGCGCCAGCGGGTGGACACCCTGCTCGACCGGGGCAGCCCGTTCCTGGAGCTCTCCGCCCTGGCCGCGCACGGCATGTACGACGACGCGGCGCCCGGCGCCGGGATCATCACCGGCGTCGGCCGGGTGAGCGGGCGCGAGTGCGTGGTGGTGGCCAACGACGCCACCGTCAAGGGCGGCACCTACTACCCGATGACGGTGAAGAAGCACCTGCGCGCCCAGGAGGTGGCGCTGCACAACAACCTGCCGTGCCTGTACCTGGTGGACTCCGGCGGCGCCTTCCTGCCCCACCAGGACGAGGTGTTCCCCGACCGCGAGCACTTCGGGCGGATCTTCTTCAACCAGGCCACCATGAGCGCCCGCGGCATCGCCCAGGTGGCCGCGGTGCTCGGCTCGTGCACGGCCGGCGGCGCCTACGTGCCGGCGATGAGCGACGAGGCGGTGATCGTCCGCGACCAGGGCACCATCTTCCTGGCCGGACCACCCCTGGTGAAGGCGGCCACCGGCGAGGTGGTCACCGCGGAGGACCTCGGCGGCGGGGCGCTGCACGCCCGGGTCTCCGGCGTGGTGGACCACCTGGCCGACGACGACACCCACGCCCTGCAGGTGGTCCGCTCCATCGTGGCCACCCTCGGCCCGCGCGAGCCGGTGCCGTGGGACGTGCGCGAGCCCGAGCCGCCGCGCCACGACCCCGCGGAGATCCCCGCGGTGGTCCCCGCCGACGCCCGCACCCCCTACGACGTGCGCGAGGTGATCGCCCGCGTGGTGGACGGCAGCCGGTTCCACGAGTTCAAGGCGGACTACGGGACCACCCTGGTCACCGGCTTCGCGCACGTGCACGGCCACCCGGTGGGCGTGGTGGCCAACAACGGCGTGCTCTTCAGCGAGTCCGCCCTCAAGGGCGCGCACTTCGTCGAGCTCTGCGACCAGCGCAAGATCCCGCTGGTGTTCCTGCAGAACATCACTGGCTTCATGGTGGGGCGGGAGTACGAGGCGGGCGGCATCGCCAAGCACGGCGCCAAGATGGTCACCGCGGTGGCCTGTGCCCGGGTCCCCAAGCTCACCGTGGTGATCGGCGGGTCGTTCGGCGCCGGCAACTACTCGATGTGCGGGCGGGCGTACTCGCCGCGCTTCCTGTGGATGTGGCCCAACGCCCGCATCTCGGTGATGGGCGGCGACCAGGCCGCGGCGGTGCTGGCCACGGTGCGCGGCGAGCCCGACGAGGCCGCCGACGCCGCGGTGCGCGCGCAGTACGAGCACCAGGGCCACCCCTACTACTCCACCGCACGGCTGTGGGACGACGGCGTCATCGATCCCGCCGACACCCGCACCGTGCTCGGCCTCGCCCTGGGAGCCGCGGCCAACGCCCCGCTGGAGCCCGTCCGCAACGGCGTCTTCCGGATGTGAGCGCCATGTTCAGCACCGTCCTGGTGGCCAACCGCGGGGAGATCGCCGTCCGCGTCATCCGCACCCTGCGCGAGCTCGGCATCACCGCGGTGGCCGTGTGCTCCGACGCGGACACCACTGCTCGGCACGTGCGGGAGGCCGACGTCGCCGTCCGGCTCGGGCCCGCCCCCGCGCACCAGAGCTACCTCGTCGGCGACCGCGTGCTGGCGGCCGCGCGCGCCACCGGGGCGCAGGCCATCCACCCCGGCTACGGCTTCCTGGCCGAGAACGCCGCCTTCGCCCAGGCGTGCGCGGACGCCGGCGTCGTGTTCATCGGCCCACCCCCGTCGGCCATCGAGGTGATGGGCGACAAGATCCGCGCCAAGCGCGCCGTCAGCGCCGCCGGAGTGCCCGTGGTGCCCGGCCGCAACCAGCCGGGCATGAGCGACGCCGACCTGCTCGCCGCCGCCGAGGAGGTCGGCTATCCGGTGCTGGTGAAGCCCTCCGCCGGCGGGGGCGGCAAGGGCATGCGCCTGGTGCGCGCCGCCGCCGCCCTGCCCGAGGCGCTGGTCAGCGCCCGCCGAGAGGCCGCCGCCAGCTTCGGGGACGACACGCTGTTCCTGGAGCGCTTCGTGACGGCGCCGCGGCACGTGGAGGTGCAGGTGCTGGCCGACACCCACGGCGGTGTCATCCACCTGGGCGAGCGGGAGTGCAGCCTGCAGCGGCGGCACCAGAAGATCGTCGAGGAGGCGCCGTCGCCGCTGCTGGACGCCGCCACCCGGGCCCGCATCGGGGAGGCGGCCTGCGAGACGGCGCGGGCCTGCGGCTACACCGGGGCGGGCACGGTGGAGTTCATCGTCAGCGCCGAGGCGCCCGAGACGTTCTTCTTCCTGGAGATGAACACCCGCCTGCAGGTGGAGCACCCCGTCACCGAGCTGGTCACCGGCATCGACCTGGTGGCCCAGCAGCTGGCCGTGGCCGCGGGGGAGAAGCTGGCCCTGAGCCAGGACGACGTGGTGCTCACCGGACACGCCGTGGAGGCTCGCGTCTACGCCGAGGACCCCGCCCGGGACTTCCTCCCCACCGGCGGCACCGTGCTGCTGCTGCGCGAGCCGACCGGCGCTGGTGTCCGGGTGGACTCCGGGCTGCGCGTGGGGACGGTGGTGGGCAGCACCTACGACCCCATGCTGGCCAAGGTGGTGGCCCACGGCCCGGACCGGGCCACCGCGCTGGCCCGGCTGGGCGCTGCGCTGGGGCGCACCACGGTGCTGGGGGTGCCCACCAACCTCGGCTTCCTCCGGGAGCTGCTGGCCCACCCGGACGTGCGGGCCGGACGGCTGGACACCGGGCTGGTGGAGCGCGAGCTGGCCACCCTGGTGCACGAGGAGGTCCCCGCGGCAGTGCCCATCGGGTTCGCCCTGCACGCGCTGGCCCAGCCGCCACCGCCCGACCCGTGGGCGGCGCGCACGGGGTGGCGGATCGGGGCGCCCGCACCGCTGGTGTGGCAGACCACGGCGGGGGAGGTGTCGCTGCTCGGCGACCAGGCGCGGGTGGACGGCGGCGAGGCGGTGACCGCTGCGGCGGTGCTCGAGGGCGACGAGCTGGTGCTCACCCTGGACGGGTGCACCGAGCGCTGGCTGTGCGCCCGCGACGGTGCCACGCTGTGGCTGGGCCGCGGCGGGTCGGCGTGGCCGGTGGCCGAGCTGGCCGTCGACCGGGTCCGCGCCGCCGCAGCCGGGGACGCCGAGCTGCGCAGCCCCATGCCCGGCGCGGTGATCGCGGTGCACGTGACGCAGGGGGAGCAGGTGGCGGCCGGGGCGGCGCTGCTGGTGGTGGAGGCGATGAAGATGGAGCACACGATCCGCGCGCCGCACGCGGGCACGGTCACCACGCTGGCGGTGCGGGCCGGCCAGCAGGTGGCCGTGGCGGAGCACCTGGCCACGGTGGAGGGGGACCCGGATGCCTGAGCAGGCAACGGCGCCGCTGGCGGGGCTGCCGGGGCGGGTGAGCATCTACGAGGTGGGTGCCCGCGACGGGCTGCAGAACGAGAGCGCCCTGGTGCCGGTGGCGGTGAAGGCCGACTTCGTGCGCCGGCTGCTCGCCGCCGGGCTGACGGCGGTGGAGACCACCAGCCTGGTGCGCCCGGAGTGGGTGCCGCAGCTGGCCGACGCCGAGGAGCTGCTGGCCGAGCTCGGTCCCACCCCGGCGGGGCTGCGGATGCCGGTGCTGGTGCCCAACCGCCGCGGGCTGGACCGGGCGCTGGCTGCCGGGGTGCGCGAGATCGCCGTGTTCGCCTCGGCCACCGAGACCTTCGCGCGCAAGAACCTCAACCGGGGGCTGGCGGAGTCCCTGGACGTGTTCGAGCCGGTGGTCACCGCGGCGCGCGCGGCCGGCCTGGCCGTGCGCGGCTACGTGTCCATGTGCTTCGGCGACCCCTGGGAGGGCGCCGTCGACCCGGCGCAGGTGGCCCGGGTGGTGCACGCGCTGTGGGACGTGGGGGCGCAGGAGATCTCCCTGGGCGACACCATCGGCGTGGCCACCCCGGGGCAGGTGGTGGCGGTGCTGGAGGAGCTGACGGTGCCGCGGGAGGCCGTCGCCGTGCACTTCCACGACACCTATGGCCAGGCGCTGGCCAACACCCTGGTGGCGCTGCAGCACGGGGTGACCACCGTGGACTCCAGCGCGGGCGGTCTGGGTGGCTGCCCCTACGCCAAGTCCGCCACCGGCAACCTCGCCACCGAGGACCTGGTGTGGCAGCTGCACGGGCTGGGCATCGAGACCGGCGTCGACCTGGCGGCGCTGGTGGCCACCAGCGCCTGGATGGCCACCCAGCTGGGCCGACCCAGCCCGTCCCGGGTGGTCACCGCGCTCGCCGGCTCCGCCACCGCCGAGGAGGCCTAGATGCTCGACACCCAGCTCACCGACGAGCAGCAGCAGCTGCGCAAGACCGTGGCGGCCTTCGCCCGCGAGGTGGTGGCCCCGGTGTCGGCCCGGCACGACGCCGAGCACAGCTTCCCCTACGAGGTGGTGGCCCAGATGGGGGAGATGGGCCTGTTCGGGCTGCCCTTCCCCGAGTCCTGCGGCGGCATGGGCGGGGACTACTTCACGCTCTGCCTGGCGCTGGAGGAGCTGGGCCGGGTGGACCAGAGCGTGGCCATCACCCTGGAGGCGGGCTGCTCGCTGGGTGCCATGCCGATCTTCCGCTTCGGTACCGAGGAGCAGAAGCAGCAGTGGCTGCCGCAGCTGTGCGCCGGGCAGGCCCTCGGCGCCTTCGGGCTCACCGAGCCGGGTGCGGGCAGCGACGCCGGCGGCACCCGCACCACCGCCCGGCTGGACAGCGGCCAGTGGGTGATCAACGGCAGCAAGGCCTTCATCACCAACTCCGGCACCGCCATCACCCGAGTGGTCACCGTCACCGCGGTGACCGGCGAGCGCGCGGGTGGGGGCAAGGAGATCAGCACGATCCTGGTGCCGGTGCCCACCGCCGGCTTCACCGCGGAGAAGGCCTACAACAAGGTGGGCTGGAACGCCTCCGACACCCACCCGTTGACGCTGGACGACGTGCGGGTGCCCGAGGAGAACCTGCTGGGCGAGCGCGGCCGCGGCTACGCCAACTTCCTGCGGATCCTGGACGAGGGGCGCATCGCCATCGCCGCGCTGGCGGTGGGCGCCGCGCAGGGCTGCGTGGACGAGAGCGTGCGCCACGCCCGGGAGCGGGAGGCCTTCGGCCGGCCGATCGCGGCCAACCAGGCCATCGCCTTCAAGATCGCCCGGATGGAGGCCCGCGCACACGCCGCCCGCACCGCCTACTACGACGCCGCCGCCCGGATGCTGGCCGGGCGGCCGTTCAAGAAGGAGGCGGCCGTCGCCAAGCTGGTGGCCGGCGAGGCGGCGATGGACAACGCCCGCGACGCCACCCAGGTGCACGGCGGGTACGGCTTCATGAACGACTACCTCGTCGCCCGGCACTACCGCGACTCCAAGATCCTGGAGATCGGCGAGGGCACCACCGAGGTGCAGCTGATGCTCATCGCCCGCGAGCTCGGGCTCTAGCGTCAGACGCGGTCGTCCACGGTGAACTTGGTCAGCGAGGGCGCCCCGGCCAGCAACGGTCCCAGCTCGGTGATCGCGCCCGGCCCGGCCCGGAACTCGCGGTAGGCGGCGTCGGCCTCGGCCGACGCCCACTGCTCGCTCACCAGCCAGTGCGCCTCGTTGGACTCGTCCACCAGCACCTCCACACCCAGGCAGCCCTCGAACGCCCGGGTGTCGGTGAGCACCTGGTGGAACAGCTCGCGGGCCTGCTCCACCGACTCGGGCTTGAACAGCAGGTCCAGGTGCGCGGTGATGGCCATGGTGGCTCCTCGGGTTGCGGGGTGGCTGGGTTGTGGTCTGGGTCTCAAGTTGTATCAGGCACCATGGGCGCGTGAGCGTCGTGGGAGTGCTGCTGGCCGCCGGAGCCGGCACCCGGTACGGCAGCCCCAAGGCGCTGGCGCACGACGGGTCCTGGCTGCGCGGGGCGGTGACGGCGCTGCGTGCCGGCGGTTGCGACCAGGTGGTGGTGGTGCTGGGCGCGGCGGCAGAGCAGGCCCGTGCCCTGGTGCCCGAGGGTGTCGAGGTGGTGGTGGCCGCGGACTGGCAGAGCGGGATGGCGGCGTCGCTGCGGGCGGGGCTGCGGGCGGCGCGCGAGCGCGACGCCGGTGCGGCGCTGGTGCAGCTGGTGGACACCCCGGACGTGGGCGCGGACGTGGTGGCGCGGGTGCTGGGGGTGGCCGCCGGTTCGCTGGACACCGCGCTGGCGCGGGCGAGCTTCCACGGTGCGCCGCGGCACCCGGTGCTGTTCGGGCGCCACCACCTCGGTGCGGTGATCGACACCGCCACCGGCGACGCGGGTGCGCGGGACTTCCTGCGCGGGCGCCCCGACGTGGTGCTGGTGGAGTGCGGTGACCTGGCCACCGGGGCCGACCACGACACTCCGGAGCCAGCCTGACTGGTCCGCCGGCGCGCGGCAGCTGGCTGGCCAACAGCAGGTTCCCCCGTCGCACGGAAGGGGGAACCTGCTGCGTCCGTCGGAGTGCTACTGCGGCCAGACCTCGGAGATCGAGATGCCGTTGCCCGCGACGTGGTCACCGTCGTGGTCCGGCTCCATCGTGCAGATGAAGCCCCAGCCGTCAGGGTCGGTGGCCTCGCAGCACGGGGTGGCGTCGGTGCGGTTCGGACGGGGGTCAGGGTCGTGGACCCGGTGGTGAGCAGACATGCAGGCTCCTCGGAGAAGACGCCCGGCGAGAGCTGTTACCCGCCGACGAGAGCGTCTTGGTCTCCGTCAGCCCGGCGCACCCGCCACCAGCTGAGCTCCTCATGAGTCACCGCGTCATTGTGGCATCGAGGCGAGACGGAAACACCCCTCGTCCTCCAGGCAGTGCGCCGCGACGTCAGCTGAGGAACTGCTGCAGCAGCGTGGTGCACTCCTGGGGTCGCTGCTCCACCAGGAAGTGCCCGGCGTCCACCGCCTGGCCACGCACGTCAGAGCCGTACCCGCGCCACACGGCGAGCGGGTCGTAGAGCTCGGCCACCGCGCCGCGTGCGCCCCACAGCGCGAGCAGCGGCTGGGTGAGCAGCCGGTCGGCGTCGGCGCGGTCGTGGGCGGCGTCGATGGACAGCGCCGCCCGGTAGTCCTCGCACCAGCCGCGCACGGTGCCCGGGTCCCGGGCGCAGTGCTCGTACTCCGCCAGCGCCTCGGCGTCGTAGTCGTCCAGGCTCCCGCCCAGCGCCCCGAGGTTGGCGTGCAGGAAGAACACCGGGTCGCCGCCGATCAGGGTCTCCGGCAGCGGCTCGGGCCGGCTCAGGAAGAACCAGTGGTAGTAGCGCTGGGCGAGGGTGAGGTCGGCGGTGGCCAGCACGTGCACGGTGGGCACGATGTCCAGCACCGCCAGCCGCTCCACCCGCTCGGGGTGGTCCAGCGCCATCCGGTGGGTCACCCGCGCGCCGCGGTCGTGGCCCACCACGGCGAAGCGGTCGTGGCCCAGCGCCCGCATCACCGCCACCTGGTCGGCGGCCATCGCCCGGAAGCTGTGCGCGGCGTGGTCGTCGCTCGCGGCGGGCTTGCTGGAGCTGCCGTAGCCGCGCAGGTCGGGCACCACCACGGTGTGCTCGCGGGCGAGCGCCGGTGCCACCTGGTGCCACATCGCCGAGGTCTGCGGGAAGCCGTGCAGCAGCAGCACCGGCGGGCCCGACCCGGCGTGGCGGACGGCGATGGTGGCGTCGCCGGTGTCGAGGTGGTCGGTGGCGAAGTCAGGAAACAGCACCGGCTGATCCTGCCCGCTGGCTGAGCTCGTGGCCGAACGGAACCCGTCTAGGGTGCGAGGGTGGACATCACCTCTCCCGTTGACCTCGCCGCCGCCCTGCGCGACGTCGGATACCTGCCGGACGAGGGCATCGCCACCGCGGCGTTCCTGGCGCTGAAGATGCAGCGCCCGCTGTTCTGCGAGGGCGAGCCGGGCACCGGCAAGACGGCGCTGGCCATGGCACTGGCCCGGGCGCTGGACGTGCCGCTGGTGCGGCTGCAGTGCCACGAGGGCATCGACGCCAGCCAGGCCCTCTACGACTGGGACTTCCCCCGCCAGCTGCTGCACCTGCGGGCGCTGGAGAGCGGTGGCGGACCGGTGGACGACACCGAGCTGTACTCCGAGCGCTTCCTCATCGCCCGCCCGCTGCTGCAGGCGCTGCGGCAGGCGCCGTGCGTGCTGCTGGTGGACGAGATCGACCGCGCCGACGACGAGTTCGAGGCGTTCCTGCTGGAGGTGCTGGCCGAGAACAAGGTGAGCATCCCCGAGCTGGGCGAGATCCGCGCGGAGGTGCCGCCGCTGGTGGTGCTCACCTCCAACCGCACCCGCGAGGTGCACGACGCGCTCAAGCGGCGCTGCCTCTACCACTGGCTGGAGCACCCCGACCTCGAGCGGGAGGTGGCCATCGTGCACGAGCACCTCCCGGAGGCGCCGGAGACGCTGGTCGCCCAGGTCGCCCAGGCCAGCCGCACCCTGCGCACCCTGGACCTGCTCAAGCCGCCCGGGGTGGCCGAGACCCTGGACTGGACCGCCGCGCTCACCGCGCTCGGCCGCACCTCCCTGGACGTGCAGAGCGCTGCCGCCACGCTGGGCGCGGTGCTGAAGTACCGGGAGGACAACGACAAGGTGATCAAGTCCGGCCTCGACGCCCTGCTGTTCGGGTGAGCGGTGCCGCCATGACCGCTCCCCAGGCCGCGCCCGCCCCGCGCCAGACGTCCGAGCAGCCGGCCCAGCCGGTGCTGGGGCTGCTGGGCTTCGTCCGGGTGCTGCGTGCGGCGGGGGTGGCCGCCGACGCCGGTCGCGGACTGGCGTTCGTCGCCGCCGTCTCCGAGCTCAGTGCCGCCAGCCCGGACCAGGTCTACTGGGCCGGGCGCATCACCCTGTGCTCGCAGCCCGACGACCTGCCCCGCTACGACGCCGCGTTCCTGGCCTGGTTCGGCGCCACCACCGCCCGCTCGGCGACCAGCGAGGAGCTGGTCTCGCTGCCCAGCGTCAGCGCCTCCCTCACCGGCCCCCACCCGCAGACGGGTGCGGACACCGAGGAGGCCGAGCAGCTGAGCACCGCGGCCAGTGCTGAGGAGCGGCTGCGGCACAAGGACTTCAGCGAGCTGAGCGCCGCCGAGCGCGAGCACCTGCGCAGCCTGCTCACGGCCCTGCGCTACCGCCCGGCCACCCGGCGGGCGGTGCGCCGGCGTCCGGCCCGCCGCGGGAGTGTCGATCCCCGCGCCACCGTGCGCTCCATGCTGCAGGCCGGGGGCGAGGTGGCGCGGCCGTCTATGCACCGCCGCAGCCGTCGACCGCGCCGGCTGGTGCTGCTGGTGGACGTCTCTGGCTCCATGACGCCCTACGCCGACGCCCTGCTCCGCTTCGCGCACGTGCTCACCACGGCCGCGCCGGCCACGGTGGAGACCTTCACCCTGGGCACCCGCCTCACCCGGCTCACCCGCGCGCTGCGCCACCGCGACGCGGAGATGGCCCTGCGCCTGTCCGCGGCCGCGGTGCCCGACTACGCAGGCGGCACCCGGCTGGGGGAGACCCTCAAGGTCTTCACCGACCGCTGGGGGCAGCGGGGGATGGCTCGTGGCGCGGTGGTGGTGGTGTTCAGCGACGGCTGGGAGCGCGGCGGCGCTGAGCTGCTGGGCGAGCAGGTGGGCCGCCTCGCCCGGCTGTCGCGCGCGGTGGTGTGGGTCAACCCGCACGTGGGTCGAGCAGGGTACGAGCCCGTGCAGTCGGGCATCGTGGCGGCGCTGCCGCACCTGCACGAGCTGGTGTCCGGACACTCGCTGGAAGCCCTGGACGAGCTGTTGGAGGTGGTGGCAGGTGCGTGACGTGCTGGACGAGGCCGAGCACTGGTGGCGGCGGGGCGAGCCCATCGCGCTGGCCACCGTGGTGGGCACCTGGAAGTCCTCGCCGCGGCAGGCCGGGGCGTCGATGATGCTCGGCGGCGACGGCGCCGTGGTGGGCAGCGTCTCCGGCGGCTGCGTGGAGGGTGCGGTGTACGAGCTGGCCCAGCAGGTGGTGACCGACGGGGTGCCGCAGCTGCAGCGCTACGGCGTCTCCGACGACGACGCGTTCACCGTGGGCCTCACCTGCGGCGGCATCCTGGACGTCTTCGTGGAGCGCATCGACCCCACCAGCTTCCCCGAGCTGGGTGAGGTGGCCGAGGCGATCCGCGCCGGGGTCCCGGTGGCGGTGGCCACCACCACCCGGCACCCCGACCCCGCGCGGGTGGGGCAGCGGCTGGTGCTGTTCGCCGACTCCACCAGCGGCACCCTGGGCTCGGCGCGCAGCGACGCCGCCGTCACCGACGACGGCCGCGGCCTGCTGGCGGCCGGGCGCAACGCCATCCTGGAGTACGGCCCGGACGGGGAGCGGCTGGGCGACGGCATGGAGGTGTTCGTCTCCTCCTACGCCCCGCGCGCCCGGATGCTGGTCTTCGGTGCCATCGACTTCGCCGCTGCTGCCGCGAAGATCGGGGCCTTCCTCGGCTACCGGGTGACCGTGTGCGACGCCCGTGCGGTGTTCGCCACCCCCCAGCGGTTCCCGGACGCCGACGAGGTGGTGGTGGAGTGGCCGCACCGCTACCTGCGGGCCGAGCGCGACGCCGGACGCCTGGACGGGCGCACGGTGCTGGCCGTGCTCACCCACGACCCCAAGTTCGACGTGCCGCTGCTGGAGCTGGCGCTGGGCGACGAGGACTGGAAGGTGCGCCCGGCCTACGTGGGGGCGATGGGGTCACGGCGCACCCACGACGACCGCGAGGCGCGGCTGCGCGAGCGGGGGGTGACCGACGCCCAGCTGGCCCGGCTGCACAGCCCGATCGGGCTGAACCTGGGTGCCCGCACGCCCGAGGAGACCGCGGTGTCCATCGCCGCGGAGATCATCGCCGCGCGCTGGGGCGGCGACGGGGTGCCGCTGACGCGGACCGAGGGTGCCATCCACCGGCCCGGCTGAGACGCCTCGGGAAGCAATCGGGCGTCGTCACGGTTGGTAACTGTGCACCCGGGGAGTCACCCGGGAGAGCTCTGCTCGAGGAAAGGCTGATCGCTGTGACCGTCCCACTCTCCATCCTGGACCTTGCCCACATCGGTGAGGGCGAGACCGTGCGCGAGAGCTTTGACCGCAGCGTGGCGCTGGCGCAGCGCGCGGAGCAGCTGGGCTACCGCCGCGTCTGGTACGCCGAGCACCACAACATGGGCACCATCGCCTCCTCCGCCACCGCCGTGCTCATCGCGCACGTGGCCGCCAACACCGAGCGCATCCGGCTGGGCGCGGGCGGCGTGATGCTGCCCAACCACGCACCGCTGACCATCGCCGAGCAGTTCGGCACCCTGGAGACGCTGCACCCCGGGCGCATCGACCTCGGGCTGGGCCGCGCGCCGGGCAGCGACCAGCAGACCATGCGCGCCATGCGGCGCGACCCCGCGTCGGCGGAGAGCTTCCCGCAGGACGTGCAGGAGCTGCAGGGCTACCTGGGGGAGGAGTCGCTGATCCCCGGCGTCAACGCCACCCCCGGTCGCGGCACCCACGTCCCGCTCTACATCCTGGGGTCCTCGCTGTTCGGCGCCCGGCTGGCCGCGGCGCTGGGCCTGCCCTACGCCTTCGCCTCGCACTTCGCCCCTGGCGCCCTGCAGGACGCGGTGACCATCTACCGGCGTGAGTTCCGCCCGTCGGCGCAGCTGTCCGAGCCCTACGTCATCGCCGGGGTGAACATCGTGGTGGCCGACACCACCGAGGAGGCCGAGCTGCAGCTGCTCGCTGCCCGGCGGGCGCGGGTGTCGCTGCTGCTGGGCCGTGGGCGCACCTTCACCGACGAGGAGGCCGACATGATCCTGGAGGCCCCCGCCGGCCAGCAGATCCGGCAGATGACGCACTACTCCGCGGTCGGCACCCCCGCCGAGGCGCGGGAGTACCTGGACAAGTTCGCCGTCCACGCCCAGGCCGACGAGCTGATCGTGGCCTCGGCCAACGACCGCAACAGCTGGCTGCGCTCCTACGAGCTGCTCGCCGAGGTCAGCGACATGGGTGTTCCCGCGTGAGCCTGCGGAGCTGCGCGGCGTGAGCCCTGGCAGACTGCGCCCGTGACACAGGCGGCCTCGGCGCAGGAGGAGGACGAGCCCGCCCAGCCCGCGGAACCGGCGGCACTGCCCTACTGGGCGCCGTCGTGGCTGCGTGGCCGGGTGCGTCCCACCCGGATGCGCCCCGACCACGTGGTGCGCCAGTTCATCCGCTTCGCGCTGGTGGGCGGGTCCAGCAACATCGTCTACGCCGGCACCTTCACCGCGCTGGCGGCCTGGGGCTACCTGGTGGCCAACGTGGTCGGCGTGGTGCTCAGCACCGCCCTGGCCAACGAGCTGCACCGCCGGCTCACCTTCAACGCCGCCGAGCGGGTGAGCTGGTGGTCGGCGCAGTGGGAGGGTGGCGCGCTCGGGCTCATCGGGCTGGTGATGAGCTCGCTCACCCTCGGGGTGCTGCACGTGTGGTTCCCCGGGGCGGCACCGCTCACCCAGGTGCTGCTGGTGATCGCGGTCAGCGCGGTGGTCGGGGTGCTGCGCTTCGTGGCGCTGCGCGGCTGGGTGTTCACCCCCCGCCGCCAGGGCGTCGACGCCTGACGCTGACCGGCGCGCGGTTCACGAACTGGAAACAGCATGGACGCGAGGACGGAACGCTGCCCGTGTTGCATGACTCCTGACTCGCCCGCAGGGGCGAGGCGCACCTAGGGTTCCGCCGGCTCGCCGGGACTGGACCGAGGGGTGCAGCGGCGGCCGAGCGGCCGGCGTCCACGGCGGGACAAAAGCCCGGGAGACCTTCAGACGGCGTGCTCTGCCTGCGCCCACCCTGAGCCTCCGCAGGAGCAGTCATGTCCTTGGCCCCCTCTTTTCGCTGCGCCCGCAACACCGGTGGTGCCTCGTGAGCACCCCGGCCTTCACCGAGATTCCTGAGGTCGACGTCTCGGGGTTGTTCAGCGACGACCCGGCCGACCAGGCTGCGGTTGCCGCCCAGCTGGGCGCGGCCGCGCGCGACGTCGGCTTCCTCTACGTCACCGGCACCGGTCTCGACCCCGCGCTCTACGACGACCTGGTCGCCGCCGCCCAGCGGTTCTTCGACCAGCCCGACGAGCGCAAGATGAGTGTCTACATCGGACGGTCGAGCAACCACCGCGGTTACGTGCCGGTCGGCGAGGAGGTGCTGGGCGGGCAGAGTCGCGACCTGAAGGAGGCTTACGACCTCTCCCTGGACCTGCCCGCCGATCACCCCGCGGTGGCCGTCGGACCCGGGCTGCTCGGACCCAACCAGTGGCCGGACCTGCCGGGATTTCGGGAGCAGGTCGGGGCGTACTACGACGCGGCCATGGCGCTGGGCCGAGTGCTGCTGCGCGGCTTTGCCATGGCGCTGGGCGAGGACCCGGCGCTGTTCGACAGCCACGTCACCACCCCTCCCAGCCAGCTGAGGCTGATCCACTACCCCTACGAACCCGACGCCCACGACGTGCAAGGCATCGGTGCCCACACCGACTACGAGTGCTTCACCCTGCTGCGCTCCACCGCCCCCGGGCTGGAGGTGCTCAACGGCGACGGGGTGTGGATCGACGCCCCGCCCCGTCCGGACGCCTACGTGGTGAACGTCGGGGACCTGCTGGAGGTGTGGACCAACGGCCAGCTGGTGGCCACCACCCACCGGGTGCGCAAGGTGGCCGAGGAGCGCTGGTCGTTCCCGCTGTTCTTCAACGTCGACTACGACACAGTGGTGGCCCCGCTGCCGCAGTTCCTCGCCGAGGGCCAGGAACCGGGCCCGGGCGTCGTGGCCGGCGACCACCTGCTGGCGCAGACCGCGCAGACCTTCACCTACCTGCAGCAGCGGATGGCCCGCGGCGAGCTGGTGCTGCCCGACGGCGCCCTGGGCCGGGGCACCTTCGGCCAGGGCGCGCGGCAGGAACAGGCCTCGTGAGCGCGCTGCAGTGGGCCGAGCAGGCGTGGCCGGAGCTGCAGGGCCTGGGCGCGCGCCCCGACGGCGGTCACGACGTGGGCCTGGTTCCCGTCGGCGCCGTCGAGCAGCACGGTCCGCACCTGCCCACCGGCACCGACACCCTCGTCGCCGCCGCGGTGTGCGAGGCGGCGGCGGCACGGTGCGGGGCGATCGTGCTGCCGCCCATCCCGGTGGGCTGCAGCTACGGCCACGGCACGGTGCTGCCGGGAACGCTGTCGGTGAGCCCGGAGCTGCTGGCCCAGGTGGTGCGCTCCTACGCCGAGTGGGCCGCAGCATCGGGCTTGCGCCGGTTGCTGTTCGTCAACGCGCACATGGGCAACGCCGCCGCGCTGGGCATCGCCACCGACCACCTGAGGCTGTTCCGCCCCGACCTGCGGGTGGGTTTCCTGGACTGGTGGGACGCCGATCCCACCGTCCGGGTCGAGCTGACCAGCGACGGGGAGGACATCCATGCCAACCGAGGCGAGACCGCCATGGTGATGGCCGTCGCGCCGCACCTGGTGCACCTCGACCGCTGTGCCGACGGCGACGACCCGGACCGCACCGCTGACCTGGTCTTCCGCTACACCGCACCGGCGCTGTCCACCAACGGCGTCACCGGACGGCCCTCCGAGGCCACCACCGAGCTCGGCCACTCCCTGCTCGACCGAGTCGCCGACGCTATCGCCGACCGCGTCACCCGGGGCCGCACCGAGGAGCCACCGCTCGGTCCCGCCCCCACCCCGACCTTCACTGCCTGCTGACCAAGGAGACCCTGATGGACACCACGCACGGGATCAACCCTGCCCACACCCAGCTCGCTGCCGAGCTGGCCGCCGACGGCGTCAAGTACGCCGTGGGTGGCTGGATCGACGTGCACGGGCGCAGCAAGTCCAAGGTCGTGCCGATCGACCACCTGCCCAACCTGCTGGCTGGCTCCGAGCGCTACACCCCACGCGGCATCAGCGGTCTCGGCACGATGACCCCCAACGAGGACGAGTCGGTGGCCATGCCCGACCCGGCGACGCTGCGGGTGCTGCCCTGGGACCGCAGCATCGCGTGGATGGCCGCCGACCTGCTCTTCGACGGAGACCAGCCCTTCGTGCACTGCCCTCGTTCCATCCTCAAGCGCCAGGTCGCTGCCGCGGCGGACGCGGGTTTCGCCATGAACCTCGGAGTGGAGACGGAGTTCTTCGCCTTCGACCCGGCCTCGCTGGAGCGCGCCGACGGCTACCTGCTGCCGACGGCGCGCAGCGGCTCCATGCGGCCCACCCCTGCCTACGACCTGGAGCCGACGCTGGACGCGATGCCGTTCCTGGACGCCATGGTCTCGGCCATGCAGGAGTCGGACTTCGGTGTCTACAGCTTCGACCACGAGGGTGGCGACGCTCAGTTCGAGTTCGACTTCGACTACGCCCCGGCGCTGGTGATGGCCGACCGCATCTCCTTCTTCCGGCTGATGGCTCGTCAGGTGGCCAAGCAGCACGGCCTGCTGGCCACCTTCATGCCCAAGCCCTACACCGAGTCCTGGGGCAGCGGCCACCACTTCAACATGAGCCTGGAGGACGTGGGCACGGGGGAGAACCTGATGCGCGACGCCGGTGACGTGCGCGGCAAGGGCTGGAGCAAGATCGCCTACTGCTTCACCGCGGGGATCATGAAGCACGCCGGCGCGCTGTCGGCCATCACCACGCCCACGGTGAACTCCTACAAGCGGCTCAACCCGCGGCTGGCCGACGGCAGCGCCTCGTGGGCGCCGGTGTACTCCGCCTACGGCGAGCAGAACCGCTCCTGCATGCTGCGGCTGCCCAAGAACCGGCCCGCGGTGGAGAACCGGGTGGTGGACTCCGCGGCCAACACCTACCTGGCGGCGGCGTTCCTGCTCGCCGCCGGCCTGGACGGCATCGCCAAGGGCATGGACCCGGGCGAGCCGGTGGACAGCGCCCTCACCGACGGCCGCCAGCAGCTGGGCACCAACAGCACCCGGCTGCCGCGCACCCTGCTGGAGGCGACGGAGGCGTTCGAGCGCGACGAGCTGGTGCACGAGGTGTTCCCCGGCGGGTTCGTCGAGGACTACGTGAACATGAAGCACGCCGAGTGGGACGAGTACCACGCCCAGGTCACTCCCTGGGAGCGCGACCGCTACCTGCTGGGGCTGTGAGGTGGCTCCCGTAGCGGTGGTCACCGGTGCCAGCCGCGGCCTGGGCCGGGGCATCGCGGAGTCCCTCGCCGACGCCGGCCACCACCTGGTGCTCGGCTACTGCTCGGACGCCGCCGGAGCGGAGGCCACCGCGCAGGCGGTGCGGTTGTGCGGGGTGCGGGCGGTGACCGTGGCCGGCGACGTCCGCGAGGCCGCCACCGCCGCCGCCCTGGTGGCCGCCGCTGCCGAGCTCGGCGACCTGGCGGTGTGGGTGAACAACGCGGGGGTGTCGCTGCTGGCACCGGTGCAGGACACCCCCGCCGCCGAGCTGGAGCGGATGCTCGCGGTGAACGTGCTGGGCACGCTGCACGGCATCCAGGCGGCCACCCCGGTGCTGGTGGCACGCGGGTCCGGCCGGATCGTCAACCTGGCCAGCGACCTCGGCGTGCAGGGTGGAGCCCTGCTGGGCGCCTACGCCGCCAGCAAGTTCGCCGTCGTCGGGCTCACCCAGTCCACCGCGCTGGAGCTGGCCGCCACCGGGGTCACGGTCAACGCGGTGTGCCCCGGCACCTGCGAGACCGACATGGTCGACGCCGAGTGGCACAGCCAGGCCGTGCACACCGGCGCCAGCCCCGACACCGTCCGCGCCGGGTACCTGGCCGCCATCCCGGCCGGCCGCTTCTGCACCCCCGCCGACGTGGGTGCCGCCGTCAGCTACCTCGCCAGCCCCGCGGCCGGCTACGTCACCGGCCAGTCCCTCTGCGTCAACGGCGGATCCGTCCTGCACTAGCCCCGTCCTGCACCAGCCCAGTCCTGCCCCAGCCCCGTCCTGCACCAGCGCCTCGTCCCACCTCCTCGCCCCCGCTGCACCCGAGAAAGGTCTCCCATGAAGCGAACCCGAAAGTCCCGGATGGCGGTGCTGGCCGGTCTGGCCACCACGGCCGCGCTCGTCCTCTCGGCCTGTGGCGGCGGGGCCTCCGGCGGAGGTGCCGGCGGCGACACCTTGCGGCTGGCCTTCAACGCCGACATGCAGGTGCCCGACCCGGACATCTTCTACGAGATCGAGGGCAACGCCCTCACCACCTCGGTCTACGAGGGCCTGGTCCGCTACAAGCCGGACTCCACCGAGGTCGAGCCGGCCCTCGCCTCGTCCTACACGGTGTCCCCGGACGGCAAGACCTACACCTTCGCCATCCGTCCGGGCGTGACCTTCCACGACGGCACCCCGCTGGACTCCGCCGCGGCCAAGGCCAGCTTCCAGCGCCGGCTGGACGTCAACAGCGCCCCGGCGTACATGCTCAGCGAGGTGGTGGACATGACCACCCCGGCCCCGATGACCTTCGTGGTCACCCTGGGCAAGCCGGTGAGCGCGTTCCTGGACTACCTCGCTGCGCCCTACGGACCCAAGATGGTCAGTCCCAAGGTGCTCGCCGACCACGCCGGCTCCGACCACGCCCAGAGCTACCTCAAGGACCACGACGCCGGCACGGGTCCGTTCACGCTCACCGAGTTCATCAACGGCCAGCGCTACGTGCTCAGCCGCTACGACGGGTACTGGGGGACCAAGGCCGCCTACGGCAAGGTGGTCTTCTCGATCGTCCCGGACACCTCCACCCAGCGGCTGCAGCTGGAGGGCGGGCAGCTGGACATGAGCCTGCACGGCTACACCACCGACGACATCAGCTCGTTCCGCAGCAACCCCGGATTCACCGTCACCGACTTCCCGGCGGTGTTCAAGAGCTTCCTGTTCCTGGACGAGAACAAGGGGGTCTTCACCGACCAGAAGGTCCGCCTGGCGGTGCGCCAGGCCCTGGACCGCGAGGAGCTGGTGCGGACGGTCTACGGCGACCGGGCCACCCCGAGCACCCAGGTGTACCCGGCGGCGCAGCAGGTGACCGGCGGCTCCACCACCGCACCCGTGGACCCGTCGGTGCTGAAGAACCTGGTGAGCGGGCTGGGCAACAAGAAGGTCGACCTGGCCTACGTCAACGATGACTCCACCAACCAGCGGATGGCCGAGCTCATCCAGACCAAGCTCTCCGCCGCCGGCCTGCAGGTGACCACCCGGCCGATCCCCATGGCCCAGGCCTTCGACCTGCCCAACCAGCCGGAGAGCGCTCGGCCGGACATGGTGCTGTCCACCCTCAACCCCGACGCGGTGCACCCGGACACCTACGCCCGCATCTTCATGAGCACCGCGGGCTCGCTGAACTGGCTGCAGTCCTCGGTGCCCGCCGCCGACGCGGCCATGGACCGCGGGCTCAACGCCACCGATCCCGCCGAGGTCAGCAAGGCCTACGCCGCGGCCGGTGACGCCATCGCCGCCTCCGGGCTGTGGCTGGACATCGCCGACGTCAAGGAGACGGTGATCGCCCGCAAGGGCATCGGCAACCTCGTCCACCAGCTGCCGACCCTCAACACCGTGCGTCTCGGCGACCTCGTGAAGGAGTGACATGACCCTCTCTGCGGCCCCGGGCCACACCCCCGTCTCCACTGCTGCCGAGGCCCTGGTCTCGGTGCAGGACCTGCACGTCACGTTTCAGCGCAACGGCAGCGAGGTGCCCTCGCTCCGGGGCGTGTCCCTGGAGATCGGCCGCGGAGAGATCATCGGGCTGGTCGGCGAGTCAGGATCGGGCAAGAGCGTCCTCGGACTCTCCCTGCTCGGCCTGCTGCCGACCAGCCCGGCCCCCCGGACGTCGGGGCAGGTGGTGGTGGCCGGCACCGACGTGCTGACCGCCACCGCGGAGCAGCGCCGGCTGCTTCGCCGCGACCACCTCGGTGCGGTGTTCCAGGACCCGATGACCTCGCTGAACCCCACGATGCGGGTGGGCAGGCAGGTCGAGGAGAAGGCGGGTTCCGCCCAGGAGGCGCTGCGGCTGCTCGACGCCGTCGGGGTGCCGCAGGCCAAGTCGCGCCTGCGGGCCTACCCGCACGAGCTCTCTGGTGGACTGCGCCAACGGGTGATGATCGCGATGGCCGTGGCCGGCAGTCCCTCGCTGGTGGTGGCCGACGAACCCACCACCGCCCTGGACGTCAGCGTGCAGGCACAGATCCTGGAGCTGGTGGTGAGCCTGCGCGCGGAGCTGGGTTGCTCCTTCGTGTTCATCACCCACGACCTCGGGGTCGCCTCGGAGATCGCCGACCGCATCGCGGTGCTCTACGGCGGGAAGCTGCTCGAGGTGGGCCCCACCGCCGCGGTGCTGGAGGCGCCCCGCCAGCCCTACACGCTGGGGCTGCTGCAGACCCGGCTCACTCCGACGTCGGACCGCGCGCACCCGCTGCCCACCCTGAGCGGGGAGCCGCCGAGCCCCAAGGACCACCCGCCCGGGTGCCCGTTCGGCCCCCGCTGCGAGCTGCACGTGGCGGCCTGCGACGAACCGGTGCCGCTGGAGGCTGCGGCCCCCGGGCACCTGGTGGCCTGCACCCAGCCCGAGCGGCTGGACGAGCTGGCCCGCGCACTGGCCTCCACCGCGCAGTGGCCCGCCGGGCCGGTGTTCCGCCAGGTGCAGAAGGAGTACCCCGGCGTGGTGCTCACCGAGGTGCGCAAGGCGTTCCCGCTCGCCGGTGGTGGCACCCTGCAGGCGCTGGACGGGGTGGACCTGTCGGTGCAGCCCGGGGAGTGCCTGGCCCTGGTGGGGGAGAGCGGCTGCGGCAAGTCCACCCTGCTGCGGGTGGTGGCCGGGCTGGTCACGCCCGACTCCGGCGACGTCGAGCTGGGCCGCGGGGGGCGCCCACAGATGGTGTTCCAGGACGCGGGCTCGTCCATGACGCCGTGGTCGACCATCGGTGACCTGCTCACCGACCGGCTGCGGGCCGAGGGAGTGCCCCGGCGGGAGCGGGCCGCGGCGGTGCGCAGCGCGCTCGCCCTGGTGGGTCTGCCCGCCGAGGTGGCGTCCGCACGGGCTCGTCAGCTCTCCGGGGGGCAGCGCCAGCGGGCGTCGCTGGCGCGAGCGGTGATCGTGCCGCCCCGGGTGCTGCTGTGCGACGAGCCGACCTCCGCGCTGGACGTCTCGCTGGTGGCCACCGTGCTCAACCTGCTGGGTCGGCTGCGCCGCGAGCTGGACATGGCGGTGCTGTTCGTGACCCACGACCTGGCTGCCGCCCGGGTGGCCGCCGACCGGATCGCGGTGATGACCAAGGGCCGCATCGTGGAGGAGGGCGACGCCGAACAGGTCGTGGACGCTCCCTCGCACCCGTACACCCGCGCGCTCCTGGACGCCGCCCCGCGGCCCGGCCGCCGCCGCACGGGCACCCTGCCCACCACCAAGACAGGAGCCGCGTGATGGTGACGACAGCGGATCGCACGAGACCGGCACTGCAGCGGTGGGGCAGGGGCCGGACGGCCGGGGCCCACCACGTGCTGCGCCGGCTGGGCATCAGCGACACAGCGGCCCTGGCTGCGCTGGCGGTGGTGTTCGCGGTGGCCCTGCTCGCCCCGCTGCTGGCCCCGCACTCCACGTCGGTGCCGGCCGGCGAGGCCTTCCTCGCCCCGGGCGGCGGGCACCTGCTGGGCACCGACGAGGTGGGCCGCGACATCCTCTCGCGGGTCCTGGAGGGCATCCGCTCCTCGTGGCTGTCGGCGCTGCTGGTGATCGCCTCGGGTGTGGTGGTGGGCGGACTGGTGGGTGTGGTGGCCGGCGCTGTGGGTGGCTGGGTGGACTCGCTGCTGATGCGCCTGACGGACGCGTTCCTGGCGCTGCCCGGGCCGCTCCTGGCGATCTGCGTGGTGGCCGCCCTCGGTCCCTCGCTGACCCACACCCTGCTCGCCGTGATGATCGTGTGGTGGCCGTTCTACGCCCGCATCGTGCGTGGCGAGGTCCGGGCCCAGGCCGCCCGCCCGCACGTGGAGGCCGCCCGGCTCTCCGGGGTGGGTCCGGTGCGCATCGCGCTGAAGCACCTGCTGCCCGGGGCGCTGGTCTCCACGCTGGTGGCGGCCAGCCTGGACATGGGCAACCTGATCATCACCCTGGCGGCGCTGTCCTTCCTCGGCCTCGGTGCCCCCGCCCCCGCGCCCGAGCTGGGCGGGATGGCGGCACGAGGCATGTCCAACCTGCTCGAGCACTGGTGGGTGCCGGTGATGCCCGGCGTCGCGGTGCTGCTGCTCGCCCTGGTCGCCAACCTCGCCGGTGACGCGCTCCGCAACCTGCTCGCCGACCGATAGGAGACCGACGTGCTGCGCTTCGTGCTCACGAGAGTGGCTGGCGCCGTCGCGGTGCTGCTGTTCCTCACCGCGGTGGTCTTCCTGCTGCAGAAGAACACCCCCATCGACAGCGTCCGGGCCAAGCTGGGGGCCAACGCGTCCCAGCAGCTGGTGGATGCCGAGACCGCTCGGCTCGGGCTGGACCGTCCGCTGGTGGTGCAGTACGTCGACTACGTCGGCGGCCTGCTGCACGGCGACTTCCAGGACTCGCTGCGCACCCGCCAGCCGGTCTCCGCCGACCTGGCCACCTACCTGCCCGCCACCGTGGAGCTGATCCTGGCGGCGCTGGTCCTGGCGGTGGTGCTGGGCACCGGGCTGGGCATCGCCGCCGCCTCGCGCTGGCGCGGCGCAGGGGTGCTCAGGGTCGGGCTGGTCGCCGGGGCCTCGGCACCGGTGTTCCTGCTGGCGGTGCTGGGGATCCTGCTCTTCTACCGCACCCTCGGTTGGCTGCCCGCCACCGGCAGGTCGTCCTTCTACGACGCCCCCGACGGGCCCACCGGGCTGCTCGTCGTCGACTCGCTGGTGCACGGGCGGATGGACGTCCTCAGCGACGCGATCCGCCACCTGGTGATGCCGGCCGTCTGCCTGGCGCTGGGCCCGGCAGTGGCGATCGCCCGCACGCTGCGCAGCTCGCTGCTGACCAACTTGCAGGGCGACCACGCGCGCACCGCCCGGGCCAAGGGCCTGCGCGAGGTGCAGGTGCTGCTGCGCCACGGGCTGCGCAACTCGGCGGGCCCGGCGCTGTCCATGGCCGGCGTGCAGGTGGGGCTGATGTTCGCCGGCGTGGTGGTGCTGGAGTCGGTGTTCGCCTGGCCGGGCATCGGGCTGTACGTGGTGCAGGCCATCCCCCGCGCGGACTTCCCGGCCATCGCCGGGGTGACGCTGGTCCTCGGAGCCATCTACGTGGTGGTCAACTCCGTCGTCGACTTGCTGCAGGCGGCCGCCGACCCCAGGATCACCCGATGAGCGTGCGCAAGGTGGTCCCGCTGACGCTGGGCTACGAGGACCTGCCGCTGGCCTACTCGCTGCTCGGCGCACCGGCGGGTGAGCGCATCCGCGAGCCCGTGCCCGCCGTCCTGCTGGACACCACCGACGGCTGGGTGCTGCTGGACACCGGCTTCAACACCGAGCTGCTCACCAACCCGGTGCTGCGCGAGCGGTACCACCCGCGGGAGTCCTCCATCCAGCCGTCGCTGCCGCCGGGCGAGGACGCCCCGCTGGAGCAGGGCCTGGCCCGGCACGGCCTCACCGTGGCCGACATCGCGGTGGTGGCGGTGTCGCACCTGCACAACGACCACTGCGGCGGGCTGCACCACTTCGCCGGGAGCGACGTCCCGGTGCACGTGCAGGACGCGGAGCTGACCTACGGCCTCAGCGCCGACGACGCCGTGGAATACGGCATCTTCCGGGCGGACTTCGACAACCCGGGGCTGCAGTGGGTGCGCGCGCAGGGCGACGCCGAGATCGTGCCCGGGGTGTCGGCGGTGCTCACCGCCGGGCACACCCCCGGACACCAGAGCTTCGTGGTGGACCTCGAGGACGGCAGCGGCTACGTGTTCGCCTTCGACGCCGCCGACCTGCAGGTCAACCTGGACGAGGAGCGGCCCGTCGGCGGCACGGTGCACGTGCCGGCCGAGGACACCCTGGGCCCGATCCTGCGGCTGAAGGAGATCGCCCGGCGCACCGGCTACCGCCTGGTGCCCGGCCACGACCCGGAGGTCTGGCCGGCGCTCACCGCCGAGCTGGCGTGATCCCGGCCGATCGCATCACTCACCGTTGACCAGCGCGCCGACGGCGTGCGACGGTTCGCCCATGTCCGCCCCCGCGCGCTCCACCCGAGGTCAGCACCGCACGGCTGCGCTGGTCCACGCCGCCGCCGGGCTGCTGCTGGAGCGCGGGATCACCGCGATCAGCCACCGCTCCGCCGCCCGACGAGCCGACCTGCCGGTGTCCGCGGCCACCCACTACTTCCCGGACCTCGAGGACCTCAAGCACGAGGCGCTCGCCGCAGTGATCCAGCGCTGGACCATTGCCACCCACGAGCTGGTCGGTCGGTTGCCCGAGCGCCTGGAGACGCCCGACGCCCTGGCCGCCGCCGTGCTGGAGATCGCCACCGCCCGCCCGGCGGAGGCGTCCTCGGCCACTCCGACGGGGGTGATGGCCATGTACGAGCGCTACCTGGAGGCCGGTCGGCACCCGCGCATGCGTCCGCTGGTGCACGACTACAACGCCGAGCTGCTGCGGCTGGTGAGCGTGGTGCTGGCCAAGGGTGGGCTGCCCGCCGACCCAGCGACCGCCCGGCTCACCCTGGCCGTGGTGGACGGGGTGGCGTTCTTCGACATCGCCGAGGGAGTGGCGCCGGCGTCGGCAGCCACGCAGGCGCTGGCTCGGATGCTGCGGCTGATGTACGCCGAGAAGAGCTAGCACCACCCGCGACCCTGGCTTGGTGCAGCGCCACCCCCCAGCGCTGCGCATCCCTCGCGGCCAGGGCGACGAATGGCTGGGAGAAGACGCTACGCGGCCGGTCAGGACACCGCGACCGGCTCCTCGGGGTCGCTGTGCTGGCGGGTGTCCCTGGCGTCGAGCTGCTTGAGGATCTGCTCGCCCTCCACGTCCACGTTGGGCAGGATCCGGTCCAGCCACCTCGGCAGCCACCACGCGGCCGAGCCGAGCAGAGTCATCACCGCCGGGATGATCACCATCCGCACCACGAAGGCGTCGAACAGCACGGCAGCGGCGAGGGCGAACCCGATCGACTTGATGAAGGCGTTGTCGCCCAGCATGAACGAGCCGAACACCGACATCATGATGATCGCGGCGGCGGTGACCACCCGAGCACCGTGGTGGAACCCTGAGGTGACGGCGTCCTTGGGCGTCGCGCCGTGCACGTACTCCTCGCGCATCCGCGTCACCAGGAACACCTGGTAGTCCATGGCCAGGCCGAACACCACGCCGATCAGGAAGATCGGCATCATGCTGACGATCGGCTGCGGGTTGGCGATCAGCCCGAGGGCGCCCTCCTGGAAGATCGCCACGGTGGCCCCGAACGTGGCCAGCACGCTGAGCAGGAAGCCGAGCGTCGCCGTCAGCGGCACCAGGATCGAGCGGAACACCAGCATCAGCAGCAGGAACGCCAGCCCGATCACCACGGCCAGGTAGGGCACCAGCGAGCTGGACAGCCGCTCGGAGACGTCGCCCTCGATGGCGGTCTGGCCGGTGACCCCGATGCTCACTCCCGTGGTGCGGTTGAGCTCGCCCTCGGCGTCGCGGATGTGGCTGACCAGGTCGTGGGTGGCGGTGCTGCTGGGTGAGCTGGAGGGGATCACCGTCAGCTGCGCGGTGTCGCCGGCCGGGTTGACCGCCAGCACCTGGGCGTTGGCCACGTCGCCCTGGGCCTTGATGGTGGCGACCACCCGGGCGAAGGCCTCGGCCTTGGGCACGGTGGCCTGGGAGGCGTCCACCACCACGATC
This sequence comes from Rhodococcus sp. Z13_19A, assembly GCF_058133575.1. Classification (NCBI taxonomy): domain Bacteria; kingdom Bacillati; phylum Actinomycetota; class Actinomycetes; order Mycobacteriales; family Nocardiaceae; genus Rhodococcus; species Rhodococcus sp. Z13_19A. The sequence continues at coordinate 98,240 of NZ_JBYUNN010000002.1, forward strand.
AACGGGCCGTTCACGCCGGCTCCGAACGCGCCGGTGACCAGGTCGCTGGCCTTGCGCTCGGTGGTGTCGGGGTCGGCGGTGGAGTCGTTGGGCAGGGCCAGCTCGAGGTTGGCGGCGGGGATGGCCAGCACGCCCAGCAGCACCACGCCGGCCACCAGGGTGAGCACCGGGACGCGGCGGACCAGCCGCGCCCAGCGCAGGCCGTTGGTGACCAGGTCCTTGTTCTCCTCGGCGTCGTGGTCGGTGATGCCCTTGATCCGGCCGGCGAAGGCCTTCTCGCCGAGCAGGCCGAGGATGGCCGGCAGCAGGGTGAGGGCGAGCACCACGGCGATGGCCACGGTGAACGCGGCGGCGTAGCCCATGGTGGCCATGAACGGGATGTTCACCACCCGCAGCGCCACCAGGGCGATGATCACGGTGAGTCCGGCGAACACCACCGCAGACCCTGCGGTGCCCACCGCGCGCCCGGCCGCCTCCTCGCGGTCGCTGACCTTGCCCACCTCGTTGCGGTAGCGCGAGAGGATGAACAGCGAGTAGTCGACCGCCACCGCCAGCCCGATCATGATGGCCAGCGTCGGGGTGGCGGAGTTGAGGTCGAAGAAGCCGCTGGCGGTGGTGATGGCCAGGCTGCCCACCGCGATGCCGATGATGGCCATCAGCAGCGGCAGCCCGGCCGCCACCAGCGAGCCGAAGGTGATGGTGAGGACCACGGCGGCCACGGCCAGGCCGATCAGCTCGGCGGCCTGGCCGCCGGCCTGCTCCGCGGCGGCGGTGCCGGTCATCTCCACCGTCAGCCCCTCGCTGCGGCCGAGCTCGGCGGCGGCCTTCAGCTGGTCGCGGGTCTCCGGGGTGATGTCGGTGATCGCGCCGGTGAAGCTCATGGAGAGGTAGCCGACCGTGCCGTCCGGGCTCAGCGGCGACAGCGCCGCGGCGTCCTCCGGCGACTTGCCCGCCCCCTCGGCGGCCTTCACCAGCGCAGCGGCGGCCACCACCGGGTTGACCAGGGTGTCCGGACTCTTGGCCTGGGAGATCGTCTTGAGATCGGCGACGACCTTGTCCATCGCCGCCTGGTTCTGCGGGGAGCTCAGCGTCTGGCCCGCCGGCGCGGCGAAGATGAACCGCTCGGTGGGGGTGTTGATCAGGTCGTCGGCGCCGGCCGAGGGAAAGCGCTCCTTGAGCAGCTCCTGGGCCTCCGTGGCCGGGGTGCCGGGGATGGAGAAGGTGTCCACCGTCGGTCCGGACAGCGTGGAGGCGGTCACACCGAGCAGCACCAGCAGGAACACCCACGCCCCGATGACGCGGCCCTTGCGCCGGTAGGCCAGCTTTCCCAGCCGGTAGAGGTAGTTCGCCATCAGGACTCCAGGGGTGAGGCGGGGCAGTGCTGGGCACGACGGCGCCCTCTCCCGGCGCGTCCGATGGTCAGGACCCGCTCCGCCAGCGTGAGCGCGGCAGCAGTCGACCAAGCGTGTATTCACCTGTCCGCCAGGGCAATGTTGCGGCGGATGCAAAAAAGTGATTCTGGGCACACCGCGCCGGGCGCCACCACCGCCGGTGGCGGCTCAGCCCTTGGCGACGCGCAGCGCGGCAGTGATCATGGGGACCTGCAGGGGCAGGCGAGCCAGGGCCACGGCCTGCAGCGGCTTGGACCGGGACACCACCTTCACCGAGTACACGTTGGCGGGGAAGACGCCGACCAGCACCGCGGCGCTCACCCAGCCGCCCAGGCGTCGAGTGGCAGGGACGAGCAGCAGCGCCGCGCACGCCGCCTCGGCAACGCCGCTGACGTACACCCAGCGCCGGGCGTCGCCGATGCCCGGCGGGATGATCGGCTCGAACACCTGCGGGCGCACCGCGTGCACCACCGACGACCCGCCGAGCCCACCGGCGAGCAGCGCCACCCGACGGTGCTCGGGGTTGCGCAGCAACCGGGTCGCGCGGACCAGGGCGGCCGCGGGCAGGGCGTTGGTCAGCACTCGGGCGGCTCTCGTGCGGGGGGCTCTCATGCGGCGATCCTGTCAGGACGGAGGCGTCAACGTGCGCAGGCCGGCGGCGAGCACCGACGCGCCCTCCCGCAGCAGGTCGACCAGCTCCAGCGTCTCGTCGTCCAGCCACTGCTCGTAGGCGGCGATGGCCACGCCCAGGAACATCCACGCCACCGAGCGAGCCAGGTGGTCGTCGTCGGCCACGCCCAGCCGGCGGGCGACGTGCTCGGCCACCACCTGTCGCCAGCCGGCGTACATCAGGGCGGAGTGCGCCTGCAGCGCCGGGACGCCGAACACCAGCCGCATGCGCTGCCGGTGCCAGGGGGCCTCCACGGCGGGGAAGGTGTTGAAGTCCACCAGCGCCCCGCCCAGCTCCTCGGCCAGTGGGGTGCCCGGGGGCAGCGCGACCAGGAAGGCCCGCATGCGGGCCAGCTCGGCGTCGAAGTCGCCCCAGGGAATGTCGTTCTTGGAGGCGAAGTAGCGGAACAGCGTGCGCCGGGAGATGTGCGCCGCCTCGGCGATCTCGTCCACGCTGGTCTCGTCAAACCCGTTGCGCGCGAACAGGGGTAGTGCGATCCGGCTGATGGACGCCCGGGTGGTGGAGGGGCGGCGTCCGGCGCGGGCGGCCAGGTCGTCGACGCGCACGGGACCTTCCACAGCGGTGTCCACCTGCCTTCCGTGCTGGTCCAGGTACCTCCTGGCTTTCCTTCGGCACTGAGTGCCATTATGGTGCCTGTCACACCGCAACGGTGATCCCGCCAACACTCTGGAGAGTCCCATGGCCGAGCAGACCGCCCCCCAGTCCACCGACGAGCCGATGGTCGAGGAGACCCTCGTCGAGGAGGTCTCCATCGACGGCATGTGCGGCGTGTACTGAGCATGCCTGTGCTCGAGGCCGAGCAGCAGACCGCCGTGCTGGACGGTGCCTGGCAGGTGCACCCCAAGGTGGCCGTCCGCCCGGAGCCCTTCGGCGCGCTGCTGTACCACTTCGGCACGCGGCGGCTGTCCTTCCTGAAGAACCACACCGTGGTCGGCATCGTGCAGTCGCTGGCCAACCACCCCGACGCGCGGTCGGCCTGCCTGGCCGCCGGGGTCGGCGAGGCGGCACTGCCGTCCTACGCCGCCGCCCTGGCCACGCTCGTCGAGTCCACGATGATCATCAGGAGAGATGCCGCATGACCGCAGTGCTGGATCCAGCTGCCGTGCTCGAGCCCCCCACCACCACGGCACCGCCCAAGGTGGGACGGTTGATCGACCAGTTCGAGCTCGGCCTCGACGCACCCATCTGCCTCACCTGGGAGCTCACCTACGCCTGCAACCTGGCGTGCGTGCACTGCCTGTCCTCCTCGGGCAAGCGCGACCCGCGCGAGCTCAGCACCGAGCAGTGCAAGGCCGTCATCGACGAGCTGCAGCGCATGCAGGTGTTCTACGTGAACATCGGCGGTGGCGAGCCCACCGTGCGCTCGGACTTCTGGGAGCTGGTGGACTACGCCACCGCGCACCAGGTGGGCGTGAAGTTCTCCACCAACGGCGTGCGCATCGACCGCGCCGTCGCCGAGCGCCTGGCCGCCAGCGACTACGTGGACGTGCAGATCTCCCTGGACGGGGCCACCGCCGAGGTCAACGACGCCGTGCGTGGCACGGGCTCGTTCGACATGGCCTGCCGCGCGCTGCAGCACCTGGCCGACGCCGGCTTCGCCGACGCCAAGATCTCCGTCGTGGTCACCCGGCAGAACGTCGGCCAGCTGGACGAGTTCAAGGCGCTGGCCGACCGCTACGGCGCCACCCTGCGCATCACCCGCCTGCGACCGGCCGGCCGCGGCGCGGACGTGTGGAACGAGCTGCACCCCACCATGGCCCAGCAGCGCGAGCTCTACGACTGGCTGGTGCGCAACGGCGAGGGCGTGCTCACCGGCGACTCCTTCTTCCACCTGGCCGCCTTCGGTGACGCCCTGCCCGGGCTCAACCTGTGCGGCGCCGGGCGCGTGGTCTGCCTGATCGACCCGATCGGCGACGTCTACGCCTGCCCGTTCGCCATCCACGACGCCTTCCTGGCTGGCAACCTGCTCAACCCCGGTGGCTTCCAGGAGGTGTGGCAGCGCTCGGAGCTGTTCACCGACCTGCGCTCCCCGCAGACCGGCGGCGCGTGCAGCAAGTGCCAGCACTTCGACGCCTGCCGCGGCGGCTGCATGGCGGCCAAGTTCTTCACCGGCCTGCCGCTGGACGGGCCGGACCCGGAGTGCGTGCAGGGCTACGGCGAGGTGGCGCTGGCCGACGTGGCCGGCGACGTCCCCAAGCCCACCGGCGACCACTCGCACTCCGGACCCGTACGAGGCCAGGCGCCCAAGCCTGTCCCGCTCACGCTGATGGTCAAGCCACCGGTGAGCTTCTGCAACGAGAACCCACTGGCAGGGATGAGCTGAATGAGCAAGAACGCATGGTTCGAGACCGTCGCCGAGGCGCAGCGCCGCGCCAAGAAGCGGCTGCCCAGGTCGGTCTACGGCGCGCTGGTCGCCGGCTCCGAGAAGGGCATCACCGTCGAGGACAACACCGCGGCGTTCGCTGAGCTCGGCTTCGCCCCCCGGGTGGCCGGGCTGTCGGGCTCGCGCGAGCTGGCCACCACGGTCATGGGCCAGCCCATCTCCATGCCGGTGCTCATCTCGCCGACCGGGGTGCAGGCGGTGCACCCCGAGGGTGAGGTGGCCGTGGCCCGGGCCGCCGCCAACCGCGGCGTCGCGGTCGGCCTGTCGTCCTTCGCCAGCAAGTCCGTCGAGGAGGTCGCCGCGGTCAACCCGCAGACGTTCTTCCAGATGTACTGGGTGGGCAGCCGCGAGGTGCTGGTGCAGCGGATGGAGCGGGCCCGCGCGGCCGGCGCCGTCGGGCTCATCATGACCCTGGACTGGTCGTTCTCCAACGGACGCGACTGGGGCAGCCCCACCATCCCGGAGAAGATGGACCTCAAGGCGATGGCCCGCTTCGCCCCGGAGGGCATCACCCGCCCGAAGTGGCTCTACGAGTTCGCCAAGACCGGCCGGGTCCCCGACCTGACCACCCCCAACCTCACGCCGCCCGGCGGCGAGGCGCCCACCTTCTTCGGCGCCTACGGCGAGTGGATGAACACCCCGCTGCCCACCTGGGAGGACGTGGCCTGGCTGCGCGAGCAGTGGGGCGGACCGTTCATGCTCAAGGGTGTGATGCGGGTGGACGACGCCAAGCGGGCCGTGCAGGCCGGCGTCACCGCCATCTCCGTGTCCAACCACGGGGGCAACAACCTGGACGGCACCCCGGCGCCCATCCGGGCGCTGGCGCCCATCGTGGACGCCGTCGGCGAGGACATCGAGGTGGTGCTCGACGGTGGCATCCGCCGCGGCAGCGACGTGGTCAAGGCCGTGGCCCTGGGGGCGCGCGCGGTGATGATCGGCCGCGCCTACCTGTGGGGCCTCGCGGCCAACGGGCAGGCCGGGGTGGAGAACGTGCTGGACATCCTGCGCGGCGGCATCGACTCCGCCGTGCTGGGCGTGGGCCGCTCCTCCATCCACGACCTCACCCGTGACGACGTCTACGTGCCGCCGGGCTTCGTCCGGGACCTCGGCGCGCACGAGCCCGCCGCCACCCGGAGCTGATGGCCGGACGGCTGCTCCGGCCCGTCACGCTGGCGGGCCGGACGGCGTCCTCGCGGGTGCTCTTCGGCCCGCACGAGACCAACCTGGGCGCGGGCCGGGCGCTCTCGCCCGCGCACGTCGCCCACTACGCCCGGCGCGCCGCGGGCGGCGCCGGCGTGGTGGTCACCGAGACCGCGTCGGTGCACCCGGGCGACTGGCCCTACGAGCGGGCCCCGCTGGCCGCCGAGTGCGGACCGGGCTGGGCCGACGTGGTCGCCGCCTGCCGACCGCACGGAACCCTGGTGCTGGCCGGGCTGGGCCACGCCGGGGCGCAGGGTTGCAGCGCCCACAGCCAGACCGTGCTCTGGGCGCCGTCCCGGGTGGCCGACGTGGTCTCCCGCGAGCTGCCCATGGCGATGGAGCAGGCCGAGCTGGATGCGGTGGTGGCGGGCTTCCGGGCCGCCGCCGCGCTGGCCGTGCAGTCCGACGTGGACGGGGTGGAGGTCGACGCCGGTGCGATCAGCCTGCTGCGGCAGGCGCACTCCGGGCTGACCAACCTGCGCGACGACACCTACGGCGACGACCGGTTGCTGCTCACCCGGCAGGTGCTGGCGGCCGTGCGCGACGAGCTGGGGCCGGGCCGGGTGCTGGGCCTGCGGCTGAGCTGCGACGAGCTGGCCCCGTGGGGCGGGATCACCCCGGAGGAGGCGCTGGAGCAGGTGGCGGAGCTGTCGCCGCTGGTGGACCTGCTGGTGGTGGTGCGCGGCGGCCCGTACTCCGTGGACGCCTACCGGCCCGACCGGCACACCACGCCCGGGTTCAACCGGGAGCTGTGCGCGGCGGTGCGGGCGGTGAGCGTGGCGCCGGTGGTGCTGCAGGGCAGCGTGGTGGACCCGGTGATGGCCGAAGCCGCGCTGGCCGACGGGGTGTGCGACGCGGTGGAGATGACCCGGGCGCTGATCGCCGACGCCGAGCTGGTGGCCACGCTGCGGGCGGGCGGGGCGCCGCGGCCGTGCGTGCTGTGCAACCAGGAGTGCCGGGTGCGGGACCCGCGCAACCCGGTGGTGAGCTGCGTGGGCGACCCGGTGGCTGCCCCCCTCTCCGGCGTTCAGGTCCCTCGTCGCCCGTTCTCGGACCCGACAAGGGCGACCAGGGCCCGCAACGCCGTGGTGGTGGGCGGTGGCCCGGCCGGGCTGGAGGCCGCACGGGTGCTCGCCGACGGCGGCGTGCAGGTGCGGCTGCTGGAGCGCGCACCGCAGCTCGGGGGTCTCGCCCGGGTGGCCGTGGGCTTCGCCCCGCTGGTGGACTGGCTGGAGCAGCAGTGCCGCCGGCTCGGGGTGGAGCTGGTGACCGGCTGCGAGGTGGGGCCGGGGGAGCTGGTCGGGGCGCCGGTGGTGCTGGCCACCGGCAGCGTGCCCGCCCCGCGGCGGGTGGCCGGCGACGCACCGTGGTTCACCGCCGCCGAGGTGCTCGCGGGGGCGCCCGTGGCCGGGCCGGTGCTGGTGCACGACCCGGTGGGCGGGCCGGTGGGCGTGGCGGTGGCCGAGCACCTCGCCGCCGCCGGCCGTCCGGTGGCGGTGGTGACCGCGGACCCGGTGGTGGGTGCCCAGCTGGGCCGCACCGGCGACCTCGCCGCCGCCAACACCCGGCTGCAGCAGGCCTGGGTGCGCCGTGAGCTGAGCACCCTGCTGCGCTTGGCCGGTGGCGGGGTGGCGGTGCTGGAGAACCGCTACACCGGGCAGCGCCGTGAGGTGGCGTGCGCTGCGGTGGTGGACTGCGGGCACCGGCTGCCCGACCACACCCTGGACGTGCCCGGCGCGGTGCGGGTGGGCGACTGCGTGGCGCCGCGCACCGTGGCCGAGGCCGTGCGAGAGGGCCGCCGGGCCGCGCAGGCGGTGGTCGCGGCATGAGGCTGTTCACCCCGCTGCGGGTAGGGCCACTGGCGCTGGCCAACCGGGTGGTGTTCACCGCGCACCTCACCAACGCCGCCGTGGACGGGCTGCCCACCGCCCAGCACGCCGCGTACTACGCCGCCCGTGCTGCCGGTGGCGCCGGGCTGGTGATCACCGAGGAGCACTCGGTGCACCCCTCCGACGGGGCCTACGAGAAGCTGATCCGCGGCCACGACCCGGCGGTGCTGCCCGGGTACCGGCTGATCACCGACGCGGTGCACGCCCACGGGGTGCCGGTGCTGGCCCAGCTCAACCACAACGGCGGCCAGGCGTCGTCGCTGTACACCCGCACCCCGGTGCTCGCCCCCAGCCCGGTGCCCGACCCGCTGTTCCGCGAGGTGCCCACCGCGCTGACCCACCGGCAGATCGCCGCGCTCGTGGCCGGCTACGCCGACGTAGCCGCCCGCTGCGTGGCCGGCGGCTTCGACGGGGTGGAGCTGCAGGCCAGCCAGTCCTCGCTGCTGCGCTGCTTCCTGGCCCCGGCCACCAACACCCGCACCGACGGCTACGGCGGTGACCTGCCCGCGCGGGCCCGGTTGTTGCTGGAGGTGGTCGACGCGGTGCGCGAGGTGCTCGGCCCGGACAAGGCGCTGGGGGTGCGGCTGAGCGGGCACGACGGCATCGAGCACGGCGTGACGCTGGCCGACGCCGTCGCGGTGGCGCGGCTGGTGGAGGCGTCCGGGTCGGTGGACTACCTGAACACCACCCTGGGGGTGGCCACCGCCACCCAGCACCTGATCACCTCGAGCATGCGCACCCCCGCCGACCACGCCCACCCCGTGGCGCGGGCCATCAAGGCCGCCGTTGCCCTGCCGGTGATCGGGGTCGGCCGGTTCACCCGCCCCGAGCAGGCCGAGCAGGCGCTGGCCGACGGGGTCTGCGACCTGGTGGGCGTGGTCCGGGCGCAGGTGGCCGACCCGGACTTCGCCACCAAGGCCCGCACCGGGCGGGCTGCGGAGATCCGCAGCTGCCTGTCCTGCAACCAGGAGTGCGTGGGCCGGGTGGGGCTCAACCGGTGGCTGGGCTGCGTGGTCAACCCGCACGCGGGCCGGGAGTCGGTCCCGCTGCCCGCGCCGGTGCGCCGAGCCCGCCGCGTGGTGGTGGTCGGGGGTGGGCCGGGTGGTCTGCGGACCGCGGCCACCGCAGCCGAGCGCGGCCACCGGGTGACGCTGCACGAGCGCGCCGACCGCCTCGGCGGCCAGGTGCTGCTGGCGGCGAGCGCCCCGGGCCGGGCCCAGCTGGGCGCGGTGACCGCCGACCTCGCCGCGGAGTGCGCGCGGCGAGGGGTGCAGGTGCACACCGGTTCGCCGGTGAGCGCCGCGCAGCTGATCGCCGAGGCGCCTGACGTGGTGGTGCTGGCCACCGGAGCCCGCCCGGTGCGCCCGGCGTGGGCGGGGGACTGCCCCCGGGTGGTGCACGTGCGCGACGTGCTCGCGGGGCGGGTGCGGCCCACCGGCACCGTGCTGGTGCACGACGAGCTGGGCTTTCACCAGGCGACCTCGGCGGCCGAGGTGCTGGCGGCCCGCGGCTGCGCGGTGACGGTGAGCACCAGCGCCATGGTGGTGGCGCAGGACCTCGGGCTCACCCTGGACACCGAGGGCTGGCAGCGCCGCGCGCACGCCGCCGGCATCGACCAGCGCACCGACCTGGTGCCGCGGGGGGTCGCCGAGCGGGACGGCCGGCTCGCGGTCACCCTGCTGCACCACCCCACCGGTGCGGAGTCCGTGTGCGTCGTCGACTGGGTGGTGTGCGCGGTGCACCAGGAGCCGGAGGACGAGCTGTGGCGCGCGCTGGCGGGCTCCGGGCTGCCGGTGCACCGGGTGGGTGACTGCCTCACCCCGCGCCGGTTGCACGCCGCGGTGCTCGAGGGTGAGCGGGTGGCCCTGGCGTTGTGACGGTGCGCGTTGTGACGGCGCGTGAGCGCAGCTCTACCCGCAGAACATGCCGGTAACAGTTGTGCGGTTTGCCCCGACAATCCCCGGTCATCTGTGGCCGAGCGGCTCGGTCGCGCGATGACGGGGGGAGCGGGGGACGCACAGGCCAGCAGTGGCGTGCGCGCCTCGCGCCAGCGCACACTCGGGAAACGGGTGGCGGGCTCGTCAGGACGACCAGCACCAAGGGGGTCTGGTGTGACTGTAGTGATCTGCGTGCTCGGGCTGGTCGTCGTCTGCGTCGGCGCGGCGGCGCTCATTCCCGGCCGCTTCACCTGGTTGCGGGCCAACCCTGGCACGCCGGGCGTGCTGGTGGCAGTGGGTGTGCTGCTCTTCGGCTCCGGCATCGCGCTCTCGCCCAACCTCGAGCCCGCCGGTACCACCAGTCCGGCCCCCGGCGCCCCGGCCCCCGGCGCACAACCCACGGAGACCACCACCTCGCCGCCGGTGAACCCCGTCCTCGCCCCCGAGCAGCCCACCGCCGGACCGCCCGCGCCCCCCGTAGGCTCGACCGGGGCGCCCTCGTCCTCCGGGTCCCGGCCGGGCACGCCGGCGCCCGTGCCGCAGCTTCCCGGTGTGCAGCCGCCGTCCGCCGCTCCCCAGCCTCCGGCGGTCGTCCCCCCGGCGCCGTCGCGTCCGCCGACGTCCAGCCAGACCGGACCTGGTCGGCCGACCGTGCCTGCGCAGCCCACCCAGCCGCCGCCGGCCCCGACCGTCCCGCCGCGCACGACGCCGCCGCGCACGACGCCGCCGCCGGTGCAGACCACGCCGCCGCCGGTGCAGACCACCCCGCCGCCGGTGCAGACGACACCACCGGTGCAGACCACCCCGCCGGTGCAGACGACACCACCGCCGCCCGCCCCCACCACGCCCGTCGAGACCGTCACCCCGCCGCCCACCGAGGGGGAGCCCGGTACCGGCGGCGTGGCCCCGCTGACCTCGACCGGGACGGGCAGCTCCGTGCCCGGAGGCACCGGGCAGAGCGGCGCTCCCTGACCGGCCGGCCGCTGGTTCAGCGCCGGCCCGTGGCGTTCGGCTGCTCGGTGCGCCACCACGCCACCGTCTCGCGCACCGCCTGCGTCAGCGGGGTGGGTGCCAGCCCGAGCAGCTCCTCGCTGCGGCGGGAGTCGAGCACGAACGGCTGCTCGAACTGGTAGAGCATCTCGGCCAGCTCGCGCAGGCTGCCCGGCACCAGGGCGCCCGCTCGCAGCACCCACGACGGCAACGTCCTGACCGTGGCGGGCACGCCGGCGGCCTCAGCCAGGGCATGCACCAGCTGGCGCTGGGTGAGCGCGGGACCGGTCGGGGCGTGCAGCACCGAGCCCCACACCTGCGGCCGGGCCGCCGCGGCCACCATGGCGCCGGCGTAGTCGGGCACGTAGGTGAAGGAGTGCGGCTGGTCGGCGCTGCCCATCACCCGGACCGTGCGACCGGCCAGCACCGCCCCGACCATCCGGTCGCCCGCGTGCGCGGTGTGCACGTGCGGGCCGAAGAAGTCCGAGGCCACCACGCTCACCGTCGGCGTGGCGGAGGCCTGCCGGGCGCGCAGGAGCTCGGTGCGCATGCCGCGCTTGCCGCCGGTGGCCGCCCGCGGGCTGTCCTCGGTCATCGGCCGGGAGGGCTCGGAGTAGGAGTACAGGCTCTCCGGGAACACCACCACGCTGTCGGCCGCCGCGCGCAGCACCGCCTGCTCCATCGCAGGCAGCGCGGTGGCCCACGCTGCGGCGGAGTAGGCGGCGTGCGCGCAGTGGTACACGGCGGTGGCTCCGTCGACGGCCGCGCGCAGCGCCGACTCCTCGTGGACGTCCACCGCGCGCCGCTCGATGTTCTCGTGCCGCGGACCGGAGCCGGAGCGGGTGAGCAGGCGGACGTGGTGGCCGGCGTGGGCCAGCTGGGTGGCGACGGTGCGGCCGACCGGGCCGGCGCCGGTGATCACGTGCAGTGCGCTCATGAGGCGCTCCCTTCCAGGGTGAGAGAGCAGTGCTCTCTGAACTCCCTCGAGTGTGGTCTGCGTCGACCTCATGGTCAAGAGCAGTGCTCTCGAAAGTTGACGGTGCTCTCGGGTCTGGCAGACTGGCCGCCGTGCCCACCCCGCGAGAACAGGCCCGCACCCGGACCATCGCCGACATCACCCGGCTGGGCCGCGAGCACCTGGCCGAGCACGGTGCCGCCGGGCTGAGCCTGCGCGCGATCGCTCGCGACCTGGGCGTGGTGTCCTCAGCCGTCTACCGCTACGTGCCCAGCCGCGACGACCTGCTCACCCTGCTGGTGGTGGACGCCTACGCCGAGCTGGGCGAGGCCGTCACCCGCGCCGAGTCGGACGCACCGCGCACCGACCTCCAGGCCCGCTGGCGGGCGCTCGCCGGGGCCGTCCGGGGCTGGGCGCTGGCCGAGCCGAGCCGGTACGGACTGGTGTTCGGCACCCCGGTGCCCGGCTACCACGCACCGGCCGAGCAGACCACCGTGCCGGGCACCCGGGTGGTCGCGCTGCTGCTGCAGCTGGCCGCGGACGCGGAGGCCGCCGGCTGCCGTCCCGCCAGCTCGGCGGGACCGGTCGAGCCGTCGCTGCACGCCGATGCCGAGCGCGTCCGGGCCGAGCTGGAGGTGGACGTGTCCGACGCGATGCTCACCGCCACCGTGCTGGTCTGGGTCGCCCTGTTCGGGGCGGTCAGCTTCGAGGTGTTCGGCCAGTACGGCAAGGACACCTTCGCCCAGCCCGAGGTCCTCTTCGCCGCGCTGGTGGACCTGCTGGCCGGCGTGCTCGGCATCGGGCCGACGTGAGCCGCAGCGCCCGCGGTCGCGCCACCGCGCCGCTGCCGGTGCGCGCCGGGCTCAACCCCACCCGGCTGCGCCTGCCCGACGACGGGGCCTGGGCCACCGTGCTCGACTACCTGCTGCACCGCTTCCCCGACGACGCGGTGCGGCTGCGGGAGAAGGTGGCCGGGGCCGAGGTGCTCGACGCCGCCGGCACCCCGGTGACCGCGACGTCGCCGCTGCAGCCCGGTGGGTTCGTCTACCTCTACCGGGACCCGCCCACCACCGAGGTGCGGGTGCCCTTCGAGATCGAGGTGCTGCACCGGGACGAGAACCTGCTGGTGGTGGACAAGCCGCACTTCCTGGCCAGCACCCCGCGTGGGGTGCACGTGGTGGAGTCGGCGCTGGTGCGGCTGCGGCGCGAGCTGGACCTGCCGGAGCTGAGCCCGGTGCACCGCCTGGACCGGCTCACCGCCGGGGTGCTGGTGCTGACCACTCGGCGCGAGGTGCGCGGGGCCTACCAAGGGTTGTTCGACCGCCGCGAGGTGAGCAAGACCTACGAGGCGGTGGCCACGCACGACCCCGCGCTGGCGCTGCCCCGCACCGTGCACAGCCGCATCGTCAAGCGCCGCGGCGTGCTCACCGCCCAGCAGGTGCCCGGCCCGGCCAACGCCGAGACCCGGGTGGAGCTGGTGGCGGTGCACGGTGATCGGGCCCGGTACCGGCTGCGCCCCACCACCGGGCGCACCCACCAGCTGCGGGTGCACCTGTGCTCGCTGGGCATCCCGATCGTCGGCGACAGCTTCTACCCGGTGGTGCACGACGTGCCGGTGGACGACTACTCCTCCCCGCTGCAGCTGCTGGCCCGCGAGCTGTCCTTCACCGACCCGGCCACCGGGGTGCGCCGGACGTTCACCAGCCGGCGGCGGCTGGCGCTGGATCCGGCACCGGCCTGAGTGATCCCGCTCACCGGGACCCGTGGCCACCGTCGCCCGTGCTGGCGAGAGAGTCGGGCCATGTCTGACAACAGCTCTGTGCGCCCTCGGCTCGCCCGCGACGTGACCACCTGGGCCCACGAGGCCGACGTGGTGGTCGCCGGGTACGGCGTGGCCGGGGCCAGTGCCGCGGTGGGGGCCGCGCAGGCCGGGGCCGACGTCCTGGTGCTGGAGCGCACCAGCGGCTGGGGCGGGGCCGCGTCGCTGTCCGGTGGCTTCATCTACCTCGGCGGCGGCACCTCGGTGCAGCAGGCGTGCGGGTTCGAGGACAGCCCGGAGAACATGAAGGCCTTCCTGGCCGCCGCCATGGGTGAGGGGGTGGACGAGGCCAAGCTGGACGCCTACTGCTCCGGCAGCGTCGCCCACTTCGACTGGCTGGTGCAGTGCGGGGTGCCGTTCAAGCCGACCTTCTGGGACCAGCCGGGCTGGGAGCCGCCGGGCGACGACGGGCTGCAGTACACCGGCGGGGAGAATGCCGCGCCGCTCAACGCCATCGCCACCCCCGCCCCCCGCGGGCACGTGCCGCAGATGAGCGACAAGCGCACCGGCGAGAAGGGCGGTGGCTACATGCTGATGAAGCCGCTCACCGACCTCGCCACCGAGCTGGGCGTGCGCAGCGCCTACGACATGCGCGTGCAGAGCTTGGTGGTCGATGACGACGGCCGGGTGGTCGGGCTGATCGCCAAGCAGTACGGCGAGGAGGTGGCCGTGCGCGCCCGCAAGGGCGTGGTGCTGGCCATGGGCAGCTTCGCCTACAACGAGCAGATGGTGCAGGCCTACGCCCCGCGCCTGGTGGGCCGGCCGGCCGCCTCCATCGAGGAGCACGACGGGCGGGCGATCCAGATGGCCCAGGCGCTGGGCGCGGACCTGGCGCACATGGACGCCACCGAGGTCGCCTTCTTCTGCGACCCGCAGCTGTTCATCCGCGGCATCCTGGTCAACGCCCGCGGCCAGCGCTACGTCACCGAGGACACCTACCCCGGCCGCGTCGGGCAGGCCACCCTGCAGGACAACGGCAACCAGGCGTTCCTGGTGATCGACGAGGCCGCCTACGAGGAGGCGCTGACCACGCCCAGCTCCACCGAGCTGCTGCGCCACCGGCCCAAGTGGGTGTGCGAGACGGTGGCCGAGCTGGAGGGCGAGATGGGGCTGCCCGAGGGCTCGCTGCAGGCGACGGTGCAGGTCTACAACACCCACGCGGCCACCGGCACCGACCCGGTGCTGGGCAAGAAGGCGGAGTGGCTCAAGCCGATCGGCTCCCCGGTGGCCGCCATCGACCTGCGCAACATGACCGGCGGGTTCACCCTGGGCGGGCTGCGCACCACCGTCGACTCGGCGGTGGTGCACGTCTCCGGCGAGCCCATCCCCGGCCTGTTCGCCGCGGGGCGCTGCACCTCCGGGCTCTCCGCCGGCGGCTACGCCAGCGGCATCTCCCTGGGCGACGGCAGCTTCTTCGGCCGCCGCGCGGGCCAGGCCGCCGCGAGCCAGTAGCCGTTGCTCGGCGGCCTCGGTGACGGCCTGGGCGCGCAGCGAGTCCAGCACCACCGGCGAGGCCAGCGGAAGTCCGTGCCGGGCACCCCGCCAGCTAGCGTGAGCACCGTGACCGGGCCAACGTTCAGCACCGCGGGTGACCTGGCCGGGCTCACCTGGCCGGAGGTGCCCGCCGACGCGCTGCTGGTGGTGCCGGTGGGCTCGGTGGAGCAGCACGGCCCGCACCTGCCGCTGGACACCGACGCTCGGGTGGCCAGTGCGGTGGCCCGGGAGCTGGTGCGCACCACCGCCGGCGCGGTGCTCGCGCCCGCGGTGCCCTACGGGGCGAGCGGGGAGCACGAGAGCTTCCCCGGCACCATCTCCATCGGCACCGAGGCGCTGCGCACCCTGCTCGTCGAGCTGGGTCGCTCCGCCTGCCGGTGGGCGCCCAGGCTGGTGCTGGTCAACGGCCACGGCGGCAACGCCCAGGCGCTGGTGCAGGCCGTGCGGCTGCTGCGCCAGGAGTCCCGCGACGTCGCCTGGCTGCCCTGCGCGGTGCCCGCCTCCGCCGCCCACGTCCCCGACGCCCACGCCGGGCGCACCGAGACCTCCCTGCTGCTGGCGCTGCACCCCGCCGACGTGCGCACCGCCGTCGCGGCCGCCGGAGCCACCGCCCCGGTGGCCACCCTGATGCCCGCGCTGCGAGCCGGCGGGGTGCGCGCGGTGAGCGCCAACGGGGTGCTGGGTGATCCGGCGGGCGCGCACGCCGCGGAGGGCGAGCAGCTGCTGGCCGCGCTGGCCGAGCAGGCCGCTGGGGCGGTGCGCCGCTGGGCGCCCGACACCAACGGGATGCTGTCGTGAGCCGGGTGGCGGTGGTGACCGGCACCGGCATCAACGCCAGCGCCGTCTCGCCGGGCTCCACCCGCACGCTGTGAGCACCCCGGCCCTGCCGCTGGGCTTCCGGGTGCAGCTCGACCGCCGGCTGTGGTGGCTCGACCGGGGTGCGGCCGTCCTCGGTGGGTCCCCGCCGCGGCTGCTGCGGCTGCGCCCGGCCGCCCGAGAGCGGCTGGCCGAGCAGCCGATGACGGTGCGCGACAGTGCCAGCGCGGCGCTGGCCCGCACCCTGCTCGACGCCGGGGTGGCCCACCCGCGCCCCGTCGGCGGACCCACGCCAGAGCAGGTGACGGTGGTGGTCCCGGTGCGCGACAACGCCGCCGGGGTGCAGCGGCTGCTGGCCGCGCTGACGCCCGGCACCCCGGTCGTGGTGGTCGACGACGGCTCCGACAGCGCCCACCGGCGGCAGCTGGCGACGGTGGTGGCCGAGCACGGCGCCGAGCTGGTCCGCCACCCCACCAGCCGCGGCCCGGCCGCCGCCCGCAACACCGGCCTGGCCCGGGCCCGCACCCCGTTCGTGGCCTTCCTGGACTCCGACGTGGTGCCCACCCCCGGCTGGCTGACCGCGCTGCTGCCGCACCTGGCCGACCCGGCGGTGGCGCTGGTGGCCCCGCGGATCGTGGCGCTGCCGGCCGGGCGCGGCTGGGTGGCCCGCTACGAGACGCTGCGGTCCTCGCTGGACCTGGGCCCGCGCGAGGCGGGCGTGCTGCCGCGCAGCCGGGTGGCCTACGTGCCCAGCGCCGCGCTGCTGGTGCGGGTGGCCGCGGTCAGCGGCGACGAGCGCGGCTGCTTCGCCGCGGAGATGTCGGTGGCCGAGGACGTGGACCTGTGCTGGCGGTTGCACGCCCGCGGCTGGCGGCTGCGCTACGAGCCTGCCGCCCGGGTCGCCCACCAGCACCGCACGCGAGTAGGCACCTGGTTGCGCCGCAAGGCCTTCTACGGCACCGGTGCCGCCCCGCTGGCGGCTCGGCACCCCGGGCAGGTGCCGCCGGTGGTGCTGGCGCCGTGGACGGCGGTGGCGGCGGCGCTGCTGCTGACCGGACGGCGCACGGGCGTCACGGGTGCGGCGGTGGTGACGGCGGTGGCCACGGTGCGCCTGTCCCGCAGCCTCACCGGGCTGCACCACCCGCTGGCGACCGCGGCGGTGCTGGCCCCGCGCGGGCTCTACGGCGCGCTCACCCAGCTGGCGTCGGCGGCGTGGCGGTCGTACTGGCCGGTGACGCTGCTGGTGGCGGCGCTCTCCCCGCGGGCCCGGCGGGTGCTGCTGGCCGCGGGGGTGCTGGACGGGCTGGCGGACTGGGCCACCCACCGGGACACCACCCCCCGCCGGGACGGGTCAGCACCCTCCCGGCTCGACCCGCTGCGCTACCTGGGGGCCAAGCGGCTCGACGACCTGGCCTACGGCACGGGGCTGTGGTGGGGTGCGCTGCGGGCGGGGGAGCCGGCGGCGCTGCGCCCGGAGCTCACCCGGTGAGCAGGCCGGTCGCTACCGTGACACCCATGACGGGACAGCGGCCGGGGCGCGACCGCGACGAGGAGGGCCGGGCCCGCAACGCCCGTCCCCGCGACGGCCTTGGCCGGCCCCTGCCCTACGGCGCCGCCGGGGTGGAGCGTGCGCCCGAGGGCCTGCACCGCACGCCGGAGCAGACCCTGGCGGAGGCGCAGGAGCTGCTGGACGCGGGCATGCCCTTTCACGCCCACGAGGTGCTCGAGGACGCCTGGAAGCTGGCGCCGGAGCCGGAGCGGGCGCTGTGGCGAGGCCTGGCCCAGCTGGCGGTGGGCCACACCCACTGCCTGCGCGGCAACGTCCGCGGAGCCCAGGCCCTGCTCACCCGCGCGGCCGCCGTGCTGGCCGAGCAGCCCGCGCCCGGCCCGCACGGGGTGGACGTGGCCGGCCTGGTGGCGTGGGCCCGGGAACTGAGCGCGGCGCTGCCCGGCGGGGTGCCCACCGACCTCTCCGCGCCGGTGCTGCGCCGGCGCTGACCGGGCCATCGCCGGAGATTGCGTTGCCTCCAAGCGAAATTGCGCTGTGTCGCCCGGTCGGTCGCCCGGGCGGTCTCAGCGCAGGAGCCGGGGTCGCCACGCTAAGAGATCGACCCGGCAAGCCGATGAGACAGGTCACTGGCCGTGCATGATGAAGCGCGCGAGTGAGTTTCGCCAGTCGTAGACCGCCCCCACGGCGGCATCGTGCAGCTGGTTGCGGGCTTGAACCGGGGGGTTGGGGTTGTCCACGGACACGAGAGCGGACGCGGGGCCGGACCGTCCCGCGGGCCGAGGCGTCGCGGCGCAGATCGACCTCGCCCGGCTGGCCCGCCTGCTGGCCGTGGTGGTCGAGGAGCACCGAGACTGGCGTGACCTCGTCCGCGACGTGGCCGAGCACCTGGGCGCGCTCTTCGCCAGCGCCGTGGTGGCGATCGACAAGGTGGTGGTGACCGACGGGTCCGCCAGCATCACGCCGCTCGTGCTGGTGCCGGCCGCCGAGGAGAAGGTCGCCAACCACGCCGCGCTCGAGGAGGCGGTGCGCACCGGTCGGGCAGTGCACCTGGCCGGACCCGACGTGCTGCCCCAGGCACTCGCCGCCGGGCTGCCGCACGTGGGGATCTGCGTGCCGAGCGCGGACACCACGGTGCTCTCCCTGTACCGCCAGTCCGGCACCCCGTTCACCACGGCCGAGGCGGAGCTGGTGACCATCGTGGCCAGCTACCTGTCGCTGGTGATGCGCCGGCTGCAGCGGGTGGCCCAGCTGCGCAACCTGGCCGAGCACAGCGTCCGGATCGGCACGCGCCGCAGCGAGCAGGACGTGCTGGACCTCGCGGTGGAGGGAATCCTGCCGCTGCTGGAGGCCGATGCCGCCTGCGTGGTGCTGCTCGACGACGGGAGGATCGCCCGCTGCGTGGCCCAGCGTGGCCTGAACGCCGAGCTGCTCTCCACCTGGAGCGGACACCTGCGCCCGGACCTGCTGCACCAGCTGACGCAGGAGCGCCGGCCGCTGCGCCTGGCCGACATCCGCAACCAGCTCCCCGAGCGGGCCGGCTGGCGTCCCCGCGCGGGGGTGACCGTGCCGGTGGAGGTGGACGGCACGGTGGTGGCCCTGCTCGGGGCCTTCCGGCGCAGCGGCTGGGAGTTCAGCTCCGACGACGAGTACGTGCTGACGCTGCTCGCCAGCCAGGTCGCCTCCGCCATGACCAACGCCCGGGCGGTGCTCACCGGTGAGCGGCGTCGGCAGGCCGCCGAGTCGCTCGGTGCGCTGTCCTCGGCGCTCAACTCCAGCCTCAGCGCCGCCGAGGTGGCGAGCCGGTTCTGTGCCGCCATGGTGGAGCACTCCGGCGCCGACCGCTCCGCGCTGCTGCTGCTGGACGACGACAGCACCCGGCTGGTCCCGATGTGTGTGTCCCCGCAGCAGGAGGGCGGCTTCCTGGCGCGCTTCCGCGGCCCGCTCGGCTGCATCATGGTGGACGAGCACCCCACCCTGCAGCAGGCCGTGACCGGTCTGCGCGCGGTGACGGCCGCCGTCACCGACGACGCCAGCGGTGCTGTCCGCTGGCTGCACGCCCAACCCCTGGTGGTGCACGGCGCCGCCGTCGGGGTGGTGCTGCTGGAGTGGTTCGCCGCCGACCGGCCGCAGCCGCAGGAGATGCTCGGCCTCATCGCCGACATGGCCGGCACCGCGCTGCAGCACGCCCGGCTGTTCGAGCGCGCCGAGCAGAGCGGCCTGCAGCTGGCGGCGCTGCACGACGTGGCGGTGGCCATGAACAACGACGACGACCTCGGCGCCACCCTGCAGCGGGTGGCCGAGTCCACGCTGCAGATCACCGGGGCCCGCACCGGCTGGATCACCCTGGTCGACCCCGACGGGGTGGGGGCCACCCACGTGGCCGTCGTCGGCGACCCCGACATCATCAAGGACAGCACCGTCCGGGGCGGCACCACCGCCAACATGCACCGCAACATCGGGGGCTGGGCGGTGGCGCACTCCAGGACGGCCTGGGTGCCCAACACCGCCGCCGGCATCAGCGAGCCACCGGAGGCGGCCGAGTGGTTGTTCGACCGCACTCCCGGCTGTGTGGTGGTGGTGCCGCTGCCCGGCCGCGGCGGCACCTCGCTGGGGTTCCTGTCCCTGCGCCACCCCGAGCCGTACTTCCTCAGCCGCTCGTGCCTGCCGATCCTGCAGCGCTTCGCCACCGAGACCGGCCTGGCCGTGGAGAACCACCGTGAGCTCGAGGCCCGGCGCTCGCTGGAGCGCCAGCTGCGCGAGCAGGCCTCGGTGGATCCGCTGACCGGCCTGGCCAACCGCACCCGGCTGGGCGTCCTGCTGGGAGAGGCCCTGCGGCGCACCGATCAGGAGCACTGCCTCGGTGTGGTGTTCCTCGACCTCGACCGGTTCAAGACCATCAACGACAGCCTGGGCCACGCCGCCGGCGACGAGCTGCTCACCGCGGTGGGTCAGCGCCTGGAGGCGGCGGTGCGCCCGGAGGACGTGGTGGGCCGCCTCGGCGGCGACGAGTTCGTGGTGCTGCTCAACCGGCTGGCCCGACCCACCGCCACGGCCGAGGCCGAGCTGGTCGGCGGACGCATCCTGGCGGCGCTGACCGAGCCCTTCCCGGTGGGCCAGCGCTCGGTGTTCGTCTCCGCCAGCATCGGCCTGGCCGTGGCGCACGGCAGTGAGCACGACGCGGAGAGCCTGCTCCGCGAGGCCGACATCGCGATGTACCGCGCCAAGGCCGCGGGCAAGGCGCAGGTCGCCGTGTACGAGCCGTCCATGAGCGTGGCCGGCCTGCTGGACATGGAGAGCGACCTGCGCCACGCGCTGGACCGCCAGGAGCTGGAGGTGCACTACCAGACCATCGTGGAGGTGGGCACCGGCCGGCCGGTGGGCATCGAGGCGCTGACGCGGTGGAACCACTGCACCCGCGGCGCGGTGCCGCCGGACGAGTTCATCTCCCTGGCCGAGGACACCGGCCTGATCCGGCGGCTGGACCAGTGGGTGCTGGAGACCGCGCTGCGCGACGTCGCCCGCGTGCGCCAGGAGTGGCCCGAGATCGGCGTCAACGTCAACCTCTCGGCGCTGCACGTGCACGAGCCGACGCTGCCCGCGCGCATCCGTGGGCTGCTCAAGGAGCACGGGGTGAGCCCGCAGGCGCTCACCCTCGAGATCACCGAGACGGCGTCGCTGTGGGACCCCGCCCGCACCATGGGCAGCCTCCGCGACCTGCGCTCGCTCGGGGTGGGGGTGGTGGTGGACGACTTCGGCACCGGCTACTCCAACTTCAGCTACCTCAAGCAGCTGCCGCTGCGCGGGCTGAAGATCGACCGCAGCTTCGTGCAGAACCTGGACCAGGACGAGGACGCCGCCATCGTCACCGCCCTGCTCACCCTGAGCCAGACGCTGGGCCTGGAGGTGATCGCCGAAGGGGTGGAGACCGCGCAGCAGCAGGAGAAGCTGCTGGAGCTGGGATGCTCGCGCGCGCAGGGCTTCCTGTTCTCCCGGGCGGAGCCGGTGGCGGTGCTGCTGGAGCGGCTGCGGGTGGAGCTGGCCCCGGCCTGAGCGCCGGAGTTGCCGGGAACGTCCACGCGGCGCAGGGTGAGTGTGACTCGCGTCACCGCAGCCGCGGGTCCTGGTCAGCGAGGAGAACCCCAGATGAAGACCAAGGCCGCAGTAGTCGTCGAGACCGGCAAGCCCATCGAGCTGATGGAGCTCGACCTGGACGGGCCCAGAGCGGGGGAGGTGCTCATCCGCTACACCCACGCGGGCCTGTGCCACTCCGACGTCCACATCCAGCACGGCGACCTGGAGGCCCGGCTGCCCATGGTGCTCGGCCACGAGGGCGCAGGCGTCATCGAGGAGGTCGGCCCCGGCGTCACCCGGGTCAAGGCCGGGGACAACGTGGTCTGCTCGTTCATCCCCAACTGCGGGGTGTGCCACTGGTGCGCCTCCGGCCGACAGTCCATCTGCGACATGGGCGCCAACATCCTGGAGGGCTACCTGCCCGGGCCCCGCTTCCCGTACACCGGACCCGACGGCGACTACGGCGCGATGTGCATGCTCGGCACGTTCTCCCAGTGGGGTGTCATCCACCAGAACTCCGTGGTGAAGGTGGACGACGACCTGCCGCTGGACAAGGCGGTGCTGGTCGGCTGCGGCGTGCCCACCGGGTGGGGCTCGGCGGTGAACACCGCGAACGTGCGCCCCGGCGACACGGTGGTGGTCTTCGGCATCGGCGGGATCGGCATCAACGCCGTGCAGGGTGCGGCCTACGCCGGCGCCAAGAACCTCATCGCCGTCGACCCGCTGGAGAACAAGCGGGAGAAGGCGATGGAGCTCGGCGCCACGCACGCGGTGGCCACCGGCGAGGAGGCGCAGCAGCTGGCCGTCGACCTCACCAGGGGCGTGGGGGCGGACAGCGCCATCGTCACCGTCGGCCTGGTGGAGCAGCAGGTGGTGAGCGAGGCGTTCAACGCCATCGGCAAGGGCGGCAGCGTGGTGCTCACCGGGCTGAACCGGCTGGACGTGCAGAACGTGCAGCTGCCCGGTTCGATCATGACGCTGTTCCGCAAGAGCGTGAAGGGCAGCCTCTTCGGCGACTGCAACCCCACCACCGACATCCCAAAAATCTTGGGGCTGTACCAGAGTGGTGACCTCAAGCTGGACGAGCTGATCACCAGGACCTATACCCTCGACCAGGTGAACGAGGGCTACAGCGACCTGCTCGAGGGCAAGAACGTGCGCGGCGTGATCGTGCACGAGCACACGTGAGCACTCTGCTCACTGCGGCGGGGCCTGTTGCGACAGGCCCCGCCGCTGCGGTGGTGGGCCGCCACCGGGAGGTCGAGCTGCTCGTGGCCGCCCTGGACTGCGGCGCCCACGTCCTGCTGGAGGGCCCACCCGGCACCGGCAAGACCACCCTGCTGCGCTCGGTGGCCGCGGCCGGGTCGGTGCCGTTCGTCTTCGTGGAGGGCAACGCCGAGCTCACGCCCGGTCGGCTGATCGGGCACTTCGACCCCGCCCAGGTGCTCAGCGAGGGCTACAGCCCGGACGTCTTCGTCGACGGCCCGCTGGTGCAGGCGATGCGGGCCGGGTCCCTGCTCTACGTGGAGGAGGTCAACCGCGTCCCGGAGGAGACCCTGAACGTGCTCATCACGGTGATGAGCGAGGGCGAGCTGCACGTGCCGCGGCTGGGCCGGGTGCCGGCGGCCGCGGGCTTCCGGCTGGTGGCCGCGATGAACCCGTTCGACGCGGTGGGCACCGCCCGCATCTCCGCCGCCGTCTACGACCGCTGCTGCCGCATCACCATGGGCTACCAGTCGGCGCAGGACGAGGCCGACATCGTGGTGCTGCGCGGCCCGGCCGTGCCCGACCCCTGGCGCGCGCAGGTGGTGGACCTGGTGCGCCGCACCCGCGAGCACCCGGACGTGCGGATCGGCTCCTCGGTGCGCGGCGCCATCGACCTGGTGCGGCTGGCGGTGTCGCTGTCCGGGCTGCGCGGGCAGGAGCCCACCAGCTGGCTGGTGGGCCTGGACGCGGCCCTGGTGGCGCTCTCCGGCCGGGTGCGCCTGCAGGAGTCGTGCGGGCGGGCGCCGGAGGAGATCGTCCGCGAGCTCTACGTGGCGGTGTTCGGCGCCGAGCCCACCGACGACGACCCCGCCGACGAGTCCGAGCCCACGGGGGACGGTGGTGCGTCGGGGGGAGCGTGAGCCCGCCCAGCGCGGGCGAGGAGCCACCACCAGCCCGGCGCGACCGCGGTCCGCGCCAGCGCACCACCCCGCGCTCCGAGCTCTCCCGCGCGCCCGAGTTCGAGCAGGTCTCCCCGGAGGTGGGCCAGCTGGACGAGGAGGCCTTCGACGCCGCGGCCGCCGCCGATCCCGACGCGGCGCTGACCCTGCTGGCGGACATGGCCACCGCCACCGACGAGGGCCTGCGTGCCGCCGCGCGGCGGCTGGCCGCCCGGGTGGTGCTCGACCGTGCCCGCACCGGCCTGGCCCGCAGCCGCGGGGTGCGCCGGCTGCGCCCGGTGCCGGCCGACCGCGGCGGCGACCTGGACGTGGACGCCTCCCTGGACGCCGTGCTCGACGCCCGCGCGCAGGGCAGGCAGCCGGGGCTGGACGAGCTCACCGCCCGCCAGTGGGGCCGCCCGGAGCTGGCGCTGTGCCTGCTGGTGGACACCTCCGGGTCGATGGGTGGGGCCCGCCTCGCCGCGGCCGCCCTCACCGCGGCCGCGTGCGCGCTGCGGGCGCCGGGGGAGCACGCGATCGTCTCCTTCGCCCGGACGGTGACGGTGCTGCGCGCGATCACCTCGCAGGCGCCGGCCTCGGCGGTGGTCGACTCGGTGCTCACCCTGCGCGGGCACGGCACCACCTCGCTGGCGGCGGGGCTGCGCGCGGCCGGGGAGGAGCTGGCCCGCAGCAGCGCCGAGCGACGGGTGGTGGTGCTGCTCAGCGACTGCCGCACCAGCGAGACCGAGGACCCCGCCCTGGTGGCGGCGCGGCTGCCGGAGCTGGTGGTGCTCGCCCCGGCCGACGACGACGAGGAGGCGGTGGCGCTGGGGCGGCGCAGCGGGGCGCGGGTGGCCGCGCTGCGCGGTGTGGCCGACGCGCCGGCCGTGCTCGCTGCGCTGCTGGTCTAGCGCTCGCAGGTCGGCCGAGCCAACGGCGCGAACCGGTCTCCCCGCCCGCACTTGCCGCAGCCGCCGCTCTGCGCAAGGGTGGGCTGTGAGCCCGGTCACGTTGCGCCCCCTGGCGGGGCGGTGCCGGGGAGCCGCTCTGGAGGAGGAGACCTGATGACCCGAGTGAACATGGTCGTCGACGGCGTCAGCTACGCGGACGAGGTGGAGCCGCGGACGCTGCTGGTGCACCACCTGCGGGAGCGCCTCGGCAAGGTGGGCACCCTCGTGGGTTGCGACACCAGCAACTGCGGGGCCTGCACGGTCCACCTGGACGGGGTGAGCGTGAAGTCGTGCTCGGTGCTGGCGGTGCAGGCCGACGGCGCGGAGGTGACCACCATCGAGGGCCTGGCCACCGGCGGCGAGCTGCACCCGGTGCAGCGCGCCTTCCACGAGAACCACGGCTTGCAGTGCGGCTTCTGCACCCCGGGGATGATCATGCAGAGCGTCGACCTGCTCAAGGAGAACCCCGACCCCACCGAGGAACAGGTGCGGGAAGGGCTGGAGGGCAACCTCTGCCGCTGCACCGGCTACCAGAACATCGTCAAGGCCGTGCAGGCCGCCGCGCAGACGCTGAAGCCGGCAGGTGCCTGATGACCACCACCGTCGACTCGCCCACCGGCACCGACCCCGAGCTCGGGCGCGAGCGCCTGCGCAAGGAGGACGCCCGGCTGATCACCGGGCGCACCCGCTTCACCGACAACATCGTGCTGCCCGGGATGCTGCACGTGGCGGTGCTGCGCAGCCCCTTCGCGCACGCCACCATCACCTCCGTCGACACCAGCGACGCGCGCAGCCGGCCGGGCGTGCACGCGGTGTACACCGGTGCCGACTTCGCCGCCGAGCAGGGCAGCCTGCCGTGCGCGTGGGCGATCACGCCGGACATGAAGACCCCCGACCACCCGGCGGTCGCGGTGGACACGGTGAACTTCGCCGGGGAGATCGTCGCGGTGGTGGTGGCCCGCAGCGCCTACGAGGCCGCCGACGCCCTGGACGGCATCGACATCGACTACGACGAGCTGCCCGCGGTGCTGGACATGGAGGCCGCCCTGGCCGAGGGTGCCGACCTGGTGCACCCCGCGCTGGGCACCAACAAGTGTGCGGTGTGGACCTTCGACTCCGCCGAGGCCGGCACCGGCAGCAGCGTCACCGACGCCCTCGCCGAGGTCACCGTCACCCGGCGCTTCCGCCAGCAGCGGCTCATCCCCGCGTTCATGGAGCCGCGCTCGGTGGTGTGCGACCCCACCGGCGAGCAGCTCACCCTGTGGACGTCCACCCAGGTGCCGCACCTGGTGCGCACCATGATGGCGATGACGCTGGGCATCCCCGAGCACAAGCTGCGGGTGATCGCCCCCGACGTGGGCGGCGGCTTCGGCGGCAAGCTGCAGATCACGCCGGAGGAGGTGCTCGCGGTGATGCTGGGCCGTCGGCTCGGCCGGCCGGTCAAGTACACCGAGTCGCGCTCGGAGTCGCTGCTGGCCGCCCACCACGGCCGGGACCAGATCCAGGACATCACCATCACCGCCCGGCGGGACGGCACCGTCACCGGCCTCACGGTGGAGCTGATGGCCGACATGGGCGCCTACCTCGGCCTGGTCACCCCGGGCGTGCCCATCCTCGGCGCGTTCATGTTCAACTCCATCTACAAGTTCCCGGCGTACCACTTCAGCTGCACCAACGTCTTCACCACCAAGGCGTGGACGGACGCCTACCGCGGCGCGGGCCGGCCCGAGGCCACCTTCGGCATCGAGCGGATCATGGACGAGCTGGCGGTCGAGCTGGACATGGAACCGATGGAGCTGCGCCGGAAGAACTGGATCACGCACGAGGAGTTCCCGTTCACCACGGTCGCCGGGCTCACCTACGACACCGGCAACTACGAGGCGTCCACCGACAAGGCGATGGAGCTGTTCGACTACGCGGGGCTGCGCGCGGAGCAGCAGCGCCGCCGGGAGTCCGGCGACACCCTGCAGCTGGGCATCGGCATCTCCACGTTCACCGAGATGTGCGGGCTGGCGCCCTCGCGGGTGCTGGGTCAGCTGAACTTCGGCTCGGGCGGGTGGGAGCACGCCGCCATCCGGATGCTGCCCACCGGCAAGGTCGAGGTGGTCACCGGCGTCACCCCGCACGGGCAGGGGCACGAGACGGCGTTCAGCCAGATCGTCGCCGACCGGCTCGGCGTGGCCTTCGAGGACGTCGAGCTGCTGCACGGCGACACCCAGTCCTCGCCCAAGGGCCTGGACACCTACGGGTCCCGCTCGCTGGTGGTCGGGGGCGTCGCCATCGTGCAGGCCGCCGACAAGGTGATCGACAAGGCCCGGCCGATCGCTGCACACCTGCTGGAGTGTGCCCCGGAGGACCTGGAGTTCGCCGGTGGCCGGTTCACCGTGCGCGGCACCGAGGCGGGCCTGGGCATCGCCGACATCTCCCTGGCGGTGTTCACCGCGCACAACCTGCCCGACGGGGTGGAGCCCAGCCTGGACTCCCAGGCCACCTTCGACCCGGAGAACTTCAGCTACCCGCACGGCACCCACCTCTGCGCGGTGGAGGTGGACACCGAGACCGGGTTCGTGCAGATCTACCGCTACGTCTGCGTGGACGACGTGGGGCAGGTGGTCAACCCGATGATCGTGGAGGGCCAGATCCACGGTGGGCTGGCCCAGGGCATCGCCCAGGCGCTGTACGAGGAGGCGATCTACGACGACGGCGGGACCCTGCTCACCGGCACCATGGCCGACTACCTGCTGCCCTCGGCGATGGACCTGCCGCACTTCACCACCGAGCGCACCGAGACCCTCGCGACGTCCAACGTGCTGGGCGTGAAGGGAGTGGGCGAGGCGGGCACCATCGCCTCCACGCCGGCCGTGGTCAACGCCGTGCTCGACGCGGTGCGCCAGCACGGCGTGCGCGACATCGAGATGCCGTGCTCGCCGCAGCGGGTGTGGCGGGCGCTGGAGCAGGCCAGGGGCGGCCTGGACGCCGGCGGGCCCGCGGGGCGCAACACCCCCGAGGCTGGCGGCGGCCTGGGCACCACCGACGCCTCCGGCTCGGTGGACGAGTCCACCAGCACCACCGACGAGGGAGGACTCGCATGATCCCCGGGAGCTTCGACTACGTGGCGCCGACGACGGTCGCCGAGGCGCTGCAGGTGCTGGCCGCCGGCGGCGAGGACGCCAAGGTGCTCGGCGGCGGGCAGAGCCTGAATCCGGTGCTGCGGCTGCGGATGGCCGCCCCCACCCTGGTGGTGGACCTGAACAAGGTGGCCGAGCTGCGGGGCATCGCGGTGGAGGGCGACGAGCTGGTGATCGGCGCGATGACCACCCACCACGACGTGCTGCACAGCCCGCTGGTGGCCGAGCACGCGGCGCTGCTCGCGCTCACCACCGCCACCGTGGCCGACCCGCAGATCCGTCACCGCGGCACGCTCGGCGGGGCTCTGGTGCACGCCGACCCCGCCGGTGACCTCGGCGCGCCGGTGCTGGCCCTGGACGCGTCGCTGGTGCTCGCCTCGCCCACGGGCACCCGCACCGTGGCCGCGGCGGACTTCTTCCAGGACCTCTTCACCACCGCGGTGCAGCCGGGCGAGCTGCTCACCCAGGTCCGCCTCCCTCGGCACACCGGCTGGGGGGCCCGCTACGAGAAGTTCCAGCGGGTGGCGCAGGCGTGGTCGGTGGTGGCGGTCGCGGCAGCCGTGCGGCTGGAGGGCGGCACCATCGCGCAGGCCAAGGTGGCGCTGACCAACATGGCGTCCACGCCCGTGCGGGCGGCCGCGGTGGAGGCCGCGCTGCTCGGCCAGCCGGCCACCGCCGAGCCGGTCCGCGCCGCCGCGGCGCAGGCCGGGGTCGGCACCTCACCGGGCAGCGACGTCGGTGCCGACGCGGCCTACCGCACCCACCTGGCCGGGGTGCTCACCCGTCGGGCGGTGTCGGCGGCCGCCGGCATCTCCTGACCCAGCTCGTCCATCCACAGCAGACAGGAGAGGCACGTGTCCGACTCAGGGACGACCGACTCAGGCGCCACCAGCGCGGCCGACGGCAAGGGAGCCGGGCCCGAGCCCACGGGGGCGGAGATGCCCGGGGCCATCGGGGCGCCCACCCCCACCCCGCGCTCGGCCACCGGCACCGAGACCGCCCAGGGGGCGTCCGGCGAGGGCGACGAGCCGGGCCCCGCGGGACCCGCTGCGAGCGGGTCCGGACCCGGCCGTGGCGCGCCGGTGCAGTCCTCGCCGGCTGGCGGCGAGATGGCCTGGTTCGCGCCCGTGCTGGTCGCGCTGACGGTGGGCACGTTCGTGCTCTGGTGGCTGCGGCGGCGCTGAGCGGGCGGTCGTGCCCGGGTGTGGTTGCCGTCACAGCCACGGCGTAACTTGGCGGAGGAACGCGGTGGCCTGAATGGATAGGGTGATTTGATGGAGATGGAACACGATTTCACGGTCGACGCACCTATTGGCGAGGTCTGGACGGCTTTTCTCGAGCCGCCGCGGGTGGCGCCGTGCTTTCCCGGCGCCACGCTGACCGGCTCCGACGACACGTCCTTCACCGGCACCGTCAAGGTCAAGCTGGGACCGATTGCCATGTTGTACAAGGGAACCGGGACTTACGTCAGCGCCGACGAGAGCACCCACACTGCGGTGATCGACGCCAAGGGCAAGGATTCTCGTGGCAACGGGCAAGCCAGTGCCAAGGTGACGGCCATTCTCTCCGAGAATGGCTCTGGCAGCACCAAGGTGGTGGTCAAGACCGACCTGAACATCACCGGCAAGCCCGCGCAGATGGGGCGCGGCCTCATCGTGGACGTGGGCGGCAAGATCATCGGGCAGTTCGCCCAGTGCCTGAGCGAGCGGCTCGGCTCAGGGGCGAGCGAGGGCGCCGCGGCGAGCGGCGCGGCCACCACCGCTCCATCCACCACCACCGAAGCCACCACCACCGGGACCACCACGGCCGGCACGTCCGCGGCCGCGCCGTCCACGCCGACGTCAGCCACCTCGGCCCCGTCCAGCTCGTCCGGGCCCAGCGCGACGCCGCCAAGCAGCCAGCCGGCACCCGCGGCGGCAGGGACCTCCTCCAGCGACGGGACGGACGGGCACGGGTGGCCGTCGGAGTCCACCTCGGCCGAGGCCATCGACCTGATGGAGATGGCCGGCGGCAGCGCCATGCTCAAGCAGGCGCTCCCGGTGATCGCCGGGGTCGCGCTCGGGCTGGTGGTGGGCGGGATCGTCGGCTGGCTGGCCAAGCCGAAGCCCAAGCCGCGCACCGTGATCCCGTCGTACCTGGAGGCGGTGCTCGCCCCTCAGCGGGCACTCGTCGACCTGTCCGCCCACCGCCGGCACAAGTAGTCCGACGTGCAGAACCACCTCAGCCCCGCCGGAGCTCCGGCGGGGCTGACGTGGTCGTGGGGCTGGTGTCAGCCGACCTCGGGGATCGGCGGCCCCAGCAGGTCGTCGGCATCGGTGATCCGGTAGGCGTAGCCCTGCTCGGCCAGGAACCGCTGCCGGTGGGCGGCGTAGTCGGCGTCCAGGGTGTCGCGGGCGACCACCGAGTAGAAGTGCGCCTGCCCGCCGTCGTGCTTGGGTCGCAGCAGCCGGCCCAGTCGCTGCGCCTCCTCCTGGCGTGAGCCGAACGTCCCCGACACCTGCACCGCCACCGAGGCCTCCGGCAGGTCGATGGAGAAGTTGGCCACCTTGCTCACCACCAGGGTCTGGATCTCCCCGCGGCGGAACTCGTCAAAGAGCTTCTCCCGCTCCTTGTTCCGGGTGGATCCCTGGATCACCGGTGCCCCCAGCGCCTCCCCGAGCTCGTCGAGCTGGTCGAGGTAGGCGCCGATCACCAGGGTGGGCGCCCCGGGGTGGCGCTCCAGGATGGACTTGACCACCGGCATCTTGGTGCGCGCGGTGGAGCACAGCTTGTAGCGCTCCTCCGGCTCGGCGGTGGCGTAGGCCAGCCGCTCGGCGTCGGTGAGCGTCACCCGCACCTCGATGCACTCCGCGGGCGCGATCCAGCCCTGCTCCTCGATGTCCTTCCACGGCGCGTCGTAGCGCTTGGGGCCGATCAGGCTGAACACGTCACCCTCGCGGCCGTCCTCACGCACCAGCGTGGCGGTGAGACCCAGTCGGCGACGCGACTGCAGGTCGGCCGTCATCCGGAACACCGGCGCCGGGAGCAGGTGCACCTCGTCGTAGATCACCAGGCCCCAGTCCCGGGAGTCGAACAGCTCCAGGTGGCGGTACTCGCCCTTGGTCTTGCGGGTGACCACCTGGTAGGTGGCGATGGTGACCGGACGGATCTCCTTGCGCTCACCGGAGTACTCGCCGATCTCGTCCTCGGTGAGGGAGGTGCGGGCCACCAGCTCACGCTTCCACTGCCGTCCGGCCACGGTGTTGGTCACCAGGATGAGCGTGGTGGCCTTGGCCTTGGCCATGGCGGCTGCACCGACCATGGTCTTGCCGGCGCCGCAGGGCAGCACCACCACGCCGGAGCCGCCGGCCCAGAAGGAGTCGGCCGCCATCTGCTGGTAGTCGCGCAGCTCCCAGTAGCCCTCGTCCCCGGGCTCGCCGCTGTCCAGGGAGATGTCGTGCGCCTCGCCGTCCACGTAGCCGGCGAGGTCTTCCGCCGGCCAGCCGACCTTGAGCAACATCTGCTTGAGCCGGCCACGCTCGGACGGGTGGACGACCACCGTGTCGTCGTCCACCCGTGCGCCGAGCATGGGGGCGATCTTCTTGTGCCGCATGATCTCTTCGAGCACTGCTCGGTCGAGGCTGATGAGCACCAGGCCGTGCGCCGGGCTCTTGACCAGCTGCAGCCGGCCGTAGCGGCCCATGGTGTCCACGATGTCCACCAGGAGCGCCTGGGGCACCGCGTAGCGGGAGAAGCGGACCAGGGCGTCGACCACCTGCTCGGCGTCGTGCCCGGCGGCGCGGGCGTTCCAGAGGGCCAGCGGGGTGATCCGGTAGGTGTGCACGTGCTCGGGGGCTCGCTCGAGCTCGGCGAACGGGGCGATGGCCTGCCGGGCCTCACCGGCCAGCTCGTGGTCCATCTCGAGCAACAGCGTCTTGTCGGACTGGACGATCAACGGTCCGTCGGTCACACGTCCTCCTGGGTTTCTGCGGCAACCATTCATCTTCCTCCCTGCGAGGCCCGCGGTGCCACCTGCTGTGCTGAGCCACACCGAAAGTCGTTCGCAGACGGTGCTTGTGTGACTACGCTGTGCGTGCCGTCACCAGGGAAGGGCCACGCCGATGACCACACCGCCACCCGGACCGCCCCAGGGTCCGCCGTTCGGCCAGGCGCGGGCCCCGGGGCCCGGCTACCCCCACCAGGGCGGCTACCCGCAGGGCCCGCCGCCCCCGCCGGGTCCGTACCCCCAGCCGGGTCCGTACGCCCAGCCAAATCCCTACCCCCAGCCGGGCCCGTACCCGGGGCCGCCGCCCCGGAGCCGCAAGCGGCTGTTCTGGACCCTGGGCAGCGCGGTGGGAGCCGTGGTGCTCCTGGTGGTCGTGGTGGTCGGGCTGGCGGTGGGCGGGGTGATCGGCAGCAGCGTCAGCACGGCCGACGAGGGTGACTGCCTGGTCATCGCCACGTTCTCCGACACCGACTCCGACGTGGAGCGGGCCGGCTGCGACCAGACCGAGGCGCTCTACCAGGTGGGCAAGAAGCTCGAGGCGCCCAACGTGTGCCCGAACAAGGAGTACGTCCCCCTGACACTGACCGACGGCGACGGCGACGACCGCACGCTGCTCTGCCTGGTTCCCAACTTCACCGAAGGCAGCTGCTACGGCGTCGCCGACGCCGCCGAGGGCGCCATGAGCAAGGGAGTCAAGAACGCTGACTGCGCCAGCGCGGAGGCGGTGGTCAAGGTGGCCAAGCGCGTGGAGGACTCCGCCGGCAAGAGCCTCTGCGCCGGGATCAGTGACGTCGACGTGCTGAGCTTCCCGCAGCCGGCCCGCACCTTCTGCCTGGTCGACCCCTAGCCCGACCCGGCCAGGGCGCTCACTCGTCGGTGAGGGCCACCGAGGTGATGCGGTGCAGGGCGAAGCGGCGGATGCCGGCCGCGGCGGAGTCGAAGCCCTCGAGCACTCCGGCGCCCACGCTCACCGGTTCCACCACCCGCTGGCTGGCGGTGCCCTGGGCGTCGACGTAGCCGATCCACACGCTGCGCCGCTCCCGGGCGGCCTGCTGCAGCACAGCCATGGTGGCCATGCCGCTGGCTCGGCTGCCGTCGGAGACCACCCGGTTGGCCGGTGTCATGGTGGCCGCCCGGTCGCCGGCGCGCACGCCGCGCACCACCGCGGCACGCTGCTCCGCGCTGGGCGGGGTGGGCACGGGCGAGCGGCGGCGGCTGCGCCGTGCCTCCACCCGCGCACCCCGCGGGCGCAGGTCCAGCACTGCTCCGGTGGGGTCCTCAGCGGCCGGGGCGAAGCCCGCCGAGCGCAGCCCCTCCAGCAGCTCGGCCAGCGACACCGGCGCCACCGCCACCGTGGGGGCGAGACGCCGCAGGCCCAGCTCGTCAGCGATCGGTGAGGCCACCACCTCCGACAGCAGCGCCTCGTCGTCGCAGCGCACGAACGACCCGGCGGTACCCGTGCGCAGCCGGCCGTGCCGGCGGGCCACGTCGTCGATGAGGTAGGTGAGCGCCTGGGGGACCGGGGTGTGCGAGCGCTCGGCGAACAGCGCGTGCAGCTCCGCGGCGCTGCGCCCGGCGTCCAGCGCGCGGCGCACGCTGGACGGGCCCACCCGGTAGACGGTGGCCGCCCCGGCCGACTCCACGTCGGCCACCAGGGCGATGTCCTGCTCCAGCTCGGGCTCCAGCGGTCCCGGCGCCACCACGGTCAGGTCGGCCTGCACCAGCACGTGGTCCACCGGGGCGGGCAGCGCCACCGCCATGGCCGCCTCGACGTCGCCACCGGCGAGCAGGGCACGCCCCGGGGTGCTCAGCGCCCCGCGGCCCAGCACGCCCACCGTGGTGGCCTCGGCCAGCGTCCAGCGGATGAGGTCCTCCCGCAGCCGCCCGCCCCAGCGGGGCCGGCGCCACGACAGCGCGGTCCCTACCTGGGCGGCGTCCAGCGCGGAGCCGGGCGGCAGGTCGGCGAGCACCTGCAGCACGCGGCGGCGGTCGCGCGGGGCGAGCGGGCGGCGCAGCTCCTCGGACAGGGTGGCCAGCGCCTTGTCGCGCTCGTCGCGCTCCCCGACCAGCCCGGGCAGGCGTGGCAGCTCCAGCCAGGCCGTGGCCAGCTCGGCCCAGCGTGCCGCCGGCTCGGCCACCGCCCAGGTGTCGACGTGCGTCGTCGGCGTCCACGCCGGGTCCGCCGCCTCGTCGGAGGCCACCAGCCCGGCCGCGGCCAGCAGCTCCAGCAGCAGGGGCAGCGCCGCCTCGTCGATGCCGGTCTGCTTGGCCAGCCGACGCAGCTCGCGCACCCCGAGGCCGCCGGAGCGCAGGGTGGGGGCCGGCGCGGCACCGAGGGCCGCGAGCAGGTCGGTGCAGTGCCGCAGCAGCTCCAGCGCGGCGCCGGCGGCGGCGGAGTCCATGTCCTGGCGCGTCACGCTGGTCGGCGTCGCCCGCGGCTCGGTGGGGCTGATCTCGCCCATCGGGCTGCCGCCTCGGAGCACCGCGCTCACCTGGCTGGGCAGCTCCACCGTCTGGTCGTCCACCGGCAGCAGCAGACCCGCCCGCAGCAGCTGTTGCACCGGGCGATCCGCTGGTGTTCCCGGTGCGGCGTCGCGGGTGCGGCCGAAGGGGGCGCCCTTGGCCAAGGTGGTCAGCAGCCCGAGCCGGGCGGCGTCGAGCTCGGCGAGCATGGCGGGGACGTCGGCGTCGACCAGTGCGGCGGACGGGCGACCCACCTGGCCGGCGCGCGGCAGCACCTCCCGCATGGCCGGGGCCACCCGGATGCCGTCGAGCTGCTTGTCCGGTCCCCACACCAGGGCCTGGGCACGCAGCCGCTCCAGCGCGGCGTTGACCTTGGTGGCAGGCACGGAGGTGCCGAGCAGCTCGCGGACGTCGGCCACCGACACCGGCTCGGCGTCGGCCTGGGCCAGCACCAGGGCCTCCAGCACCGCCAGCTCGAACGCGGTGAGCTCGTCTGCGGCGCGAACCACCGAGGCGCGCAGGCCCGCCCGGTTGGCGAGCACCTGGGAGTCGGCAGGCGGCGGCACGGCAAGGTCCGGCCGCAGCTCCAGCAGGGTGCTCAGCTGCTGGTCGGACTGGCGGCTCAACCAGGCGGCGAGGCTCCGTGGGTCAGACATCACTGCCCACGGTAGTGACCTGCCCTGTACGGCAGTGGCAGCGCACTGTCAGAATGTCCGTGTGGCGAAAGCAGATGGCAAGAAGAGCAAGCGCTGGGTCGACCCGTCGTGGCCGAAGGTCCCGGAGGGTGAGCACGCCGTGAGCGAGCTGGCCTCGACTGTCGCGGGTGGGCTCTCGCCCTTCGGCGACACCGAGTTCCCGCTGCCCGCGGACCAGCTTCCCTACGTGCACCCGACGACGGTCATCAACCGCTAGGGAGCCGTCCCACCTGGGAGGCACCACCCACGCGGCCGGCGTCGGTCGGCGCAGGACGACCGGCTCCGCCCGCGTCCGAGCAGACGAGGTCCTCCGATGAGCAAGCCCGAGCTGACCCACGTCGACGCGGCGGGCCAGGCCCGCATGGTCGACGTGACCGGCAAGGACGCCACGGCCCGCACCGCGGTGGCCACCGGCACCTTCCGCACCACGGCCGAGGTGGTCGAGCTGCTGCGCCGGGACGGGCTGCCCAAGGGCGACGCCCTGGCCACGGCGCGCATCGCCGGCATCATGGCCGCCAAGCGCACCCCCGACCTGGTTCCGCTGTGCCATCCCATCGCGCTGTCCGGGGTGGTGGTGGACCTGCAGCTGGGGGAGGCCGACGTCGCCGTCACCGCCACCGTCCGCACCACCGACCGCACCGGGGTGGAGATGGAGGCCCTCACCGCCGTGGCGGTGGCCGGGCTGACCCTGCACGACATGGTCAAGGCGGTGGACCCCGCCGCCACCATGGACGGCGTGCGCGTGGAGACCAAGGACGGCGGCAAGACCGGCCACTGGAGCCGGCCGTGAGCCGCGCCGTGGTGGTGGTGGCCTCCACCCGGGCCGCCGGCGGGGTCTACCCAGACCGCACCGGACCGATCATCGTGGACTGGCTGCGCGAGCACGGCCACCAGGTGGACGAGCCCGTGGTGGTTGCCGACGGCGAGCCGGTGGCCCAGGCCCTGCGGACTGCCCTCGCCGCTGCCCCCGGCCTCGTCCTCACCACCGGTGGCACCGGCATCAGCCCCACCGACGCGACTCCCGAGCTCACCCGCGCGCTGCTCGACTACGAGGTGCCCGGGCTGGCCGACGCCGTCCGGGCCGCGGGCTCGGACGCAGTGCCCACGGCGATCCTCTCCCGCGGCGTGGCCGGGGTGGCCGGCCGCACCCTGGTGGTGAACCTGCCCGGCTCCACCGGCGGCGTCCGGGACGGGCTCGCGGTGCTGGAGCCGGTGCTCGACCACGCGCTGGACCAGCTGGCGGGGGGCGACCACCGGTGACGGCACACGTGGCGCGGGCGCTGGTGACCGCGGACGAGCTGAGCCTGGCCGAGCACGAGGCGCTGGTGGCCGAGCAGGCCGCCGGTGCGGTGGTGAGCTTCGCCGGGGTGGTCCGCGACCACGACGGGGGCCGCACCGTCACCGCGCTGGAGTACTCCGCGCACCCCACGGCGGGTGCGCTGGTGGCCGAGGTGGCCGCTGATGTCGCGGCGCGGGTGCCGGGGGTGCGGGCGGTGGCGGTGAGCCACCGGGTCGGTCCACTGGGCATCGGCGACGTCGCGCTGGCGTGCGCGGTCTCGGCCGACCACCGGGCCGAGGCGTTCCAGGTCTGCGCGCTGCTGGTGGACGAGGTCAAGGCGCGCATCCCGGTGTGGAAGCGCCAGGTGTTCCCCGACGGCACCGACGAGTGGGTCGGCTGCGCCTGAGTCAATCTCGTCGCTGTCCTAGCCGAGCAGGGCCACCGTATGTTGCTCATCGACGCCGACCCCCAGGGCAACGCCACCGCCAACCTCGGGCTGGAGGACACCCCGCCGTTCACCCTCAACGACGTGCTGGTGGTCGACAAGCACCGGGCAGGTGATCCCGGGCAGCATCGGCGACGCCGTGGTGGCCGCGGGGGAGGGGTGGAAAGGCATCGACGTGGTCGCCGGCGAGCTGGCGCTCGCCGGCCGCGAGCAGGAACAAGACCTCGGCCGGGAGTACTGACTGCGCACCGCTTTGGAGGGCGTCACCGACCGTGGGACGTCGTGCTCATCGACTGCCCGCCCAGCCTGGGCCAGCTCACCGTCAACGCCCTGACCGCCGTCGATGCGGCCCTGCTGGTCAGCGAGCCCCGCGCGGCCAGCGTGGAGGGCCTGGCGCAAATGACCCGCACCCTGCACACCGTGCGCCAGCACTTCAACGACCGGCTGCAGCTGGCCGGGGTCGTGGTCAACCGCTACCGCGCCGACCGCCGCGACCGGGTCGAGTAGGCCGAGCAGCTGCGCACCGACTACACCACCTACCTGGTCGAGCCCTTCATCCCCGAGCGCAAGATCGTGGCCACCGCCGCGACCGCGGCGGCCCCGCTGTCGACCTATGGTGCCCGTGCCCAGGCCGTCATCGACGCCCTGGCCGCCGTCGCCGCCCGCGTGCTCTCCAGCTGAGATACCCCGTACCCAAGGAGAACCATGGCCACGACCCGACGCCGCGGCAGCAGCCCCGACAGTGCCGCCCTCGATGCACTCGGTGGGCAGAAGGCCGAGGGGGCCCGACGGCTGAACAAGGCCCCCGCCTCCGACCCGGTGCTCAGCGCCGGTGGTCGCCGCGACGAGCAGCCTGCCCCAGCCTTGCCGGCCCGTACCGGGGGAGTGGCCGGCAAGGAAAAGCTCGGCTTCTATTGCAAGCCGGACGACGCCGACCGGGCCCGCGCCGCCTACGACTGGACCCGGCCCCAGGAGCGGCACCGCTCGCTGTCGGACTTCATCAGCGCCGCGCTCATGCGCGAGGTGGAGCGGCTGGAGAAGAAGTACAACGACGGCAGCACTGGCCGGCCGTGCGCCCCGGCGAGCTGCCCACCGGCAAGCCCGTCGGCTCCTGAGTCCAACGCTCGGAACGGCGATGTACGGTCTTGATGGTCCGCCATCGGAGGTGCAAATTTGCGAAAGACCAATTGACGTACACGGGTCAGTCGAAGGTTCCCCGGCAGGGAGTCTGGCAAGTGTGGAGCGAGGGTGCCCTGGTGGGGCGAAATGGGCACCTAGTGTCTCCGGCTCGAATTCGCTGACCTCGCAAGCGTTTGAAGGAGTGGGGCAAGACATGGGTAAGACGCCGAACAGATACAGTCAACCCTTCACGCTAGTCCGACCTCCGTGGCAGCCTGAAACCGACGAACTAGCCGCTGCACGATCGGCAGAGCAGTTGATGTTGGACAGGGGCTTTGATTATCCCCGCGCTGTCACTAACAGCAGTGCAGGAGACCCGACAGCTATTGAGCTTGCGTACCGTTGGGTGCGGCTGCACAAGAAGCCGGGGCAGAAGATCCTGCTGTGGGTCCCCCGAAACAAGGACATTCACAGAGATCGTCGGGTGAAGGCTATCTTGGAGGAGCCCGATGTCGCCCTAGGAACATCACGGGGCCGGTACTGCTCAGACTGGCGCGAGGGGCCGGTACTCGGACTCTGGCATGCCACCGACGATTTGGCCAAGATACCAATCGGTCAGCCGACGGCCATGTGTATCGTGCCGTGGGTGCCCGAACGACTTGCCTGGTGGGTAAAGGCCGTCGATCCTGTGGTCCTCGGAGATGGGATCGACTGGGCGTTGGATGCTCCTCCAATCCTGCATCCGGTGGTCGTTCGCGGACTTCGGAGCATGACGCTTGCGATCAATGGCAGCCGCACGATCAGGACCGGCTATAACCAGCGTTATGTAGTACGAGGCTTGCTTGCGTTACGCTATGCAGGATTCCAACTGCGAGCAGACGCGATGCAGGCCTGGGCACTCGGTCATGGCTGGCGGGGAAAGAATGCCCATCACCTAGCCGGTTACTGTGAACAAATCAGCCGCGGACGTGTGCCGAGAGTAGCCGATGATCTTCTGCGGCCTAGCATCGTCGCAATGTTGCGCACCAAGGCCTCCAAAAGGTAAAATTGTACCCGTCAATTAGTTGAGGCATGGGAGTGACCTCCCACTGACGCTCTCACTGGTCGATCCAGATGCACTGAGGACACGTTGGTCACGCACCTCATGCCTATTTCGATACGGTGGGTGTTCATTGCCGAGGCCGTAACCTTGATAACTAGGCCGCTCTGCGGGCCCTCCTGCGGTGGCGACGCAGTTCTACGATGGTGTTAATCGCGGTCAAAGCGCCAAGATCAACTTTTGCCATACCTGAGGTGCGACCGGCCAATGAGTTAATTCTCTGAGCGACGTCTAGGCCGTCACGGGATCGCTCAGCGAGCCGCATCCAGCGCCAGCTCGGCCGCTGAACTTCACTCAGGTCGGCGAGGTCGCGAGCTCGACTGACGATGGCATTTTTGGCGGGCGTCAGCGAGTATGGACTCTCCATCTGGGCAACACTGGGATCAGCGCAGAGCACTCGGGGCCACAGCGCCCGGCGCATCCGAATCTCTCTAACGCTAAGCCTCCGCGCAGTCGCTGAAGGATGGTGATGAGAACCGCCCTAGGGAGAACACCGTCACCGGAGGGAGGTCGATTTCGGTAGGTCGATGACTCGAACCACAGTTCCACAGAACAGCTACGCGGTCGCCGCCCCGTAGGGCTGGGTGATCCACTGCCTGTACCGGTGGACGAGCGGACGGCACGCTCACGTGGCCCTGGCTTTCCCGCGGGTCGATCGACAGGCAGAAGGCTGAGTACAGCCCCTTGCTGGCGTACTGCCGGGCGATCCAGCGGTGGCCCTCGACGAGTGCGGTGTAGCTCGCCTTGAGCTGCCACGGCGCGGCGGCGGGAAGTGCCGGCGCCCGACCTTGGCCAAGGCTGCGGTCTCTGCCTTGCTGAGGTAGACGGTGCGGGGGCCGCCACCGCACTGCGCGGTGGCGGTCTCTGCGGTCCCGGTAGGGGCCGCCATAACTGCGATGATCAGGGCGAAGGTGGCCACCGCCACCACACGGCCAAACGGTCGCCGTCGATCTTTAGACGGACTACTGAGCGATCGCAGGATTCTGAGCTGTTTGGCGATAGCGATTTGTGGGCGGTGTCAAATGCGGTCGTTTCTGAGACACCGCCAGGCCCAGCCGGCTGCCGAGCGGTCATGCAGGTCGAGGGAACGGCTGGATGTCGCAAAACTGATGGTCACAGTGTGCGTGTCACGAGCGATCTCGTCGACCAGTTCTGACGCAGGCGATCGGCAGGGTGGAGTATTGGGATACGTGACGGGTGTCGACCACCGTGCGGGATCCCGCGTTGCAGCTCGACGCGTTGAGCGCCGCGGGCTGCTGGGGAAGCTGGACTGACACCGCTTCGGGATCGACGACGGAGCGGTTTCAACTGACCGAGTTAATGAGGTTGGGAACACCATGGTGCTGTGGCGACCCGACCGGTTGGGCCGGTCGTCGCTGCACTCGATCGAGAGTGTGCGCGAGCTGGAGGAGCTGGGGGTCCGGTTGCTGCAGGATCGACTGGCACCCCTACTCCTGAGAATGGGCTGGTGGCGCATGTCTTCGGCGCCCTCCTGCTGGGGCGCGCCAAGCGCCGTGACGGTCTGGGCTTGAGACGGTCGCCGTTCGAGGTTCTACCGTGCTGCCCAGGCGCTAGATGATGACGTTCCCAGGCTGAGGGAGTCCACGGCTGGCGAGCCGTAGACGGAAACCGTGATCGCGCAGCCAGACCATTTGGCCGCGGCCATACCTGCCCCAGCGAAAGACCCCGGCACCGTGGAGGCTGCCGGGGTCTTCTGCTGTGGTGCTGTGGATCAGCCCAGGTGGAGGACCTGGCCGGGGTAGATCACGTTGACGTTGCTGATGGTGCCCTTGTTCAGCTGGAAGATGGCCTGGTAGCCACCGGAGATGCCCTGCGAGCGGGCGATGCCGGACAGCGTGTCACCGGACTTGACCGTGTAGGTGCCGGCCGAGGAGGTCGCCGCCTTGGTCGTGGTCTTGGTGGTGGCCTTGGTCGCGACCTTGGGGGCGGCAGCCTTCGGAGCAGCAGCCTTGGGGGCGACAGCCTTAGGAGCAGCCTTCGGGGCGGCAGCCTTGGGAGCAGCGGCCTTGGGAGCCGACTTGGTGGACGCCTGCGGGGCGCTGGCACCGGCGGTGGCCGACGCGTTGCCCGAGCCGGTCAGCACCTTGCCGCAGACGGGCCAGGCACCCTTGCCCTGGCCGGCGAGGACGCGCTCGGCGATGGCGATCTGCTGGGCCTTGCTGGCCTGGTTGGCCTGCGGGGCGTAGGCGTGGCCGCCGAAGGCCTTCCAGGTGCTGGCGGTGAACTGCAGGCCGCCGTAGAAGCCGTTGCCGTTGGCGATGGACCAGTTGCCGGTGCTCTCGCACTGGGCGACTGCATCCCACTGGCTGGCGGAGGCCGCCGAGGCGGGCGCGGCCAGCACGGTGAGGGGGGCGCCGACGACCATGCCGGTCAGAGCGACCTTGGCGACGGTGCGGCTGGTGGTGGTGGGCTTGCGGTGACGGCCTTGGGTACGGGACATCTGGGTGGATCCTCTCCATACGCGCCTGCGAAGTCAGCTGTCGGGTTCGGGCTGAGAGGTAGCCCGGCTTCCCCACCCGTGGCTCGAGTGGTTTCGCTTCACCCCAAGGACCTAGGCAGCAGATCTGCGCCTCGGCCCGTCGTTCGGCTGCCCGAACGTGGGTCCTCCGTCCCTGCTCCTGATGGTTCTCGAGGTAACCGGTTCCCACGGAGCAGGGTTTGGCGCGGCGGACCGGTTCGGCCGGGGCTGTTCCGGCCA
This sequence comes from Rhodococcus sp. Z13_19A, assembly GCF_058133575.1. Lineage (NCBI taxonomy): Bacteria > Bacillati > Actinomycetota > Actinomycetes > Mycobacteriales > Nocardiaceae > Rhodococcus > Rhodococcus sp. Z13_19A. The sequence continues at coordinate 139,412 of NZ_JBYUNN010000002.1, forward strand.
GGGGGAACGGTACGTGCGGCGCAGGCTGCCGTCACCTCGTCCACTGTGGCCGATTTGTTACTTGTAACGTCCCTGCCACAGTTGACGATCCCGGCATAACCCCAGGTCAGAGCACTGACGCGTCTGTTCGTTGCGGACTCGTTATCCCGCCGTGATGTGACCGAGATCACGTTGGCCAGACGTTTATCTGACTGTTATCCGCCCGCGAAAGGTGGCAGCACGTCGACGGTGCCGCCGGGGGGCAGCGGCCGCTCGCGGTCGCGGACGGCGACCTCGTCGAGCAGGAACGAGCAACGCTTGAGCACCTCGACCAGGGGCGGGTGTCGCTCCGCGAGGACGGCCAGCAGCGTGCTGAGCGTGGTGCCGGCCGGCGCGCTCACGATCTCGGTGGGGGTGCCCGCCGCGGCCCGCGCCGCGGCGAAGTAGCGCACCTCCAGCTCGATGGCGGGTGCGCTGGTCGTCGGGCTGGTGCTCTCCGGGGAGGTGCTCACGAGTCAGCCCCCGATCGCGCTCATCGGGCGGGTGGGCTGCAGGAAGCCGGGGTCGTTGATCCCGTGACCCGGCAGCTTGGCCCACATGGCGTCCTGCCAGCGCTGCGCGATCGCGTCGTCACCGGCGTCGGAGCGCAGCAGGTCGCGCAGGTCGGTCTCGCCGGTGGAGAACAGGCAGCTGCGGACCTGGCCGTCGGCGGTGAGCCGGGTGCGGTCGCAGTCACCGCAGAAGGGGCGGGTGACCGAGGCGATGACGCCGACCGTCGCGGGTCCGCCGTCGACCAGCCAGCGCTCGGCGGGCGCGGCTCCGCGCGCCTCGCTGTCGGGAGTGAGCGCGTAGGCGGTGCGCAGCGAGGCCAGGATCTCCTCGGCGGTGACCATCTCGCTGCGCTCCCAGCCGTGCTGGGCGTCCAGCGGCATCTGCTCGATGATCCGCAGCTCGTAGCCGTGCTCCAGGCAGAACTGCAGCAGCTCGGGCGCGTGGTCGTCGTTGATGCCCCGCATCAGCACCGCGTTCACCTTCACCGGCGTCAGCCCGGCGTCGGCCGCGGCCCGCATCCCGGCGAGGACGTCGGCCAGCCGGTCGCGGCGGGTGATCTGGTGGAACAGCGCGGGGCGGACGGTGTCCAGCGAGACGTTCACCCGGTCCAGGCCCGCGGCGCGCAGGGCCTTGGCCTTGCGGACCAGGCCGAGCCCGTTGGTGGTCAGCGAGATCTCCGGCCGCGGACGCAGCGCGGCGGCGTCGGCGATGATCCCGGCGAGGTCGCCGCGCAGCAGCGGCTCGCCGCCGGTGAAGCGCAGCTCGCGCACGCCCAGGTCGGTGACCGCGATGCGGATCAGCCGGGCCAGCTCCGCGCGGGTGAGCAGCTCGGAGGTGGGCAGCCAGTCCAGGCCCTCGGCCGGCATGCAGTAGGTGCACCGCAGGTTGCAGCGGTCGGTGAGCGAGATCCGCAGGTCCGTGGCGACCCGGCCGTGGGAGTCCAGCAGGGCCGAGGTCTGCGGGCGCGCCGGGTCGCGTGGCGGGGTGACGCCACCGCGGCCCGGCACGGGCAGGCCAAGTGAGACAACGGTCATGCGGCCAGCCTATCGAGGCCGACGAGGGGCAGCAGAAGGACAAAGGGGCCCGCGCAGGGGCTGCCATGGATGGCTGTTCCGCACGTGCGGGTATAGCGTGCGATTCATGCCGCAGCTGAGGATTAGTGAAGCGGCGGCAGTGCTCGCCGTCAGTGACGACACCGTGCGTCGCTGGGTGGACTCCGGGGCGCTCAGCGCGCAGCGCGACACCGCCGGACGCATGGTCGTCGATGGGGCGGAGCTGGCCGCCCACGCCACCGCGCACGCCACCACCACCACTGATCCGTCCGGGGTGGGGAGGTCGGCGCGCAACCGCTTCGTCGGGCTGGTGACCCGGGTGGTGGCCGACGAGGTGATGGCTCAGGTGGAGATGCAGTGTGGGCCGCACCGCGTGGTCTCGCTGATGAGCAGCGAGGCGGTGCGCGAGCTCGGCCTGGAGCCCGGCCGGGTGGCCGTCGCGGTGGTCAAGGCGACGACGGTGATCGTGGAGACCCCCGAGGGGCAGCAGTGACGGTGCGCCGGCGGCGGGGTCTGCGCCACGCGGTGCCCGCCGGGCTGGCGGTGCTGGCGGTCTCCGCTGCCACCGGGTGCAGCACCGGCGCCGACGGTCCGGGCACGCTCACCGTCTTCGCCGCGGCCTCCCTGCAGCCGGCCTTCACCCAGCTGGCCGCCGCCTTCGAGCAGGCCCACCCCGGCACCCGGGTCAGCTACAGCTTCGCCGGCTCCTCCGCGCTGGCCACCCAGATCGACCAGGGGGCGCCCGCCGACGTGTTCGCCTCGGCCGACGAGACGACGATGCAGCGAGTGGTCGACGCCGGGCTGGTGACGGGCGCGCCCACCACCTTCGCCACCAACTCGCTGCAGATCGCCGTCGCCCCGGGCAACCCGCGCGGAGTCACCGGGCTGGCCGACCTGGCTCGCCCGGGCACCGCCGTGGTGCTCTGCGCCGTGCAGGTTCCGTGCGGGACCGCCGCCACGAAGGCCGCCGGCGCCGCGGGCGTGCGCCTCGCCCCGGTGAGCGAGGAGTCGTCCGTGACCGACGTGCTGAACAAGGTGGTGGTGGGGGAGGCCGACGCCGGGCTGGTCTACCGCAGCGACGTCACCACCTCGGGAGACCGCGTCAGCGGGGTCGACTTCGCCGAGAGCAGCGCGGCGGTCAACCGCTACCCCGCGGCCGTCCTCACCGGCGCCAAGGACCCCGCGCTGGCCGAGGACTTCCTCACCCTGCTCACCAGCGAGCAGGGCCGGACCGTGCTGGCCCAGGCCGGCCTCGCCGCGCCGTGAACGTCCTCCGTCCGGGGCGGACCTTCTCGGGCGTGCCGCGCTGGGTCTTCGTCCCCGCGGTGATCGGCGCGCTGTTCGTGCTGCTGCCACTGGTGAGCATGGTCGCCACGGTGCGCTGGAGCGAGCTGCCGTCCCTGGTCACCTCGCCGTCGGCGCTGGCCGCGCTGGGGCTGAGCCTGCGCACCTCCGCCGCCGCCACCGTGCTCTGCGTGCTGCTGGGCGTGCCAATGGCCCTGGTGCTCGCTCGCGTGCAGCTGCCGGGCCTGCGGGTGCTGCGGGCGCTGGTGCTGCTGCCGCTGGTGCTGCCCCCGGTGGTCGGCGGCATCGCGCTGCTGTACACCTTCGGGCGCAGGGGCCTGCTCGGGCAGCACCTGGACGCGCTGGGCCTGCACATCGCCTTCTCCACCACCGCGGTGGTGCTGGCTCAGACGTTCGTGGCGCTGCCGTTCCTGGTCCTCAGCCTGGAGGGAACCCTGCGCACCGCGGGGCAGCGCTACGAGGCGGCGGCGGCCACCCTGGGCGCGCGTCCGGCGACGGTGCTGCGCCGGGTGACGCTGCCGCTGGTGCTGCCCGGGCTGGTCTCCGGTGCGGTGCTCTCCTTCGCCCGCGCGCTCGGCGAGTTCGGGGCCACCCTCACCTTCGCCGGCAGCCTGGAGGGCGTCACCCGCACCCTGCCGCTGGAGATCTACCTGCAGCGCGAGACCGACGCCGACGCCGCCGTCGCGCTGTCGCTGGTGCTGGTGGTGGTCGCCGTCCTGGTGGTGGTGGCCGCGCGCGGCCGGGCCGGCTCGGGTGCGCTGTGACCGGCGGGCCGGTGCGCACCGGTGCGCTGGCGGTGCGTGCACAGGTCGCCGCGCGCGGCGTGGAGCTCGAGCTGGAGGTGGGCGCCGGTGAGGTGGTGGCGGTGCTCGGGCCCAACGGCGCAGGCAAGTCCACCCTGCTGTCGGTGGTGGCCGGGCTGCTGCACCCTGACGAGGGGAGGGTGAGCCTGGACGGGCGGGTGCTGCTGGACACCGGCACGGGGACCCGGGTGCCACCGCACCGGCGCGGGGTCGCGCTGCTGGCCCAGGACCCGCTGCTGTTCCCGCACCTGAGCGTGGCCGACAACGTCGCGTTCGGTCCCCGCAGCGCCGGGCAGGGACGCCGCGCGGCCGCCACCGTCGCGGCGCGCTGGTTGGCGGAGGTCGGGGCCACCGAGCTGGCGGGGCGTCGGCCGGCGGCGCTGTCGGGTGGGCAGGCGCAGCGGGTGGCGGTGGCCCGGGCGCTGGCGGCTGAGCCCGCGCTGCTGCTGCTGGACGAGCCGATGGCGGCGCTGGACGTGGGCGCGGCCCCGGCCATGCGCTCGGTGCTGCGCCGGGTGCTGCGCGAGGAGGGCGGACGCAGCGCGCTGCTGGTCACCCACGACGTGCTCGACGCCCTGGTGCTCGCCGACCGGGTGGTGGTGGTCGAGGGCGGTCAGGTGGTGGAGGCCGGTCCGGCGGCACAGGTGCTCAGCCGTCCCCGCAGCTCCTTCGCGGCCCGCATCGCCGGGCTGAACCTGCTGCTGGGCACCGTGACCGAGCGCGGGCTGCGCACCGCCAGCGGCACCGCCCTGGCCGGTGTGCTGGACGAGGACTGCCGCCCGGGGCAGGCCGCGGTGGCCGTGTTCGACCCGCTGGCCGTGGCCGTGCACGTGCAGCCACCCGGTGGCAGCCCGCGCAACGCCGTCCCGGTGCGCGTGACGGCGGTGGAGCCACGGGGTCAGCTGGTGCGGGTGCGTGCGGTGCAGGACGGCGGCGAGGTGCTGCTGGCCGACGTCACCACGGCATCGGTGGCCGAGCTGGACCTGGTGCCCGGGCACCGCGCGTACTTCGTGGTCAAGGCAGCCGAGGTCCGGGTGCACCTGCGCTGATCTGCCCAGGAATGGTCGTGGTGGGTCAGACTGGGACGGTGAGCACCGACCCGAGCGCCAGCGACCCCGAGGCCAGCAAGGACGCCGCCGCCGCCTGGACCTACCTGATGGACATGGACGGCGTGCTGGTGCACGAGGACACCATCGTCCCCGGCGCCGACGTGTTCCTCTCCGAGCTGCAGGCCGCCGGCAACCCGTTCCTGGTGCTCACCAACAACTCCATCCGCACCCCGCGTGACCTGCGCGCCCGGCTGCTGGTCACCGGCCTGGACGTGCCCGAGGAGTCGATCTGGACCTCGGCTCTGGCCACCGCGACGTTCCTGGACTCCCAGCGTCCCGGGGGCAGCGCCTACGTGGTGGGGGAGTCCGGCCTGACCACCGCGCTGCACGACGTCGGCTACGTCCTCACCGACCGCGACCCCGACTACGTGGTGCTGGGCGAGACCCGTACCTACTCCTTCGAGGCCATCACCACCGCCATCCGGCTGGTGGAGCGTGGCGCCCGGTTCATCGCCACCAACCCCGACGCCACCGGCCCCTCGCGGGAGGGCTCGCTGCCCGCCACCGGAGCGGTGGCGGCGCTGATCACCCGTGCCACCGGCCACGAGCCGTACTACGTCGGCAAGCCCAACCCGCTGATGATGCGCAGCGGGTTGCGCAGGCTGGGCGCGCACTCGGCGAACACCCTGATGATCGGCGACCGGATGGACACCGACATCGTCTCCGGCCTGGAGGCGGGGCTGCAGACCATCCTGGTGATGACCGGGATCTCCACCGTCGCCAGCGTGGAGCGCTTCCCCTACCGGCCCACGCTGGTGCTGGACTCCGTGGCGGACCTGGTCGGCCACACCGCCCGCCCCTTCGGCTGAGCGGGGCTCACCTGCGCTGCCACTGTGTCTATCGGCGTGGCGCCGCCACTGTGCTCACCTGCGTGGCGCCGCCACGATGTCCTTGCCGAGCGGGGTCAGCGAGATCGGGATCATCTTCAGGTTGGCCACGGCCAGCGGGATGCCGATGATGGTGAGCGCCATCGCGATGGCGCTGAGCACGTGCCCGATGGCGAGCCACCAACCGGCGAAGACGAACCAGATGACGTTGCCGACGGCCGAGCCGACGCCCGCGGTCGGCTTGCGCACCACGTCACTGCCGAAGGGCCACAGCGCGTAGCCGGCGATGCGGAACGAGGCGATGCCGAACGGGATGGTCACGATGAGCACGCAGCAGATCGCTCCCGCCAGGACGTAGCCCAGGGCCAGCCAGATCCCACCGAACACGAGCCAGATGATGTTGAGCAGCAGCCTCATGCCACCAGAGTAGGCGGATGTCCGTTCTTCCCTCCTTCTTCCCCTTTGCCGCACCGTGCTGTACGGTTGGTGCAGCAGCCCACCTAGCGGCTGCCCGAGAGCGCGTCACGCGCCCGGTTCTTGCTCCGCGGGACATCCCCAAGCAGTAGGAAAGTCACAGACCGTCTCCACAAGTGTGTCGAGACGGCCAGCTCGAGAGGAACAACAGTGCCTGAATCAGATCTCGGTCCCTGGGACGACTGACCCAGAACCACCAGCAACCACGAGAACGCCCCGGCCACACGGCCGGGGCGTTCTGCGTCTCCCCGGCAGCCGCCTGTTCGGGCACGATGGCACCAGGCGCCGCCAGCCGCGGCGCGGCGGCAGGGGTGCAGCGGGCAGGGGGATGCCGGTGGAACGGCAGCAGGGGTCAGGTCCAGGGGTCGCGCAGCCAGCAGGAACGGGTGCGCCGTCGTTCGCGCGCGGACCCGACACGCCGGCGCTGCTGAGCACGACCATCGGCGCCAACCTCGCCGACACCGTGCGCAGGCACGGCAGCAGGGACGCCCTGGTGGACGTGCCCACCGGCCGACGGTGGAGCTACGACGAGCTGCACGCGGCGGTGCTGGAGCTGGCCGCCGGGATGCTGCGGGCCGGCGTCGCGGTGGGCGACCGAGTCGGCATCTGGTCGCCCAACCGTCCGGAGTGGACGCTCGTCCAGTACGCCGCCGCCGAGGTCGGCGCGATCCTGGTCAACGTCAACCCCGCCTACCGGGTGCACGAGCTGGAGTACGTCCTCGACCAGGCCGGCATCCGCCTGGTGGTGGCCGCACCGCGCTTCCGCGCCGCCGACTACGCCGCCATGCTCGCTGAGGTGGCCCCACGGTGCGTGGCGCTGGAGCAGGTGGTGCTGCTGGACACCCCCGCGTGGGACGCGCTCGCCGCAGGCGGCCGGGACGACGCGGCCGTGGCAGCGGTGGCGGTGGGACTGCACCCGGACGACCCGATCAACATCCAGTACACCTCCGGCACCACCGGCTTCCCCAAGGGCGCCACGCTCAGCCACCGCAACATCCTCAACAACGGCTACCTGGTGGGCGAGCTCTGCCACTACAGCGAGCGGGACCGGGTCTGCATCCCGGTGCCCTTCTACCACTGCTTCGGGATGGTGATGGGCAACCTGGCCTGCACCAGCCACGGGGCGGCGATGGTGATCCCCGCGGAGGGCTTCGACCCCGCCGCGACCCTCGCCGCGGTGGCCGCGGAGCGGTGCACCAGCCTCTACGGGGTGCCGACGATGTTCATCGCCGAGCTGGCCCTGCCCGACTTCGCCGCGCACGACCTGTCCTCGCTGCGCACCGGCATCATGGCCGGCTCGCCCTGCCCGGCCGAGGTGATGCGCCAGGTGATCGATCGGATGCACATGGCCGAGGTGTCCATCTGCTACGGCATGACCGAGACCTCCCCGGTGTCCACCCAGACCCGCTCCGACGACTCCCTGCAGCGGCGGGTGCAGACGGTGGGGCGGGTGGGCCCGCACCTGCAGGTGCAGGTGGTCGACCCCGCCACCGGCGACGTGCTGCCCCGCGGAGAGACCGGCGAGCTGTGCACCCGCGGCTACAGCGTGATGCTCGGCTACTGGGACGACCCGGCTCGCACGGCCGAGGCGGTGGACGAGCAGGGCTGGATGCACACCGGCGACCTGGCGGTGATGGACGACGACGGCTACCTGCAGATCACCGGCCGCATCAAGGACATGGTGATCCGCGGCGGGGAGAACGTGTACCCGCGCGAGGTGGAGGAGTTCCTGCACACCCACCCCGACATCCGCGACGCCCAGGTGATCGGCGTGCCCGACGAGCGCTACGGCGAGGAGCTGATGGTGTGGGTGCAGCTGCGCACCGGCGCACCCGAGCTCACCGCGGAGAGCGTGCGGGAGTTCTGCAGCGGACACCTGGCCCACTACAAGATCCCCCGCTACGTGCACGTGGTGGAGGAGTTCCCGATGACCGTCACCGGCAAGGTGCGCAAGGTCGAGATGCGCGAGCAGTCCGCCGCGCTGCTGGGGCGCGCCGGCTCGTGAGGGCGAGCCTCAGCGGGTGCGGCGGCCCTCGCGGAAGGCGGAGAACACGGAGAGGAACAGGCCCACCGGCACCAGCATGCCGATCAGGTACAGCGCCAGCGGCGGGTCGACGTCGGCGACCGGCCGGCTCAGGAAGATGGCGAGGACGCCCAGCACCCCCAGCGCGAACAGGACGAGGCCGGTGGTGAACAGGCGGGAGCGGCCGTGGGTGGTGCCGGCGGGGGTGGGAGACACGCGCCCACGGTAGCGCGACCGGTTGATGGTGGTGCCGCCGCGGGCCTGGGCCGGTATCCTGGACCGAACGCGCCCTAGTCGGACAAGGGGCGCGTTCGTCGTGCTAGAGGTGCGACCCAGGAGTTGCGACCGAATGATGGACAGGTGAGCAGGGTGCCAACCGGCAAGGTGAAGTGGTACGACGCGGAGAAGGGCTTCGGCTTTCTCTCCCAGGAGCAGGGCGAGGACGTCTACGTCCGCTCGTCCGCGCTGCCCGAGGGCGTCGAGTCGCTGAAGGCAGGCCAGAAGGTGGAGTTCGGCATGGCCTCGGGTCGGCGCGGACCCCAGGCGCTCAGCCTGAAGATCGTCGAGCCCACGCCGTCGATCAAGCAGCAGGCCCCGGCAGCCTCGGCGAAGCGGCACACGCCGGACGAGCTGCACGGGATGGTCGAGGACATGATCACGATGCTCGAGGCCACCGTGCAGCCCAGCCTGCGCAAGGGGCGCTACCCCGACCGCAAGACGGCGCACCGCATCTCCGAGGTGGTCCGGGCGGTGGCGCGCGAGCTGGACAGCTAGCTCGCCGAGACCGGCGTGGGGTCGGTCCGCACCGACCACGTCGCGCGGGCGATCGGGTTGCCGTCCGCGTCAGTGGCCCCGGACGGCAGCTGGACCTCCACGCCGGTCAGCTGGGCCGACGGGTCGGGCGGGGTCACCGTCACGGCCAGGCGCTCGCCGGGCCGGAAGTACTGCTGGGTGATCTCGTCCGCACCGGCCGGCGTGCGGTAGGTGGTCAGCAGCCGCCAGGGCGCGTCACCGATGTCGGTGGGCAGCGACACCTGCAGCGGGGAGCCCACCCGCACCGGGAGCTCGGCGGTGCTGCCGGTGCGGCACTCGGTGAAGTCCAGCGAGCAGTAGGTGGTGGGGCCGGTGGCCACCGTGTCGCCGTCGGCGAAGAAGGTGATCTCGGGCAGGTGCGGGTCCGACGAGCAGCCTGCGGCCACCACCGCCAGCACTCCTAGCCCTGCCGCGACCAGCCGTCCGTTGCGTGTCAGCACCGCTTGAGGATAGGGGAGCGCTCAGGCCACCGATGCAGCAGTCGGGGTGCGGCTGGGACGGTCGCCACCGAGTCCCGGCAGCAGGGTGCGGCCGTTGCGGGTGAGGGCTGCCTGCGTGGTGCCCAGCGCCAGCAGCACGGAGATGACGGTGAAGCCCACCCAGTAGTTGGGCGGCAGCAGCACGCCGAGCGCGCCGCCGAGCACCCAGGACAGCTGCAGCACGGTCTCCGAGCGGCCGAACGCCGACGCGCGGGCCTCCTCGGGCAGGTCGCGCTGCATGGTGGCGTCCAGGGACACCTTGGCCAGCGCGCTGCCCGTCGCCCCCACCAGGGTGGCCAGCGCGGCGGTGGGCAGGCCGGGGAGCAGCGCGGCCACCACGCACATGGCCAGCGTCGCCGACGCGCACCAGATGATCACCACGTCCGGCTTGCCCAGCGTCATCCGTGCCCCGATGGCGTTGCCGAGGAAGTTGCCCAGCCCGGCGCCGGCGCCCACCGCGCCCAGGGTGGTCGCGTACATCAGCCCGCCCTCGGCGGTGGCCTTGGCCACGAAGGCGATGTACAGGGTGATGAACCCGGTGAGCACCCTGGTGCTGCCGGTGCCCCACAGGCTGGCCAGCACCAGGCTGCTCAGCGGCTGCTTGGCCGCCTTGCCCTGGCGCTTGGGCGAGCGTTCCGCGCGCTCGTCGGCGTGGGTGTAGACGAGCGAGGTGCGCACCTCGCCCTCGGTGACCTCCACCCACTTGGGTATCCGCATGCACAGCCAGGCGCCGACGAGCATGACCGCGGCGCTGAACCACAGGGCTCCGCCCGAGCCGAACACGCTGGCCCAGGCCCCGGCGATGCCGCCCACCACGATGGTGCCGACCAGGCCGAACACGGTGAGCCGCGAGTTGCTCTTGACCAGGCTGATGCCGGGTGGCAGCACCCTGGGCATGACGGAGGACTTGAGCACCCCGAAGGACTTGCTGAACACCAGCACGCCCAGCGCCGCGGGGTAGAGCTGCCAGCTGTTGAAGTTCAGCGCCATGATCACCGCGAGCACGGCGCGGCCGACGAACGAGCCGGCCAGCGCCAGCCGTCGGCCCCGCTGGATGCGGTCCAGCGCCGGGCCGATCAGCGGTGCGATCACCGCGAACGGGGCCACCGTGATGAGCAGGTACAGCGCCACCTTGCCCTTGCTCTCCCCGGTGGCGGCGGCGAAGAACAGGGTGTTGGCCAGCGCGACGGCGATCGCCGCGTCCGAGGCGTAGTTGGCCATGGAGGCGTAGGTCAGCGAGGTGAGCCCGGACTTGTCCGCGCCGTCGGCGCTGGCGGCGCGGTGGAACTGCCGGATGCCGTCGCGGGTGAGCTGCTTGCTGCGCATGGCCGCCACCCGGGTGACGGTGAGCTTGCGTGGCGCCTGGCGGGTGGTGGCGCGGCCGACCGGGCTCTCGAGCTCGCGGGTGGCGACGTCCTCCGGCGCCAGCCGCGGGGTCGGCGGGGCCTGCAGGGGGTAGCGCTCCGTGGGCGGCTCGTCGTGCCCGTTGTGCCCGTCGCCTCCGTGCCCGTGGCCGGGGTGGTGCTCGGGCAGCGGTGCCGGCGGGCGGTAGCCGGTCGGGGCGGGCAGCTCCGTCGCCACGCCGTGCGGCGTCACCTCGGTGGGCGCCAGGTTCCCCGGCGCGGGGTGGGCAGGTGCCGGGAAGAGGGGCGCCACGCCCGCGGTGGGTTCCGGCTGCGGTGTGGGTTCCGGCTGTGGGGTGCGGTCGGGGCGGGCCTGTGGGCGGCGGATGCCCATCCGGGCGCGCCGGCGCGGGTTCAGGGGCACGGTGGCGTCGGCCGGCTCGGTGCCGCCGGCAGCGGACTGCTTGCGGCCGGCGCTCCAGCCACGCCGTGCCTGTGCGCCACCACGAGAGGCAGTGTCATCACCATGAGCAGTCACGAGGTTGATTCTGCCGCAACGGCGGACGCCTGGCGCGAGCCCAGGGGGGTGCGCCGCTCAGGGCGCGTCGGCAACTGGGACGAAACGGACTTCGTACGTCGTGGGCCACAGCTTTCCGGTGATCAGGAAGCGATCTCCCACAGCGGCGATGCCGTTCAGCACGTCGGCGCCGGGTGCCTGGGAGCGGTCGAGCAGCCCCGCGGCGTCCACCACGGCGGTCACCGTGCCGGTCGCGGGATCGATCCGCACGATCCGGTCGGTCTGCCAGACGTTGGCCCACACGGCGCCGGCCACGCACTCCAGCTCGTTGAGCTGGGTGAGCGGGGCCCCCTGCAGCCGCACCGACACCGACCCGGTGGGGGCGAAGGTGGTGGGGTCGCGGAAGGTGAGCGTGTCGGTGCCGTCGCTCATCACCAGCACGCCGTCCGGGTGGCCGTCCTGGTGGCACAGGCCCCAGCCTTCCCCGGTGTAGCTGGCCCGGCCCGTCTCGGCCAGCGTCGTGGCGTCCCGGCGCAGGGCCACCCCGTCCTGCCAGGTCAGCTGCCAGACGGTGTCGCCCACCACGGTGAGGCCCTCGCCGAACAGGTCGGCCGGCAGGGCGGCGGAGGCCAGCTCGGTGCCGGTGGCCAGGTCGCTGCGGGTCACCCGGGAGCGGCCGGTGAGCCCGGTCCCCTCGTAGAGCTGGCCGCCCGCCACCTCCAGGCCCTGGGTGAACGCCGACGGGTCGTGCGCCCGGGTGCTGAGCACCTCGACGCGCAGCTGCTCGGGGGCCGGCCCCGCGCCGCCGGCAGCGAGCTGGTCGGGTGCTGGGCCGGCGCACCCGGCCACCGTGAGCAGCAGGCAGCACACGGCCACGACGGTGCGCAGCGAGCTGGACATCGCCTCATCATGCCGGTCCGGGATCGGTCGTGCGGAGGAGGTTGAGACGATGCGGCACAATTGGGGTGTGAGCAGCACCAGCACCATCCCTGACCCGAGCTCCGTCGACCAGCAGCACGCGTCGCCGCAGGCGGCCGACGAGCAGCCGGTGCGTGCCGTGCTCGCCGCGGCCGTCGAGCTGGCCAGGGCCGCAGCCGTGGAGCTCGACGAGGGCGAGGTCGGTGCGCACCTGGGGGTGCACGCCGAGCCGGACAGCGAGGGCTGCGCCGCCACCCACCGCTTCGCCGCCGAGCTGAAGGGCTACCGCGGCTGGGAGTGGGCCGTGGTGGTGGCCGCCGCGCCGGACTCCGACCACGTCACCATCAGCGAGATCGTGCTGCTGCCCGGCCCGGACGCCCTGGTCTCCCCGGAGTGGCTGCCGTGGGAGGAGCGCATCCAGGCCGGTGACCTGGGCAGCGGCGACCTGCTGCCCCCGCCGGAGAACGACCCGCGCCTGGTGCCGGGCTACCTCTACAGCGACGACCCCGCGGTGGAGGCGCTGGCCACCGAGGTGGGGCTCGGCCGCCGCCAGGTGATGAGCCTGGAGGGCCGGCTGGACGCGGCGGAGCGCTGGTACGACGGCCCGCACGGTCCCGGCGCCGCCGTGGTCCCGCTGCACTGCGGCACCTGTGGCTACTACCTTCCCGTCGCCGGCTCGCTGGGGGCAGCGTTCGGGGTGTGCGGCAACGAGATGTCCGCCGACGGCCAGGTGGTGCACGCGGAGTTCGGCTGTGGCGCGCACTCCGACACCGTGGTGGTCGACCTCTCGCCCACCCCGGTCTCGGAGGTGGTCTACGACGACTCCGCCCTGGAGCTGGTGGACGTGCCCACCCGCCCCGCCGGTGACAGCCCAGTGCCGGACAGCCCAGTGTCGGACAGCCCAGTGCCGGACGCCGCAGCACCCGAGGCCGGGGTTGCCCAGCCGTCCGAGGAGATCACCCCGACGCCGGAGCCTGACTCGGCGTCGCGGGGCGAGTGAGCCCCCGGAGCACTCCGGAACCAGCAGTGTCGGCCGACGACCCGTTCGGTCTGGCTGAGCTGCGGGCCGCGGTGCTGCAGGCCTGGCGGCGCTCACCCACCCGGCTGCGCGAGGACACGGCCACCGAGGCCGACCTGGTGCGCGGGGGGTACCGCGACCGGGTGCTCACCGAGCTGGCGCAGAACGCCGCCGACGCGGCGGCGCGGGCCGGGGTGCCCGGTGAGCTGACCGTCCGCCTCGTCGATGGCGAGCTGCGGGTGGCCAACACCGGACAGCCGCTGGAGCTCTCCGGCGTGCAGGCGCTGGCGGCCCTGCGGGCCTCGGGCAAGACCAGCGGGGTGGGACGCTACGGCGTCGGCTTCACCGCGGTGCTCGCCGTCAGCGAGGAGCCGCGGCTGCTCTCCACCACCGGCTCGGTGGCGTTCTCGGCTGCCCGCACCCGTGCCGAGCTGGGGCTCACCGAGGTGCCGGTGCTGCGCCTGGCCTGGCCGGTGGCCGAGCAGCCGCCCGCCGGCGCCGCCACCGAGGTGGTGCTGCCGCTGCGCGAGGGCGTGGACGGCGCCGCCCTGCTCACCGACTTCCTGCTGCAGGCCCCGCAGCTGCTCCTGGCGCTGCCCGCGCTGCAGCGCATCTCGGTGGACGGTGAGGTGGTGCACCGCACCGAGCGCGAGCTCGGCCCCGGGCTGCGCGAGCTGACCGTCGGCTCGCAGCGCTGGTGGTGCGTCGATGCTGCCGCTCCTGCTGACGGTGCCGTGACCCCCGTGCGGTGGCTGGCCCGGCTGGGCGCGGACGGTGCGGTGGTCGCGCTGGGCGACGACGTGCTGCACGCCCCCACCGCCACCGACGAGGAGCTGTCGCTGCCCGCGATGCTCATCACCGACGTGCCGCTGCAGCCGGACCGGCGACGGGTGCTGCCCGGCACCTCGCTGGGCCCGGTGGCCGGCACCTACCCGCGGCTGGTGGCCGCGGTGCCGCCGGAGCAGCGCACCCGGCTGGTGCCGCTGCCGGGCTTCCCCCGCAGCGCGGTGGACGCCCAGCTGCGCGAGGAGGTCGTGGCCGCGCTGCGCGACGCCGCGTGGCTGCCTGCCGCGCAGGCCGAGGACGCTGGGCCGGACGGCGCGGCGCAGGAGAGTCCCCGCCGGCTGGTGGCACCCCGGGCCGCCCAGGTGCTCGACGTGGCCGGCCCGGAGCTGACCGCGCTGCTGGCCGACGTGCTGCCCGGGCTGCTCGACGCCGAGCTGTCCGCCGCCGTGCACGCCCCGGCGCTGGTCGCCCTCGGGGTGCCGCGCACCGGGCTGGCGACGCTGGCCGAGGAGCTGTCCACAGTGCACCGCGAGCCAGGGTGGTGGCACCGTCTCTACGCCGCCCTGGAGCCGCTGGTGCTCGACCAGCGCGCCGCCGACGAGCTGGCCGGCCTGCCGGTCCCGCTGGTGGACGGCCGCACCGTGCTGGGCCCGCGCAGCACCATCCTGGCCGAGGTGCCGCTGGCGGTGCCCGGCATTCGGGTGGTGCACCCCGACGCGGCGCACCAGCTGCTGCGCCGCCTCGGCGCCGTGCCCGCCGGACCCGGCGAGCTGCTGGCCGACGAGCTGCTGCAGGAGGTGGTCCGCGAGGCCGACCCGGACGACCCGCTGGCCGCCGCCGAGCTGGCCACCGCGGTGCTGGGCCTGGTGGACGCCGCCGGGGTGAGCCCGGGGGAGCACCGCTGGCTCGGTGAGCTGCTGCTGCCCGACGTCGACGGTGAGCTGCGCCCGGCCGACGAGCTGCTGCTGCCCGACGCACCGCTGGCAGCGGTGCTGGCCGCCGATGCGCCGTTCACCACGGTCGCCCAGCGGGTGGTCGACGAGCACGGGCCCCGGCTGCTGCAGGCAGTGGGCGTGGGTCACGGCTTCGCCGTCCTCGCCGACGACGACCCCGCCGGGCCCGACCACGACCTGGACGACGAGCAGCGCTGGTGGGCCGGCTGCGACCCCGAGCCGGCCACCGTGCTCGCCGTGCGCGACCTCGACCTGGTGGACCCCGCACGGTGGGAGCAGGCGCTCACCCTGCTGTGCGCCGAGCCGGAGACGCTGGCCGCGCTGCGCCAGCCCGGCGGCTACACCGCCTGGTGGCTGCGCCGGCACGCCGAGCTCGACGGGGTGCCGCTGGAGTGCTGGCGCCACCACGACGACGCGACCTTCGCTGGTCTGCTGGACCCCGCACCGCTGCCGGCGCTGCCCGCGGCGGTGCTGGCCGGCGCCGAGGTCACCTCCACCGAGCTGGCCGCGCTGCTGCTGCGGCGCCTGGCCGACTCCTCGCGGCAGCCCAGCGTGGCGGTGGTGGCCGGTGCCCACTCGGCCCTGGCCACGGCAGTGCGCACGGGGGCGGTGGAGCTGGACGAGCTGGACCCGCCGGAGCGGGTGCGCGCGCTCAGCGGCACGGTGGTCGACGGTGCCGGGGCCGCGGTGCTCGACCAGCCCTGGCTGGTGCAGGTGTGCCCGGCGGACACCGTGGTCCTGGGGCCGACCGGCGAGCTCGCCGCGGACCTGGCCGACGTCCTGGACCTGCCGCTGGCCTCCGAGCGCCACGCCGGCCACGTGCGCTCCGCCGGCCAGCCCCGCCCGTGGGCGAGCCTGGCCCCGGCCGTCCTGGCCTGCGCCGCCCTGGCAGTCCCGGTGCCCGACGGAGTGGTGGTGCTGCACGAGCAGCTGCGCGTGCAGGTGGGGGAGCAGACGCACCGGGTGGACTGGTGGGTGGACGACGCGGAGGTGCTGCACGCCCAGGACAGCGGCGTGGTGCACGCGCTGCTGCACTCCCGATGAGCCGCCTGGACGTGCGCGTCGCGGTCCTGCTGGCCCTGCTCGGTGCGGCGGCGGTGGTGGTCCTCAGCGTGCTCACCGGCAGCGGGCTCAGCGACGTCGACAGCCCCGTGCTGCGCTTCGCCCTGGACCACCGCAGCCCCGGCGCCACCACCTTCTTCGACACCGTCACCAAGCTCGGGGGCACCATCGCGGCCACGGTGGTGGTGACCGCGGTGGCGGGGTTCGCGGCGCTGCGGCGCTGGTGGGTGCTGGCCGGGCAGGCCGTGGTCACCGGCTTGGGTGCGGTGGTGCTGGTGGTGGGACTCAAGCGGTTGTTCGACCGGCAGCGCCCGCCGCTGGACACCCGGCTGAACGTGCTGCACTCGCTGTCGTTCCCGTCCGGGCACGCGCTGGGCTCCATGGTGGCGGCCTACCTGGTGGTGGTGCTGGTGTTCACCTGCACCCGCTCCGTGCTGCTGCGCACCGTGGCCGGGACCGGCGCGGCGGTCTACCTGGGGATCATCGGGGCGTCCCGGCTGTACCTTGCCGTGCACTGGACGACGGACGTGCTGGGCGGGTGGCTCATCGGCGCGGCCTGGGCCACGCTCTGCCTGCTGGTGGCGGGCTGGGTGCGGACGAGCAGGCCCAGTGCAGCGGTGATCGGCGCCGCCGCGAGCGGCACCCGCCCCTAGGACAGCCCTTGCTGGCTGCCGCGGCTGCCGCTGCGCACCGCCCGGCGCTGCCAGTAGAAGACGCCGTAGCCCAGCACGCCCAGCGCGGCGCCCACCGCGCAGGTGGCGATGACCATGCTGTTGGTGTGTCCGGTGGCGGCACGGACGACCACCACGACCAGGGCCACCACCCAGGCGGCGGTGCCCACGGCGATCACCGGCCGGGGGTCGGCCAGCCGTCGGGGCAGCGGGGGAGCGGCGGGTGGGTGGTGGGGCACCGGTGCATGTAACCACAGCCTCCCCGGTGTGATCACCGCTACTGTGTGCCCATGACCGAGGAGCGCGACAGCCAGCTCGCCAGCGATCTCCGGTTGTCCGTGCTGCGCCTCAACCGGAGGCTCCGCGCCCAGCGCACCGACTCTCGGGTCAGCCTCACCCACATCTCCGCGTTGTCCACCTTGCACGTGTACGGACCCATGACTCCTGGCGCGCTGGCCGCCAAGGAGCGGGTGCAGCCGCCGTCGATGACCCGGATCATCTCGGTGCTGGAAGACCTCAGCTTCATCGGGCGCAAGCCCCACCCCACCGACGGCCGACAGGTGATCGTCAGCGTGCTCGAGCCCGGTGTGGAGTACCTGCAGGCGGAGATCAACGCGCGGGAGGCCTGGCTGGACAGCCGGCTGTCCGAGCTGACCGGGGCGCAGCGCCGCGTCCTGCGCGAGGCCTCCGACATCATCGAGCAGATGGTCGGCAGCGAGGAGTGAGCTGAGCCGGTCACCGACCGGTGCAGCGCGGACAGGAGGTAGTGGTGGCAGCTAACCCCAGCATCGTGGTGGGCGTCGACGGATCGCCGGCATCAGACCGGGCCGTGCGCTGGGCGGCGGAGGCCGCCCAGCTGCACCACGCCCCGCTGGTGCTGGTCTCGGCGTGGACGGTGTCGATGGCCGCCTACGGCGGGATCGGCATGCCCCAGTGGTTCTTCGACGACCAGGTGGCCGAGGCCCGGCGGAAGCTGGAGGCGGCGGAGCAGCTGGTGCGCTCGGTGGCGGGCGAGCCCGTCAGCCTGGACAAGCAGCTGGTGGCCGGTGCGCCCGCCGAGGCGCTGGTGGAGCTCTCCATCGGCGCCCGGATGGTGGTGCTCGGGGCCCGCGGGCTCGGTGAGCTCACCAGCGGCCTGGTCGGGTCGGTGAGCTCGGCGGTCTCCCACCACGCCGAGTGTCCGGTGGTGATCCTGCACGACACGGACGTGGCGCCCGCAGTCTCGGGCGAGGGCGAGGGCGAGGGCGAGGGCGAGGGCGCGGTGGTGGTCGGCGTGGACGGCTCCGCGGCGAGCGAGCCGGCCCTGGCCATCGCGTTCGAGGAGGCGTCCCTGCGGGGGGCGGAGCTGGTCGCGGTGCACGCCTGGAGCGACCAGTCGCTGCGCCCGGCCACCCCCGACCGCGGTCTGCCGTGGGAGTCGATCGAGTCGGCGGAGAAGGCTGCGCTGGCGGAGTCGCTGGCCGGCTTCACCGATCGCTACCCGGACGTGGTGGTGCAGCGGGTGGTGGTGCAGGACCGCCCGGTGCGGCACCTGCTCGCCTGCTCGGAGGGCGCGCAGCTGCTGGTGGTGGGCTCGAGGGGCCGCGGGGGCTTCCGGGGGCTGCTGCTGGGCTCCACCAGCACCGCGCTGCTGCACTCCGCGGAGTGCCCGCTGATGATCGTGCGCAACCGCCGGTGAGCTAGAGCGTCCAGGTGTGCACGGCCTGGTCGGCGTGCATTCCCTCGGTGTAGTCGTGCAGCATCTGGGTGAGGGCGCTGCGCCGGTCGGCGCCCTGGCGCTGCAGCTGCGCCACTCGCTCGCGCTGCCACACCGCGCCGTTGCGGCCGGTCACGCAGCGACCCTCGATCACCCCGAGGTAGCGGTCGATGGCGCGCTGGGACAACCCGTAGGCGGTGAGACCCTCGTGCGCCAGCGGCAGCAGCTTGCGCAGCACCAGCTCGCTCACGCTCATCCAGCCGGCGTCGGGCCAGTACAGCTTGGCACCCAGCCCGTCCCTGGCGCCGGCGTGCAGGTTCTCGGTGGCGGCGTCGAAGGACATCTGCGTCCACAGCGGACGCTCGTCGTTGGCCAGCGCCCGCAGCGTGCCGTAGTAGAAGGCGGCGTCGGCCATGGTGTCCAGCACGCTGGGCCCCGCCGGCAGCACCCGGTTCTCGATCCGCAGGTGAGGCTCGCCGTTGACGGTGTCGTACACCGGGCGGTTCCACCGGTACACGGTGCCGTTGTGCATCTTCAGCTCGTGCAGCTCCGGCACCCGCCCGGCAGCGAGCTCGGCCTGTGGGTCCTGCTCGGAGCACACCGGCAGCAGCGCGGGGAAGTAGCGGGCGTTCTCCTCGAACAGGTCGAAGATGGAGGTGATCCAGCGCTCGCCGAACCACACCCGCGGGCGCACCCCCTGGATGCGCAGCTCCGGCGATCGGGTGTCGGTGGCCTGCTCGAACACCGGCACCCGGCTCTCGTGCCACAGCGCCGTCTCGGCCAGGAACGGCGAGTTCGCCGCCAGCGCCACCTGCACGCCGGACAGGCACTGGGCGGCGTTCCAGTGCGCGGCGAAGGCGTCCGGCTCCACCTGCAGGTGCAGCTGCACCGACGTGCACGCCGCCTCGGGCAGGATGGTGTCGGTGCTCACCCGCAGCCGCTCCGGCCGCGCCGCCCCGGGCATGGCCACACCCTCGATGTCCAGCTCGATGTCCTCGCCGCGGGCGGCGAAGATCTGCTCGTTCAGCAGGTCGTAGCGGGGGTTCTTGGACAGCCACTGGCTGTGGAAGTGCTCCTGGCGCAGGGTGGGCAGCATCCCCACCATCACCAGCTGGCTGCCCTGCTCGCGCGCCTTGGCGTCGGCGGCGTTCAGCGACGCCCGCAGGTCCTGCTCCAGGCTCAGCGTCTCGTCCCGTGGGAACGGGCGCGGTGCCACGTTGATCTCGATGTTGAACTGGCCCAGCTCGGTCTGGAAGTCCGGGTCGGCGATGGCGGTGAGCACCTCGGCGTTGGCCATCGCCGGCTGCATGTGCTCGTCCACCAGGTTCAGCTCGACCTCCATGCCCAGCTGCGGCTCGCCGGGCTCGAACGCACCGTCGGCGAGCATGGTGGTGAGCGCGTCCAGGCAGTCCTGCGCCTTGGCGCGGAAGCGTGCGCGGTCCCCGCGGGTGAACTTGCGGTGCGTGACGTCCTCGCCCATCTGTCCTCCCGGATCGCGGTGCCGGAGCGCAACGGTGCCATGCCGGGGTCGCCCGTCGTGCGGCAGGGTGGCAACGGAAAGATGCCCGCGGTGGCTGTGATCATCGAGTGTGACGACCCGTCGGCTCCCGTGTTCGACGACTTCCGTGAGCTCAACTCCTCCGACCGGCGTCCGGACCTGCCCTCGGGCAAGGGGCTGGTCATCGGGGAGGGCGTGCTGGTGGCCCAGCGGCTGCTGGGCTCCCGCTTCCGGCCGCGCGCCCTGCTGGGGGTGCAGCGCCGCCTGGACGAGCTGGCCGACGACCTGGCTGGAGTGGACGTGCCCTTCGTCCTCACCACCGCCGAGGTGATGGCCGAGGTGGTCGGCTTCCACCTCAACCGCGGCGTGCTGATCTCCGCCGACCGCCCGCCCGCGCTCGGGCTGGACGAGGTGCTCGCCGAGGCCCGCACCGTGGCGGTGCTCGAGGGAGTCAACGACCACGAGAACCTCGGCTCGATGTTCCGCAACGCCGCCGGCCTCGGGGTGGACGCGGTGCTCTTCGGCGACCGCTGCGCCGACCCGCTCTACCGCCGCTCCGTGCGGGTGTCCATGGGCCACGTGCTGCGGGTGCCCTTCGCCAGGGTGCCGGACTGGCCCCGGGGGCTGGACGCGCTGCGCCAGCAGGGCTTCCAGCTCATCTCGCTCACCCCGGACCCCACGGCGCTGCCGCTGTCGCAGGCCATGACGGGGGAGAAGGTGGCGGTGCTGCTCGGCGCCGAGGGCCCGGGGCTGACGGAGCACGCCATGCGGGCCACCGACGTGCGGGCGCGCATCCCGATGGCGCCGGGCACCGACTCGCTCAACGTGGCCACCGCCGCGGCGATGGCCTTCTACGAGCGGGTGCGGTGACCGTCGTCCTCCGCGTCGGCGGTGGGGTGGAGGACCCCGCCGGCGAGCTGGCACCCGGGCTGCCCGCCGACCTGGCGGAGTGGGCCGTGGTCAGCCGGGCGCTGGAGGACGCGCGCGGGGAGGCCCGCGGCATCGTGCGTCGGCGCGCCGAGCAGCTGGCCGCCCGGCACGCGGTGGGTGGTGGGCTGGAGCTGGCGGTGGTGGACGGCGACGAGGTGCGGCTGTTCCGACCGCCGGAGCCGACCCCGTGGGGCACCGGCCTCACCGTGGCCGCCTTCGTGGCGGTGGTGGTGGCAGTGGCGCTGGGCGCGATGAGCGCGGGCCTGGCCACCGTCCACCCGCTGCTCGTGGTGGCGGCCAACCTGGTGGTGGTCGGCGGCCTGCTGCCGTCGCTGTGGCTGTTCCGGACGGTGCCGGTCTGGCGCTGGGGTGTGCTGGGCGTGCTGGTCGGTGCGGGCGTGGCCTGGGTGGGGCTGGCGCTGAGCACCCTGTCCTGAGCAGTCAGGACACCGGCAGCGGGGCCGCCTCGGCGTGGGTGCCGCCGTGCGACCCACCGTGGGCGGCGTCCTGGTCGTCGTCGTGGGTGGCGGCCCAGCGGTTGGCCAGCCACCAGCTCAGCGTCACCGCCACGATCCCCACCGCTCCGCAGACCAGCCCGGTGGTCGTCCACGCCACGTTCGAGGGGTCCAGGACGAAGAAGCGCCGGCCCAGCGGCAGCGCGAAGACCAGCACCACCAGTCCGCACATCGCCCCCACCAGCACCGCCTTCCACCAGGCGAACGGCCGGGCCACCAGCACCAGCACCCACAGGCCCACGGTGATCAGCGTGATCAGCGCGGTGGTGGACTGCTGGGTGACCTGCTCGGGGGTGGCGCCCTCGCCCTGGTAGACCAGCAGGTAGGAGACGAAGGTCGCGACGCCGACGACCACGCCCGAGGGCACGGCCAGGCGCATCACCCGGCGGACGAACCCGCTGCGGGCCCGCTCGTGGTTGGGGGCCAGCGACAGCACGAACGCCGGGATGCCGATGGTGAACCAGGCGGCGATGGTGACGTGGCGGGGGATGAAGGGGTAGGGCACCTGGGCCAGTCCGACCAGCAGCGCCAGCAGCACCGAGTAGACGGTCTTGGTGAGGAACAGGTTGGAGACCCGCTCGATGTTGCCGATCACCCGCCGGCCTTCGGCGACCACGTAGGGCAAGGTGGCGAACTTGTTGTCCAGCAGCACGATCTGGGCGACCGAGCGGGCGGCGGAGCTGCCCGAGCCCATCGCCACCCCAATGTCGGCGTCCTTGAGCGCGAGCACGTCGTTGACGCCGTCGCCGGTCATCGCCACGGTGTGCCCGGAGTCCTGCAGCGCCCGCACCAGCGCCCGCTTCTGCGGCGGGTTGACCCGGCCGAAGGTGGTGGTGCGGTCGGCGAGCTCCTGCAGGGCGTGCGGGTCGTCGGTGAGCTCGCGGGCGTCCACCGGTCCGTGGGGGTCGACCAGGCCCAGCGAGGACGCCACCGCACCGACCGAGACGGCGTTGTCGCCGGAGATCACCTTCACGGTGACGTCCTGGGCGTGGAAGAACTCCAGGGTGGCGCGCGCGTCGTCGCGCACCCGCTGCTGCAGCACCACCAGGGCGCAGGGAGTGACCACGCCGGGGGCGTCGGGGGCGTCCACCCGGCGGTCGCTGCGGGCCAGCAGCAGCACGCGCAGGCCCTGGGCGCCCACCTGCTCGGCCTCGGCCGCGGCGGGGCTGTCCGGGTCGAGCAGCACGTCCGGGGCGCCGAGCAGCCAGTGGCCGTCGCTGCAGCGCTGGTCCGGGCCGAAGCTGTTGCCGCTCCACTTGCGGGCCGAGGAGAACGGGGCGAGCGCCTGCACCGTCCAGCCCGGGTCGGTGGGGAAGGCCTCACCGATGGCGGCCAGGCTCAGGTTGGGCCGCGGGTCGGCGTGGAACAGCGCGCCCAGCGCGGCTTCCACGGTGGCCCGGTCCGCGCCGCCGAGCACGCGCAGCTCGGACAGCCGCATGCCCACCTCGGTGAGCGTGCCGGTCTTGTCCGCGCACACCACGTCCACGCGGGCCAGGCCCTCGATGGCGGGCAGCTCCTGCACCAGGCACTGCCGCTGGCCCAGCCGCACCACGCCGACGGCGAAGGCGATGGAGGTCATCAGCACCAGGCCCTCGGGCACCATCGGCACCAGGGCCGCCACCATGCCCACCAGGGCGTCCGGCAGGTCCTGGTCACCGCTGAGCTGGTTGTAGATGGTCAGCGCGCCGGTGGGGACGAGCAGGTAGGTGATGAACTTGAGGATCTTGTCGATGCCGCTGCGCAGCTCGGACCTGACCAGGGTGAACTTGCTGGCCTCCTCGGCCAGGCGGGCGGCGTAGGCGTCCCGGCCGACCTTGGTGGCCTGGTAGGCGCCGGAGCCGGACACCACGAAGCTGCCGGACATCAGCTCGTCACCGGGGTTCTTGGCCACCGGGTCGGACTCGCCGGTGAGCATCGACTCGTCCACCTCGAGCGCGCCCGCCTCGACGGTGACGCCGTCCACCACGATCTGGTCGCCGGCGGAGACCTCGATGATGTCGTCCAGGACCACCTCGGTGGCGGTCAGCTCGGCGCTGGTGCCGTCGCGGCGCACCCGGGGATGGGCCGCGCCCACGATGGCCAGGCGGTCCAGGGTGCGCTTGGCGCGGATCTCCTGGACGATGCCGACGCTGCTGTTGACGATCAGCAGGAAGCCGAACAGCCCGTCCAGGAAGTGCCCGGTGGACAGGATGATGGCCAGCAGCACCGCGTAGATCGCGTTGATGCGGGTGAAGACGTTGGAGCGGACGATCTGGCCGACGGTGCGGCCACCGGTCAGCGGGACGTCGTTGGTCTGCCCGGCGCTGACCCGCTCGGCCACCTGCTCGATGCTGAGCCCCCGGGGCGGGGTGGCTCCGCGGGCCTGAGGGGGCAGCACCGGCCGCTCGGTAGACATGGTTGCAGCCTAGGTCGCCCTCGAGCGGGCATCACGCACCGGCGGTGCTAGCCGCGCTGGCTGCGGACGCCCAGCAGGACGTCCTCCCAGGACGGCACGGCCGCCTTCTGGCGGTCCTTGCGCGACGTGGCGGCCTTGCTCTGCTTGGGGCGCGGGGCGCGCTCGGCCACCGGCTCGGCCGGCGCCTGCTCCTGGGCGGGCTGCTCGGGAGCCTGCTCCACCTCGACGTCCACCTCCACCGTGACCTCGGCGGTCGGGGCGGGGGCGGGGGCGGGGTCGGCGACGGGCTTGACCGCCGGCTCGGCCACGGCCTCGGCGGCCTCGGAGACCGTCGGGATGGTGCGCAGCGGACGCGTGGGGTTCGGGTCGATCAGGTCCGCGGCCGGGTCGTCCAGGGCGACGATGGTGCCACCGTGCGCACCCGGCTGGAAGCGCCAGTGCGCCCGGTTGTCGGAGCGACCAGTGGTCCATCGCAGCTGCACCACCCAGCGGGAGTCCTCGCCGCGCCAGGCGTCCCAGGTGGCGTTGGCCAGGTCCTGGCCGCGCTGCTGCATCGCGTCGGCGACGATCTCCACCAGGGTGAGCACGGCGGGGCCGTCCGGGCGCACGGGGTGGCCCTCCTGGGCGACCTCGGCGGCGCGGGAGCGCTCCAGCAGCACGGGGTAGGCGAAGCGCTCGATGCGCGAGACCGGGACGCCGGCGGCGGAGGCGACCTCCTCCAGGGTGGCGCCGGCGCGGATGCGGGTCTGGATGTCGCGGGGGCGCAGCTGGCTCTGGCGGTCGGTGTCCGCCTTGCCCTGCGGGGTCAGCTCACCGCGGGCGGCGGCCCGGAGCTTGTCGTCCACCACCAGGCTGAACTTCTCCTGGCTCTCGGTGTCCTCGCAGACCAGGGACTTTCCGTCGGCCTCTAGACCGATTACTCGAAGTGCGCGCACGTCGGCCTCCTGGAGCCTCTGCAAGGGTTAACGACACGAGTGTAATTCACCCGTGCAGAGGTCCGGGCACCCAACACGCCTCGGGCAGCGAAACCGGTTGTGCTACAGCCGGCTCAGCCGAGCTTGCCGACGACGTGGTCGATGCAGGCGGTCAGCGCCTGCACGTCGTCGGGCTCGATGGCCGGGAACATGCCCACGCGCAGCTGGTTGCGGCCCAGCTTGCGGTACGGCTCGGTGTCCACAACACCGTTGGCGCGCAACACCTTCGCCACGGCGGCTGCGTCGACGTCGTCGCTGAAGTCGATGGTGCCCACCACCAGCGAGCGGTGCGCGGGCTCGGCGACGAACGGGGTGGCGTAGGAGCTGGCCTCGGCCCAGTCGTAGAGCCGCGAGGAGGAGTCGGTGGTGCGCGAGACGCACCAGTCCAGCCCGCCGTTGCCGTTCATCCACTCCACCTGCTCGGCCAGCATCAGCAGCGTGGCCACCGCCGGGGTGTTGTAGGTCTGCTCCTTGACGCTGTTGTCCAGCGCGGTGGTGAGCGACAGCGACTCCGGCGACCAGCGGTCGGTGGCGGCGATCTCGGCCACGCGCTCCAGGGCGGCGGGGCTCATCAGGGCCAGCCACAGGCCGCCGTCGGAGGCGAAGGACTTCTGCGGGGCGAAGTAGTAGACGTCGGTGTCGCGGACGTCCACCGGCAGCCCACCGGCACCGGAGGTGGCGTCGATGGCCACCAGCGCACCCTCGGAGCCCGCGGGGCGCTGCACCGGGGTCATCACGCCGGTGGAGGTCTCGTTGTGCGCCCAGCCGATGACGTCGCAGGAGGGGTCGGCCACGGGCTCGGCGGCGGTGCCCGGCTCCGCGTTGACCACCACCGGGTCGCCCAGGAACGGCGCACCCTTGACCACGCTGGCGAACTTGCCGCTGAACTCGCCGTTGACCAGGTTCAGCGTGCGCTCCCGGACCAGGCCGAAGGCCATCGCGTCCCAGAAGGCGGTGGTGCCACCGTTGCCCAGCACCACCTCGTAGCCCTCGGGCAGGGCGAACAGCTCGCGCAGACCGCCGCGGACCCGCTTCACCACGTCCTTGACCGGCTTCTGGCGGTGGCTGGTGCCCATCACCGTCCTGCCGGCGGCGACGAGGGCGTCCAGCTGCTCCGGGCGGACCTTGGAGGGACCGCAGCCGAAGCGGCCGTCGGACGGGAGCAGGTCAGCGGGGATGGTGATGGCCGGTGTCGTCATGTGGTCATTCTCGCAGGCTCCCCGAGGGGTGCCCCGCACCGGGCGGGCAGTGCGGCGCCCGCCCGGTGTCGGGTGCTCACGCGTGCGAGATCTCGTTCCAGCCCTCGACGTCCTCGGGACGGCGCGGCGCGGGACCGGCGTAGTAGGCGGCCGGGCGGACCAGCTTGCCCAGGCGCTTCTGCTCCATGATGTGCGCGGCCCAGCCGGCGGTGCGCCCGGCGGTGAACATCGCCGGCATCATGTGCGCGGGTACCTCGGCGAAGTCCAGGATCACGGCGGCCCAGAACTCCACGTTGGTCTCGATGGGACGGTCCGGACGGCGCTCGCGCAGCTCGGTGAGCGCAGCCTGCTCCAGCGCGGCGGCGGCCTCGTAGCGCGGGGCGTCGAGCTCCTTGGCGGTGCGCCGCAGCACGCGGGCGCGGGGGTCCTCGGCCCGGTAGACCCGGTGGCCGAAGCCCATCAGCTTCTCCTTGCGGTCCAGGATCCCCTTGACCAGACCGACGGGGTCACCGGTGCGCTCGGTCTCGGCGACCATGGGCAGCACGCGGGCGGGGGCGCCGCCGTGCAGCGGGCCGCTCATCGCGCCGATGGCGCCGGACATGGCCGCGGCCACGTCGGCACCGGTGGAGGCGATCACCCGGGCGGTGAAGGTGGAGGCGTTCATGCCGTGCTCGGCAGCCGACACCCAGTAGGCGTCGATGGCCTTGACGTGCTTGGGGTCCGGGTCGCCGCGCCAGCGCGTCATGAAGCGCTCGGTGACGGTGGAGCACTCGTCGATGACCTTCTGCGGCACGGCCGGCTGGTAGATCCCGCGGGCGGACTGGGCGACGTAGGACAGCGCCATGACCGAGGCCCGGGCGAGGTCGTCGCGCGCGGTGGCCTCGTCGATGTCCAGCAGCGGCGCGTAGCCCCAGATGGGGGCGAGCATGGCCAGCGCGGCCTGCACGTCCACCCGGACGTCACCGGTGTGGATGGGCAGCGGGAACGGCTCCGCCGGCGGCAGGCCGGGGCCGAAGCGACCGTCGACCAGCAGGGCCCACACGTTGCCGAAGGTGACCTTGCCCGCGAGGTCCTCGATGTCCACCCCGCGGTAGCGCAGCGCGCCGCCGTCCTTGTCTGGCTCGGCGATCTGGGTGGTGAAGGCGACGACGCCCTCCAGACCCTCGGAGAAGCCCTCCGGTAGCCCTGAATCTGCCATGTCCGCTGAAGCCTCCTGGTCGTCGCACTGCAATATCTGTCACCACGCGCGTGTCGCGGCGTGGCTCACCCTGCCCTGGTACGAGGTAAGTGTGCAACGTCGGGATCCTGGCACCGTCGGCGCGGTCGGTCCGGCGTACCGTCTGCGCCGTGGAACCGGGTGAGGGGCTCGACGTCGTCCCGGACCTGGCGAGCATGCGGATTGCATACGACACGGAGACGATGCAGGTGCCCGAGCTGGACGAGAAGACCATCGCCGACACCTGGTACGAGCAGCTCGGCCGCTGGTTGAGCGAGGCTGCCGACGCCGACGTGGTGGAGCCCAACGCGATGGTGCTGGCCACCACCGACTCCGAGGGCCGCCCGTCCAGCCGCACCGTGCTGTGCAAGGGCCTGGACGAGCGCGGCGTGGTCTTCTACACCAACCGCACGTCGGCCAAGGCCCACCAGCTGCGCGAGATGCCCTACGCCAGCGCCACCTTCCCGATGTTCGCGCTGCAGCGGCAGGTGCACGTGCGGGGGATCACCGAGCACGTCTCCGAGGAGGAGACCGCCGCCTACTGGGCCACCCGGCCCCGCGGCTCGCAGCTGGGGGCCTGGGCGTCGGTGCAGTCGGCCGTCGCCGGGTCGCGGCAGGTGCTGGAGGACGCGCTCGCGGAGGTGACGCGGCGCTACGCCGACCACGAGCAGGTCCCGGTGCCCCCGCACTGGGGCGGCATCCGCATCGTCGCCGACCACGTGGAGTTCTGGCAGGGCCAGCGCGACCGGCTGCACGACCGGCTGCAGTTCCGCTTCACCCCCACCACCCGGGAGTGGCTGCTCGAACGTCTGCAGCCTTGACCGGGCCCCGCCGGGCAGCGGCGGGCGGCCAGCTCCTGCGGGAGGTGCGGTAGTGCTCGGCCTGCGCGGCGCACTGGCCGACACCACCCCGCTGCCCACGCCTGCCTACCGCCGGCTCTGGGTCAGCGGCGTGGTCACCGTGGTCGGCGCCCAGCTGACCGTGGTGGCGGTGCCGCTGCAGGTCTTCCAGCTCACCGGCTCCTCGGCCTACGTCGGGCTGATCGGCCTCTTCGCGCTGGTGCCGCTGGTGGTGTTCGGGCTGTGGGGCGGGGCGCTGGCCGACGTGCTCGACCGGCGCACCCTGCTGCTGGTCAGCTCCACCGGCATCGGCCTCACCTCGCTCGGCTTCTGGCTGCAGGCGCTGCTGGGCGTGGACAACGTCTGGCTGGTGCTGGGTCTGCTCGCGGTGCAGCAGGCGTTCTTCGCGATCAACTCGCCCACCCGCAGCGCGCTCATCCCGCGGCTGCTGCCCCCCGAACAGCTGCCTGCGGCGAACGCGCTGAACATGACGGTGTTCCAGCTCGGCTCCATCGCAGGCCCGGTGCTGGCCGGGGTGGCGCTGCCGTTCGTCAGCCTGGCCACGCTGTACCTGGTGGACTCGGTGTTCCTGCTGGCCACGCTCTGGGCGGTGTGGCGCCTGCCGCGCATCCCCCCGACCGGCACCGCGCGCCGGGCCGGGCTGCGGGAGGTGCTCGAGGGCTTCCGCTACCTGGCCGGGCACAAGGTGCTGCTGGCCTCGTTCGTGGTCGACATCATCGCCATGGTCTTCGGCATGCCACGGGCGCTGTTCCCGCAGATGGCCCAGGAGAGCTTCGGCGACCCCGCCGACGGCGGTCCCGCGCTGGGCCTGCTGTTCGCCGGCATCTCCCTCGGCGCGGTGCTGGGCGGGGTGTTCTCCGGCTGGCTGCCGCGGGTGCAGCGCCAGGGTGTGGCGGTGGTGGTGTCCATCATGGTGTGGGGCCTGGCGATGACCGGCTTCGGCCTCGTTGCCGCCCTCGGTCCGGGCTGGCTGGTGCTGGCGGTGGGCTTCCTGGCGCTGGGCGGCGCGGCCGACATGGTCTCGGCGGTCTACCGCTCCACCATGCTGCAGCAGGCGGCCACCGACGAGGTGCGTGGACGGCTGCAGGGGGTGTTCACGGTGGTGGTGGCCGGCGGGCCGCGGCTGGGCGACGCCGCGCACGGCGCGGCGGCGGTGGCGGTGGGCACGACCGCCGCGGCGGCCGGGGGCGGTCTGCTGGTGGTGATCTGCACCGTGGTCGCGGTGCTCGCGCTGCCTGCCTTCGTCCGCTACCGCGTGGAGGTCCACCACGAGCGCACCCCCGCCCGCACCGGGCTGCCCGAGCCGGCACCGGCACCGGCACAGCCTCCCCCGCCGAGCGGGCTCCCGCTGCCATGAGGTGGGTACAGGCGCTAGGTTGAGTCCGTCGCTGAAGAGCCCTGTGCTCATGCCGTTCGTCGCTGCGCCCACGAGGCGCCGGGGTCGGGGTGGGACGACTGAGTCGGAGAGGTAGCCCTCTGTGCCCGAGAACGAGACGGTCTCCATCAACGAGACGACAGCCGAGAGCTCGGCCGAGGAGAAGGTCGACACTGCCACGCTGACCTTCCCCGGTGGCGAGCACGAGATGAAGATCGCCCGGGCGACGGAGGGCAACGACGGCTTCGTCCTCGGCAAGCTGCTCGCCGACACCAGCTACACCACCTACGACTCCGGCTTCGTCAACACCGCCTCGTGCTCCTCGGCGATCACCTACATCGACGGTGCGGCCGGGATCCTGCGCTACCGCGGGTACCCCATCGAGCAGCTGGCGGAGAAGTCCACCTTCGCCGAGGTGAGCCACCTGCTCATCCACGGTGAGCTGCCCAGCGAGACCCAGCTGACCGCCTTCACCGACAGGATCCAGCGGCACACCCTGCTGCACGAGGACCTCAAGCGGTTCTTCGAGGGCTTCCCCCGGGACGCCCACCCCATGCCCGTCCTCTCCAGCGCCGTGTCCGCGCTGAGCACCTTCTACCAGGACTCGCTGGACCCCTTCGACCAGGACCAGGTGGAGCTGTCCACCGTCCGGCTGCTGGCCAAGCTGCCCACCATCGCCGCCTACGCGTACAAGAAGTCGGTGGGCCAGCCCTTCCTGTACCCGGACAACTCGCTGAGCCTCACGGAGAACTTCCTGCGGATGACCTTCGGGTTCCCGGCCGAGCCGTACGACATCGACCCGGACCTGGTCAAGACGCTGGACATGCTGCTGATCCTGCACGCCGACCACGAGCAGAACTGCTCGACGTCGACGGTGCGCATGGTCGGCTCGTCCAACGCCAACCTGTTCGCCTCGGTCTCCGCAGGCATCAACGCCCTGTTCGGGCCGCTGCACGGCGGGGCCAACGCCGCGGTGCTGGACATGCTCGAGGGCATCAAGCGCGAGGGTGGCGACGTCGGCGACTTCGTGCGCCGGGTGAAGGACAAGGAGCCCGGCGTCAAGCTGATGGGCTTCGGCCACCGGGTGTACAAGAACTACGACCCGCGCGCGGCCATCGTCAGCAAGGCGGCCGAGGAGGTGCTGCGCAAGCTCGGCGGCGACGACCAGCTGCTCGACATCGCCAAGGCGCTGGAGGAGAAGGCGCTCACCGACGACTACTTCGTGGAGCGCAAGCTCTACCCCAACGTCGACTTCTACACCGGACTGATCTACCGGGCGATGGGCTTCCCCACCCGCATGTTCACGGTGCTGTTCGCGTTGGGCCGGCTGCCCGGCTGGATTGCGCACTGGCGGGAGATGATCGGCGACCCGGACACCAAGATCGGGCGTCCGCGCCAGATCTACACTGGCTACACCGAGCGCGACTACGTACCGCTCGCCGAGCGCCAGTAGCGCCAACCACTTCGCCCAGACTGAGGAGCACCACGGTGACCAAGCCAGAGATCGAGTTCCCCGGCGGGGAAGCGCCCAGCGAGCTGCAGATCACCGACCTCGTCGTCGGTGACGGCCCGGAGGCGGCGCCGGGCAGCAAGGTCGAGGTCCACTACCTCGGCGTGGAGTTCGACTCCGGCGAGGAGTTCGACTCGTCCTGGAACCGGGGGGAGTCGCTGAGCTTCCCGCTGCAGGGCCTCATCGAGGGCTGGCAGAAGGGCATCCCCGGCATGAAGGTCGGTGGACGCCGCCAGCTGGTCATCCCCCCGCAGCTGGCCTACGGCCCCGCCGGCGGCGGGCACCGCCTCTCCGGCAAGACGCTAATCTTCGTCATCGACCTGCTGGGCGTCGGCTAGACCCCGAGCGTCACGTCGTGCACGAGCGCGGGGCCGGTCACTGACCGGCCCCGCGCTCGCGTGCCTTCTCGTGCGGCCGCGCTAGGCGGTGTGGGCGCGCGCTGAGGCGCCGAGCACGGTGAGGGGGAGCCGCAGCGCGCCCGGTGCGTCCGCGGGCACCACGGGGCGGGCCGGGGGCACCGGGTCGCAGCGCCGGTAGGCCGCGCCCAGCTCGGGGCGGACGTCGGCGGTGCCCTTGTTCGGCCACAGCGCGAAGGCCCGCTCGGCCTGTGCGGTGATGGTCAGCGAGGGGTTGACGCCCAGGTTGGCGCTCACCGTGGAGCCGTCGGACACGTGCAGGCCGGGGTGGCCGAACACCCGGTGGTAGGCGTCGACCACGCCACCCTCGGGGGAGTCGGCGATGGCGCAGCCGCCCAGGAAGTGCGCCGTCATCGGGATGTTGAACACGTCGCCGATGGAGCCGCCGGCGTGGCCGTTGATCTTGTCCGCGGCCCGGCGCACGGCCTCGTGGCCCTGCGGGATCCAGCGCGGCGGCGGCTCGCCGGGGCCGGGGCGGCTGGTGAGCTTGCGCCGGCCGAACAGGCCGCGCTTGGTGGTCAGCTCGATGGAGTTGTCCCCGGTCTGCATCACCAGCGCGATCACCGTGCGCTCCGACCAGTGGTAGACGGACAGGTTGCGCACGAACGCGATGGGGTGTCGCACCGCAACGCCGAGGGTCTTCAGCGGCCGAGGAACCCGGCCGCCGCCGTCGGCCAGCACGGTCTGCAGCAGCCCGATGGCGTTGGAGCCCTTGCCGTAGCGCACCGGCTCGATGTGGGTGCGCTCGTCCGGGTGGAACGACGAGGTGATGGCGATGCCGCGGCTGTAGTCGACGGCACGGGTGCGGGCGGTGGCGGCGAGCACCGCCTCGGAGTTGGTGCGCACCGTGGAGCCCAGTCGCGGGGAGATGCTGGGGAGGTTGCCCTCGGCCTGCATGGAGCCCAGCAGCCGCTGCGTGCCGTACGTGCCGGCCGCCACCACCACCTGCCCGGCGGTGATGGTGCGCTGGTGCCGGCGACGCACGGTGCCGGTGCGCTGCACAGCCACCTCGTAGCCGCCGCCGGTGCGCGGGCGCAGCGAGGTCACGGTGCTGAGCGGGTGCACCGTGGCCCCGGCCTGCTCGGCCAGGTACAGGTAGTTCTTCACCAGGGTGTTCTTGGAGCCGTAGCGGCAGCCGGTCATGCAGCCACCGCACTCGGTGCAGCTGGTCCGCTCCGGGCCGGCGCCGCCGAAGAACGGGTCGGGGACCGTGGTGCCGCCCGGGGTGCTCTCCTCGGTGCCGAAGAAGACGCCCACCGGCGTGGTGGTGAAGGTGTGGCCCACACCCATCTCCTCAGCCACCTCGCGCATCACCGCGTCGGCAGGGGTGGACAGCGGGTTGGGGCGCACGCCGAGCATCCGCCGGGCCTGCTCGTAGTAGGGGTTGAGCTCGTCCTGCCAGTCGGTGATGTGCGCCCACTGCGGGTCCTGGAAGAACGCCGGGGGCGGCTGGTAGAGGGTGTTGGCGTAGTTCAGCGAGCCGCCGCCCACGCCGGCGCCGGCCATCACCAGCACGTCGGGCAGCAGGTGGATGCGCTGCAGGCCGAAGCAGCGCAGCTGCGGCGCCCACAGGTAGCGGCGCAAGTTCCAGCTGGTCTTCGGCAGCTCGTCGTCGGCGAAGCGACGGCCCGCCTCGAGCACGCCGACCCGGTAGCCCTTCTCGGTGAGCCGGAGCGCGGCCACCGATCCACCGAAGCCTGATCCGATCACCAGCACGTCGTAGTCGGGCTCGGCGGCGCTGGTCTGTCCCTGAAGTTGCTGTGCGGTACCCACCGCAGCAGCCTAACAACTAGAAACAGACTGGACTGAATGTATCTGCGGTGACCCTGTGCGAACACCTCTGTGCGGGCAGTTCTCCCGTCGACAACCTGTGCTGACCGTGGCTACCGTCGAGGTTTCCCGGCAGCAGGAGGCCGCGCAGTGGTCGCATACCAGTACCGGTGCGCCGAGCACGGCGTGTGCGAGGTCCAGCGGCCGATGGGCAGCGCCCCCGCCCAGTGGCCGTGCCCGGAGTGCGGGGGCGACACCGCCCGCGTCTTCGCCGCCCCGCACCTGGGCCTGGCCGACCGGGGCCGCCTCGCCGCCATCGACGCCACCCGGCGCTCGGCCGACGAGCCGGCCGTGGTCACGTCCGTGCCCGGCAGCGGCGCCCGCCGGCGCACCCCGACAGCCCCCGACAACCCCGTCCTGCGGAGGCTGCCCAAACCCTGATCACCCGAGGGAGCACCCCATGCCCGAGCTCGTCTTCCCGCTGGACAGCAGCAAGCCGTTCACCGACCAGCAGATCGTCGGTCACAACCGCTGGCACCCGGACATCCCGGCCGCGGTGCAGGTCAAGCCCGGCGACACCTTCCGGGTGCACTGCCGGGAGTGGTTCGACGGGGCGATCGGCAACAACGACTCCGCCGACGACGTCCGGGACTGCCCGCTGTCCCAGGTGCACCGGCTCAGCGGCCCGTTCGCGGTGGAGGGTGCGGCACCCGGTGACCTGCTCGTGGTGGACATCGTGGACCTCGGACCGATCCCGCAGGAGGACTCCGGCCCGCTGGCCGGGCAGGGGTGGGGCTACACCGGCATCTTCGCCAGGGACAACGGCGGCGGGTTCCTCACCGACCAGTTCCCGGACGCCTACAAGACGGTGTGGGACTTCCAGGGCCAGCGGACCACCTCGCGGCACGTGCCGGAGGTGTCCTTCACCGGCATCACCCACCCGGGGCTGATGGGCACCGCACCCTCGCACGAGCTGCTCACCCGGTGGAACACCCGCGAGGGAGCCCTCATCGCCACCGACCCGGACCGGGTCCCCGCCCTGGCGCTGCCCCCGCTGGCCACCGACGCCATCCTCGGCTCGCTCTCCGGGGCCGACTTCGACCGGGTGGCCGCGGAGGGGGCGCGCACCGCGCCGCCGCGGGAGAACGGCGGCAACCAGGACATCAAGAACTTCAGCCGGGGAACGCGGGTGTTCTACCCGGTGTTCGTGGACGGGGCGCACCTGTCGGTGGGCGACCTGCACTTCTCCCAGGGCGACGGCGAGATCACCTTCTGCGGGGCCATCGAGATGGGCGGGTTCATCGACCTGCACGTGGACCTGATCAAGGGCGGCATGGACACCTACGGGGTGCACGAGAACGCGATCTTCCTGCCGGGCAACGTGGAGCCGCAGTTCAGCGAGTGGCTGGCGTTCTCCGGCACGTCGGTGACCCTGGAGGGGGAGCAGCGCTACCTCGACTCGCACCTGTCCTACCAGCGGGCGTGCCTGCACGCGATCGACTACCTGACGAAGTTCGGCTACACCCCGGAGCAGGGCTACATGATCCTCGGCGCCGCGCCGATCGAGGGCCGGCTGTCCGGGGTGGTGGACATCCCCAACTCCTGCTCCACGGTGTACCTGCCCACGGCGCTGTTCGACTTCGACGTGCGCCCGTCGGTGGGTGGCCCGCACCAGGTGACCCAGGGGACGCCGGTGCCGCGGTCGAGCTTCTAGGGGCGTCTGCAAGTACGCCCATGCTGGCTCGCGGTGGTACTGCAAGTACCACCAAGCGGGCTCAGCCGACGATCACCATGTCCAGGGTGCGCGGGCCGTGCACGCCCTCCACCCGCTGCAGCTCGATGTCACTGGTGGCGCTGGGCCCGCTGATGAAGGTGAGCGGACGGGTGGGGTCCAGCCGCGCCAGCGCCTCCGGCACGCTCGCCACCACCTGCTCGGCCCGCACCACGCACACGTGGTGGTCGGGCACCAGGGTGAGCGCGCGCCGTCCCTGCGCCGCTCCGGCGTCCAGCACCAGCGTGCCGGTGACGGCGATGGCCACCGCGCACCCGGTGACCACGGCGTCCACCTCGTCGAGCTGCTGCGGGGACAGCCCGGTGTCGCGCACCACGCCCGGGCACACCTGCGCCCACTCCGCGGGAAGGTCCGGCGGCACCACCACCGCGCGGTGCCCGGCCAGCAGCCTCGCCAGCGTGGCGGGCACCTGCTCGGCCAGGTCCACCCGGTGCACCTGGGCGCGGTAGTCGTCCACCCGCGCAGCCAGCAGCGCCACCGCCTCTGGGCTGCCGGGCGGCTGGTCGCCGCGGTGGTGGTAGTCGCGGGGCACCGGCGGCGGCACCGGCCGGTCGGCCAGGGCGGTGCGAATGCGGGCCAGCACCTCCTCGCGGGGGGTCACCGCTGCGCCCACCACTGCCGGAAGGTCTGCTCGGGCGGCGCGGGCAGGTCGCGGGCGCCGGTCCACAGCGAGCCGGGCCAGGGCAGCGAGCTGATGGTGTGCGAGCGCCCGCCGAGCACCCGGCCCAGGCCCAGCGCCTTCTCCGCGGCGGCAAAGCGCCCCGGCGCCCCCATCGCCCAGCCCGCCGCGCGCATGGCCACGTCCTGGCCGCAGGGCAGCCCGCCCCGCTCGGCGTCCACCTGCTCGGCCCGCAGGTGCACCAGCAGCTCGGGGATGTTGATGCGCACCGGGCAGGCGTCGAAGCAGGCCCCGCACAGCGACGAGGCGTAGGGCAGCGACGCGTTCGGGTCGTCGTGGCCGGTGGTGCCGGTCAGCTGGGGGCTGAGCACCGCGCCGATCGGGCCCGGGTACACCGAGCCGTAGGCGTGCCCACCGGTCCGCTCGTACACCGGGCAGACGTTGAGGCAGGCCGAGCAGCGGATGCAGTGCAGCGCGCTGCGGCCCACCTCGTCCGCCAGCACCCGGGTGCGCCCGTTGTCCAGCAGCACCAGGTGGAACTCCTGCGGTCCGTCGCCGGGGTGCACCCCGGTCCACATCGAGGTGTACGGGTTCATCCGCTCGCCGGTGGAGGAGCGGGGCAGCAGCTGCAGGAACACCTCCAGGTCCTGCCAGGTGGGCACCAGCTTCTCGATGCCCAGCACGGTGATCAGCGTCTGCGGCAGCGTCAGGCACATCCGCCCGTTGCCCTCCGACTCCACCACCGACAGGGTGCCCGTGTCGGCCACGGCGAAGTTGGCCCCGCTGATGGCCACCCGGGCGGAGAGGAACCGGCGGCGCAGGTGCGCCCGGGCCGCCATCGCCAGCTGGTGGGGGTCGTCGGTGATGTCCGGGTCCACGTCCGGCATCGCGCGCAGGAAGATTTCCCGGACCTCCGCCCGGTTGCGGTGGATGGCTGGGACCAGGATGTGGCTGGGGCGGTCGTCGCCCAGCTGCACGATCAGCTCGGCCAGGTCGGTCTCCCACGGGGAGATGCCTGCCTCTTCCAGCGCCTCGTTCAAGGCGATCTCCTGGGTGGCCATCGACTTGACCTTGACCACCTCGTCGCTGCCGGTGGCCCGCACCAGGTCGACCACGATGCGGTTGGCCTCCGCGGCGTCTCGGGCCCAGTGCACCACCCCGCCGTGGGCGCTCACCTGCTGCTCCAGCTCCTCGAGCAGCTCGGGCAGCCGGGCCAGCACGTCGGCCTTCAGCGCGCTGCCGGCCAGGCGCAGCTGCTCCCAGTCGTCCACCTCGGCCACCACGCCCGCGCGCTTGGCCCGGATGGTGGCGGTCGCCGCGCCCAGGTTGCGCCGCAGCTGGGTGTCCTGCAGGGCGTGGCGGGCGGCGGCGGGAAAGGGCTCTGTGCCCCGCAGGTGCCCCGCGCCGGCCGGGGGAGGAGCGGTGGGGTTGCCCAGGAAGGTGCTCATCGGCCCGTCTCCGTGGACGCCAGGATCTCGGCCAGGTGCACCGTGCGCACGCCGGCCTGGATGCGGCTCAACCCGCCGCCGATGTGCATCAGGCAGGAGGAGTCGCCGGCGGTGCAGACCTCGGCGCCGGTGCTGAGCACGGTGGCCATCTTGTCGGCGAGCATCGCGGTGGAGGTGGCGGCGTTCTTCAGCGCGAACGTGCCGCCGAAGCCGCAGCAGACGTCGGCCTGGGGCAGCTCCACCAGGTCGATGCCGCCGACCGCGCGCAGCAGCTGCAGCGGCTTGTCGCCCACCCGCAGCAGCCGCAGCGAGTGGCAGGTGGGGTGGTAGGTGACGCGGTGCGGGTAGTGCGCGCCCACGTCGGTCACCCCGAGGACGTCCACCAGCAGCTCGGAGAGCTCGTAGGTGCGGGCGGCCACGGCGGTGGCGCGCTCGGCGAGGGCGTCGTCACCGGTGCGGCGCGCGATCATGGCGTGCTGGTGGCGCACCGAGCCGACGCAGGATCCGGACGGGGCGACCACCACGTCGCAGTCGGCGAACACCTGCACGTGGTGGCGCACCAGCGGCAGCGCCTCGGTGAGGTAGCCGGTGTTGGCGTGCATCTGGCCGCAGCAGGTCTGCTCCGGCGGGAAGACCACCTGGTGGCCCAGCCGCTCGAGCAGCAGCACCGTGGCCTTGGCGGCCTCGGGAAAGAGGGCGTCGGCCAGGCAGGTGGCGAACAACGCGATGCGCACGGATCGAGCGTACGACGGTGCTCGCCACCTGGCCTGGCGCGCGACCCGCTGGTGGCGGGTGCGGGTCAGGCGGGGGCGCGGATCAGGCGGTGGGCAGCGGGACGTCCCAGGTCTGCGCCGCGATGGTGCCGCCGCCCGAGGTGGTGGCCGCGGACCGCTTCACCTGCAGGGTGAGGCTGGGGCTGTCCTTCTGCACGACGACGAAGGGCAGCCAACCGGCACCGGCCTTGCCGATCTTGACGTCCTTCATCAGCGGGTAGCCCGCCGCTGTCATCGCCTCGACCACCGCGGTGGACGAGCCGGCGGCGTTCTCCTGGCCGTTGGCGGTGAGCAGCCGCAGCGAACCGGTCTGCCAGCCCCCGTAGTACTTGTCGCCCGCGGTGGCGGAGACCTTCACCAGGATGATCTCGCGGTCCTTGATGGCCGGCAGCGAGGCGGGCACGGGGAAGCCGCGGACGTACTCCTCGATGACCACCTTGTCGCCCATCTCGGGGTCGTCGATGGTCTTGTTCACCGGGACCGACTTGCCGGCCGCGCCACCGGCCGCGGGAGCGGCCGAGCTGCTGGCGGCCGCGGTGGTGCTGGTGGGCGAGGCCGACGCAGAGCTGGTGGCGGCGCTCGAGCTGGGCGCTGCGCTCGTGGTGGTCGTGGCGGCGGGGGCGGCCTCGGACTCGGAGGAGTCGCCGCCGCACGCGGTGAGCGTGAGGGCCGCGACACAACCAGTGGCGACGAGGGTGGCGAACCGGACGCGGGTGGCTTTGGAGTTCATGGCTGCTCTCTTGTTGGCGCACAACGGATTTGTTGGATTGTTGCACGTCAGCGTGGCAGGTGCACCGGTTCTCCGCCCGTGTCGCAGCAGGTCAGGAGCGCAGCGCCTCGCGCAGGCTGACCCGGCTGCCGCTGCGCAGCACCGACCGCTCGTAGATGCGGGCGGCGAGCAGCGACAGCGCCACGGTGACGGCGAGCATCAGCAGGGCGGAGCCGATGACCTGTCCGGGGCTGCTGACCCCCGCGGCGATGCGCATCGGCATCAGCATCGCCGAGAACGGTGGGATCCAGGACATCACCGCGGCCAGGGTGCCGTCCGGCTCGCCCAGGGTGACCTGCGCCAGCACGTACATCGCGATGATGACGGAGGTGATGGGGGTGACGACGGAGTTGACGTCCTCCTGCCGCGACACCAGCGAGCCGGCCGCGGCGTAGAGCACCGCGAAGAGGGTGTAGCCCAGGATGAACCAGACCAGCACCGAGGCGAAGACCGCGACCGCCGTGCCGGTGACGGTGACCAGGTCGGTGGCCACCCCGGCGACCAGGGCGACCGCCCCGATGCCCACCAGCTGGGTGAGCCCGATCGCGCCGATGCCGATGACCTTGCCCCACAGCAGGTGCAGCGGCTTGATCGTGGCCAGCAGCACCTCCACCACGCGGCTGGACTTCTCCTCCACCACGCCCATGGCCACGTACAGGCCGAACATCAGCAGCAGGAAGAACATGGACAGCACCGCCAGGTAGGCGAGGGCGGTGCGTTGGGCGCTGGCCGGATCGGGCGGGTTCAGGGCCTCCACCGTGGGCCCGGCCTGCTGGACCGCCTGGGCGAGCACGGCCGGGTCCACGTCGTTGGCCCGCAGCACGGTGTCCACCGCCTGCTGGCGGACGGTGGCGCTGATGGCCGCCTGCAGCTCGGGGGAGAGCTCCTTGTCCACCACCGCCACGTAGCCACCGCTGTCGCTGGGCAGCACCACCGCCTCCAGGTCGCCGTCGCGCACCTGGGCGCGGGCCTGCTCGGCGTCCGGCAGCACCGAGGTCTGCAGATCCTCACCCAGGCTGGTGCCGGCCTGCTGCAGCGGGGCGGCCAGCTGCTCCGCCGTGCCGACCAGGCCCACCTTGGTGGCGTCGGAGCTTCCGCCCACCAGCGAGGCCACCACGATGCCGACGACCAGCAGCACCAGCATGACGGCGTTGCTGATCAGGAACGCCTTGGAGCTGGCCCGGCTGGTGTACTCGCGGCGGGCCACCAGGCCCACGGTGCGCAAGGTGGAGCTCATGCGGCGACCGCCTCTCGGAACAGCTCGGCCAAAGGTTGCTGGCGGCGGGAGAACTCGTGCACCGGTCCGGTGCGCAGGGCCGCGGCGAGCACGGCCTGGTCGTCGGCGCCGGCGTCCAGCGTGAGCACGGTCCGGTCGTCGTGCTGGTCGGCCGCGCTCACCCCGGGCAGTGCGTCGGCCCAGCCGGGTGGCGCCTGGGGGGCGTGCACCACCAGCTGCGTGCTGCCACCGGAGCGCAGCTCGTCCACGGTGCCGCAGGCCTGCATCCGGCCACGCGCCACGATGCCCACCCGGTCGCACAGACGCTCCACCAGCTCCAGCTGGTGGCTGGAGAACACCACCGGCACGCCCTGCTCCGCCTTCTCGGCCAGCACCGTGCTCATCACGTCCACCGCCACCGGGTCCAGGCCGGAGAACGGCTCGTCCAGCACCAGCAGCTCGGGGTCGTGCACCAGCGCCGCCGCCAGCTGCACCCGCTGCTGGTTGCCCAGGCTGAGGGAGTCGACCGTGTCCTGCAGGCGCCCGTCGATGCCCAGCCGGGTCGTCCACCGGGTGACCGCGTCGGCGGCGTCGGCGGCGGACAGCCCGTGCAGCTGGGCCAGGTAGGACAGCTGCGCGCCCACCTTCATCTTGGGGTAGAGCCCGCGCTCCTCGGGCATGTACCCGATGCGCCGACGCAGGGCCAGGTCGATGGGCCGCCCGCCCAGGCGCACCTGCCCGGCGTCGGCCGAGAGCACCCCCAGCGCGATGCGCATGGTGGTGGTCTTGCCGGCCCCGTTGCTGCCCACGAAGCCGAACAGCTCCCCCGGCCGGACGTCGAAGGTCATGTCCTGCAGCGCAACCGTGGTGCCGAAGCGCTTGTGCAAGCCCTCGATCTGCAGCTGGCTCATGAGCTCTCCCGGGGGACGGCAGGGTACGAACCGGACAAACTATAGGCGCTCGGCTAGAAGCGGACCAGCATCTTGCCCGTGTTGGCCCCGCGCATCAGGTCGAGGAACGCCTGCGGAGCCGCCTGCACGCCGCCGTCGACGACGGTCTCCGCGGAGACCAGCGAGCCGTCCCGGACCCAGGGGGCCACCTCGTCCAGGAACGCCTCGCGCAGGTCGTTGTGGTCGCTGACGATGAAGCCCCGGATGCTGAGCCGCTTGGCCACCAGGTGCCAGGGGGTGCGCACCGCCGGCTCCGGGTTCGGGTCGTTGTACTGGGAGATCAGCCCGCACACGGCGACCCGGCCGAAGGTGTTCAGCGACTCGATGGCGGCGTCGAGGTGCTCTCCGCCGACGTTGTCGAAGTAGACGTCGATGCCCTCGGGCGCGGCCTGGCGCAGCTGGTCCAGGACGGGTCCGTCCTTGTAGCAGAAGGCAGCGTCGTAGCCGAGGTCCTCGGTGAGGTGGCGGACCTTCTCGGCGGTGCCCGCCGAGCCGATCACCCGGGCGGCGCCGCGGCGCTTGGCGATCTGACCCACCAGCGAGCCGACCGCACCGGCCGCGCCGGAGACGAACACCACGTCGCCCTCCTGCATCGCGGCGATGCGGGTGAGGCCGACGTAGGCGGTCAGGCCGGGCATGCCCAGGGCGCCGAGGTAGCTGCTGGCGGGGGCGGCGTCGGTGTCCACCGGCTGCACCCGCTTGGCCGGCAGCACCACCTGCTCGCGCCAGCCGAAGCTGTGCAGCACGGTGGTGCCGACCGGGACGGCGTCGGCGGTGCTGGCCACCACCTCACCGATCGCGCCGCCGTCGAGGGGCTGGCCGAGCTGGAAGGGCGGCACGTAGGAGGGGCGGTCGTCCATCCGGCCGCGCATGTAGGGGTCCACGCTCATCAGGGTGTTGCGGACCAGGACCTGGTCGGGCGCCAGCTCGGGCAGCTCGACCTCGGCCAGGGTGAAGTTCTCCGCCGTCGGCCACCCGGTGGGGCGGGACGCGAGGCGGATCTCTCGGGACACAACTGGGTTAGCCATGCGAACTATTGTCGGCCGTCGCCGGGAAGCCCGCACGGCGGGGCGCCGCAGGGAGGGCGGGTCAGCGGTCGGCGGCGGTGACGTCCAGCTCGCGGCCGTCCAGCTCGCGGCCGTCCAGCTCTCGGCCGTCCAGCTCTGCGTCCACCAGGTCCTTCTCGGGCAGGTCGGCCAGCTGGGAGACGGGCAGGGCCTGTGGGCGGATGATCTCCCGGGCGGGCAGCGGGTAGCCGAAGAGCCAGCCCTGTGCCATCTCGCAGCCCAGCGAGCGCAGCTGGGCCTCCTGCAAGGTCGTCTCCACGCCCTCGGCGACGGTGTTCATGCCCAGTGCGCGGGACATCTTCTCGATGGCACCGACGATGCTGGACTCGGGCAGCTGCTCGTTGAGCGCGCGGACGAACGCCCCGTCGATCTTGACCACCGAGATGGGGAAGCGCTGCAGGTAGCCCAGCGCGGAGTAGCCGGTGCCGAAGTCGTCCACGCAGAGCACGACGCCCAGGTCCTGCAGCGCCTGCAGGGTGCGCAGCGCGGTGTCGGTGTCGTCCACCAGTGCGGTCTCGGTGAGCTCCAGCCACAGCGCCGTGCCGGGCAGCCCGGTGTCCGACAGCGCGGACTCCACCGTGTGCACCAGGTCGTAGTCGCGCAGCTGGCGGGCGGAGACGTTCACGGCCATGTGCAGGGTGGTGTGGCCCTGCTCCCGCCAGGTGGCCAGCTGCTCGCACGCGGTGCGCAGCACCCAGGCGCCGATGGACACGATGATGTTGGAGGCCTCGGCGATGGGGATGAAGTGGTCGGGTCGGCGCAGCTCGCCGTCGTGGTACCAGCGCAGCAGTGCCTCGTAGCCCACCACGCTGCGGTCGGTGAGGCTGACGATGGGCTGGTAGAACACCTCGAACTCCTTGCGGCCCAGGGCGTCGCGCAGAGCGGTGGAGGTCTCGATCTGCATCCGGGCGCGGGCGCGCAGGCTGTCGTCGAAGAAGGCGTATCCGCCCCGGCCCCTGGCCTTGGCGTGGTACATCGCGGCGTCGGCCTCGCGGATGAGCCCCTCGATGTCGGCGGAGGCCGCCGAGGGGGAGGCGCGGGCGATGCCGATGCTGGCCGAGACGTAGACCCGGCCCACGCTGAGCACGAACGGCTCGCTGAGCACGGCCAGGATCCGGTCGGCCAGCCCCTCCGCACCGGCCCGCTCCAGCGGCGCGGTCACCACGAACTCGTCGCCGCCGTAGCGCGCCACCACGTCGTCGGGGCGCACCACCTTGAGCAGCCGCTCGGCCGCGGCCACCAGCAGCTCGTCGCCGACGCTGTGGCCGTAGCTGTCGTTGACGAACTTGAAGCCGTCGAGGTCCATGAACAGCAGGCTCAGCCGGCCGATGCCGGTGTTGGCCTCCAGCTGTCGGGTGACCCGCGAGTGCAGCAGCACCCGGTTGGGCAGGCCGGTGAGGTCGTCGTGGGTGGACTTGTGCCGTGCGGCCTGCTCGCTGGTGGCGTGCCGGCGCACCGCGCGCTCGCTGCGCGCCAGCACGCCCAGCAGCAGCGTGCCGAAGAGCACGGCCCGAACCACCTGGTCGAGGGTGTGGTGGGCGGGCACGGCCGCCAGGGCCACCGAGGCCAGCACCAGGGCCACCACCAGGCCGGGCACCCGGCGTCGGCCGCGGTAGGCGAAGCCGGGCTGGGGCAGCGAGATCCGCTTCATCGACGGGTGCAGGGCGCCGGCCCCGAG
Source organism: Rhodococcus sp. Z13_19A (assembly GCF_058133575.1). Taxonomy (NCBI): domain Bacteria; kingdom Bacillati; phylum Actinomycetota; class Actinomycetes; order Mycobacteriales; family Nocardiaceae; genus Rhodococcus; species Rhodococcus sp. Z13_19A. The sequence goes on from NZ_JBYUNN010000002.1 coordinate 182,762, forward strand.
TGCGCCGAAGGCGATGAGGAACGGGGCGTCCAGCACCGCGTCGGGCAGGTGGAGGAAGCCGGCCGTGGTGACCGCGTAGCCGAGGTCGCCGACGAAGATGGCGAGCAGCGAGGTGCCCAGCAGCCCGAAGGTGCGGTCGCCGGGAGCGGTGGTGAAGGTGAGGTGCACCAGCAGGGCCAGCAGCACCGAGTCGAGGATGGGGTAGAGCGCCACCACCGCGGTGGTCACGTTGATGATGCTGCCGTGGTCGGTGACCGGGGCGATGAGCAGCACCCACGAGGCGAGGGTGGCGCCCAGCCCCACGAGCACCGTGTCCAGCACGGTGTCGCTGCTGGCGTGCACGTTGCGGGCCCGCAGGAAGATGGTGAGGGCCGCGGCCACCGCCACGTAGCCGCCGATGGTGAAGGCGGCGGCGAGCAGCTCGGGCACCGCGTTGGTGCTGCGCTCGGCGGTGCGCAGGCCCCCGCCGATCATGAACAGCAGGCTGGCCAGCAGCACGCACTTCCAGGCAGCACGCTTGCGCGGCTTGTGCCGGCGCACCCCGATGCCGATGGCGATGGCCGACCCCGCCGCGGCCGAGCCGAAGCAGACGGCCGCGACGGCGTCGCCGGGGAACAACAGGTAGATCACGCAGGTGGCCACGGCGAAGCCGAAGAACGACCACGCGTCACGCGTCTGCACCTGGACCGGATGGGCCAGGGACTCTGCCGCCGTGCTCACGTCCGCGCTCCGCTCGCTTCCGGCCTACTTCGCTGAGCCGTGGAACTCGGCCGAGTAGTAGGTCTGGGTGTCCAGCACTTCCACTGTCACATCGGCAGAGGAGGTCAACATCTTTATGAGGTTCTTGTCGAAGCTCAGCGCCGTGTTGTTGTAGGCGCAGATGTCACACCCGACGACCGCACGGTCTGCTACGAGCCGTGACAGTACGTGACTCATCATGTCCGTAAAAGTGGTGCCGCGCCGGGCATCTCGGTGCACCAGGGTGAACCCGAGGTAGTAGACCGCCCCGCGGGCGGTGTGCTCGGGGAACTGGGCGGCGAAGTACTCCGGGCTGATCCACGGCACCGAGCTGAGGTCGTTGGTGAGCGTGGTGAGCCCGACGGCCTTGCCCTCGGCGTCCCACGCCACGTACTTGTCCACCCGCGGGTCGGCCATCTCCTCGATGAACTCCTCGCGGTGCAGCACGTTGCGGGCCGCCGCGCGGGTGCGCATCGGGCCGAAGGCGGCCAGGTAGAGCTCCCAGAACATCTCGGTGTTCTCCGCGTCCACGGTGGACTCCACCGTGACCGACGCCGCCGGCCGGTCGATCAGCTGGCGGCGAAACGGCGTGATCCCCTTGCGGATCATCGGATGTCCCACCACATGCCGGTGTAGGCGGCCATCACCATCACGCAGACCGGCTTGTCCACGCACACCGCCGTCTCGATGCACATCTGCGGGGCGTCGTAGCCGCCGCCGCGGTAGGCGGTCATGTCCTTGAGGCTGGCCCGGATCTGGGTGGCCACCTCTCGCTCGCTGCTGCCCTCGTGCTCGACGAACAGTCCGGAGCCCGAGCCGTCGGACTTCACCACCCAGCCGATGCCGGCCGCGGCGCTGGCGCCGGGGACGGTGGCGTGCTCCTCGGCGTACACGCAGTACAGGCCGTCGCCGTGCCGGGCCCGCTGGTCCACCTGGTCGACGTGGCGCACGCTCGCGCCGGAGGGGATCACCGAGGACAGCCGGATGAGGTTGTAGTCGCCCACTCCCATCTCGCACAGCGCGGCGTCGAAGGCGGCCAGCGGCGTGGACGCGGTCCCGACTCCGGTGGCGATCTGGATGGCCATCGCGGTGTCGCGGCGGTTGGGCTGGGCCGGGCTGGTCTCGACGTCGTCGGCGTAGCGGTGGTGACCGGTGCGGTCCATGGACCTGGTCATGGGGGGTCCTCCAGAGAAAGTGGGTCAGCACAACAGAGCGCCATCCGAGGGGGGAGGCGCAGTAGTCGCCATCACCCCTTGTTGGCCAGGTGACCATATCGCTTGTTCGCCGAATTTCCGCGGAAATCCTTTTGACGACTTGCCATTTCGCGTCGAGCAAGGTTTCTGTCCGAAATGCCCTCGTCGAGCCGCTTCCCCGTTGTTGTTACTAATTGCTTAACTCTCGTTACAGAGCGTCGATGTACGGTGTGGACACCCGGCGCGCGAGCAGGTCGCTGCGCCCGTTCCCGCTCGCTCTCTGGGGGCTCCATGGATCCGGCACTCCGTTCGATCGTCAGCGCGCTGACCGACCGCGGGCTCAACAAGAACGCGCTGCAGGCTGCGGTGGACCGGGCGGAGAAGACCGGTCGACCGCTGCGCAGCGTCCTCGTCGAGGACCAGGTGGTCACCGACTTCGAGCTGGTCTCCGCGGTGGCGGACGCCTACGGGGTCGAGGCGGTCGAGCTGGGCTCCTACCCGGTCGAGATGTCGGCGATGTCGAAGATCCCGCTGGCCCTGGCGCGCCGGCACCACGTGGTGCCGATCTCGGTGACCGACAAGACGATCACGGTGGCGGTGGCCGACCCGAGCAACGTGCTGGCGCTGGACGACGTGCGCGCGGCGACCGGGCTCACCGTGGTCCCGGTGGTGGCCACCACCGACGAGCTGAACCGCCTGCTGGGTCGCTACGCCCGCGACAGTGCCGACCTGGACGAGGCCGCCGCCGCGATCACCGCCGCGGAGGGGCCCAGCCACGACCACCTCGACGGGCTCAGCGACGACTCGCCCGTGGTGCGCTACGTGTACGCCCTGCTGGAGCGGGCGATCAACTCACGTGCCTCCGACATCCACCTCGAGCCCAGCGAGTTCGACCTCAAGATCCGGCTGCGCATCGACGGCGTGCTGCACGCGGTGGACGTGGTGCCCCAGGGCATCCAGTCGGCGCTCATCTCCCGCTTCAAGATCATGTCCGGGCTGGACATCACCGAGCGCCGGGTGCCGCAGAACGGCCGCATCACCATGGACGTGGGCGGGCGCGGGGTGGACCTGCGCACCGCCACGCTGCCCACCGTGTGGGGGGAGAAGGTGGTGCTGCGCATCCTGGACACCGGGGGCGTGGACCTGGACCTGCACAAGCTCGGGTTCACCGAGTACAACTACGGGCGCTTCTCGGCCAGCTTCCGCAAGCCGCACGGCATGGTGCTGGTGACCGGGCCCACCGGGTCGGGAAAGTCCACCACCCTCTACGCGACGCTGCACGAGATCGCCCGGCCCGAGGTCAACGTGATCACCGTGGAGGACCCGGTGGAGTACCGGATGCCCGGGGTGAACCAGGTGCAGGTCAACGCCAAGGCGGGACTGACCTTCGCGGCCATCCTGCCGGCGATCCTGCGCTCGGACCCTGACGTGGTGCTGGTCGGTGAGATCCGCGACCGGGTGACGGCGCAGCTGGGCATCGAGGCGGCACTCACCGGGCACCTGGTGCTCTCCACGCTGCACACCAACGACGCCCCCAGCGCCATGACGCGACTGGTGGAGATGGGCATCGAGCCCTTCCTGGTCGGCTCCTCCCTGGACGCGGTGCTCGCCCAGCGCCTCACCCGGCGGCTGTGCGAGTGGTGCAAGGAGGGCTACATCCCGGAGGAGGAGACGCTGCGAACCGCACGCTGGCCGCTGCAGGAGCTGGACTTCCCGGAGCAGCTCTGGCGGGCCGCGGGCTGCCGCCAGTGCGGGGACACCGGCTACCGGGGCCGGCTGGCCATCACCGAGGTGATGCCGGTGAGCGAGGAGATCGAGCGGCTCACCGTGGCCCGTGCGCCGGCGGGTGACATCGCCAAGGCGGCGCGGGCGGAGGGCATGTTGACCCTGCGCGACGACGGGCTGCGCAAGGCCGCGGAGGGCACCACCACGGTGGAGGAGGTGCTCCGCGTCACGGTGTAGGGAGATTTCGTGAACCCGCTCGCAAATCACTCTGCGTGGTCGATAGAGCACTAGGGGCTATCGATAGCGGGCGAACGGGGATATCGTCCCTGCGACCGTGAGGCATGCCAAAGATGGCTCCCCGCAAGGTTTTACCGGGACTGCATGAAGGGCATGACGTTGACGTCACTAGCACCGGCTGACGAAGCCGTCGACACCGCGCCGGTGCGCGCCGAGCTCGACCGGCTGCTGACCGAGCTGGTCGCGATGGGCGGGTCGGACCTGCACCTCACCGCCGGCATCGCCCCGTGCATGCGGCTCAACGGCGCGCTCGCCCCCGTCCCGGACTACGACAGGCTGACGCCGGTGGACACCGAGCTGCTGGTGCGCTCCTTCCTCACCCCCGTCCAGTGGGACAAGTTCGCCAACGCCCAGGAGCTGGACACCTCGTACTCCGTGCGCGGGGTCAGCCGTTTCCGCGTCAACGTCTACCGCCAGCGCGGCTCGGTGGGAGCGGCCTTCCGCGCCATCCCGCACGAGATCAAGAACCTCACCGACCTGGGCCTGCCCTTCGCGGTGGAGGACCTCGGGGGACTGCCCCGCGGGCTGGTGCTGGTCACCGGACCCACCGGCTCGGGCAAGTCCACCACCCTGGCGAGCCTGCTGGACCTGATCAACCGGACCCGCTCCGGGCACATCATGACCATCGAGGACCCGATCGAGTACGTGCACTCGCACAAGAAGTGCGTGGTCAACCAGCGCGAGGTGGGCTCGGACACCGAGGACTTCAGCTCTGCGCTCAAGCACGCGCTGCGCCAGGATCCCGACATCATCCTGGTGGGTGAGCTGCGCGACCTGGAGACCACCTCGGTGGCGGTGACCGCCGCGGAGACCGGGCACCTGGTGCTCGCCACGCTGCACACCCAGTCGGCGGCGCAGACCATCGACCGGCTCGTCGACATCTATCCCTCGCACCAGCAGCAGCAGATCCGGGTGCAGCTGGCGAACTGCCTGCAGGGGGTGGTGACCCAGGCGCTGGTGCCGCGCAAGGACGGCGAGGGCCGCACCGTGGTGTGCGAGGTGATGCTGGCGACGCCGGCCATCCGCAACCTCATCCGCGAGGACAAGGTGCACCAGATCCCGTCGTTCCTGCAGTCCTCCGGCGACGTGGGGATGATCAGCTTCGACCAGCACCTGGCCATGCGCTACAACGAGAACCAGATCAGCCGCAACACCGCGCTGAGCCTGGCCCACGACCCCAGCGAGTTCACCCGACTGACGAAGCGCGTGTAGCACCGTGGCCACCAAGACCTTTGCCTACGAGGCGCTGGACTCCACGGGCGCCGCCATCAAGGGCAGCCTGGAGTCGGAGTCCACCGAGGCCGCCGCGCAGGCGCTGCTGAGCCAGAAGCTGGTGCCGCTGAGCGTCACCACGGCGGGCCAGGGCCTGCAGCGGGAGATCAAGATCCCGGGCCTCGGCGGGCGGACCACGCTCAAGGACCTGGCGATCATGTCGCGCCAGTTCGCGTCCATGATGTCGGCGGGTCTTCCCCTGCTGCGGGCACTGTCCATCCTGGACGAGCAGACCAGCAAGCCGAAGCTGCAGGCGGCGATCAGCCGGGTGCGCAGCGAGGTGCAGGGTGGCGTCACGCTGTCCACCGCGATGGGCAGGCACCCGGACCAGTTCCCGCTGCTGATGGTGAACATGGTGCGCGCGGGCGAGGCCGGCGGCTTCCTGGACGGGGCGCTCGACCGGATCGCCTCGATGTACGAGGCCGACGCCAACCTGCGAGCCAAGATCAAGGGGGCGATGACCTACCCGGTCATCGTGCTGATGTTCTCGCTGATCCTGGGCATGGGCGTCATCATCTTCATCGTCCCGATCTTCGAGCGGATGTTCGCCGACCTCGGCGGTGAGCTGCCGCTGCCCACCAAGGTGATGGTGATCCTCTCCAACAACCTCTGGTGGGTGGCTCCCCTGGCCATCGTCGTCGCGGTCGTCGGGTTGAAGTACTTCCGCGACGCCTACCGCAAGAACCCGGCGTTCCGGCTCAGGGTCGACCGGATCAAGCTGCGGCTGCCGGTGATGGGCAAGCTCTCCGCCAAGCTGGCCATCAGCCGCTGGGCGCGCACGCTGGGCACGCTGCTGCACGTGGGTGTGCCCATGCTGCAGGCGCTGGAGGTGGTGGGCGGCACCTCCGGCAACGCGGTGATCACCCAGGCCATGAAGGAAGTGATGGACGAGGTGCGCGCGGGCAACCAGATGTCCGGGCCGCTGAGCAGGCACCCGCTCTTTCCCACCATGGTCGTGCAGATGATGGAGGTGGGGGAGGAGACCGGCCAGATCACCGAGATGCTGGACAAGGTCGCCGACTTCTACGACCACGAGGTGGAGGCGGCCACCGACTCGCTGACCGCGGCCATGGAGCCGCTGCTGGTGGTGCTCATGGGCGTGGTGATCGGATCGATGGTGGTCTGCCTGTACCTGCCGATGTTCAGCATCTACCAGAACATCCAGTCCTAACCAGACTCCGCAATGTTCCTACGCGGCAGTGGATCTGCGTACTCTATGTGAGAGTGCAATTACGCTGCGTGCCCTATCCCGGGCGCTGCGCTGCTGCCACTCAGGTTCCCCCCTCGGCGGTCGATCTACCGGTTAACCGGCACCCCCTCGCCGAGTCCCTACCAGAGCCCGGAGGCTCCCATGCTCAACCAGCTCCACAAGCTCCGCGAGGAGCGCGCCAAGAACGACAAGGGCTTCACCCTGATCGAGCTGCTCGTGGTCGTGGTGATTCTCGGCATCCTGATCGCCATCGCCATCCCGCTGTACCTCAACTACCAGAAGGGTGCCGCGAACAAGGCGGCCCAGTCTGACGTCCGCAACGCCATCACCGCGGTCGAGGCCTGCCGCGCCTCTGGCGGTCAGCTGCCGGCCGCACCACTCACCGGCGCTACCAAGAACACCGAAATCTCCTGCGGCACGTCCAAGCAGATGGTGGTCGTGTCCGACGGCGCCACGCTGACACTGACACCGGGCACTGATGGCACGTACACGATCGTCGGCAAGGCGTCGTCGACGGGCGACAAGACCTACACGTACTCCAGCGCTACCGGCACCACCCTCGAGTCCTAGTAGCAACCCCTTCCGGTGGGGCCACGCGAGTGGCCCCACCGGATCGCTGCTTGAACGATCCACCCACCCAGCAGAGTCCGAGCTCGACGCCCTTTCGGGGAGACATGATGAAGACACGCCGGCGACCCGGTGAGACTGCGGTCCCCGCGGTCAACGGTGACGGTCGCATCATCGGGCTCGACATCGGCGCCACCGGCGTGCGGGCCGCCGTGCTCAACGCGGTGCGCGGGCCAGGACTGCCCTCGGTGCAGATCCAGGCGCTCGGTCACATCAGCCTGCCCCTGGCGGCCGTGGTCGACGGAGCGGTGCGCGACCAGGCGGTGGTGACCACCGCGGTCAAGCACCTGGCCCAGGAGAACGGCTTCACCGGGGCCAACGTCATCGTCGGCACCACCAACCCGCAGGTCGTCGTCCGTGACCTGCAGATGCCCAACCTTCCCCGCGAGCAGGTCCGCCTCGCCCTGCCCTTCCAGGCCCGCGAGCTGGTGGCCCTGCCCCTGGACGAGGTGATCCTCGACTACACGCCCTTCGGGCTGGTGGACGGCGCCCCAGACATGCTGCACGGCCTGCTGATCGCCGCGCCCCGGCTGCCCGTGGTGGCCGCGGTCAGCGCCGTGGAGCGCGCCGGGCTGCGCGTGGCCACGGTGGACCTGTCGTCCATCGCCACGCTGCGCTTCCTGGCGCAGGAGCGGATGACCGCCGAGGCGGTCATCGACATCGGGGCGCACCTCACCAGCATCGTGGTGCACAGCCACGGCATGCCCAAGGTGGTGCGCACCGTGGCCCGCGGCGGCCAGGAGCTCACCGAGCGCCTCGCCGACCGCGCCGACCTCAGCTTCGACGACGCCGAGCGCGCCAAGTACTCCGAAGGACTCACCAGCGGCACGGAGATCGCCACCATCCTCACCGAGGGTGTGCGTCCCCTGCTGGCAGAGATCCGCAGCTCGCTGCACTTCTTCGCGGCCACCAACTCCGACGTCGACCTGGAGCGCATCTCGCTGACCGGTGGCGGAGCCTGGTTGCCCGGCCTCGCTGACCTGATCGCCGCGCAGCACGCCATGCCGGTGGAGGTGATCGCGCCGGCGCACCACATCGAGACGCGCTGGAGCACCTTCATGCGTCAGATGGGCAGCGGCGTCTCCGCCAGCGCGGTCTCGGTGGGCCTGGCGATGGGGGCAGCAGCATGAGCAAGCACTCCGGGGGCGGCAGGCACGGGATGCCGGAGCGCCCCCAGCCACAGCCACAGCCACAGGAGCTGACCGGTCCGATCTGGACGGCCCTGCCGGGCTGGGGCATCGTCGCCGACCTCATGCCGCCGGAGGTCCTCGCCCAGCGCCGGGTCCACGTCATCCGCCGCCGGGTCAGCGTGGCCATGGCGGGAGTGCTCGGGGTGTGCGTGCTCGGCCTCGTGTTCGGCATGTTCCAGAAGCACCAGGCCTCGGAGAACCTCGCCGACGTGCAGGCCCAGACGTCCCAGCTGCTGGTCAAGCAGAACAACTACGCCGACGTCGTCCGCATCCAGGCCGACGTCGCCCAGGTGGAGCAGCAGCTGCCGGTCCTGCTGGCTGACGACGTCTCGCACGCTGCCCTGCTGGAGCAGCTGCGCGCCAAGCTGCCGGACTCCATGGCGATCAACCAGCTGGAGATCACGGTGGACACCGGCAAGTCTGCGGCCACCGGGGGAACGCAGGCCTCGGACACCGCCAGCCTGGACGCCTCCGGGCAGAAGCACATCGGCACCGTCACCATCGGTGGCACCGGCCGGACGCTGGCCGACCTGGCCACCTACGTCGACGCGCTGCGCACCGTGCCCGGGGTGGTGGAGCCGTACCCGCTGTCGAACAAGGCGGCCGCCCCCGGCACGCAGTTCAGCCTCCAGCTGACCCTCACCGACGTGCTGCTGACCAAGAAGTACGACCCCAGCACGAAGGGCGGCAACTGATGACCTCCTTGCGCCAGGACCGTCGGGTCTGGATCGGTGGCGGTGCCCTGCTCGCCGTGGTCGTGCTCGCCCTCGGGTGGGTGGTGCTCGTCGGCCCCCAGCTCTCCAGCGCCTCGGAGCTGGACCAGCAGGCGCAGTCGGCGGAGACCCAGAACATGGTGCTGCAGAACAAGGTGCGCAAGCTCGAGGCGGCCAGCAAGGACATGGACGGCCTGAACAAGGAGCTGCAGGACGCTCGTGCGGCGCTGCCCATCACCAGTGGCATGCCCGACTTCACCCGCCAGGTGGAGGACCAGGCCCGCAGCGCCGGAGTGGTGGTGTTCAGCATCGTGGCTGGGGCCCCCACGCTGGCCGGCGCTGGCGCTGCGCCGGCCACCAGCAACGCCCCCGTCACGGCTGCGGGCAACCTGTTCTCCGTCCCGGTGACGCTGGTCGCCGACGGGGCCCTGCCCAACCACCGCGCCTTCGTGGCCGCGATCGAGGGCGGCCCCCGCGCGGCACTGATCGACTCGGTGGGCTTCGGGCCCGGTGAGGGCGCCACCACCACCGGCACCTCGGTGGACTCCGCCACGCGGATGACCGTCAAGCTCCAGGTCTTCGTGGCCCCGCAGACCCCCACCGATCAGGCCGAGCTGCAGAAGCTCGGCGGCTGACCTGAGCACCGCGACATGCGTCCTGCCAGCTCGCCGCCGCGGCGGTCGCTGCTCACCCTGATCGCGCGCCGGCCCAGCCGTCGCGGTCCCAGCAGCACTGGCGCAGCGCGGCCTGACGACGGCTTCGTCCTGCTCGAGTCGGTGATGGCCATCGCGGTGATCACCGTGGTGATGACGGCGCTGACGTCGTTCTTCATCTCCACCATGTCCTCCGCCAGCCAGCAGCGCGCCCGGCAGGGCGCCATCCAGCTGTCCGACACCGCGATGGAGCTGGTGCGCGGGCTGGGAGCCGCCGGCGCGGTGGCCGGCCACAGCCCCGCCGACGTGACGAACCAGTGGCGCACGCCGCTGGCGACCAGCGAACCGGTCAAGTCGTGGCTCACCTCCATGGCCCCCGCCACCGACACCACCTCGGTCGCGCCGAAGGCACTGCCCACCACCCCGCAGTCGTCCACCCTCAACAACGTCGGTTACCAGGTCAGCTACTTCGTGGGCTGGTGCCTGCGACCCGCCGTGGACACGGCGGCCTCGACCGACTGTGCCGCCAGCAACACGAGTGGGTACACCCCCACCAGGCACTACACCCAGCAGGTGCGCGTCGTGGTGGCCGTCACCTGGGCGGACAAGAGCTGCACCGCGTCCAGGTGCACCTACCTCACCGCGATGCTGCTCAACGGCAGCGGCGACCTCACCTTCAACTTCAACGCCACGCCCCCGCCCGCGCCCACCCTCACCGGCTGCCAGGACCAGGCCTCCACGGTGAACGACGAGGTCACCCGCTCGATCCTGCCGGCCGAGGGCAGCCCTGGCTGCGCCGTCACCGGTGGGGTGCCCACCTTCACCTACGTGGCCACCGGCCTGCCGCCGGGACTCACGCTCAACGCCGTCACCGGGGTGGTGACCGGCCGGGCCACTGCCCCAAACCCCGCCGGTGCGCTGGTCACCGTCACCGTCACCGACGGCTTCCTCAAGACGGCGACGGCCACCTTCCGCTGGCGGGTCTACCCGGCCCTGGTGGTCACCGCACCCACGGGCGACCGCTCCAGCAACGTCGGGCAGCTGGTGAACGTGCCGTCCACCGCCACCGGGGGCACGGGCGTCACGGTGTGGTCGGCGTCCGGGCTGCCCACGCAGCTGACGATCAACACCGCCACGGGAGCGATCACCGGGACGGCCACGACGGCGGGGTCCTTCCCGGTGACGGTGCGGGCCACCAACGCCGCCACCGGAGCCACCGCCCAGTCCGGCTTCACCTGGACCGTCAACCCCGGTCTGGCCGTCACCAACCCCGGCACCCAGACCACCAGCCGGCTGCTGACCGTCGCGATCCAGCTGGCCGTGCAGGGCGGCTCCGGCAGCTACGCCTTCACCCAGGCCGGGCTGCCCGCCGGGCTCACCCTGGGCCCGGACGGCGAGATCGCCGGCGTGGTGGCCGCCAGCAACACCACCGGTCCGCGCAACGTCACCGTGACCGTCACCGACACCGAGACCACCCAGACGTCCGCCGTGACCTTCTCCTGGAACGTCACGCCCGCACCGTCGCTGCTGTCGCCGGGAAACCAGACCAGCCAGCGCAACCAGGTGGTCAACCTGCAGCTGGGGACGTGCACCAGCTGCACCTACACGCTGAACGGCGCGCTGCCGCCGGGGCTGACCCTCAACCCCAGGACCGGCGTGATCTCCGGGACCACGGCCAACACCAACGGCGTGTACCGCGGCATCTCGATCTCCGTGGTGGACGCCGGCGGGGGCCGGGCCACCACCACGCCGTTCCAGTGGAACGTCACCGACCTGCGCCTGGTGGTCGGAGACCAGAACGATCGCTGGCGGGAAGTGAACCTGCCGCTGGCCGCGACGGGGGGCCGCGGCCCGTACACCTACACCAGCACGGGCTCGAGCCTGCCTGGTGGACTGTCGATCGTGGGTGACCGGATCGTGGGCGACGCGCCCATTCCGCCCATCGTCCGGACCTACACCGGGCTGGTCGTCACGGTGACCGACCAGGACGGCGCCACCGTGTCCAGCCCCGCGTTCCGCTGGGTGATCACGTGGTGAGCCGAGCGTGGCGCCGACTGTCCGACCGGCTGCGCCGGGACACCGACGAGCGGGACACCGGCACCACCCTGATCGAGCTGATGGTGGGCATGACGGTGATGGGCGTGTTCATGGTGATGTTCACCGCCGCCATCACCAGCATGTTCAGCTCCACCACCACCGCGGAGTCCCTGGCGCAGACCTCGGGCCAGCTGAGCACCGCGTTCAACCGGCTCGACTCCACCGTGCGCTACGCCACAGCGCTGAGCCAGCCGGGTGAGTCCGGCGGCTCCTGGTACGTGGAGCTGCAGTCGGTGGACCGGGAGACCGCCGCCGTGCGGTGCACGCAGCTGCGGGTCACCGGCCCGAGCGACGCGAACGGCGCCGCCCCGCGCCAGCTGCAGCAGCGCACCTGGACGGTGACCAGCCCCGGAGCCAAGACCGGCCTGACGACGTTCACCCCGGTCGCGTCGGACATCATCAACGGCTCGGTGGCGCCAGGCGCGCAGCAGCCCTTCACCAGGGTCGCCGCCACCGCGGCCGTGCCCTACCAGCAGCTGCGGGTCGTGCTGCGGTCCAGCCTGAACAGCCTGGGTGACAGAGTCTCCGTGAGCGACACCACGTTCACCGCGCTGAACAGCGCACCCACCACCCCGCTGTCCGGGATCTGCACGGAAGCAGGCCGACGATGACCCACCCCCACCCACCCGTGCGCCGAGCCCGATCGCTGCGCCAGCGGCTGATCACCGACGACCGCGGGTCCATGCCGATGGCGCTGCTGGTCATCCTGGTCGGCATCTCCTTCGGCGCGCTGCTGCTGCCGATGGTCATCACCCAGACCCAGTCGACCCGGCTCGTCACCAGCCGGGTGCAGGCGCTGCACGCCGCCCAGAGCGGGCTGGAGGTGGCCACCGGGCTCATCCGCTCGGCGGCGGACACCAGCCCCACTGCGACCACCGGGGCCGGGGACCCCAGAAAGCTGCCCTGCGGGCCACTGGCCGGTCCAGTGGGTGACGGGGGGCAGGCGACCTACAGCGTGGACATCGCCTACTACGCGGCCGACCCCTACGGCCACGACGACGCGTGGCTGGCCGACCCGAGGAACAAGATGATCTGCGTGTCCGGCTACGGGGTGTACCTCAAGGCCAGCGGGACCACGCCCGACCTCTACGTGCCCTCCTACGCACTGCTGACCTCCACCGGGATCAACCCTCCCGGTGGCGCGGGCAGCTCACCGGGGCGCACCCTGCAGGCGACCTACGTCTTCCAGACGTCCAACGCCTACACCGCCGCCGGGGGTGGTTCCATCTCGTTCGGGCGGGCCGACGGCACCGAGCCGTTCTGCATGGGCGTGGACAAGCTGCAGGAGGGCGCGGCGGTGGTGGCCAAGAACTGCTACGACAACTCCGCCGACGCCGTGAAGATGCGCAGCTGGTACTACAACGTGGACCTGAGCCTGCAGCTGGTGCAGACCAAGAGCGACGCCGCGATCAACACCAACCTGAACGGCTTGTGCCTGCACCAGGGCTCGCCCACCATCGTGCGCAAGTGTGCCGCCAAGAGCGACGCCACTCCGACGACCGGGCAGGAGTGGCGCTCCGACGCCGTGGGTCGCTTCCTCTCCGCCAGCGGCAGCTGCCTGACCCTGCCGACGTTGGCGCTGAAGGCGGCGTTCACCACCACCGGGTGCGGCAACGGCTCCCAGGCCTACACCGCCCAGCCCACGGTGGGTGCCGGCGCGGCAGGCCTGGGGAGCAAGCAGCTGGTGAACTTCGGTGACTTCGGCCGCTGCCTGGACGTGCCCAACAAGGACGCCGCCGGGGACGGGTCGTCGTTCATGATCATCTACCCGTGCAAGCAGAAGCTGGACCTGGTGGACGAGTGGAACCAGAAGTTCACCCCCAGCACCACGATCAACGCGACCAAGCCCACCCAGGTGCAGTGGCGAACCACCCCGCCGAACAGCACCGCCTACTGCCTGAAGAGTCCGCGGGCCGACAAGCAGGCGGTGACGGTGGCCAGGTGCGCCACCAACGACCCCGGTCAGACCTGGACCTACTACACCACCCAGGCCGCCGACGGCACCGAGCTGGCCTACGGCGACAAGTTCACCATCCGGGACAGCGCGAACCCCGGGCTGTGCCTGGGCGAGGGCTCGTCCCGGTACGACAGCTCCCCACCGTCCTACAAGGTGATCGTCTCGGCGTGTGACGGCTCGCCGCTGCAGAAGTGGAACTCCGACCCCAACGTCCGTGCCTCCCGGGTGGAGAACACCGCCGAGCTGCCGTTCCAGGCGCCCTGACGTGGGGGCGTGATGATCGACGGCGTGCTCGCGTTCCTGCTCGTGGTGGTGGCCGTGCTGGGTCTGGCCGTCGGCTCCTTCCTCAACGTGGTGGTGCACCGCGTGCCGGCCGGTGACTCGCTGGTGCGCCCGGCCTCGCACTGCCCGCACTGCGCGGCGCCCATCAAGGCCCGGCACAACGTCCCGGTGCTGAGCTGGCTGGCCCTGCGGGGGCGGTGCGCGGGCTGTCGCGGCCCGATCAGCGCGCGCTACCCGCTGGTGGAGCTGCTCACCGCGGCGCTGTTCGTGGCCGTCGCCTGGCGGCTGGCCGCCCTGGACCAGCTGCCCGCCCTGCCCGCCTACCTCTACTTCGTCGTTGCGGGCGTGGCGCTGGCCGCCATCGACCTCGAGGTGCGGCGGCTGCCCAACGCCATCGTGCTGCCCTCCTACCCGGTGGTGCTGGGCCTGCTGGTGGTCGCCGCCGCCTGGCAGGGCGACTGGGCCGCGCTGCTGCGGGCGGTGATCGGCTGCGCTGCGCTGTTCGGCTGCTACCTGGTGCTCGCCCTGGTGCACCCGGCCGGGATGGGGCTGGGCGACGTCAAGCTCGCCGGAGTGGTGGGCGCCGTGCTCGGCTACCTGTCGTTCGGCACCTTGCTGGTGGGTGGCTTCGCGGCCTTCCTGCTCGCCGCCGTGGTGGGGGCGGTGATCATCGCCTCGCGCCGTGGCTCCCGCAAGACCGCGATCCCGTTCGGCCCGTACATGATCACCGGCGCGCTGCTCGCCGTGCTCGCCGCGGACGAGGTGGTGCGCTGGTACCTGGGCCTCGTCGCGCCGGCCTGAGCAGCTCCCGCGCGGCCGCTCGCGTCGACCGCCACAGCCGGGCGCGGTGCCCTACATTGGGAACCCAGAACTGGAACACGTACCAGTTTCTTCGTTCGACGCCCTGCTGGAGGCACCGATGACGACTGCGATCCCCGAGACCGTCCCCGCCAGCTCGGTGCAGGAGTGGTCCGACGAGGTCGACGTCCTGGTGGTCGGGTTCGGCATCGGAGGCGGCTGCGCTGCGGTGGAGGCGGCCGCGGCCGGTGCCCGGGTGCTGGTGCTCGAGCGCGCCGCGGTGCCCGGCGGCACCACGGCGCTGGCCGGTGGGCACTTCTACCTCGGTGCGGGCACGGCCGTGCAGCAGGCGACCGGGCACGAGGACTCCGTCGAGCAGATGTACGAGTACCTGATGGCCGTCTCCCGCCAGCCGGAGCCGGAGAAGATCCGCGCCTACTGCGAGGGCAGCGTGGCGCACTTCGACTGGCTGGAGGGTCTGGGCTTCGAGTTCGAGCGCAGCTACTACCCGGAGAAGGCCGTGATCCAGCCCGGCACCGAGGGCTTGATGTTCACCGGCAACGAGAAGGTGTGGCCCTACCGGGACCAGGCGGTGCCCGCCCCCCGCGGCCACAAGGTCCCCGTGGCCGGGGACACCGGTGGAGCGGCGATGGTCATCGACCTGCTGGTGCGGCGCGCCGACGAGCTCGGGGTGCAGCTGCGCTGCGAGACCGGGGCCACCCAGCTGGTCACCGACACCGACGGCCGCGTGGTGGGCGTGGCGTGGCGGCGCTTCGCCGAGCACGGCTTCATCCGCGCGGGAGCGGTGGTGCTGGCCGCGGGCGGGTTCGTGATGAACCCGGAGATGGTGGCCCAGCACGTGCCCCAGCTGGCCGAGAAGCCCTTCGTGCTCGGCGGCACCTACGACGACGGGCTCGGTCTGCGGATGGGGATCTCCGCCGGCGGGCAGACGCTGCACATGGACCAGGCGTTCATCACCGCACCGGTCTACCCACCGTCCCAGCTGCTCACCGGGGTCATCGTCAACGCCGACGGGCAGCGCTTCGTCGCCGAGGACTCCTACCACTCCCGCACCTCCGCCTTCGCCCTGGAGCAGCCGGGCGCAGTGGCATACCTGGTGGTGGACTCCGAGCACGTGCAGCGCCCGGACTTCCCGCTCGCACCCTTCATCGACGGGTGGGAGACGGTGGCGGAGATGGAGCAGGCGCTGGGCATCCCGGCCGGCCACCTGCAGTCCACCTTGGACCGGTACAACGTCAACGCCGAGCGCGGGGAGGACCCCGACTTCCACAAGGCGCCCGAGTGGCTCGCCCCGCAGGGCACCGGCCCGTGGGCCGCCTTCGACCTCTCGCTGGGCAAGGCGCTCTACGCCGGCTTCACCATGGGTGGGCTGCGCACCTCGGTGGACGCCGAGGTGCTCACCGCCGACGGCGAGGCTGTCGGCGGGCTCTACGCCGCCGGCGCCTGCGCGGCCAACATCGCCCAGGACGGCAAGGGCTACTGCAGCGGGACCCAGCTGGGGGAGGGATCGTTCTTCGGTCGCCGCGCGGGACGCCACGCCGCGGCCACCTGCACCGCGGCTGCCCACTGCGCGAATTGACCAGTGGGACAACGCAAACACTGTGGTCAGCGCCTCGAGCACCGAGTTGTGTGTCACGATGTGTCCAAGTTGGAAGTACGACGTGTAGTCACAATGGTGTTGGGGGAGATGTCCGCATGACTCAACGGGGGGAGCCCGCCGACGTATCTCCGTCGGCGGCGGACGGTCAGCGGGCGCTGGGGAACGCCCTGATCGACCGAGCCCGGAGCGTGGCCGAGACGGTGGCCGCGACCGTGACCATCGAGCGACGCCCGGACGGGGTTGCCGCCGACGTGGTCAGCCGGCTCATCATGGTGCCGTGCGTGCTGGCCACCGAGCTCATCGGCCGCTACCTGGCCACCGGCGAGGGGGCGACGCCGAGCGAGTCCCGCGCGCTGGCCGACAGCGGCGGGCCGTCAGCCACCGACAACTTCGGCCTGGCCGACATCGCGCGGTGCTACCTGGCCTGGCGCGACGTCACCATCAGCGTGGCCCGCGAGGAGGGTGCGCGGCTGGGCGTGGACGACGAGCTGCTGCGGCAGGTGTACCGGATCGTCCGGCAGAGCTGCGACGCCAGCCTGGTGCACATGGTCCGGGAGTTCGACGTCAAGCGCTACGACCTGCAGGACCGCCTCGCCGCCGAGCGGGCCAAGCTGGCGCACCTGGCCATGCACGACCCGCTGACCGGGCTGGCCAACCGGGCGCTGCTGCTGGACCGGCTGACCCACGCGCTGGTGAGCCCGGCTCGCCGGGCGCGGCAGGTGGGGGTGCTGTTCCTGGACCTCGACGACTTCAAGGCGGTCAACGACCGCTTCGGCCACCAGACCGGTGACGCCCTGCTGGTGGCCATCGCCGAGCGCCTGTCCGAGGTGCTCCGCCCCTCCGACACCGTGGCCCGCCTCGGCGGCGACGAGTTCATCATCCTGTGCGAGGACCTCTCCGCGGGGGAGGAGGAGCTCGACCGGCTGGTGGACCGGGTGCAGCAGGCCTGTGCGGACGCCTCCGCGCGGGTGGGGCTGAGCTCGGAGATCAGCGTGAGCGTGGGGTGCGCGGTGGCGGGCACCGGCAACGACCCGGAGCAGGTGCTGGCCGCGGCCGATGCGGCGATGTACGCCAACAAGCACCGCGCCCGGCTGGGCTGAGGCCCGCGGGGCGGCTAGCCCTGCCGGTGCCGGGCGGAAGCGCCACGGCGGGTGCGCTTCTGGGCGTACATCGCGGCGTCGGCGTCCCGCACGGCGCGGGCGAGGCCGCCGGCGATGGTGTAGGAGGCGTGCCCGCAGGAGCCCGCCGCGCCGCACTCGTCCAGCGTGGCCTGCAGGCGCTGCACCAGGGAGACCGCCCGCTCGGAGCCCACGCCGTCCAGCAGCACCCCGAACTCGTCCCCGCCGAGGCGGGCCACCACGTCGGTGGGGCGGACGGCGGCGGTCAGCGTCCGCGCGGCCAGCTGCAGGTACGCATCCCCGGCGTCGTGGCCCTGGCCGTCGTTGACCACCTTGAGGTCGTCCAGGTCCACCACCACCACCGTGCAGGCATCGCCGAAGCGCCGGTAGCGGTCTTCCTCCATGGTCAGCACCCGGTCCCACCCGCGCCGGTTGAGCAGCCCCGTCAGCGCGTCGGTCTCCGCGGCGAGCTCGGCGCGCTCCAGGTCGCGCTCGATGGCGGTGTGCTCGAGGTCGGCCTCCAGCACCGTGCCCAGCAGACCGGTGAGCAGGCGCAGCAACGGGTGGTGGTCGGTGAGCTCGGCGCCCCGCGGCGCGGGGTCCAGGCCGCACAAGGTGCCGTAGAGCTCACCGTTGCCGCGGTAGATGGGCACCCCGATGTAGGCGCCGATGGCCACGGTCTCGCGCACGGGGGCGGTGCGGTAGATCTCCACCTGCTCCACGTCCGGGGCCACCTCCGGCGCGTCACCGACAACGGCGTGCTGGCACAACGACTCCGACCACGCCACCGAGTCGCCGACCGCGGTGCCGTAGTCGGGGGCGTCCACCTCCAGGTAGACCTGGCGCTCGCCGTCGTAGCGGGTGACCGACCAGAAGCCCATCGGGATGGTCGCCTGCAGGTAGGCCACCACCGCGTGGCTGGCCTCGTCGAACCGCATGTTCGCGGAGAGGGCGGGAAGCACGACGCCCGCCCTGCTCGTCGGGGGACGTGCAGGGCGGGCGGTCATGGGGCTCAGTGTCGAGGACGAGCGAGGATCTTCACAACCTCGCAGGTCAGCGCTGTGGCTGGGTGGTCGGCGTCACCGGGGAGGGCAGAGCGGTCTCGCCCTCCAGGAAGGTGTCCACCGCAGCCGCGCACGCGCGACCCTCGGCGATGGCCCACACGATCAGCGACTGACCGCGGCCCATGTCACCGGCCACGAACACCCCGTCGACCGTGCTGGCCCACTGCGTGCTGCGAGCGACGTTGCCGCGCTCGGTGAGCTCCACGCCCAGGTCCTCGATCAGCGGGGTCTTCTCCGGACCGGTGAAGCCCATGGCCAGCAGCACCATGTCGCAGTCCAGCGTGAAGTCGCTGTTCTCGACCTTGGTGAACCTGCCGTCCACCATCACCACCTCGTGCGCGCGCAGGCCGGTGAGCTTGCCGTCCTGGCCGATGAACTCCTCGGTGTTGACGGCGTACACCCGCTCGCCGCCCTCCTCGTGGGCCGAGGAGGTGCGGAAGATCAGCGGGTAGGTCGGCCACGGCGTGCTGACGTCGCGCTGTGCCGACGGCTTGGCCATGATCTCGAACTGGTGCACCGTCTCCGCGCCCTGGCGCAGCGCAGTTCCCAGGCAGTCCGCGCCGGTGTCACCGCCACCGATCACCACGACCTTCTTCTTCCAGGCCGAGACGGGGGAGACCTCGAGGTCGCCCTGCTGCACCCGGTTGGCCGGGGGCAGGTACTCCATCGCCTGGTAGATGCCCTCGAGCTCACGGCCGGGGATGGGCAGGTCGCGCCACTGGGTGGCTCCGCCGGCCAGCACCACCGCGTCGAAGTCCTCGCGGAGCTGCTCGACCGTGATGTCCACCCCGACGTTGACGCTGGTGCGGAACTGCGTGCCCTCCGCGGTCATCTGCTCCAGGCGCCGGTCGATGTGGCGCTTCTCCATCTTGAACTCGGGGATGCCGTAGCGCAGCAGGCCGCCGATGCGGTCGGCCCGCTCGAACACCGTCACCGTGTGCCCGGCCCGGGTCAGCTGCTGGGCCGCGGCGAGGCCGGCCGGCCCGGAGCCGACGACGGCCACCGACTTGGCGGTCAGCTTGGTCGGCCGGATCGGCTTGACCCAACCCTCGTCGAAGGCGCGGTCGATGATCTCGACCTCCACCTGCTTGATGGTGACCGGGTCGTCGTTGATGCCCAGCACGCAGGCTGCCTCGCACGGCGCCGGGCACAGCCGCCCGGTGAACTCCGGGAAGTTGTTGGTGGCGTGCAGGCGGACGTTGGCCTCGGACCACTCGTCCTTGTAGATCAGGTCGTTCCAGTCCGGAATCAGGTTGCCCAGCGGACAACCGTTGTGGCAGAACGGGATTCCGCAATCCATGCACCGGCTGGCCTGGGTGCGGAGCCGGTCGTCCTGGAACTCCTCGTACACCTCTTTCCAGTCCAGCAGGCGGAGCTCGACCGGCCGCCGGGTGGGGAGCTCCCGCTCGTGCTTCAGGAAACCGCGCACGTCACCCACGAGCGGCCGCCATGATTGCCTCGTCCACGTTGCTTCCATCCTTCTGTGCAGTCTCGATCGCCAGCAGCACCCGCTTGTACTCGCGGGGCATGACCTTGACGAAGTGTCCGACCTGGTTGGGCCAGTCGGCCAGGATCCGGGTGGCGACGTCGGAGTCGGTGCAGGAGCGGTGCTCCTCGATGATCTCGCGCAGCCACTCGCTGTCCGCGCCGACCTCCTCCAGGTCCACCATCTCGCGGTTGAGGTCGGCGGGGAAGACGCCCTCGGGGTCGTAGACGTAGGCCTCGCCGCCGGACATGCCGGCACCGAAGTTGCGCCCGGTCTCGCCGAGGATGACCACCTTGCCGCCGGTCATGTACTCGCAGCCGTGGTCACCCACGCCCTCGACCACCGCGGTGGCGCCGGAGTTGCGCACCGCGAACCGCTCACCCACCAGTCCGCGGACGAACGCCTTGCCGTTGGTGGCGCCGTAGAGCAGCACGTTGCCGGCGATGGTGTTGTCCTCGGCCACGAAGCCCTTGGCCGAGTTGAGCGGCGGACGCACCACGACGTGCCCGCCGGAGAGACCCTTGCCGACGAAGTCGTTGGCGTCGCCGAAGAGCCGCAGGGTGATCCCACGGGGCAGGAACGCCCCCATGCTCACCCCGGCGGAGCCGGTGAGGGTGATGTCGATGGTGCCGTCGGGCAGCCCCGCGCCACCGTAGAGCTTGGTCACCTCGTGCCCCAGCATGGTGCCCACGGTGCGGTTGACGTTGTTGATCTCCGTGGAGATCTGCACCGGGGTGCCGTGGTTGAGGGCCTCCTGGCTCTCCGCGATCAGCCGCTGGTCCAGCGCCTTGTCCAGCGCGTGGTCCTGGGTGCCCGTGCAGTGCAGGTCCTGGTTCATGAAGGCCGACTCCGGCTGGTGCAGGATCGGCGTCAGGTCCAGCTTGGCGGCCTTGTAGTGGTCGATCGCCCCGGCGGTGTCCAGCATCTCGACGTGGCCCACGGCCTCCTCGATGCTGCGGAAGCCGAGCTCGGCGAGCAGCTCGCGGACCTCCTCGGCGATGTAGGTGAAGAAGTTGACCACGAACTCGGGCTTGCCGTTGAACTTCTCGCGCAGCAGCGGGTTCTGCGTGGCCACGCCCACCGGGCAGGTGTCGAGGTGGCAGACCCGCATCATGATGCAGCCGGAGACCACCAGGGGGGCGGTGGCGAAGCCGAACTCCTCCGCGCCCAGCAGGGCGGCGACCACCACGTCGCGGCCGGTCTTGAGCTGGCCGTCCACCTGCACCACGATGCGGTCGCGCAGGCCGTTGAGCAGCAGCGTCTGCTGCGTCTCGGCCAGGCCCAGCTCCCACGGGGTGCCGGCGTGCTTGAGCGAGGTCAGCGGGGTGGCGCCGGTGCCACCGTCGTGGCCGGAGATGAGCACCACGTCGGCGTGCGCCTTGGACACCCCGGCGGCGACCGTGCCCACGCCGATCTCCGAGACCAGCTTGACGTGCACCCGTGCGGACGGGTTCGCGTTCTTCAGGTCGTGGATCAGCTGGGCCAGGTCCTCGATCGAGTAGATGTCGTGGTGCGGCGGCGGGCTGATGAGCCCGACGCCGGGCGTGGAGTGCCGAGTCTTGGCGACCCACGGGTACACCTTGTGCGCGGGCAGCTGGCCGCCCTCGCCGGGCTTGGCGCCCTGGGCCATCTTGATCTGGATGTCGTCGGCGTTGGTCAGGTACTCCGAGGTGACCCCGAAGCGGCCCGACGCCACCTGCTTGATGGCCGAGCGGCGCAGGTCGCCGTTGGCGTCGGCGGTGAACCGCGCGACGTCCTCGCCACCCTCACCGGTGTTGGACTTGCCGCCGAGGCGGTTCATCGCGATGGCGAGGGTCTCGTGCGCCTCGGCGGAGATGGAGCCGTAGCTCATCGCGCCGGTGGAGAAGCGCTTGACGATCTCGCTGGCCGGCTCCACCTCGTCGATGGAGATGGGCTCGCGCTCGTCGGTGCGCAGCCGGAACAGCCCGCGCAGCGACGCCAGCTGCTCCGCCTGGTCGTTCACCAGCGCGGTGTACTCCTTGAAGACGTCGTAGCGCCCGGCGCGGGTGGAGTGCTGGAGCTTGAACACCGTGTCCGGGTTGAACAGGTGGTACTCGCCCTCGCGGCGCCACTTGTACTCGCCACCCACCTCGAGCTCGCGGTAGGCGCGCTCCTCGGGACGGTCCGGGAAGGCGTTGCGGTGGCGCACGGCGATGTCCGCGGCGATCTCGTCCAGGCCGATGCCGCCGAGGCGGCTGGTGATGCCGGTGAAGTACTCCCCGACCAGCTCCTCCGACAGCCCGATGGCCTCGAAGACCTGGGCGCCGGTGTAGGAGGCGAGGGTGGAGATGCCCATCTTGGACATCACCTTGAGCACGCCCTTGCCCGCGGCCTTGACGTAGTTCTGGATCAGCTGGTCCAGCGTCAGGTCGTTGTCGCGCAGCCGGCCCCGGTCGAGCAGGTCCTCGAGGGTCTCGAAGGCCATGTAGGGGTTGATCACCGCGGCGCCGAACCCGATGAGCAGGGCCATGTGGTGCACCTCGCGGGCGTCACCGGCCTCCACGATCAGGCCCACCTTGGTGCGGCTGCGCTCGCGCACCAGGTGGAAGTGCACCGTGGCGGTGAGCAGCAGGGAGGGGATCGGCGCCAGCTCGGCGGAGGAGTTGCGGTCGCTGAGCACGATCAGCGCGGCGCCGTCGGCGATGGCCGCGGAGACCTGGCGGCGGATGTCGTCCAGCGCCGCGGCCAGGCCGGGGCCGCCATCGGCCACCGGGTACAGCCCGGAGATGACGGCCGAGCGGAAGCGCGGCTGGTCCCCGTCGTCGTTGGCGTGGATCAGCTTGGCCAGGTCGTCGTTGTCCACGATCGGCTGCGGCAGGATGATGTGCCGGCACGACTCCGGGGTGGGGTCCAGCAGGTCGCCCTCGGGCCCGATCGTGTTGCCCAGGCTGGTCACCAGCTCCTCGCGGATGGCGTCCAGCGGCGGGTTGGTCACCTGGGCGAACAGCTGCGAGAAGTAGTCGAACAGCAGCCGCGGACGCTTGGACAGCACCGCGATGGGGGTGTCGGTACCCATCGACCCGATCGCCTCGGCGCCGGTGGTGGCCATCGGGGCCAGCAGCAGCTCCAGCTCCTCGGCGGTGTAGCCGAACATCTGCTGCCGGCGCAGCACCGACTCGTGGGAGTTGCGCACGTGCGGGCGGGCCGGCAGGTCGGCCAGCTTGACCACGCCCTGTGCCAGCCACTCGCCGTAGGGGTGCTCGGCAGCGAGCTCGGACTTGAGCTCCTTGTCGCTGACGATGCGGCCCTGGGCGGTGTCGACCAGCAACATGCGACCGGGCTTGAGGCGGATCTTGCGGACCACGGTCTCCGGGTCGATGTCCAGGACGCCGACCTCGGAGGCCATCACCACCAGGCCGTCCTCGGTCACCCACACCCGGGAGGGGCGCAGGCCGTTGCGGTCGAGCACCGCGCCGACCACGGTGCCGTCGGTGAACGCCACCGAGGCGGGTCCGTCCCAGGGCTCCATGAGCGCGGCGTGGTAGCGGTAGAAGTCCCGCTTGGCGGGGTCCATGGTGGCGTGCTTCTCCCACGCCTCCGGGATCATCATCAGCACGGCGTGCGGCAGGCTGCGCCCGCCCAGGTGCAGCAGCTCCAGCACCTCGTCGAAGCGTGCGGTGTCGGAGGCACCCGGCGTGCAGATGGGGAACAGGCGCTCCAGGTCACCGAACTTGTCGGTGTTGATCAGCGCCTCGCGGGCCCGCATCCAGTTCTCGTTGCCGTTGACGGTGTTGATCTCACCGTTGTGGGCGACGAGCCGGTACGGGTGCGCCAGCGGCCAGGAGGGGAACGTGTTGGTGGAGAACCGGGAGTGCACCAGCGCGAGCGCGCTGTCCATCCGGTCGTCCTGCAGGTCGAGGTAGAACTCGCGCAGCTGCGGGGTGGTGAGCATGCCCTTGTAGACGAACGTGCGTCCGGACAGGCTGGGGAAGTAGGCGGTCTCCCGACCCTGGCCCCGGCCGGGCCCCTCGGTGCCCAGCTCGCGGGCCACCCGCTTGCGCACCACGAAGCACTTGCGCTCGAGGTCCATGCCGGTAACAGCGCCATCCTCGGCCGCGATGAACAGCTGACGGAACGTCGGCATCGCGTCACGGGCGAGAGCCCCCAGGGAGGACTGATCCACCGGAACCTCGCGCCAGCCCAGGACCTTGAGGCCCTCGCTGACCACCACCTGCTCGATCTGCTCGGCGGCGGCGACGGCCTCGCTGGCGGCCTGCGGCAGGAACACGATGCCGGTGGCGTAGCTGCCCGGCTCGGGCAGCTCGAAGTCGCAGACGGCACGGAAGAACGTGTCGGGAACCTGGATGAGGATGCCGGCGCCGTCGCCGCTGTTCTGCTCGGCACCGGCAGCACCACGGTGGTCGAGGTTGATCAGTGCGGCGATGCCCTTGTCGACGATGTCTCTGCTACGACGGCCGTGCATGTCCACGACGAAGGCGACACCACAGGCGTCGTGCTCGTTGGCGGGGTCGTACAGGCCTTGCCGGCCAGGCAGTTCACTCATTGGTCGCTTTCAGCAGCGGGGAACACGGAGATTGCACCACTCGGGACGACACTGGCCCGATGGATCACGATACCTGACGCTGCACAGTCCGGGCGGCCCTCGGGCCGCGCTCTGGTGGCTGACCGGTGCGGCTCTTGAACAGACCGGTCAGCAAATAATCGAATCGGGTTTTGCCCGAAGGGGAACGTTAGGTCATGGGAGCCCTTCCGCGCCAAGTCAGAACGACGGGCAGTGACTCCCACCACTCACCGCGTCACTCGCTGTCGTGCAACCGGCCGGCGGTCAGCTGCCAGCGGCGGGTGCTGCGCACGGTGGTGAGCATCCGGCGGTCGTGGGTCACCAGCAGCAGGGTCCCGGCGTAGTCCTCCAGCGCCTGCTCCAGCTGCTCGATGGCCGGCAGGTCGAGGTGGTTGGTGGGCTCGTCGAGCACCAGCAGGTTCACCCCGCGGGCCTGCAGCAGCGCCAACCCGGCGCGGGTCCGCTCACCGGGGGACAGCGACGCGGCGCTGCGGCCCACGTGCGCCCCGCGCAGCCCGAACTTGGCCAGCAGGGTGCGCACCTCGGCGTCGGGCAGCTCGGGGACCGCCTCGCCGAACGCGCGGGCCAGGCTCTGCTCGCCCAGGAAGGCCCGCCGAGCCTGGTCCACCTCGCCCAGCTGCACGCCGCTGCCCAGGTGGGCGGTGCCCGAGGTGGGCTGCAGCCGGCCCAGCAGCAGTCCCAGCAGGGTGGACTTGCCGGAGCCGTTGGCGCCGGTGAGCACGATGCGGTCGCCGACGTCCACCTGCACGGTGACCGGACCCAGGGTGAAGTCGCCGCGCTGCACCACGGCACCGTCCAGCGCGGCCACCACCGAGCCGCCGCGCGGGGCGGCGGCGATGGACATCCGCAGCTCCCACTCCTTGCGCGGCTCCACCACCTCCTCCAGCCGCTCGATGCGCCGCTCGGTCTGGCGGGCCTTGGCCGCCTGCTTCTCGCTGGCGTCGGCCTTGAACTTGCGGCTCTGCTTGTCGGAGTCGTTGGCCGACTTCTTGGCCTTGCCCACCCCGGCCTTCATCCAGCCCCGCTGCATGCGGGCCCGGTCCTCCAGGCCCGAGCGGGTGTCGGCGTAGTCGTCGTAGGCCTCGCGGGCGTGCCTGCGGGCGGTCTCGCGCTCGGTCCGGTAGGCCTCGTACCCGCCGGAGTACTGGCCCACCTGCTGCTGCGCGAGGTCCAGCTCCACCACCCGGTTGACGGTGCGGGCCAGGAACTCGCGGTCGTGGCTGACGATCACCGCGGGGGTGCTGAGCTGGCTGACGAAGCGCTCCAGGCGGGCCAGCCCGTCCAGGTCCAGGTCGTTGGTCGGCTCGTCCAGCAGCAGCACGTCGTAGCGCGACAGCAGCAGCGAGGCCAGCCCGGCACGCCCGGCCTGCCCACCGGAGAGGCTGGTCATCGGGGCGCTCAGGTCGGCGCCCAGCCCGAGGTCGGCGACCACCGCCTGGGCGCGCTCGGGCAGGTCCGCCCCACCCAGGGCGAGCCAGCGCTCCAGCAGCGCGGAGTAGTCCTCGCCGCCGCCGGTGGCCATCTCCTCCGCCGCGGCGTCCATCAGCCGCTCAGCCTCGGTGACGCCGGTGCGGCGGCCCAGGAAGTCCAGCACCGTCTCGCCGGGCACCCGGTCGGGCTCCTGCGGCAGGTAGCCGACGGTGGCGTCGGGCGGGCTCAGTGCCACGGTGCCCTCGGCGGGGCGGTGCAGGCCGGCGAGGATGCGCAGCAGGGTGGACTTGCCGGCCCCGTTGGCGCCCACCAGGCCGACCACGTCGCCCGGGGCCACCACCAGGTCGACGTCGGAGAACAGGGTCCGCTCCCCGTGGGCGGCGGCGAGGGCGGTGGTCTGCAGCGTTGCGCTCATGGTGGGGCCTGACAGTACTGGCGGGCCGAACCCGTCCTGGCGGCTGCCGGGGTGCGCGGGAGGGAGGTGGGCGGGGAAGATGCGGGCATGGCTGACACTCCCCGGCAGATTGCGGACCGCTACCTGGACGGGGTGGCTCGGCTGAGCCCCACGGTGTCCACCGAGCTGGGGCTGCCCTACGGCACCGGCGAGCTGGACGACTTCTCCCCGGCCGGCACCGCCGCGCAGCTGCAGCTGGTGCGGGCCACCCTCGGCGCGCTGGCCGACGCTGACGCGACCGACCCGGTGGAGGCGCGCTGCGCCACGCTGCTGCGCGAGCGGCTGGAGGCCGAGCTGGCCCAGATCGAGCACGGCGAGGACCTGCGGGCCATCCGCAACCTGTTCTCCCCGATGCACTCGGTGCGGGAGATCTTCACGATGATGCCCACCGAGACCGAGGCGGACTGGGAACAGGTGCGCCTGCGCCTCACCGCGGTGCCGCGCGCCTACGCCGGGTACACCGAGTCGCTGCGGGAGGGGGTGCGGCAGGGGCTGCTCGCGGGGCCGCGGCAGGTGAGCACCGCCATCGACCAGCTCACCGCCTGGCTGGACAGCCGCTACTGGGCCGAGCTGGTCGCCCCGGCACCGGAGTCGATGGCGGCAGGGCTGGCGGCCGCGGCCGACGAGGCCACCGGAGCGTGCGTGGCGCTGCGGGAGTTCCTGCGCGACACCTACGCGCCGGTCGCCGCGGTGGAGCCGGACACCGTGGGCCCGGAGCGCTACGCCCGCTGTGCGCGGTACTGGACCGGCTCCGACGTGGACCTGCAGGAGGCCTACGCCTGGGCGTGGGAGGAGTTCGCCCGCATCGACACCGACCTCCGTGCGGAGGCCCAGCGGGTGCGGGCCGGCGCCACCCCGGCCGAGGCGATGGCCCTGCTGGCCAGCGAGGGCGAGGCGGTGGAGGGCGTGGAGCAGGTGCGCCAGCGGCTGCAGGCGATGATGGACACCGCCGTGGCCGAGCTGGACGGCACCCACTTCGACCTGGCCGAGCCGGTGCAGAAGGTGGAGGCGATGATCGCCCCCGCCGGGGGTGCCGCCGCGCCGTACTACACGCCGCCGTCGCTGGACTTCTCCCGCCCGGGCCGCACCTGGCTGCCCACCATGGGCCAGCAGCGCTTCCCGCTGTGGGACCTGGTGAGCACCTGGTACCACGAGGGTGTGCCCGGCCACCACCTGCAGCTGGCGCAGTGGATCCTGGTGGCCCCGCAGCTGAGCAAGTACCAGACCACCCTGGGCATGGTCAGCGCCAACGCGGAGGGCTGGGCGCTGTACGCGGAGCGGCTGATGGACGAGCTGGGCTACCTGCGCACCCCGGGCGAGCGCATCGGCTACCTCGACGCCCAGCAGATGCGGGCGGTGCGGGTGATCATCGACATCGGCATGCACTGCCAGCTGAGCATCCCCGACGACGCCGACTTCCATCCCGGCGAGCAGTGGACCCCGGAGCTGGGCCGGGAGTTCTTCGGGCTGCACTGCGGGCGCAGCGCGGAGTTCGCCGACTCCGAGCTGATCCGCTACCTCGGGATGCCCGGCCAGGCCATCAGCTACAAGCTGGGGGAGCGGGCCTGGCTGCGGGGCAGGGAGCTGGCCCGCGCCGAGCAGGGGGACAGCTTCGACCTCAAGCGCTGGCACATGGCCGCGCTGTCCATGGGCTCGCTGGGCCTGGACGACCTGGTGGACGCGCTGCGCACGGCCGGGGCACCGGCATGAGCCCGCGCGAGCTGGACCTGCAGGGCGCGGTCAACGTCCGCGACCTGGGCGGGCTGCCCACCGCCGACGGTCGGACGGTGCGCAGCGGGCGGCTGCTGCGCTCCGACAGCCTCTCGGAGCTGACCGAGTCCGACGTCCGCACCCTGGTGGACGAGCTGCAGCTGGAGCTGATCATCGACCTGCGCGCGGCCGCGGAGGTGGAGCGCGACGGGCGGGGCCCGCTGGCCCAGCGGCCGGTGCGCTTTGCCAACCTGCCGCTGCAGGGCCAGCACCAGGTGCGCCTGGACCTGGCCGCCGACGCCGGGCAGGACGGTGACCTGGCGGCGCACTACGCCAGCTACCTGGAGCACAGCGGCCCGAACCTGGTGGCTGCTGCGCGCCTGCTGGGCCAGACCCGCACGGCCTCGGTGGTGCACTGCGCGGCCGGCAAGGACCGCACCGGCATCCTCGTGGCCCTGGTGCTGCAGGCCCTCGGCGTGGCCGCGGAGGAGGTGGTGGCCGACTACGCCGCCACCGCCGCGAACATGCCGCGGGTGCGGGAGCGGCTGTTCCGCAGCCCCAGCGCCCAGCTCCGCGAGACCTTCACGGTGCCCGACTGGATCCTGGCCGCGGAGCCGGACACCATGCGCCGCTTCCTGACCCACCTCGACGGGTGGGGTGGGGCGGCGGCCTACCTTGCTGACCAGGGGTTTTCCCACGCGGAGCTGGTCGCTCTGCGTGACAACCTGCTCACCTGAGCAGTGGTGGCCGAGTCCGGCTCGCGCAGTCATCATCGAAGGGGAACACCGGACTGACCACGGCAGAGGGAGCGCCCCATGTGCAACATCGGTATGGAGATCCGGGAAGTCGAGTTCGAGCCGCTGGAGCCGGCGGTGGAGGCTCCGGTGTCCATCCCTGAGTCGGCGGAGGCTCCGGCGGACGCCGACCAGCAGCCGGCGCGGCAAGGGCCAGGCAGGACCCGGTGAGCACGGCGCGGGGCGGTTTCGTCGGCCCCGCCGCGCTGGTGCCCGGCGAGCTGCGGGGCTACCGGCAGTTCCGGCTGGAGGGCGACGGGCTCTACCCGCTGGTGCAGGCCGCGCTCGGTCCGTGGAGCGGGGGCGTGCAGCAGGCGGTGTGCGGCAACGGCGCCGAGCACGGCGCGCCGGACAGGGACTGCAGCTGCGGGCTCTACGGCTGGTACCACCCGGACAGCGCCACCGGGTTCGTGGACGAGGTGAGCGCGGTGGTCGCGGTGCGGGGCCGCAGCATCCTCGGGGAGCAGGGCTTCCGGGCGGCGGCCGCGCGCATCGAGGCCGTGGCGCTGCCGTGGTCGATGTGGGCCCGGCCGGGCGCGGCGCGGCGGGCCAGGCGGATGCTCGCCACCCGCTACCCCCACGCCAAGCGCTACACCTCGCGCCGCAAGATGGTGCGCGACCACCCCCCGTCCGACCTGCGGGAGCTGGGCATCGACGCCACCCCCGGGGTGGCGCGCCGGCACATGCGGGCCGCCCTGTGCGTGTGGGTGGTGGCGCTGGTGGGCTTCTACTCCGCCGCTCTGCTGCTGCCCCAGGGCCCGCCCGCGCACTGGGGCTGGATCGCCGTCGTCATCGGTCTGGTGACGGCCCAGGTGGGTGCGGTGCCGCTGGTGGCCCGGCTGATCGGCGACCAGAAGGGTTCGGGCTGAGCGCAGCCACGCGCCGCAGTGAAAGGGCCGCAGTGAAAGGGCCTCAGGGGGAGCGCCTCAGTGAAAGCGCCTCAGGGGGAGCGCCTCAGTGAAAGCGCGGGGTGCGTCGCTCCACGAAGGCCCGCACCCCTTCCCGGCCGGCCGGGGACTCCGCGCGGGCCGCGATGGACTGCGCCTCCGCGTCCAGGTGCTCGGCCAGGCCCCGGTGGTTGCCGTCGCGCAGCAGACCCTTGATCGCCCCGAGGGCGCCGGTGGGACCCTGGGCCAGCTGCGTGGCCAGCGCCAGCGCGTGCTCGGCCACGTCGTCGTCGGCGACCAGCCGGCTCACCAGGCCCAGCTCGTGCGCCTGGCGGCCGGTGAGGGTGCCGTCGGTGAGCAGCAGGTCGCGGGCCCGGGCGGCGCCGATGATGCGGGGCAGCGTCCAGGACATGCCGCCGTCGGGGGAGAAGCCCAGCGCCGGGTAGGCCGGGCGGAAGCTGGTGCCGGGACCGGCCACCACCAGGTCGGCCACGCACGCCACGCTCATCCCGGCGCCGGCGGCCCAGCCGTGCACCGCGGCGACCACCGGCACCGGTGCCTCGCTGAGCGCGAGCACGAAGGTGTGGAAGCTGCGGGCCACCGCGCCCACGTAGCCCGCGACGTCCTCGGCGGCGGCGAAGGCGCGCACGTCGCCGCCGGTGCAGAAGCTGGACCCGGTGCCCACCAGCAGGATGGCGCCGGTGCCGTCGTCGGGGGTGATGGCCCCGATGGCGGCTGCTGCCTCCCGCAGCGCGTCGTCGTTGAGCGAGGACCCCTTGGCCCCGGTGGAGATGGTGCAGCGCAGCACCCGTCCCACGTGCTCCACGTAGCCAGCCGACTCAGACATCAGACCTCCTGGTTAGCAATCGATTTCGCCCAGCATGCCGTGCCGGCCCGGGCCGGGGCGCCGATGGCCGGCTCGGCTTGTACATGGCGGGCAAGGGTGTAAAGGTGATGGGCGTCACCGCACGAGCGAGGAGCACGCGCAATGAGCACCAGTGAGCTGACCGGCAGCGCTGCCGAACGAGCCGCACGCCCGTACGACGAGGTGGACCTGTCGTCCATGGACTTCTGGTCGGCGACGGCGCAGGAGCGGGAGCGGGTCTTCGCGGTGCTGCGGGCCGAGCGTCCGGTGTCCTGGCACCGCCCCGCCGCGGAGCCGCTCATCGAGGACCCCAACGACCAGGGCTTCTGGGCGGTGGTGCGCCACGCCGACCTCATCGAGGTGACCAAGCGGCACGAGGACTTCCTCTCCGGCGAGGGCATCATGTTCGACTCCGTGCCCCAGGAGCTGCTCGACGGGGCCCAGGGGTTCATCGCCATGGATCCGCCGCGGCACACCAAGGTGCGCCGGCTGCTCACGGCGGCGTTCACGCCCAAGCAGATACGGCGCATCGACGACCAGATCCGAGCCAACGCGCGCCGGGTGGTCGACGCCATCGCCGCCAAGGGTGAGGCCGACTTCGCCACCGACGTCGCCGCGCTGCTGCCGGCCTACAACATCTTCGACATGGTGGGCGTGCCCGAGGCCGACCGGGAGCGCATCCTCGCCTCCTCGCAGTTCGCCGGCGGCATGCACGACCCGGAGGTGATGGGTGGGCGCGAGGTGCTGCCCACCCTGTTCGAGTCCATGCTCGAGCAGCGGGAGTACGTCGGCGGGCTCATCGCCCAGCGCCGGGAGAACCCCACCCCGGACCTGCTCACCGCGCTCACCCAGGCCGAGGTGGACGGCGAGCGCCTCACCGACATGGAGATCATCTCCTTCTTCGGGCTGCTCATGGTGGCCGGCACCGACACCACCCGGCAGAGCCTGAGCCACGGCATGCAGGCGCTGCACGACTTCCCCGACCAGCGAGCGTGGCTGATGGCGGACTTCGACGGCCGCATCGCCATGGCGGTGGAGGAGATGGTCCGGTGGGCCACCCCCATCATGACCTTCCGCCGCACCGCCGCCCGCGACTGCGAGCTGGCCGGTCAGCGCATCACCGCCGGGGACAAGGTGGTGATGTTCTACGCCTCCGCCAACTGGGACACCGAGGTGTTCGACCACCCCGAGCGGCTCGATCTCTCCCGCCACCCCAACCACCACATCAGCTTCGGTGGCGGCGGCATCCACCACTGCCTGGGCGGCCAGCTCGCCCGCCAGCAGATCCGTGCCCTGTGGGACGAGGTGCTGCACCGCCTGCCCGACATCCACGTCAGCGGGGAGCTGCTGCCCACCCGGAGTAACTTCTTCCACGGCGTGAACCACCTGCCGGTCCGCTTCACCCCGGCCCGGTGAGCCGACGCGTGCCCGATCCCGAACCCGAGGAGTGTCCGTGAAGATCGAGTTCAACGAGAACGCGTGTGCCTCCACCGGCATGTGCGAGGCGGTGGCGCCAGACCTCTTCGAGATCGGCGACGACGGCTACCTGCACATCCTGGACACCACACCCGCGGACGAGCAGCGCGCGCTGGTGGAGGAGGCGGTCAGCTCCTGCCCCACGGGAGCGCTGTCGCTGGCGGACTGACCAGCACGTTCCGCGCGCGGGGAACACGGTGGCCTCGGGCCCGGTTGCACCCAGCATGACTTCACCGACAACGTCCGTGCCCGCAGTCACCCTGAACGACGGCCACACGATCCCGCAGCTCGGGTTCGGCGTCTTCCAGGTCCCCGCGGAGGAGACCTACGACGCGGTGACCGCCGCTCTGCAGGCCGGCTACCGCAGCATCGACACCGCCAAGGCCTACGGCAACGAGGCGGCGGTGGGTCGCGCGATCGCCGACTCCGGGCTGCCCCGCGGCGAGCTGTTCGTGACCACCAAGCTGTGGAACGACGACCACGGCCACGACTCCGCCCTGCAGGCCTGCGACGCCAGCCTGGCCGAGCTGGGGCTGGACTACCTCGACCTCTACCTCATCCACTGGCCGACGCCCGAGCGCGACCGCTACGTGGCGTCCTACCGGGCGTTCGAGGAGCTCCAGGCCGCGGGCAAGGTGCGCTCCATCGGCGTCTCCAACTTCACCATCGACCACCTCACCCGGCTGATGGACGAGACGTCGGTGGTGCCGGTGGTCAACCAGGTGGAGCTGCACCCGAACTTCACCCAGAAGGAGCTGCGGGCCTTCCACAAGGAGCACGGCATCGTCACCGAGGCGTGGAGCCCGCTGGCCCAGGGCGACCTGCTGGCCGACCCGGCGCTGGTGGCCATCGGCGAGGCGCACGGCAAGACCGCCGCCCAGGTGGTGCTGCGCTGGCACGTGCAGCTGGGCAACGTGGCGATCCCCAAGTCGGTCACCCCGGAGCGGATCGCGGCCAACATCGACGTCTTCGACTTCGAGCTGACCGGCGACGAGATGGTCACCATCGACACCATGGGCAACGGCGAGCGCCGCGGACCGGACCCGGACACCTTCAACGGCTAGTGATCCCGCCCGCTCAAGTTGCCCCACAACGGATTTTGTGGTGGAGCACCCGTTGGGCGGTAGGGCACAATGGCGAAAACCCTGAGACAGGGATGAGCCAGGGGGGACCGCCGCGTGGACAGCGTTGTCGTTGACCGCATCCGGACGACCGAGGTGTCGCCGTCGGACCGGTTCGCCTACTGGGAGCGCTCGGTGAGCTCCAGCCTGCAGCCTGTGCTCATGCGTCCGCTGGGCGGGCACTCCACCGACTTCCGGGCTGAGGCGGTCAGCGCCCGCGCCAACGGCGCCACCATCATGAGCGGGGTGGTGGACCCCTACCGCTCCGAGGTCACCGCCGCGCAGGCCGGCCACCAGGACGCCACCCGCCTGCTGGTCACCCTGCCCAGCGACGGCCAGCTCTTCGTGGACGCCCGGGGCCAGCAGTCCTCCTACGGCCGGCACACCCTGCTGCTGCAGTCCGACGACGAGCCGATCGTCAAGACGCACGCCATCCGGGCGCCGATGGTGCTGCTGTCGGTGAACTCCGCCGAGCTGTCCATCCCGATGACCACGCTGCGCGCCATGATGTTCCGCCCGCTGCGCGTCGATCCAGCGCTCAGCGCCGCCCTCACCGGGGCGGCGCGGGCCGCCCGGCAGAGCGTTGCGCCGCTGGACGCCACCGGCATGGGCCTGTACCTGAACGGCCTGGTCGAGATCTTGGTGCGCTCGGCGATCGGACGGCAGCCGGACCACAGCGGGACCGTCGCCGTGCGGCGGCAGCAGGCCAGGGACGTGGTGCGTGCCCGGCTGGCCGACCCTGCGCTGTCCACCGCCACGGTCGCCGCAGAGCTGGGGATCTCGGTGCGCCGGCTGCAGCAGATCCTGGCTGGCGGCCCCTCGGTGGCCCAGCAGATCCGGGAGCTGCGCATCGCCAAGGCCGGCAAGATGCTGCGCGACCCGATGGCCCGCCGCATGACCATCGCGGAGATCGCGGAAGCCTGCGGCTACCGCGACCACGCGAACTTCTCCCGTTCCTTCCGTGCCAGCACCGGACACACCCCCCGGGAGTACCGGCACTGAGGCTCGACCCGGTAGGTCAAGAGAACTTTGCAATTCACGCAACGCAACTTGCTCGGCGTCAGCAGGCGCAGCCAAGATCGTCGCGAGCCGCGCCCGTGGGGCGGCTCCGGTGACCCTGCTGAAGAGGGGACAGCAGGGTTGCTGGTGGTACCGCTGGATCGGTGGCACCACTCGACGGCGAATATCGTGAGGGCATGAGCACCACCGACACCGTCGAGGGCCTCGAGTCCATGGTCGAGTGGTGCGTCCCCGGGTTCGTGGAGTCGGCCCGACGGGCACGGCTGCCCGGCACCTACCGCGGTGAGCGGTTCTGGCACGGCAAGCCGACCGTCGAGCGCCACAAGTTCTGGACGGTGTCCATCCCGTGCCTGACGACCGAGTCCGGCCGTGCGGTGGCCCGCGTGCACTTCGACGGGCGCTGGGACTGGGTGGTGCGGCCGAGCGAGGGCACGGTGCTGCCCACGGGGCTGGACCAGGTGCAGGCGGCCTTCGACGCCGCTCTGCGAGACGGCGCGGGCTCGCGCTAGCTGCGGGGGTGGATCAGCCGCGGATGGTCTGCACGAGCAGCACCAGCGTCAGGGCGACCACGACGAGCACTGTCAGCGCGACCACGATGAGACCGACGACGACCATGGCGAAACCTCCGTTGTGGGACTCGGTACCGGCCCCTATCGTCGCAGGCCCGTGCTCGGCCGTGCGCAGGAGGGTGGGCGCAGGAGAGTGGGCGCAGGAGGGTCAGCCCTGGGAGATGTAGGCGGTCAGCTGCTCCCGGTCGTGCTCCAGCTCGGCGATGTGGCTCTTGACCACGTCACCGATGCTGACGATCCCGGCCAGTCGGCCCTGCACCAGCACCGGCATGTGCCGGGCCCGCTGCTCGGTCATGGTCACCGAGACGCTGTCCAGGCTGTCCTCGGGGCAGCAGGTGTGCACCGGGCTGGTCATGATGTCGGCCACCTGCTGCTCCAGCAGGGCCGGGCCGAGCCGCTCCAGCCGACGAACCACGTCGCGCTCGGAGACGATCCCCACCACCTCGTCGGCCGTCAGCACCACCGCTGCCCCCACCTCGTGGGCGGCCAGCCGGCTCAGCAGCTCGGGCACCGGGGTGTCCGGTGCGACGGACACCACCTGGACGCCCTTGCTGTGCAACACGTCTGAGATCCGCACGCTGGCCACCTCCCCGCCGCCTGGTGTGACACGGATCACTGCCACGGTGGGGCAAGGGTAGGCGCTCGGCGGGGCGGGGGGAAGGCCTCACCAGGGGCGCATGCGGTAGACAGTCCTCATGACCTCTTCCGAGCAGAACACCCCGGAGCCTGACGGCCAGCGGGCCACCCGCGCCGACCTGCTGCCCGAGGAGCAGGCGGCCGGCAGCGAGAACCCGGACGCCCAGGCCCAGGCCATCCTGGACGACTCCGAGCGCCGCACCGTCGACCCCGACCCGGACGCCAGCAAGCAGTCGGGCCGACGCACCTCCGAGGAGGCCAGCTGAGGCTGGCTCGCTCCTAGCCCGCGGCGGCGCTCTCCAGCGCTCGGCGGGTGAGCTCGCGGGCCAGGTGCCTGCGGTAGTCCTGGCTGGCGTGCATGTCCGCGGTCGGCGAGGTGCCCTCGTCGGCCAGCGCGGCCGCGTCGGCGATCGACGCACCGTTGGCCAGGGCCTGCTCGGTGGCCGTGGCGCGCAGCACCGTGGGGCCCATGTTGGCCAGCGCCACCCGGCCGTCCACGGCGGCCGCGGCGATGATCGGCCAGTCGTTGGCCCGGCGGGTGAACTTCTCGTAGCCCCAGCCGAGGTGGCCGGTGCGCGGGACCCGCACCTCCACCAGCATCTCGTCCTCGCCGACGGCGGTCTCGAAGAACCCGCGGAAGAACTCCGTGGCCGCGACCGTGCGGGTGCCCTGTGGTCCCTGGACCACCAGCGTGCCGCCCAGGGCGAGCACCGCGGTGGGCAGGTCGGAGGCGGCGTCGCCGTGCACCAGCGAGCCGCCGAGGGTGCCGCGGGCGCGCACCTGTGGGTCGCCCACCTGCCCGGCGACGTGGGCCAGCAGCGGCACTTCCGCCTGGGCGACGGTGGAGGTGTGCAGCTCGTTGTCGCGGGTGAGCGCGCCGATGGCCACCTCGTCGGCCTCCACCCGCACGTAGCGCAGCTCGGCCAGCCCGCCGATGTCCACCAGCACCCCGGGCACCGCCATCCGCAGCTTCATCAGCGGCAGCAGCGAGTGCCCACCGGCCAGCAGCTTGGCCTCGTCGCCGTGCTGGGCGAGCAGGCTCAGCGCCTCCTCCACCGAGCCGGCCCGCACGTAGTCGAACTCGGCGGGGATCATGCGCGCACCTCTGCCTCTGCAGGGGTGGACCCTGCCGTGTTCAGCTCGGCGGCGGCCAGGACCGCACGGACGATGTTGTGGTAGCCGGTGCAGCGGCAGAGGTTGCCCTCCAGGCCCTCGCGCACCTCCCGCTCGGTGGGGTGCGGGTTCTCTCGCAGCAGCCCCACGGTGGCGCACACCATGCCCGGGGTGCAGAAGCCGCACTGCAGCCCGTGCTCGGCGCGGAAGGCCTCCTGCACCGGGTGCATGCTGCCGTCCTCGGCGACCAGCCCCTCGGCGGTGGTCACCTCGGAGCCGTCGGCCTGGGCGGCCAGCACGGTGCAGCTCTTCACCGCCTCGCCGTCCAGCAGCACCGTGCAGGCGCCGCAGGAGGAGGTGTCGCAGCCGACGTTGGCCGCGCGGAGCCCGCAGGTCTCCCGCAGGTGGTGCACCAGCAGGGTGCGGGCCTCCACCTCGTCGGTGCGCTGGGCGCCGTTGATGTTCATGCTGACCTGCATCAGGATCCCTCTCCTGCTCGGAGCGCTTCCCACACCCGCATCGAGGTGGTCGGCATGTCGATGTGGCGCACGCCCAGGTGCGCCACGGCGTCGATCACCGCGTTCTGCACCGCCGGGGTGGAGCCGATGGTCCCGGACTCGCCGATGCCCTTGGCGCCCAGCGGGTTCACCGGCGTCGGTGTCTCCATGGAGAGCAGCTCGAAGCTGGGCACCTCGGTGGCGGAGACGATGGGGTAGTCGGCGAAGGTGGAGGTCAGCGGGTTGCCGTCCTCGTCGTAGAGCACCTCCTCCAGCATCGCCTGGGCCGCGCCCTGGGCGATGCCGCCGTGCCGCTGACCCTCGGCGAGCAGCGGGTTGAGGATGCGGCCGGCGTCGTCGGCGGTGATCACCCGCTGCAGGGTGGGCTTGCCGGTGCCGGTGTCCACCTCCACCACGGCCAGGTGGGCGCCGAA
Organism: Rhodococcus sp. Z13_19A; assembly: GCF_058133575.1. Lineage (NCBI taxonomy): Bacteria > Bacillati > Actinomycetota > Actinomycetes > Mycobacteriales > Nocardiaceae > Rhodococcus > Rhodococcus sp. Z13_19A. The sequence goes on from NZ_JBYUNN010000002.1 coordinate 220,374, forward strand.
GGGGAAGGTGGTGGCCCCCGCGGTGAACGTGGTGTGCACCATCAGCCGCTCCTGCTCGGCCAGCGCCGCGAAGCTGATGCCCACGTCGGTGCCGGCCACCTGCAGCCGGGCGTTGACCTGGTCGACCACCAGGTCGGCGGCGTCGGCCTCGAGCAGCTCGGCGGCGCGGGTGCGCGCCAGCTCCACCAGCTCCTCGGCCGCCTGGTGCACAGCGGCGCCGCCTTGTTGCAGGCTGCGCGAGGCCATCGTGCCGCCACCGACGGGGATGAGGTCGGTGTCGCCGTGCAGCACGGTGATCCGGTCCATCGGGATGCCCAGCCGCTCGCTGGCCAGCATGGCGTAGGAGGTGGCGTGGCCCTGCCCGTGCGGGGAGGTGCCGGTGAGGATGGTGGCGCTGCCGTCGGCGTGCACCTCGATCTCGGCGTCCTCGGCCGGTCCGTCCGGCCCCGCCCCGGTCACCTCGACGTACACCGCCAGGCCCAGGCCCAGCTGGTTGCGGTCGCCGCGGGCCCGGCGCTCGGCCTGCTCCTTGCGCAGCCCGTCGTAGTCGGCCGCGGACAGCACCAGCTCCAGCGCCCGGCTGTAGTCGCCACAGTCGTAGGTGGCGCCGGTGCCGTTGAGACGGGGCTGGTCGAAGGGCTCCATCAGGTTGCGGCGGCGCACCTCGGCGGGGTCCATGCCGATCTCCGCGGCGAACAGGTCCATCGCCCGCTCCACCGCGGCGGTGGCCTCCGGACGACCGGCGCCGCGGTAGGCGGCGATGGTGGTGGTGTTGGTGACCACGCTGCGGACCTTGGTGTGCAGCTTGGCGATGTCGTAGACACCGGGAGCCATCATGCCGGTGAGGATGGGCAGCACCGCGCCGGTGCGTGGGTAGGCCCCGGAGTCCTGCACCAGCTCCAGGGCGTAGGCGGTGACGCGGCCGTCCCGGGTGCCGCCGATGGTGACCACCTGGTCCTGGCCGCGGCCGTGGACCATGCCGGTGAGGTTCTCCGAGCGGGTCTCCACCCAGCGCACCGGGCGGCCCAGGTGCCGGGCGATCCACACGATGAGGGCGAACTCGGGGTCGGCGTTCATCTTGGCGCCGAAGCCCCCGCCCACGTCGGGCGTGCGCACGTGCACCAGCTCGGCGTCCAGGCCCAGCCACGCCGCGATCTCCCGGCGGGTGGCCTGCGCGCCCTGGTTGGAGCACCACACCGTCACCCGGCCGTCGGCGCCCCAGGCCGCGGCGGCGGCGCGGACCTCCATCGGAGCCGGCGCCACCCGCTGGTTGACGATCTCGCGGCGGACCACCACCTCGCAGTCGGCGAAGAAGTCCTCCGGCACCTCCTCGCCCATGGCGAAGACGGTGTTGGTGCCGGCCTCGGGGAAGAGCAGCACCTCGTCGGTGACGGCGTTGGCGGTGCCGATCACGGCGGGCAGCGGATCGATGTCCACCGACACCAGCTCGGCGGCGTCCTCACCCTGGTAGCGCTCCTCGGTGAGCACCGCGGCCACCGGCTCCCCGACGAAGCGGACCACGTCGTGGGCCAGCCACGGGCGGGTCATCGCCTCCGGGAAGAAGGGCATGCCCGGAGGGATGGGGCTCAGCTCGGTGAGATCGGCAGCGGTGATCACCGCGACCACCCCGGGTGCCTGCAGCGCCTCGGAGGTGTCGATCTCCAGGATGCGGCCGTGCGCGGCGGGGGAGCGGACCAGCGTGAGGTGCAGCGCTCCGGTCAGCTGGTCGTCCACCAGGTCGTCGGTGTAGGTGCCACCGGTGGTCAGGAACTTCGGATCCTCGATGCGCACGACCCGCGTGCCCAGGATGCTCATGGCCACACTGTGCCCTGCGTTACACCCTCGGTCAACGGTTGCTGACCCTGCGCTTGCCCGGCGCGCGATCGCTCCGGACGCGCTGCGGCAGACCGCCTTCGCGGTGTCGCCGCGGGCCAGGAGGCCGCCTAGGCTGCCGGCATGACGAAGTGGACAGCTGCCGACATCCCCGACCAGAGTGGACGGACGGCCATCGTCACCGGCGCCAACAGCGGGCTGGGGCTGTGCACCGCCGCCGCGCTGGCGCGGGCCGGGGCCCAGGTGATCCTGGCCTGCCGCGACACCGGCAAGGGCTCCGACGCCGCCAGCCGGATGACCGGCGACGTGGAGGTGCGCCGGCTCGACCTGGCCGACCTGGACTCGGTGCGCCGGTTCGCCGACACCGTGGACGCCCCGGTGGACCTGCTGGTGAACAACGCGGGCGTCATGGCGATCCCGCTGCGGCGCACCGCGCAGGGCTTCGAGATGCAGGTGGGCACCAACCACCTGGGCCACTTCGCGCTCACCGGGCTGCTGCTGGACCGCGTCACCGACCGGGTGGTCACCCTGTCGAGCGTGATGCACCGGATCGGCACCATCCGGCTGGACGACCTCAGCTGGGAGCGCGGCTACCACCAGTGGCCGGCGTACGGGCAGTCCAAGCTGGCCAACCTGATGTTCGCCTACGAGCTGCAGCACCGCCTGGACGCCGCCGGCTCCACCGTGCGCTCGATGGCCGCGCACCCGGGGTACGCCCGCACCAACCTGCAGTCGCGCACGGAGTCGCCGCTGGACGTGGTGACCAACGTGCTCAACCGGGTGTGGGCGCAGTCGGCGACCATGGGGGCGCTGCCCACCCTCTACGCGGCCACCGCGCCGGACCTGCCGGGCGGCACCTACGTGGGCCCGGACGGGCTGGGTCAGCAGCGCGGGCACCCCAAGCCGGTGGGATCCAACCGCCGGTCGCGTGACCGCGAGGTGCAGCGGCGGCTGTGGGACCTCTCCGAGGAGCTCACCGGCGTCGAGTTCGACCTGCCCTCCACCGTGTCGTCGAGCTGAGTGTCGCCGAGCTGAGTGTCGTCGAGCTGAGTGTCGTCGAGCTGACCCGGGTTCCTCCCGGGCCGAGCAGTCCGGAGGACTGCTTGCCGAACAGCGGCGGCAGGTGGCGCAGCATCAGCGCCGACCACGTGACGTGGCTGATCATCGGGGCCTGGATGCCGCCGGTGGCGCGGCGCTGCAGCGCGAACAGGGTGCCCATCGCGGTGGAGGCCAGCACCAGGGCGGGGTTGCGGGTGGCGCAGGTGGCCAGCGTGTACACCGCGGTGGTGGCCAGCACCGGGCGCCCGGTGCCCAGTGCCCCGGCGCCCAGCGCCGCGAACACCGCGCCGCGGTAGAACACCTCCTCGGCCACCCCGTTGGCCAGCGTGGTCAGCAGCACCAGCCGGTCGGCGCCCTCGTCGGAGTACTGCAGCACCGAGGAGATCGCGCGGTCCAGCACCGGCACGTGCCGGGCGACGAGGGCGGCGGCGTAGAAGACGCCGAACGCGCCCGCACCCACCAGCACCGGGACCAGCACGGGCCGGTGCAGCGCCCCGTCCGGGCCGCGGGCCCAGCCCCGGTGCAGCGGCCCCGACGCCAGGCCGCCGGCGGTGTAGGTGGCGGCCACCGCCAGGGTGAGCCCGTAGAACTCGGGCGAGCCCGGCTCGGTGGACAGCGACACCCCCAGCAGCCCGGCCCCGGCCACCGACACCGCGCCCACCACCTTGCGGCGCCGGGCGAAGGCGGCGTCAGGCTCCCAGTGGTCGCGCGGCACCCGCTCCGTCAGCCACGCCGGCGCTGGGATCCTCACAGCTGCAGCAGGGCCTCGGCGCGCTCGGCCAGCGCTGCCCGGACCGAGTCGTCGTAGCTCATCGGCTGAAAGGGCACGACCTGGCGGATGCTGTCGTCGCGCACGACCACCTCGTTGCGCATCGACTCCACCAGCGAGCGGCCGGTCTGGGTGTCCAGGTCGGTGACCAGCGACAACCACCGCGACGACAGCCCCGGCGAGAGCAGCGGCACCGGCACGATCACCAGCGGCCGCTTCTCGATGGCCGCGACCCGCCGCATCATGTCCACGTAGGCCAGCACGTCGGGCCCGCCCACGTCGAAGGCGCGCCCCCGCGCCTCGGGTGCCTGCAGCACGCCCACCAGGTAGCGCACCACGTCGTCGATGGCGATGGGCTGGGTGCGGGTGCGCACCCAGCGCGGGGTGACCATGGCCGGCAGGTGCTCCACCAGCTGGCGGGTCAGCTCCCAGGAGATGCCCCCGTGGCCGACGATGATGCCGGCGCGCAGCGTGGTCACCGGCACGCCCGCCGAGCCCAGGGCGTGCTCCACCTCGCGGCGGCTGCGCAGGTGCTCGGAGAGGTCGTCGTCGTCGTCGCCGAGCCCGCCCAGGTAGACGATGCGCTCCAGGCCCGCGTCCGCGGCGGCCTGGGCGAAGTTCTCCGCGGCGGCCAGGTCGCGCTGCTGGAAGTCGGCGGCGTCCAGGGAGTGCACCAGGTAGTAGGCCGCCGCGCAGCCCTGCAGCGCGGTGGCGAGCGAGCCGGCATCGTGCACGTCGCCGTAGACCGCCTCACCCGCGCCGTCGTAGGTGTCGGGGTGACGCGTCATGGCCCGCACCTCCTGCCCAGCCTCGACAAGGGCAGGGCACAGTCGTTGACCCACGAAACCGGACGAACCCGCAACCAGAACACGCATGTCCCCAGGATCGCTGGTGCGGCGCGGTTGCGCTCGTCCTGGCTGTGGTGGGGGAGCAGCGGCGTTCACCTTCCGGACACCTTGGTGGTACACCGTGGGCGAAGGCCCGAGCTGGCCCGCGCCTGCCGCAGCAGGACTCCGCGCTGAGACCCCGATAGGACTGACCTTGCCGTGATCCACGCTGATCCACCGCTGCCTGGGCAGACGCTGCCTGGTCAGAAGCTGCCTGGCTCGGCTGCCCCGGAGCCCCGCACCCTGCTCGACATCCTCGCTGCCACTGCTGCGTCCTGGCCGGATGCCGACGCCCTGGACGACGGTCATCGCCGGCTGGGCTACGCGGACCTGTGGCTGGAGGTTCGAGCGCTGGCCGCCGTGCTGGCCGGTGCCGGGATCGGCCCCGGGGACCGGGTGGGGGTGCGCATCCCGTCCGGGTCCTGCGAGCTCTACGTCGCCATCCTGGGTGTGCTCGCCGCGGGCGCGGCCTACGTGCCCGTGGACGCCGACGACCCCGAGGAGCGGGCCACGCTGGTGTTCGGCGAGGCCGAGGTGCGCCTGGTCCTCGACGGCAAGCCGCTGGAGGTGGTGCCAGCCACGCCGCGCGCACCGACGGTGGACGACGACGCCTGGATCATCTTCACCTCGGGCTCCACCGGGGTGCCCAAGGGCGTGGCGGTCAGCCACCGCAGTGCCGCGGCCTTCGTGGACGCCGAGGCGCGCCTCTTTCTGCCGGACCACCCCGTCGGTCCCGGGGATCGGGTGCTGGCAGGGTTGTCGGTGGGCTTCGACGCCTCGTGCGAGGAGATGTGGCTGGCGTGGCGACACGGCGCCTGCCTGGTGCCCGCGCCCCGCTCGCTGGTCCGCAGCGGCAGCGACCTCGGCCCGTGGCTGGTGGCGCACGACATCACGGTGGTCTCCACCGTCCCCACCCTGGCCGCGCTGTGGCCCGCCGAGGCGCTGGAGGCGGTGCGGCTGCTCATCTTCGGCGGCGAGCCCTGCCCGCCGGAGCTGGTCGCCCGCCTCACCGTGCCCGGGCGCGAGGTGTGGAACACCTACGGCCCCACCGAGGCGACCGTGGTGGCCTGCGCCGCCCGGCTCACCGGCGAGGGACCGGTGCGCATCGGGCAGGCGCTGGATGGGTGGGAGCTCGCCGTCGTGGACGCGACGGGCGCCCGGCTGGGCGAGGGCGAGATAGGTGAGCTGATCATCGGCGGCGTCGGGCTGGCCCGCTACCTCGACCCGGCCAAGGACGCCGAGAAGTTCGCGCCGCTGCCCGCGCTGGGCTGGGACCGGGCCTACCGCAGCGGTGACCTGGTGCGCAACGACGCCGCGGGGCTGGTGTTCGTCGGCCGCGCCGACGACCAGGTCAAGATGGGCGGGCGCCGCATCGAGCTGGGCGAGGTGGACGCCGCGCTGCAGGCCCTGCCGGACGTGGCTGCCGCCGCCGCGGCGGTGCGCACCACCCCGGCCGGGCACCCGGTGCTGGTGGGCTACCTGGCCCCGAGCCGCCCGGACTTCGACGTCGCCGCCGCCCGCGCGCAGCTGGGTGCCGTGCTGCCCGCCGCGCTGGTGCCGATGCTGGCGGTGGTGCCCGCCCTGCCCACCCGCAGCTCGGGCAAGGTCGACCGGGCCGCCCTGCCCTGGCCGCTTCCCGTGGCGTCCGCCCACGCCGAGCAGCAGGAGCTCACGGGCACCCTGGCCTGGGTGGCCGAGCAGTGGACTGCTGTCCTCGGCGCCCCGGTGCACAGTCCGGACGCCGACTTCTTCGCTGCCGGTGGGGGCAGCCTGGCCGCCGCGCAGCTGGTGTCCGCGCTGCGGCAGCGTTATCCGGCGGTGACCGTGGCCGACGTCTACGACTACCCGCGCATCAGCGCGCTGGCCGCGGCGCTGGAGGAGCTGGCGGCGCCACCGGTGACCGTCGGGCGCACCGTGGTGCCCACCCCGCGGCGCACGCAGGTGCTGCAGCTGCTGCTGGCCGTCCCGCTGCAGACGGTGGTCGGACTGCGCTGGCTGACCTGCCTGGCCGCCCTGAACAACGTGCTCGGACCGCGTCCGTGGGCGCCGGCGGTGTCCTGGTGGTGGGTGGTGCTGGGCGTGGTGGTGCTCGTCAGCCCGCCGGGCCGGATGGCGATCGCCGTGGCCGGTGCCCGGATCCTGCTGCGCGGCGTGCGCCCGGGCGAGCACCCCCGCGGGGGCAGCGTGCACCTGCGGTTGTGGCTGGCCGAGCGGCTGGCCGATGCCAGCGGGGCCGTCGGGCTTGCCGGGTCCTCGTGGGTCACGGTCTATGCCCGGGCGCTGGGGGCGCGGGTGGGCAAGAACGTGCACCTGCACTCGCTGCCCCCGGTCACCGGCATGCTCACCCTGGAGCGGGGCTGCTCGGTGGAGCCCGAGGTGGACCTGGCCGGGCACTGGGTGGACGGGGACGTGCTGCACCTGGGGCGGATCCACGTCGGGCCGGGGGCCACCGTCGGCACCCGCAGCACCCTGCTGCCCGGCGCCCGCATCGGCGCCGACGCCGAGATCGCCGCGGGCTCGGCCGTCACCGGCACCGTGCCCGCCGAGCAGCGCTGGGCCGGTTCGCCGGCCACCCGGATGGGTCGGGCCAAGCACCCCTGGCCCGAGCGCGCACCGGCCCGCAGCAGGGTCTGGGTGCTGGCCTACGGCGTGGGCTCGCTGCTGCTGGCCGCGCTGCCCGTGCTGGCCGGGCTGCCGGGCATCGCCCTGCTGGCCTGGGCGATCGGGAACGCACCGTCGCTGGGCGCGGCGACCGGGCGGGGCCTGCTCGCCCTCCCGGGAGCGACCCTGCTGTGGTTGCTCGGCTACGCGTTGCTCACCGGTGTGCTCGTCCGGGCGCTGGGTGTGGGCATGCGGGCGGGCACCGTGGCGGTGCACAGCCGGCGCGGCTGGCAGGTGTGGGCGAGCATCCGGCTGATGGACGCCGCCCGCGGCTGGCTGTTCCCGCTCTACTCCAGCCTGCTCACCCCGGTGTGGCTGCGCGCGCTCGGCGCTCGTGTCGGCCGCGGCGTGGAGGCCTCCACCGTGCTGCTGCTGCCCCGGATGACCGTGGTGCGCGACGGCGCCTTCCTGGCGGACGACACCCTGGTCGCCGGCTACCGCCTGGGTGGTGGCTGGCTGCACATCGCCGAGGCCAAGGTCGGCAAGCGGGCCTTCCTGGGAAACTCCGGAGTGACCGCCGGTGGTCGATCGGTGCCCAAGAACGGTCTGGTGGCGGTGCTGTCCGCGGCGCCGGCCAAGGCCAAGGCCGGCTCGTCGTGGCTGGGCAACCCGCCGGTGCGGCTGCGTCGCGCGGCCACCGGTGGGGACGAGGGCCGCACGTTCGCGCCGTCGCGACGGGTGCGGGTGGCGCGCGCGCTGGTGGAGCTGCTCCGGGTGGTGCCCGTGATCGCGACCGCCGCGCTGGGTCTTGGCGTGCTGGCGACCCTGCAGCTGCTGCTTGCCCGATTCGGCGGCGCGGTGGCCGCGGCGTGCGCGGGCCTGGTGCTGATCGCGGCCGGCGCGGTCGCGGTGCTGGCGACCAGTGCGGCGAAGTGGCTGCTGGTCGGGCGGTTCCGGCCGGTGGAGCACCCGCTGTGGAGCTCGTTCGTGTGGCGCAACGAGGTGGCCGACACCTTCGTGGAGGTGCTCGCTGCCCCGTGGTTCGCCCGCGCCGCCACGGGCACCCCGGTGCTGGGTGCGTGGCTGCGCACCATGGGCGCCCGGATCGGTCGCGGGGTCTGGTGCGAGTCGTACTGGCTGCCCGAGGCCGACCTGGTGACCCTGGGGGACGGGGCGACGGTGAACCGCGGCTGCGTGGTGCAGACGCACCTGTTCCACGACCGGGTGATGAGCATGGACACGGTGACGCTGCACGCGGGCGCCACGCTCGGCCCGCACAGCGTGGTCCTGCCCGCGGCGGTCATCGGTGCCAACACCACCGTGGGCCCGGCCTCGCTGGTGATGCGCGGGGACGAGGTTCCGGCCGGCACCCGCTGGGTCGGCAACCCCATCGCTGTTGCTACAACTTGCCGGTGAAGTCCCGTGACGCTGTCCAGCTGGAGGGCTCGGCCTCCGTCGGCGACCCGTACGTGCCCGAGCGCGGCAACGGCGGCTACAGCGTCACCCGCTACGAGCTGGACCTCGACTACCGGGTGGCGAGCAACCGGCTGAGCGGGCGGGCCCGGCTGTCCGCGGTCACCACCCAGTCCCTCAAGCGCTTCAGCCTCGACCTCGCCGGGCTCACCGTGAGCAAGGTGTCGGTGAACGGCACGAAGGCGACGAAGTTCGCCCAGCGGGACGACAAGCTGCACGTCAGCGTGGCCACCCCGCTCCCCGTCGGGGCCACCCTCACCGTCGACGTGCACTACACCGGCGCCCCGACCCCGGTCACCGGCCCGTGGGGCGAGGTCGGCTGGGAGGAGCTGACCGACGGGGTGATCGTGGCCAGCCAGCCCGACGGCGCGCGGTCCTGGTTCCCGTGCGACGACCACCCGAGCGCCAAGGCGAGCTTCCGCACCACCATCACCACCGACTCGCCCTACACGGTGTTCGCCAACGGCACGCTGACCAGCCAGCGAACCCGGTCCAGCCGCACCACCTGGGTGTTCGAGCAGCCCGAGCCGATGGCCTGCTACCTGGCGACGGTGCAGGTCGGGCAGTACGAGTCGACCACCCTGACCGAGAGCGGCGTGGCGCAGCGGGTGCTGGCGCCCAGTGCGCTGCGCTCCGCCGTGGCGCACGACTTCGCCCGGCAGCCGCAGATGATGGCGCTGTTCGAGCGGCTGTTCGGCCCGTACCCCTTCGCCGCCTACACCGTGGTGGTCACCGGTGACCCGCTGGAGATTCCGATCGAGGCGCAAGGCGCGTCCATCTTCGGCGCCAACCACGTCGACGGCGGCCGGGGCTGGGAGCGGCTGGTGGCCCACGAGCTGGCCCACCAGTGGTTCGGCAACAGCCTCACCGTCCGTGGCTGGCAGCACATCTGGCTCAACGAGGGTTTCGCCTGCTACGCGGAGTGGCTGTGGTCGGAGGAGTGCGGTGGACCTACCGCCGCGCGGCTGGCCGAGCAGGCCCGCACCCAGCTGGCCAGGCTGCCGCAGGACCTGCTCCTCGCCGACCCGCAGCCCGAGCGGATGTTCGACGACCGGCTCTACAAGCGGGGTGCGCTCCTGCTGCACGCCCTGCGCGGCACGCTCGGCGACGAGGCGTTCTTCGCGCTGCTGCGGGAGTGGACCACGCGCTACCGGTACCTCACGGTGACCACCCACGACTTCATCGACCTTGCCGGCGCGCACGCCGGGCAGCCGCTGCGGGAGCTGTTCACCGCGTGGCTGGACCAGCCGAAGTTGCCCAGCTCGTAGCGGCAGCCTGGGATCGCCCGGGGTTGGCGTCGAGGCCGTCGAACCGCCCGGCCGGGCGCAGCCCGCGGTACTCGGCGACCACCGGCTCCAGCTCGGCCGGGGTGGCGCCGTGCAGGATCACCCCGTCCACGCCCAGGTCCAGCTGCGCCAGCACCCGCTCGGCGCAGCGGCGCGGGCTGCCGGTGGCCGCCGGCTCCAGCCACTCCGCCGGCAGCAGCCCGGCCACGTGGCCCAGCGTCTCGACGTCGGCGACGGTGTCGATCGCGCCGGGCACCCCCTGCACCACCGGGTCGGCGCGGAAGCGCTCCAGCACCGCCGGGTCCCAGCCGTTGGTGCGCACCAGCAGGTCGCCGTAGCCCTGCAGGTAGGTGGCCAGGCGACCCACCGTCTTCTTCAGCCGCAGCTCGGTGGGCAGGTGGTCGCCGACGGTGGCGTAGCAGGACCAGATGCGCACGGCGGCGGGGTCGCGCCCGGCCTGCTCGGCGGCGGTGCGCACGGTCTGCACGGCCCGGCGCACGGTGTCGTCGGTGAAGTAGGTGTGCAGCACCACCATGTCCATGGTTCGCCCGGCCAGGGCCAGCGAGCGGGGCCCGAAGGCCACCATCCCCACCGGGATGTCGGCGTCGAAGCTGGAGTCCAGGTGCAGCACGGGGAACTTCCCGGCCGGGCCGTCGTGGCCGATGATCGTCTCGCCCCGCCACAGCCGGCGCACCAGGCCGACGAAGTCCTCGATCTGGGCGCTGGTGATCCGCGGAATGCCGAACGCGTCGAAGAGCGGCTCGATGCCCCGGCCCAGCCCCAGGGTGAAGCGGCCGTCGGTGAGCCCGTGCATGGTGGTGGCGTAGGAGGCGGTCACCGCGGGGTGGCGGGTGTTGTGGTTGGTGGCGGCGGTGGCCACCCCCAGCGTGCGCGAGAGCGCCCCCACCGCGCCGGAGAGCGTGACGGCCTCCTTGATGGTGAACCGCTCGGAGATGAACGCCGAGCCCAGGCCCATCTCCTCGGCCGCGGCCACCTCCGGGCGCACCTCGGCGGGGGAGCGGGGCGCTCCGGCCAGGGTGTAGAAGCCGAGCTCGGTGAGCTGGTCCACCGTGTCTCCTCCGCTTGGCCCTCACCGCCGGAGGGAGTTCGTTGTTACGTTAGTCACACCACGGCCCAGATGCACTGGGCGGCAACGCAGCAGGGGGACGTGCGATGCAGACCGACGCCGGGGTGGCCACCGGATCACCTGGCCCCATCGACTCACCGGCCGAGCTCACCGCCGACTGGCTCACCGCGGCCCTGCGCTCGGCCGGGCACGACCTGGCGGTGGCCGAGGTGCGAGCCGCACCCATCGGGGTCGGCCAGATCGGCACCAACCTGCGGCTGCACGTGCGCTGGGCGCACGGTCAGGGGCCGCAGACGCTGGTCGTGAAGCTGGCCGCGGGGGACCCGGGCAGCCGTGACATCGTCCGGCAGGGCTACCTCAAGGAGGTCGGCTTCTACACCGAGCTGGGCGGGCAGGTGCTGGCCCGCGTGCCGCGCTGCTGGTTCGGCGACACCTCCGCCGACGGCTCGGTGTTCACCCTGGTGCTCGACGACGTGGCCGACGCCCGCCCGGGGGACCAGCTGGCCGGCTGCGACGCCACCCAGGCCGGGGCGGCGCTGGTGAACCTGGCCGGGCTGCACGCCTCCACCTGGTGCGACCCCACCCTGGCCGAGCGGGCGTGGCTGCAGGCCGGGGGCCTCAACACGCCGGACTTCCTGGGTCCGCTGATGGTCGACTCGGTGCCGCTGTTCACCGAGCGGATGGGCAGCCGGCTCAGCCCCGACGACGTCGCGGTGCTCACCCGTGCCGCCGACGCCGTCGCCGCCTGGGTGGTCACCGGCACCGAGCCGTTCGCGCTGATGCACTGCGACTACCGGCTGGACAACCTCATGTTCGGCGCCGACGGGACGGTGACCGCGCTGGACTGGCAGACCGCGGCCACCGGCCCACCCGGGCGCGACGTCGGCTACTTCCTGGAGACCAGCCTCTATCCGCAGGTGCGCCGCGACGCCGAGGAGGACCTGCTGGCGGCCTACCTGCAGGCGCTGCGCGCCGGGGGAGTCACCGGCTACACCGACGACGACGCCTGGCGCGACTACCGGCTGGGGCTGCTGCAGGGACCGCTGGTGACCGTGCTGGGCGCGGTGTACGCCCAGGCCGAGCGCAGCGAGCGGGCCGACGCCATGTTCGCGGCCATGGCGCAGCGCTCCTGCGCCGCCATCCGCGACCACGACCCGTTCGCGCTGCTGCCCTGACTTCGCACTGCCCGGACCTCGCCGCGGTCCGGACCGGCTCTGGTGAGATGGGCGGGTGAGCACTCTTGCCAGCCGCACCGTCGGCGAGTCCGGGCCCCGCGTGGTCTTCCTGCACGGGTTGTTCGGCCAGGGGCGCAACTGGCACACCATCGCGCTGCGCCTGGCCGAGCGCGGCTACCGGGTCACCACGGTGGACCTGCCCAACCACGGGCGCTCGCCCTGGACGGAGACCCAGGACTACGGGGTGATGGCCGAGGAGGTGGCCGAGCTGCTGGCCGAGCTGGGCGAGCCGGTCACCCTGGTGGGGCACTCGATGGGCGGCAAGGCGGCCATGACGCTGGCGCTGCGCCGGCCCGAGCTGCTCACCGCGCTGGTGGTGGTGGACATCTCCCCGGTGAGCTACCCGGCCGAGCGCAGCGGCTCGGACTTCGACCGGTTCCTCACCGCCATGCGGGCGATGGACCTGGCCGCGCTGACCTCGCGCAGCGACGCGGACAAGGCGCTGTCGGAGGCGGTGCCCGACCCCACGGTGCGGGGTTTCCTGCTGCAGAGCCTGGTGCGCGACCGCGAGGTGGGCTGGCGCTGGCGGCTCAACCTGGACGTCCTGCACGCCCACCTGGCTGACCTCGGCCGCTTCCCGGAGCCGCCCGAGGGGGCGGTGTTCGACAAGCCGGTGCTGTGGATCGCCGGGGCGGAGTCGGGCTACGTGCGCGAGGACAACCGCGCGGCGATGACGGCGCTGTTCCCGCGCACCCGGCTGGTGCGGGTGAAGGGCGCCGGCCACTGGGTGCACTCCGAGCAGCCCGACACCTTCCTCTCCGCGCTGGCCCAGTTCCTGGACGACGCCGCCACCGGCTGAGCGATGAGTTCCCCGCACCCGTGGCGTCCACCGAGGAGGACGTTCACGGCGGAGAGGGGAAGTCGAATGAGTGGAGCACGCGTACTGGTCGGCACGCGCAAGGGCGCCTTCGTGCTGACCTCCGACGAGCGGCGCCGCGACTGGGACGTGCAGGGCCCGTTCTTCCCGGGCTGGGAGGTCTACCACGTGGCGGGCTCGCCGGCCGACCCCAACCGGCTCTACGCCGCCCCCTCGGGCGGGTGGTTCGGCCAGCTCATCCACCGCTCCGACGACGGCGGTGCCACCTGGGACGCCGTGGACAGCGACTTCTCCTACGCCACTCCACCGGGCAACCACCTCTGGTACGACGGCACCCAGCGGCCGTGGGAGTTCACCCGGGTGTGGCACCTGGAGCCCTCGTCCACCGATCCGGACACCGTCTACGCCGGGGTGCAGGACGCCGCGCTGTTCCGCACCACCGACGGCGGCCACAGCTGGTCAGAGCTGACCGCCCTGCGCGAGCACAGCTCCGGGCCGCAGTGGCAGCCCGGCGCCGGCGGGATGTGCCTGCACACCATCCTGCTCGACCCCGACCGGCCGGAGCGGATGTTCGTGGCCATCTCCGCCGCCGGGGTGTTCCGCACCGACGACTTCGGGCAGAGCTGGCAGCCGGTGAACAAGGGGCTGCTGTCCGACGGCATCCCGTCGCCGGCGGCCGAGGTGGGCCACTGCGTGCACAGCCTGTCCATGCACCCGTCGCGGCCGGAGGTGCTGTACATGCAGAAGCACTGGGACGTGATGCGCAGCGACGACGGCGCCGGGACGTGGAACGAGATCAGCGGCAACCTGCCCACCGACTTCGGGTTCCCCATCCAGGTGCACGCCCACGAGCCGGACACCGTCTACGTCGTGCCCATCACCAGCGACTACCACCACTTCGTCCCGGACGGGCGGCTGCGGGTGTACCGCAGCCGCACCGGCGGCGAGGAGTGGGAGCCGCTCACCGTCGGGCTGCCCCAGCGCGACTGCTACGTCAACGTGCTGCGCGACGCCATGGCGGTGGACGCGCTGGAGCAGTGCGGGGTGTACTTCGGCACCACCGGCGGGCAGGTGTACTGCTCGCCCGACTCCGGCGACACGTGGTCGCCCATCGTGCGGGACCTGCCCGCCGTGCTCTCCGTGGAGGTGCAGACGCTGTCATGATCCGAGTAGTGCTTCCCGCCCACCTGCGGGTGCTGGCCAAGGCCGACCGCGAGGTGCAGCTGGACCTGGGTGGCCAGGCCACCCAGCGCACCGTGCTGGACCTGCTGGAGCAGCAGTACCCGGTGCTGCGCGGCACCATCCGGGACCGCGAGAGCGGCAAGCGCCGCCCGTTCGTGCGGTTCTTCGCCTGCCAGGAGGACCTGTCCCACGAGCTGCCGGACACGCCCCTGCCCCAGGCCGTGCTCGCCGGTGACGAGCCGTACCTGGTGGTGGGGGCGATGGCCGGCGGCTAGCAGGGGCAGTGCGGCTGGGGGATCAGAGGCCCAGCAGCACCCGCAGCACGGTGCTGAGCACCTGGTAGGGCGACCACGGCACCAGCGGGGTGACCGTGAGCTCGCCGGTGCGGGTGGCGCCGTCGGCGGCGGTCACCCGCAGGGTGTGGGTGCCTGCCGGGGTGGCGGCGTCGAGCACCGTGGCGCCCACGGCGAAGCCGAAGGCGTTGGTGCGCACCGTCTGCGTCCGGCTGCTGCCCTCGACCTGCAGGGTGAGGGTGGTGTCCGGGGCCCAGCCGGTGAGCAGCACGCCGAGCACCCCGCCGGCCTCGGCGGTGCCGGGCAGCACCTGCAGGTGACCGGGGCGCGACACCGCGGGCAGCGTGACCGTGGTGCTGGCCGCGACGCCGTGGGGCAGCGCGGCCTGCACCACCTGGGCGCCGCCGAAGTCCGCCGGCACGGCGACCGCGGCGGAGGCGGTGCCGCGGGCGTCGGTGGTCAGCGTGCCGAGCGCGGCCGACTCCGTGCGCAGCCGCAGCGCGTAGGTGGTGGCCGGCTCGAGCCCGGTGGCGCTCACGGTGAGCGTGGAGCCGGTGACCGCCGAGGTGAGGGTGGGGGCGGTGTAGCCGGGGGCGAACGCAGCGGCGACCTTGGTCATGTCCACCTGCAGGAAGGCCCCGTCGTCCTGCTTGCCGTCCGGAGTGGTCTTGACGTGCAGGGAGTACGGGGCGGAGGTGGAGCCCTCGGCCACGGCGTCGATGCCGTAGTCGCTGTCGTTGCTCAGCGTCACCAGGCCGGTGCCGTTCTGCACGGCCACCCCCTCGATCTTGTCGTGGGCGAAGTACCCGCCGGTCGGGTCCACGTCGTGCACCAGGGCGGTGACGTCGAGGAACTCCCGGGAGGTCACCGGGGTGATGCCGGCGGCGGTCAGTGCGGTGGCCGCGGCGGCCTCCGTGGCCTTGCCCACGGTGGCCTCGATGGACCTGCCCTGCACCAGCAGGCCGCCGGCCGCTGGGTCGTAGGTGGCACCGGCGACGGTGCTGGCCGGGCCCACGTCGGTGGCCCCGGCGAGGTCGATCTTGTACAGCTTCTTGAAGGTGTCCGGCCCGGTGCTGCCGTCGCGCTCGTCGACGAGGAACGTGGTGTTTCCCAGCGGGGTGATCTCGCTGACGTTGGTCTCCGCGCTGTCCAGGTGGCGCAGGTAGAGGTACTCGTGGGTGGCCTTGGTGGCCAGGTCGATGGTGACGATGCGCAGCGGCACCACGTTCTTGGGCTTGACGCTCAGGTCAGGGGTGATCAGCGCGCTCTGCATCACCCCGACCAGGGTGGTGCCGTCGGGAGTGACGGTGAGGCCCTCCATCCCCTTGTTGGGGTCGCGCATCGCCAGCTCGCGAGGCAGCGAGCCGTCGAACGGGCTCAGCCGGTCGAGCTGGCGTCCGGTGGCGTCGAAGTGGGTGATGTAGGGCCCGTACTCGTCGGAGACGTAGAAGGTGCCGTCGGGCATGGCCACCAGGCCCTCGGAGTCGTAGCCCAGCGGGGAGTCGGCCAGCCGGTTGCCGTCGAGGTCGACGATGGTCTCCTTGGTGGAGGCCTCGGGGTTGACCTGGCCGTTGTACGGGCTGCCGTCCGGGCCCTGCAGGCCGATCACCTGCAGCAGCGTGGCGGTGCCGTCGACGAGGCGGAACAACCCGATCTGGGGCTGGTAGCTCGGCAGCGGCTCGATCTTCTGGCCGGCCACGGGGCTGTCCACGTTGGGGCCCCGGTCGGTGAGGCCGTAGAACTCGTCGCTGGTGCCCGGCTTGGGGTAGAGCGAGGAGCCGTAGGCGCCTGCGCTGAGGGAGGCGCCGCCCACCACGGCCAGCGGCGGCAGGTCGGTGCGGAAGAGCGTGGTGGCACCCGCGGTGGGGCTGCTGGGCTGCGCGAGTGCCCCGGCAGGTGCGGCCAGAGCCGCGCTGGTGGCACCGACCACGGCGAGGGCGCAACCGGCGTACAGGCGAGCTCGGGGACGAGAGGCGGGACGACGCACGGGGGATCCAATCAGGACGGGTGCTCGCTGGTGCCTGCCCGGTTGGTCAGGCGGCTGCGATGATCCGGCGCCGTGGTGAACCGGCAGGGGTGTTGCGGTGCCGCCAGGGTGAACGGGGGCTGACGATTCTCGGCCGGGGGGAGGTGCTGCCGCCGAAGAAGCAGGTGAGACACGTTGCGCAACAGTCCTGACACGGACCGTGAGCAGTTGTAGTGTCTCGAATGCCCGTGCAGCCCAGCCGATTTAGGTGGCGCACGGCGGGAGCGGGGGGCTCAACGTGTCAGCGCACATCACGGTTGTCCGGAACACGGCACGGCTGGGGGCGACCAAGCGGTTCGAGATCATCGTCGACGACGTCGTCGTGGCCAGGCTCAAGCGGGGCCAGGCCCGCACGATGCCGCTGGAGCCGGGCAGCCACTCGGTGCAGGCCAGCTACGGCGACGTGCGCAAGAGCCCGCGCGTGGTGGTGAACCTGGCCGACGGGGAGGAGCGCACCCTGCACGTGGCGCACGTCAGCGAGCGCGCGCACCAGCTCAAGCCGCCCTACCGCGACACCGACTGGCTGGTGCTCACCGGCAACTCCGAGAGCGAGGCCATCACCGGCGGCCTGCCCACGACCGAGGACCGCCTGCTGCTGGCGCTGGGCGTGCTGAGCGGGCTGGCGCTGCTGGCCTCGGTGGTGGCGCCGGCCCACTCGGTGCTGCGGCCGCTGGCATTCGCCGTGCTGATCGTGGTGGTGGCGGCCGCGTTGCCCCTGGTGGTGCGGCAGCTGCGCCGATCCTCGTGAAGGGCACGCGCGGAGCTAGCCGGTGTGGACCCGACCCGTCATCTGACTGACCCGCTCGGACGTCGGCGCCGAGGCAGGAAGACCAGCACGAGAGCTGCCACCACGGCGATTGCTCCGCACCACCCGAGGCTGAGATCAGTGAACAAGCCCAGTGGGATGAACACGAGCGGACCGAAGAACGCGCCGTCGACTCGGGGGTGCCGGCGCATCCAGCGGTCATATCGGTTGGGTGCGAGAACGCCGGATGCGAACATCACCGCGTAGGTGAGTGCAGCGAACACGCCGAACCACGGCCCTCGCGCGCCCACTGCCAGGGAGAACGTGCCCGGGATGACGACGGCTGCAAGCACGCCGTAAGCGATCCGGCGGCGCAAGGACCACTGTGGTGCGGGGGTCAGGCCCGCCCACCGTTGCCACCGAGGTAGCTGCTCGGTTCCTCGGGAGTGGCCGCCAGTGGTCATGCCCGCAGCCTGTCACGGGCTTTGTGGTGGGAGCGGACGAGGGACCGGCTATCGCTCCCGACGGAGGGCGCCGAGCAGCGCGCGGGCATCGCCATGCATCTCCGCGCTGAGCCGGACGAGCTCGTTGTTGACGGCATCGACGTCGTCCGCCGCCACGGAGTGACCATTCATGGGGTGGATGACCAGATCGTGGAAGCCGCCCATGCCGCCATATCCGTTGAGGAGCCGCTCCAGCCCGTGGGCGTCGTGTGCCGTCAGCTCGCGCTGGACGACGGCGATCCACCGCGCCCACCAGGACTCACCGCAACGGTTGAGCAGCTCGTGGGCTCGCGCGACGTTACCGAGCAGTCGCTGGGAACGATCTTCTGCCTCAAGCGAATCCACGAGACCGATTGTGTCAGCCGCCCCGCGCTGGGTGCCCCTAGCAGGATTCGAACCTGCGACACACGGTTTAGGAAACCGATGCTCTATCCCCTGAGCTATAGAGGCGGGGGTAGCAAGAGAACCGTCAAGGGATCTCCCACCACAGGCTCTCGGCGGCCAGAGCGGTCGGCGAACAGCCCTGATGATGGTACTGGAGGCCTCTGCGTACCGCGGCGGGGCGCCCAGGCGTGGCCGTACTGCGTTCGCACGACTGACCGGTGTCGGTGCCCTGTGCCATGGTGGGTGAGCACGTCCGGGGGGACGAGCGGTACGGGTAGGGGTGGGGGCACCATGTCAGAGTTCAACAAGGCGCTGGGCGGACGGCTGCGCGAGGTCCGCAAGGGACTGGGACTGTCGCTGCAGGCCGTGCAGGAGAAGTCCGACGGCCAGTGGAAGGCCGTGGTCGTCGGCTCCTACGAGCGGGGTGACCGCGGCCTCACGATGATCCGCCTGGCCGCGCTCGCCCGCTTCTACGGTGTCGGTGTCGCCGAGCTGATCCCGGAGCTTCGCGCGGACGCCAAGCCGGTGCGCCTGGTGCTCAACGTCGACCGGGTGCGCCAGCTGACGCAGGAGCAGGCCCAGCCAGTGCGCCAGCACGTGGAGACCGTCCTGCACCGCCGCGGCGGCACGTCCACGCTGCTGGAGATGCGTGCAGCGGACCTCGACGTGCTGGCCTCGGCGAACAACACCACGGGCGCGCAGCTGCTGAACCAGCTGGCTGACTGGGGCTGCTGCGCCCGAGCCTGAGCGTGCTCAGCGTGCCTGCAGCCGCCGCGGGTACAGCGCAGCGATGCACCGCTGCACCCACCGAGGCGCTGGTCCCAGCGGCCTGAGCACCGGCCAGGCCGGCGGCGACGCCTGCACGCGGCCGGTCACCACGCCCTCGGGCGCCAGCTCCACGGTGAAGCGCTCGAGCCCGGCCGGCGCCCAGCCCGATCAGCACGGTGGCGGTGCGGGTGGTTGCAGCGCCGTGGCTCGCGCCAGACGGTCGCTCGTCCTGTCTGCGTGCACTCGTGTTCGCCCCCTAGCGTTCGCAGCACTCGCGCAACCAGCCGTGATGTGCCCCGCCACCGCCTCGGCGGCCGCGTCGGAATGTGACGGGTGTGAGCCGGCATCTGTTTAGAATGCGCTGCGAAGGTTGCTCTTTCGGCCACTTGGGTCCAACGAGGAGCGGCTTTCGGCCCCGGCCGCCCTCCCCCCAGTCAAAGGACCACGTCGATGTCTCAGCAGCCTCCGCCCACCGGAGATGACTCGTCCAGCGAGCCCCAGAGCACCGGCTGGCAGAAGCCGTCCAACCCGACCCCCCCGCAGAACGAGCAGGGGGACCAGGGCCAGCAGGGCTACGCGCCGGGTTCCTACCCGTCCGGTCCCTACCCGCAGGGCTCCTACCCCTCGGGGCCGTACCCGCAGGGGCAGACCGACCCCAACGCCTACGGCCAGCCGCAGTACGGCCAGCCCGGCTACGGGCAGCCGCAGTACGGCCAGCCCGGCTACGGCCAGGAGCAGTACGCCCAGGGACAGTACGACCCGAACGCCTACCAGCAGCAGCAGTACGGCCAGCCCACCTACGGACAGCCCGGCTACGGACAGCCCGCGTACGGCCAGCCCGGCTTCCCGCAGGGGCCGGTGCCGCCGCAGAAGAACAACAACAAGATCTGGATCTTGGCGTCGGCGGCGGTCGCGGTGCTGGTGATCGGCGCCGGCGTGGCCATCGTGGCCGTGCAGAGCTCCGACGACGACGGCGACACCGCTGCCCCCACCAGCTCCGCTGCCCCGTCTAGCTCCGGTAGCCCCTCCAGTTCCAGCTCCAGTTCCAGCGCGGCACCGTCGAGCTCGTCGACCACCTCGGGTGACAACTACCCGGGCAAGAGCTCGGGCGACACCATCGTCCAGGCCGGCGAGCTGGGCACCAAGGACAGCATCGCGGTCACCACCACGGCGCTCACCGAGTTCAAGGGCCGGTACGACGACCTGCTCTGCACGTCGGTGGTCCTGAAGAACCAGGACACCAAGGAGCGCACCTTCACCAACCTGCGCTGGGAGCTGGCTGACCCCACGGGGCGCATCGAGGACGCCAGCTACGCCTCCGACATCCCCAACCGGTTGAAGTCCGGCGCGGTGGCACCGGGCGCGGAGATCACCGGCAACGTCTGCTTCGAGCAGCCCAACGGTCTGCCGTCGGGCACCTACGCCGTCACCTTCGAGCCGCAGCTGGGCGACGAGGACCGCATCGTCTGGATCAACAAGCGCTAGGCGCCGCACAGCAGAGAGCCCGGCAACCGGACACTGGGTCCGGCTGCCGGGCTCTCTGCGTGGTGCGGTGCTGCGCTGACTGGCTCTGCGCTGACTGGCTCTGCGCCGACTAGCTCTGCGCGTTCTGCCGCTGCGTCTTCTCTGCCTCGGCCAGCTTCTCCACCTGGTTGGCGTCGGCCCGCTTCTGGGTGGCCTCGTCACGCTTGGCGGCGGCCTCCTTCAGCTCGGCCGTCGCCGGCGCCGCGGCCTGCTTCTCCTTGGCGTCGATCTTGGCCTGCTCGGCCTTCTTCTCCGCCTCGGCGTCCCGCTTGCGCTTGGCGGCCAGCTCGTCGGCCTGCTTCTTCTCCGCCGCAGCGCGCTGCTCGGCCTGCTCGGCCGCCTTCTTCTTGCGGTCCTCCTCGGCCTTGCGCGCCGCGGCCTGCTTCTGCTGCTTCTCCCGCTGCGCGGCCACCTGGTCCTCGCGGGCCTGCTGCTGCTTGGCCTTCAGCTCGGCGTCGGCCTGCTCGCGCTTGCGGTCGGCCTCCTCCTGCAGCTCCACGGCCCGGGTGAGGGCGGCGCTGCGCTCCTGCAGGGCCTCCCCGCGGCGGATGGCGGCCGGGTCGCCCAGGGCGCGACCGACGGCACCGTCGATGGCGCCGAGGGTGCGCTCGTAGGCGAGCCGCACGGGCGCCTCGTCGTGCATGCGGGACACCACCTGCGTCTCGATGAGCTGCAGCGGGAGTCGGGCCACCTGGTAGGGCAGCCGCAGCGCGGCCTTGGGGATGCTGAGCACGTTCATGCGGTCTCCTTCGATCGGTGTGGTGGTGGTCAGGACAGCTCGGCGTCGCCGCTGAGCTTCGCCGCCTCGCGGCGGGCCTTCTCGGCGGCGGCCTCGGCGTTGGCCGCCTCGGCGTTGGCGGCGGTGTGCTCGGCGCTCGCCTGGGCGGCGTCCTGTGCGGCGGAGGTGGACTTGGCGCGGGCGGTGGCCTCGGCGCCCTGCTCCTTGGCCTTGGCGTCCCGCTCGGCCTGAGCCTGCTCGCGGGCGGTCTCCTGCTGCTTGGCGGCCTCGGCCTGGCGACGCTCCGCCTGCTGGCGGGCCTCGGCAGCCTGCTTGGCCGCGGCGGACTCCTGGGCGGTGGCCGTGCGCTCCTGGGCGGCCTCCTGCCGGACCTCGGTGAGGTCCTCGGCAGCGTCCTTGGCCTTTGCGTCGGCCACGGCGGCGTCGGCGTTGGCCTCCCTGCGCTGGGCGGCCTGCGTCTGGTCCAGCTGGCCCTCGGCGGTCAGGGAGTCGTTGCCGGACAGCGCGCCGGCCACCTCCTTGGCCTTGCCCTTGATCGAGTCGAACATGCCCTTGCGGGCCTCACCAGACTTGTCTTGCTCAGTCATTCAGCACTCCTAGTGGTCTCGCGTGGTCGGACGCCGACGGGCGTCCGTGGTGCGGTGGCCACCCGCTCCGGCCCCGAGCAACCCGTGCTTGTGCAGGCGGGGCCCAGGGCGGACGGTGGCAGCGATCCCGGCTTCTCGAGGACGCGTGAAGTCCTAAGTGTACGTCTGTGCACGGCATTCGCACCCGGCAGTGGCGTGGCTAACACCCTGGTCAGAGGCCCGCGGTGCTGTCAACCGCAACCTCGCGCCGCTAGCCGAGCACCGGTCGCCTGCCCTCGGTCATCGCCGTGAGGCGGTCCTGCATCAGGGTCTGCACGCGTCCGGCGAGCTCCTCCGCGCTCTCCCCGTCG
The DNA here is from genome assembly GCF_058133575.1 of Rhodococcus sp. Z13_19A. Classification (NCBI taxonomy): domain Bacteria; kingdom Bacillati; phylum Actinomycetota; class Actinomycetes; order Mycobacteriales; family Nocardiaceae; genus Rhodococcus; species Rhodococcus sp. Z13_19A. The sequence goes on from NZ_JBYUNN010000002.1 coordinate 242,522, forward strand.
CGGGCCTGCACGGCCGGCAGCACGGCGGTGCAGAGCTTGCTCGGCAGCGGCAGGTAGGGCAGCACCAGCCCCACCAGTCCGAGGTTGAGCCCCCACGGCAGCGACACCGACAACGGCAGCGCCCGCAGGTTCAGCCAGGTGTCCAGGCGTGCGGCCCGGGCCAGGTTCTGCCCGTCGGCGAGCACCAGCAGCGTCTCGCCCACCCCTGCCGTCACCACCGGGACGATGGGCACCTCCGCCCGCAGGGCCAGGGCGGCGAAGCCCGGCCGACCGTCGAAGATGATGCGGTTGCGGTTGTTCCAGGTGGCCGCCGCCTCCACGTCCCCGCCGGGCAGCACCAGCACGTGGTGGTCCTGCGCGAACGCCTCCAGCGCGTTGGCCATGCTGGCGGGCCGGGCGCCGAAGGCCTCCGCCAGCGCTCCGAAGCCCAGCGTCCAGGCCAGCGGGTGGGCGAGCACGGTGACCGGGCGCCCTGGCCGCAGCTCGTGCAGCGCAGCGGCGACGGCCAGCAGGGTGACGTCCAGCAGCCCGCCGAAGCCGTGGTTGGCCACCAGCAGCACCGGTCTGTCGGGGAGGTCACCGGCCACCGCCAGCTCGAGGCGGTGGTAGCGCCGGGCGATCTCGGTGCCCAGGCGCCGCAGCAGCGCGGGCGGAGAAGTCACGTCGGCTAGCGGTCGGTGAGCTGCAGGACGCGCCGCGCGGCCCGGTAGGCGGCCGGCTCGAGCAGGGCCGGGGTGGTGCTGGCGACCAGCTCGGCCATGGCCTCGGCGATCCGGCGCACCTTGATGTTGGACCCCTGCGAGCACAGGGTGAGCACCTGCCATGCCTCCTCGGCGGTGCACTGTCGGTGCTGCATGACCATCCCCACCGCGCGGTCGGTGTCGGTGCGTGAGGCCAGGGCGTTGCGCAGGTTCATCTCCTGGTTGCGGGCGGCGCGCAGCGCGGCCAGCCGCAGGTCCAGCTGCTGCATCACCATGCCGGCCAGGCTGCGCAGGGTGCACAGCTGCTCCGAGGTGGGCTGCCGGGGCCGGGTGTCCAGCACGTTCACCGTGCCCAGGCGGTGCCCGCCCTCGGTGACGATCGGTGCCCCGGCGTAGAACCGCACGCCCAGCCGGCCGCGGACCAGGCTGTTCTCCAGGGTGCGTGGGTCGCGCAGGGTGTCCGGCAGCACGTAGGGCTCGTCCTGCAGGATCGCCGACGCGCACAGCCCGGGCTCGCGGCTGATCTCGGCGACCCCGGGGGGCAGACCCTCCGCGGCCTTGAACCAGATCCGGTCCTCGTCCACCAGGGTCACCGTGGCCATCGGCACGTCGAAGACGTGCGCAGCGACCTGGGCGGCGCGGGTGAACGCGCCGTCGCGCGGGGTGTCCAGCACCTCGTAGCGCCGCAGCGTGGTCAGCCGGGCCGGCTCGTCGGCGGGAACGGTCGGCGGGGGGCAGGTCGCGGCGCCGATGCCGATGACGTCACTCATGTGCACTCCTCAGGTGGGCCGGGTCAAGGATGGCACCGAACGACCCGACTCGCGACGCAGATCTGTCCCCCACCGGCACCGACGTGCGACCAGGTCACGACGGTGATTACATGGGGGGCTCCCGCACCGGCTCCCAGGAGGACCCGCGTTGACCTCGCTCTGGCTCGACCGCCCCGGGCTGCCCCGGTACCCGCCGCTGACCGAGGGGCGACGCTACGACGTGGTGGTGGCCGGCGCCGGGCTCACCGGTCTGGTCACCGCGCTGTTGTTCGCTCGGGCCGGTCGGCGGGTCGCGGTGGTGGAGGCACGCACGGTGGGTGCGGTGACCACCGGCAACACCACCGCCAAGGTGAGCCTGCTGCAGGGCACCCGGCTGAGCCAGCTGGCCGGCAAGCAGCCCGCCGACTCCGTGCGCAGCTACGTGGAGGCCAACCGCGAGGGTCAGCAGTGGCTGCTCGACTACTGCGCCCAGCGCAAGGTTCCCGTGCAGCGCACGCCCGCCATCACCTACGGCACCACCCCGCGGGGCCGGCGGCAGGCCCGGGCGGAGCTGGCCGTGGCCGTCAAGGTCGGCCTGGACGCGCGGTGGGACCGCGACCTCGACCTGCCCTACCCCACCCTGGGCGGGGTGCGCCTGGACGACCAGGCCCAGCTCGACCCGATGGACGTGCTGCTCGCCCTGGCCGCCGAGCTGCGGGAGCTGGGCGCGGACATCTTCGAGAACACTCGCGTCACCGAGGTGCACCCGAGCGAGGAGACCACAGTGGTCACCGAGCACGGTGACGTCCGCGCTGACCGGGTGGTGCTGGCCACCGGCATGCCGATCCTGGACCGCGCCGGCTACTTCGCGCGGCTGGAGCCGCTGCGCTCGTACTGCCTGGCGTTCACGGTGCCCGGCCCGATCCCCACCGGCATGTACCTCAGCGCCGACGCCACCACCCGCTCGCTGCGTACGGCGCCCACCTTCCGCGGCCGGCGAGCCCGCACGCCCCGGCTCATCGTGGGCGGCAACGGCCACGTCGTCGGCCGGGTGACGTCGGAGCAGGCGATGGTGGACGACCTGCGCAGCTGGACCGAGGAGCACTTCCCCGGGGCGAGGCTGACGCACTGGTGGTCGGCGCAGGACTACGAGTCCATCGACGGGCTGCCCTACGTCGGCCCGCTCACCCCCGGCGACGAGCGCGTGCTCATCGCCACCGGCTTCGACAAGTGGGGCATGACCAACGCCGTGGCCGCGGCGCTGTTGCTGTCCAAGCGGGTGCTGGGCGAGCAGAGCACTCCGTGGGCCCGGGTGCTGGACAGCTGGCGGCTGCACGAGCTGGTGGGCTTTCCCAAGGGCGCCAGCCTCAACGCCAAGGTGGGGTGGAACCTGGCCGAGGGCTGGATCAAGCCGCTGCTGAGCCCCGGCTCCGTGGAGCAGCCGGCGGAGGGCCACGGCGAGGTGCGCCGCAACCTGCCCGCCCCGGTGGCGGTGTGCACGGTGGACGGCACCACGCACACGGTGTCGGCGATGTGCCCGCACCTGGGCGGCATCGTCTCCTGGAACGACGCCGAGCGGTCCTGGGACTGCCCGCTGCACGGCTCCCGCTTCGCCGCCGACGGCACGGTGCTGGAGGGGCCGAGCACTTCGGGGCTCACTCCTCGCTAGCTGGCGGCAAAAGCGGTGCGCACCTGCGTGTCGTCGGCGCCGGCGGCCAGCAGCGCGGCCAGCTGCACGCGGGCCTGGCTGGGGCGCAGCGTCCCGGTGAGGACCGCGCCGGCGGCCACCAGGTCGCGGCCCCCGCCCCCGCCGCCGTAGACCGCGCGCAGCGGACCGGCCGGCACGCGGCTGGACAGCAGCACGTGCACGCCCCGCTGGACGTGCCGGCGCACCGCCGCCACCACGGTGGGGTTGGCGTTGCCCAGCCCGGGTGCTTCCAGCACCAGCCCGCGGGCGCCGGCGGCGGCGCAGGCGTCCAGCGCGGTGGCGTCCGCACCGGGGTAGAGCGCCACCACGTCCACCCGCACGTCGGCGAGGTCGGTCAGCCCGGACAACGGGGCCGGGCGCTGTGGCGGTCGCTGCACCACCAGCTCGCCGAGCACCACGCGGCCCACCGCGCCCAGCTCGGGATCAGCGAAGGGGGCCGACGCCAGGGTGTGCATCTTGCGGGTGCCGCGCGCGGCGTGCACCGCCCCGTCGAACACCACCAGCACGCCCAGGCCGCGGGCGGCCGGGTCAGCGGCCACGGTGAGTGCGTCGCGCAGGTTGCCGGGCCCGTCGGTGTTCGGCTCGTCCGCGCCGCGCTGGGCGCCGGTGAGCACCACCGGGCGAGGATCGTCGTGCACCAGGTCGAGCAGGAAGGCGGTCTCCTCGGTGGTGTCGGTGCCGTGGGTGAGCACCACGCCGTCCACGCCCTCGGCCAGGGCGGCGGCCACCGCGCGGCGGATCACGTCCAGGTCGGCCAGGGTGAGGGCGGCGCTGTTCTTGCTGAGCACGTCGCGCACCTGCACCTGCACGCCGGCGGGCAGGTCCACCCCGTCGAGCAGCTCGGCCCCGGAGACCCCGGCCACCTTGGCGCCGGTGGCGTCGGCACTGCTGGCGATGGTGCCACCGGTGGTGAGCACCGCGACTGTGGTCACGTCATCCTCGGCTGGCCGTTGGAGGCGCTGAGACCGCCGTCCACCGGCAGGTTCACCCCGGTGACGAAGCCCGCGTCGGGGCTGGCCAGGAAGGCGATCACCGCGGCGACCTCCTCCGGCTGCGCGCCCCGGCCCATCGGGATGCGGTCGGTGAAGCGGGCCATCACCTCGTCGTTGCCGACCATGCCCTGGGTCATCTCGGTGAAGGTGAACGACGGAGCCACCGCGTTCACCCGCACCCCGTCGGCGGCGTGGTCCATGGCCAGCGCGCGGGTCAGGTTGACCACCGCGCCCTTGGCCGCGTTGTAGGCGACGTTGTCCCAGTCCCCGCCCAGGCCGGACACCGAGGAGACGTTGACGATGCACCCGCCGCTGCTGATCAGGTGCGGCATGGCGGCCCGGCAGCCGTGGAAGACACCGTCGACGTTGGTGCGCAGCACCCGGTTCCAGTCCTCGTCGCTGGTGTGCAGCACGTCGCCGGGGGCGCCGGTGCCGGCGTTGTTCACCAGCACGTCCAGCCCGCCGCAGGCGGACACCACGTCCGCCACCAGCTGCTCCACCGCGTCGCGGTCGGTGACGTCGACCTCGGCCACCCGCACGTCGCCGTCGGCCGCGGCGGCCACCTGCTCCAGCTTGTCCCGACGGCGGCCGGTGATGGTGACGATCGCGCCCTCGGCGGCGAAGCGCTGTGCCGTGGCCGCGCCGATGCCCGTGCCGCCGCCGGTGACCACGACGACCTTTCCGGCGAAGCGGCTCATGCGGCGCCACCGGGGCGCACGGCGCTGCCCAGCTCCTCGGCCAGCGCCTCCGCCGAGGCGGTCTCGCCCAGGTCGTCCACCAGCACCGGCAGCGGGATGCACCAGTTGTCGCGGGTGGTGGTGCCCGGCACGTTGGGCCGGCGCACGGCGAGCACCGCGTCGTCGATGGTGGCGCACAGCAGCGCCGAGGGGGCCTGCGCCAGCTTCTCGTGGGCCTGCAGCACCGCCTGCTCACCGGTCATCTCCGGGCGCACGCCGAGCTTGGCCAGCATCCCGGCCCGGGCGGCGGCCAGCTCTTCGTCACTGCCCAGCACCAGTGCCTGCTGCTCGGCCATGTCGGTGCCGTCCACCAACCCGCACACGGTGGGCAGGTCGTGGGTGGTCACCGCGGACATCGCCTCGACCGGCCAGGTGGCGGGGGCGTCCTCCTCGAAGTACAGCAGCCGGTAGCTGAGGATGCCGAAGTCGGCCATCGCCTCGCGGACGCCGTCCTCCACCACGCCGAGGTCCTCGCCGACCACCAGCGCCTGCGCCCGGTGGCTCTCCAGGGCGACGATGTTGAGCATGTCCTGCCACGGGTAGCGCACGTAGGCGCCCTCGGTGGGGCCCTTGCCCGGCGGCACCCACCACAGCCGGAACAGTCCCATCACGTGGTCCACCCGCAGCCCGCCCGCCCCGGCGAGGGTGGCGCGCACTCCCTGGATGAACGGCTCGTAGTCGGCCAGCCGCAGTCGCCACGGCACGAACGGCGGTGAGCCCCAGTCCTGGCCGAGGCCGTTGAACTCGTCCGGGGGAGCGCCCACGGTCACGCCGTCGGCCATCACGCCCTGCCAGGCCCAGGCGTCGGCGCCGCCGCCGGATACTCCGACGGGCAGGTCCTGCAGCACGGTCATCCCGTCGCAGGCGCGTTCCAGCTGCAGCTGCAGGTTCCACTGCAGCCACGCGTGGAAGGCCACCTCGTCGGGCTGGGCGGCGACGGCGGCGGCCACCGCGGGCCCGGCCGGGTCGTGCAGCTCCTCGGGCCAGTCGTGGAAGTCGTCGCCGTGCTGCTGGGCCAGCAGGCACCAGGTGGCCCACTCCTGCAGCGGGGCGCCCTGCTCGGCCCGCCACTGGGCGAACTCCTGGGGCTGGGCGGCGTCGAAGATGCGCCGCAGCACCGCCCGCTGCAGCGTCCACGCCGCGTCGCGGTCCAGGGTGTCCAGCGCGGCCAGCTCGGCGGCCGCGGCGTGGTCGGCGGGGGTGAGCACGTCGTCGGCGCCGGGCACCTCGGGGATGCGCAGGTACAGCGGGTTGCGGAAGCGGCGGGTGGCCGGCAGGTAGGGGCTGTCCTCCTGGGGCAGCGTGGGGGCCACGCCGTGCAGCGGGTTCACCAGCAGGAAGCCGGCGCCGCGCTGCTGGGCCCACTCGCGCACCGTGCGCAGGCTGGCCAGGTCACCGGTGCCCCAGCTGCCGCGGGCGCGGGCGGCGTAGACCTGCACAGCCATGCCCCACTCGCGCAGCGGCTCCGGGCGGAAGCAGCGGCCGGGGGAGACGATCAGCCGGCGCTCGGGTCCCCCGGCCGGGACCAGCCGGTGGTAGCCCAGCGGGAGCTCACCTGCGGGGCCGCCCACGTCCAGGGTGGTGCCGTCCTCGCACACCAGCTGGCCGCTGGGCAGGGTCACGGCGTCGCCGGTGGCCAGCACCAGGGGGGCGCGCTGGTCCAGGTCGGCTGGGGGCGTGCCGATCACCGTGCGCAGCGCCTGCAGGGTCCGCTCGCTGGGGTGCTGTTCCTGGTCGAAGTCGTCCAGCCAGGTCAGGGAGATGCCCCACTCGTCGGTGCTCACCTCGGGGGAGCTCATGCCGTCACCGCCCGAACCTGGCGGCGGACAACGAGACCGGGGTTCAGCCAGGGTGCGCTCATGGGGCTGATTGTTCTCTGTCTGTGTCGACCCTGCTCAGTGCGGTGCGGAAGAAAAGTGACACTGGTTACACTCCGCCTTGGCCTCGATGAGACGTGCCCCACTCACCAGATTGGCAGCCATGATCAAGCCGCAGCTCGACGTGCACCGTTCCGCGCAGTACTACGACTTCGCCGGCAAGGACGTGCCGTGGCTGGCCAAGCTGTGGGCGGAGCAGACGCCGGACAAGGTGTTCCTGGTGTGGGAGCCCCGCGACGGCCGCACTCGCACGTGGACCTACCAGCAGTTTTGGCAGGAGATCAACCAGGTGGCGTGCGGGCTGATCGCCCGTGGGGTGACCAAGGGCGACAAGGTGCTCATCCACTCCGACAACTGCCCGGAGATGATGATCGCCTGGTACGCCTCGGCCATCGTGGGGTCGGTGGCGGTCACCACCAACACCCGCTGCATCGGCGAGGAGCTGACGTACTTCGCGGAGCACTCCGAGGCGGTGGGGTGCATCACTCAGCCCAAGTTCGTCGAGGAGCTGGCCAAGAACGCCACCAACCTCGGGTGGTTCGTGGTCACCGAGGACAACTCCGGCGAGGCCGCCACCGAGGAGCAGCTCGGCCACGGCCAGCCCACCTGGGACAGCCTCTACACCGAGGGCGACGAGCCGCCGGCGCGGCCCGCGGAGCCGATGCTGCCGGTGGGGATCCAGTACACGTCCGGGACCACGTCGCGGCCCAAGGCGGTGGTGCACACCCACGCCAACGCACTGTGGGGTGGACGCAGCGGGTCGCAGAACGTGCTGATGACCAGCGACGACACCTACCTGGTGTTCCTGCCGTGCTTCCACGTCAACGCCCAGAGCTGGTCGTTCTGGTCGATGATGTGGGTGGGCGGCACGGTGGTGCTGCAGCCGAAGTTCTCCTCCAGCACGTTCTGGGACCTCTCGCTCAAGCACCAGGTGACGCGGGCGTCGATGATCCCGTTCTGCATCAAGGCCATCTCGTCGCAGGCGGTGCCCGAGCACTCCTACAAGACGTGGGCCACCGGGGTGAAGCTGCACGACATCGAGAACCACTGGAAGGTCACGACGTTCGCCACGTGGGGGATGACCGAGACGGTCACGCACGCCACCCGCGGCGACGTCATCCAGGACTCCCCGGAGATGAACATCGGGATCCCGTCGCCGGGCTACGAGTTCGCCATCGTGGACCCGGAGACCGGTGAGCTGTGCCCGCCCGGGGTGAACGGTGACCTGTGGGTGCGGGGGACGCGCGGGGTGCAGATCTTCCTGGAGTACTTCAAGAACCCGGAGGCGATGGCCTCCTCCTTCGCCGACGACGGCTGGTTCCGCAGCGGCGACGTGGCCCGGATCGGCGAGGACGGCTACTTCTACTTCGGCGACCGGGACAAGGACATTCTCAAGGTCGGTGGGGAGAACGTCTCGGCCAGCCAGGTGGAGGGCTTCGTGCTGGGGCTGTTCGCCCGTGGGGTGCTGGAGGCGCAGGCAGTGGTGGCGCAGAAGCACGAGATGCTCGGCGAGGTGCCGGTGCTGTTCGCGGTGCGCAGCGGGCACACCACGCTCACCGAGGAGGAGATCCGCACAACGGTGCTGCAGGGGTGCGAGGAAGGCTTGGCGGACTTCAAGCGTCCGCGGGAGGTCTACTTCCTGGACGAGCTGCCCCGGGCGACCCTGGACAAGGTGGCCAAGAACAAGCTGCGCGACCTGGCCAACGAGATGCAGCCCTGAGCTGATCCTGTGGCGCCAGGAACCGTGGGGGGCGGCGACGCGTCGGACGGTGTGACCTTACGGGGGAGGGGTGTGTCCGATGTTGCCTGAGGATGATCGCGCGCTGGCGGAGTCGAGTGCCGCGGTGGAGCGGAGCAAGACGGAGTGGACGGCGCTGAAGGCGTCGGCGGGGCGGGGTGAGCTGCGCTTTGAGCCGGAGGCGGCGGAGCGGTGCGCGAAGGCGTGTGAGGACGCGATCGCGAAGATTGAGGATCACTTGCTGAGGGTTCAGGAGCTGTATCGAACGGATGGCTTTGGAGTGCCCCAAGCCGGCGTCGCCCTTGCGGGAAAGTTCCACAACAAGGCAAGCGAAGCATCCCAGGTGCTGACTGCTCATCGACAGGTGTTGCAAGAGATGCGGGACACCTATCGTGCCGCCGGTCGCGCGTACGCGACTGCTGAGGCGACCAGTGCCAACAGCTTCCGGCCTTCGCAATGAAGTGTTCGAGTTCGGCGGCGCTCGTTCCTACCTTCGTCATGATGTTCGCACTGGCGGGTTGTGGCGAGGGAGTGGACACCGCCATTCCAGGGACGGTGGTGCCAACTACCGCTGTCACGGCACCTAGCGCTGACGTTCCTGCGCCTCCGAGGAGCCCGGTAATCGACCCGTGCAATGACATTGCAGATGGGGACATGGTCAGTCTGGGCCTAGATCCGGCGACCAAGAAGGACAGTAGCGTGTCGGGTCAGGTCGAGGAGCGCGGTTGTCGCTGGACCGGCGAGCACATATTGGTGAGCGTCAAGACGACAACTGGCTCGGTCAAGCTGTACGACACCCGTCAGGACTTAGCCGACGTCACGCATCCGCATGTCGCAGGCCTTCCATCCATTGCATTTAGAACCCCCAACGATCCAGGTGGTTGCTCCGTGGTTTCGGACCTGGACGGAAGTGGGGGCCTGGTTGTGACACTCCGGATAAAGGGTGAACATGAGGCGGCTGTCGGCGTGGACTCCTGCACCGCTGCAGTGAAGACCATGGAGAGGGTGGTGCCGATTTTGGTGGCGATGCGCTAGGACGCAGGTCAGCTAGGCGAGAGAGCGGTTCGGTGCTCTGCGGGCAGTTGAGTGTGCGGCGGTGCCAGGAACCGTGGTGGGTGATGGTGTGACCTGACGGGCGGTGGGGTGTGTCCGATGTTGCCTGAGGATGATCGCGCGCTGGCGGAGTCGAGTGCTGCGGTGGAGCGGAGCAAGACGGAGTGGACGGCGCTGAAGGCGTCGGCGGGGCGGGGGTGAGCTGCGCTTTGAGCCGGAGGCGGCGGAGCGGTGCGCGAAGGCGTGTGAGGACGCGATCGCGAAGATTGAGGGGCACTTAGCAAATGCCCATCGTTTGGGCTCAGTAGAGGGATTCGGCAGTCCTAACGCTGGAGTTGCCCTAGCTCGCAAGTTCGGGGCAAAAGGTGCCGAGGCAATGTCAGTGCTTGAGGTGCACTTAGGCGTGCTGGCCGATATGCGCGATGCGTATCGCGCTGCGGGCAGCGCGTACGCAGCAACTGAGGCTGCTAGCAAGATGAACTTCGGTGCGCCCGAGTGAAGCGCGGCCTTCACCAAGCCGCTGTGGCCTTAGCGTGCTGCGTCATGGCAGTTGGCGCGGCGGCTTGCGGGCCCGGTTCCGTACCCCCGCAGAGCCCCGCCGGCGAGAGAGGCACGGTTGCGGATGGGCCACCGAGCGCCAGCGCGACAGCCCAGCCAAGAGCGGCTGACATTGACACGTGTGAGGACTTGCCTCCAGCAGATGTCGCTGCGTTGGGCCTTGGCCCTGCGACCAAGGCGCGCGCTGACCTTGCTGGAGAAGTCCAACAGTTTGGCTGCCGTTGGACCAGTGACCACGTCATCGCCGATGTGCTGACCACAACGGCCTCAGTTGCGATGTACGACAGCAGGACGGACCTCGACGTTGTCGGGCATCCGGTAATCGCTCAACTGCCCTCGATTGCCGATCGGGTTCCCACGGACCGCCGAGGGTGCATTGTGGTCTCGGATCTGAATGGCGGTGCGGGCCTCATGGTGCTGGTACGCATCCAGTTCGAGCACGAGGCGGCCGTGGGTGTGGATTCGTGCACTCTGGCGACGCGATTATGGAAAGGGCTGCGCCGATTCTGCTCGCACCACGCTGACGATCCCCGAGTCGTGTGAAGCGCGCCCGAGTAGCGGTACCGACTCTTAGCCCAAGCATGGAGCTTGAGGCTGATGTCGTCGTTCGTGTGATGGTCGTGGGGTGCCGCCGGGGTCGATCCATTTCGGTGGGGTGAACCAGGGTTGGTGGTTGTCACCGATGGCTACGGACCAGCCGTGGTGGTGGACGACGCGGTGGTGGTGGCCGCAGAGCAGCACAAGATTTCCCAACGCTGTGTCGCCGTTGTCAGCCCAGTGCACGATGTGGTGGGCGTGGCACCAGCCTGGGGGTCGGCCGCAGCCGGGGAACGCGCAGCCGCGATCCCGGGCGATTAGTGCTCGCCGCAGCCCACCGGACACCACGTAGGTGCTGCGTCCGACGTCGAGCGGTACGCCGTTCTCGTCCAGGGTCATGGGGGTGATCTCGGCGTCACAGGCCAACCGTCGGGCGGCGGCGATGGACAAGGGGCCGAGGAAGGTGAGCTCTGCGGCCGGGCCATGGCCGGCGGCGAGGGCGTCGGCGCGCACGTGCAGGGTGAGGTGCGGGCGGGCGTAGCCCTCGCCGGGCACGCAGGCGTGGTCAGCGGCGCGGCCGAGCAGGTCCACCAGCGCGTCCCCGAGGCGTTTGCCCGGCGAGCGGGTGTCTCGCTCTCCGTCGTCTTCCGGTTGTGGCTTGGCTAGCGGTGAGAGCACTGAGCGGGCGAGCTCGGCGGCTTCGGTGTCCAGCCAGCCGGTGATCTTGTGCAGGCCGTCGCCGCAATCACTGATGCGCAGCTCCCGGCGGGCTACAGCTTGTTCCTCGGTGAGCTCAGCATCGTCGGGGCAGATACGGGCGAGCAGCTCGCGACCGCGGCGGCCCAATGCCTGGGGGTCCTCCAGGCGGGCGGCGTCCAGCAGGTAGGTGCGGCAGGCGTCGACACCGTCACCGGGTAGGTCGTCGGGCAGCTGCTGCAGCACCCGAATGATCACCTCGGCGTGCTCGCTCAGCAGGGCGCCGGTGTCCAGCGCCGCGGCCACATCGGGCAGCCGATCCAGGGCCAGGCCCAGCCGCACCATTCTCGATGCCGCACCCGGGGACACATGGCTCACGTCGGTCAGCCACCGCGCGGTGTTCGCGGCACCCAGCTCGATTGCTGCTCCCCGCCGGTCAATCTCGGTGATGGTTCGTAGCTGCAGACCCTGAATGGCAGAGACCGTGGTTCCTAGCTCGCGGGCGAATGCGCGGAGCTCGTCCGTGCCCAGCCGCCACAGCTCGACCCCAGTGGGCTCGGCGAGTGCGGCGGCGATCTCCATGGATCGAACACTAGTTCGAACCACCGACAGTTTTGAGAAGTCAGGTGACCTTGCGCAGATCTGTGCACAAACCCGTATCTGCTGGTCAGGCTGTCCACAGGCTTTGCCAAAGCCAGCCGGCGACGGATCTCATCGAACTAGGGTTGCACCCGCTTGGAGCGCTTCGTACCCACAGTTGTCGGAACCGTGGGCGACGTCGGCGCGTCCTACGGCAGGCGACTATCAGGAGGTCCGGCGTGTACGACAGCAGTCGGCCGGACGGTGGTAGCTCTACTGCTCGAGAACACCTAGCACCGCAAGAATCTGGGGGGATTCGATGACCACACCGCCCGTGCCAGGGCTGCCCGCTTCATCCGGGGCAGGAGGGTCCGGCGAGATTCCGCTGCCGGGTATCTCGCTGACGCCCGTGACCCCAGTACCAGGCGGCCTCTCCCCGCTCGGGCTCGTCCAGGTGCTCACGCAGGCTGCGGGCCTGGGCGACGAGTACGGCTTCTACGCCACCCAGCACGGGGTGATCCAGGACCAGCAGGATGCGCTGGCGCACAAGGTCGGCGACGAGTTCGACCCGCTGGCGATCACCAACCCGGACAACTTCGACTCCTGGTCGCACCCGGACATGGCTACCGCGGCCGCGCAGCTGCAACCGGCCACCATGCACTCCACGGCCAACGCCTGGGGCGACATGGGCAAGGCGGTCAGTGCGGACATGGAGACGCTGGGGCAGTCCATCAGCTCCGCAATCAACGGCTCGTGGTCCGGGCCCGGCGCCGACCAGGCCACCGTGGCCTCCAGCGCCTACACCGCCCGGGGCGGGCAGCTCGGCGCAGCGATGATGCTGACCAGCACCAAGATCCATGAGGCCGCCGTCGCCGCCTCGGAGACCCAGGCGGCCATGCCCCCTCCGGTCGCCTACGACGAGCAGCGCACGGTGGCAGCGGCGAGCGTGAACCCGATGGCGGCCGTCGCCGACCTCGCCCAGCAGATGAAGGAGCAGGAGGACGCGCGGCAGCAAGCGGTGCAGGTGATGAACAGCCGGTACCTGCCCGTCTACCAGCAGTCCGACGCAGGCGTGCCCGTGCTGCCCCCGCCCACGTCTCCCACCGGGCCCGACGCGACCGGATCCCCCGGCGGCGGGGGCTCTGCGCTCTCGGCCATGCCGGGGACGGGTGGCCTTGGTGCGGGCGCCGCGCCGGGCACCGCAGGCTCGGCAGGGTCGGCTGGTTCCGGCGCCGCGGGCCCGGGCTCAGCCGGGTACGGCGGTGGTGCGGGTGTCGCTCAAGCGGGCTTGGTGAGCACCGGAGGCAACGGCGGCAACGGCGGCTACTCGACCGAGTGGGCCGGCCAGAGCCAGGGCCAGGGCGCGGGTCAGGGTGCAGGCGGCGGCAGCTTCGGCCCGGGCAGCAACCCCAATGTCAGCGCCGCGAGTGCGGGCGGTGAGCTTCCTGGCGCCGGGACGGGTGTCGGTGGTGCCGGGGCCGGTGGCTTCGGCACGGGTGACTCCAGTGACCGCACCCGCACCAGCGGTATCGGCTCCAGCAGCGGCATCGCCAGCGGTACAGGGACAGGTGCAGGAGTCCCCGGTGCATTCGCCGGCCCCGGCGGAGCAGGCCGTGCTGGCGGCCACTCCGGCTTCGGAGCAGGCAAGGCCGGCGGGGGCGCCGGCATGGGCAAGCTCGGCGGCGCCAGCGGCATCGGCGCCAGCGGCGTTGGCACGAGCGGTGTCGGAGCCAAGGGGGCCGGGGGATTCGGCGCCGGCAAGCTGGGCGGCGGTGGCAGCGGTAGCGGCATCGGGCCCGGAGGCGGCTCGGGCTCCGGCGCGGGCAGCGCGATTAGTCGCGGCGGCGCCAGCGGGATCGGGGCCAACGGCGCCACCGAGGCGATGGCCGCTCGAGGCGGCGCGGGCAGCGGGGGCGGTGCGGCCGGTCGGGGCATGGGCATGGGCGGGATGGGCGCCATGGGTGCCGGACGCGGCCAGGGCGGCGGGGACGACCTCGAGCACAACACCCCGTCGTACCTGATCACCGAGGACCACGGCTCGGAGATCGTCGGCTACCTGCCGCCCGTCGCTCCGCCCGTCATCGGTGAGTAGCCCCACCAGCTGGCGGCTCACCCCGCACGAGCTGCTGACGCTGTGGCCCGTCACCGGGGTGGCCCGCTTCCCGTTCCCGCTGCAGGTCCGCGACACCACGCCCACCCTCAACGAGCGCGACCTGGCGATGCGGCACGCCTCCGCCCGCCTGCAGCAGGGCGGCCTGATCCGCGACGGTCGCGTGGACGCTGACCTCGAGGCGGCGCTGCGCATCCTGGCCGCGGCCCGGCTGTGGTGCACCGCCTTCGGCTTCCACGGCACCCGCATCGACGGCCCCAGCGACCTGGTGCGCATCCGCGCCGCGCACGCCGGCCGCGCCGGGGTGCTGGCGGTGCAGCTGCCCGGACCGCAGGACGACGTCGGCGGCGACGTGCTGCTGCGCACCGTGCCCAACGCAGCGCTCGCCGAGTCGGTGGTCGGGGCACTGCCGCCGGCGCCCCCGGGGCGGGAGCGGCCGGCCACCATGGCGACCGGTCCGCACGGCCCAGAAACCGCCGTGCGCAGCGCCGAGCAACGCGAGGACCGGCGCTTCCGCGAGCTGGTGGCGGGGCCGTTCACCAGCGCCGGCCAGCTCAGCGTCACCGCACTGGCCGGCGACGGGCACGAGCACACCCGCAACACGCTGCGCTGGTTCGACCGCGAGGACGACGGCCGCTACCTGGCCGACCACACCGCCCCGGCCACCGTGCGCCCGACCGACGTTGTCACCCTCACCGCCGCGCTGCAGTCCCAGCTCACCCGGTGCGCGGCGGTGCTCAGCTACCGCTGAACGGGCTTCGGCGCCCGGGGCCGCTCGCCCAGCAGCACCAGCAGCAGCCACGCCCACCGCCGTTCCAGCATGCGCTGGAACAGGATCGGGCCACCCACGCCCACCAGCAGCCCCACCCCGAACACCACCACGTGGTTGTCCACCCCGGCGAGGTAGAGCACCGTGTCCGACACCGACAGCCCGAACACGTGCAGCAGGTACACCGCGAAGGAGAACCCGCCGATCCAGGCCAGCAGCCGGGAGCTGAGGTACTGGCGCGCGGAGTACACCAGCACCACCCCCAGGGTGCCGACGATGACGCTCAGCGTCCGGCGGGTGAGCTCCGACGGCGACCAGACGTCCTCCAGCAGCAGCCACTTGGCGCCGTAGGCGGCCACGAACATCGCGCTCACCACCGCTGCGTCCCAGCCGCGCGCGTCCAGGCGGCCATGGCGCTGCATCCCGTAGCCCAGCAGGAAGAACGGCAGCAGCCGCAGCGCACCGTTGATGCTGAACACGTCCGCCTCGGGCGGCAGGTTGACCACCACGAACGTCACCATGGCCGCGAGCGTGGCCAGCTGCCAGCGCCGCACCGAGGCGAGCAGCCCGAACAGGTCCAGCACCGCCACCACCAGGAACACCAGGAAGATCGCCTGCAGGAACCACAGGTGCTTGAAGCCGTAGGCGAACACCCGCCAGTAGTCGTCCAGCGCCGGTGTCCAGTTAGTCCAGGGCACCAGGAACAGCAGCGCGAACAGCACCGTCCCCACGCTCAGCAGGGGCAGCAGCAGCCGCCGGCTCTTGCCGCGCACCATCCGCCGGTAGTCGTCGACCGTGCGGACTGGGCGCAGCGCGTAGACCAGGCCGGAGATGACGGTGAACAGCGGCATCCGGATGTCTTCCAGGCCCACGGTGAAGTAGTGCCACAGCGAGCCGGCGTCCACCTGCATGCCCTGCTCGGCGTGGCCGCCGACGATGTGCCCGGAGACCATGAGGACCACCGCGAGCCCGCGCAGCGACTGGATGGCGAGATCCTTGCGCGCGCGGTCGAGGGCGTGGCGGGTGTCCGCCGCACTGCCGCTCGAGTCGATCACGGCAAGTCAGGTTACCGCCCGGTACCCGACGTCGGTCCGGTCACCGCAGCGCGGAGCGATCAGCCCCCCACGAGGTTCTTGTGCTGCGGGCAGATCGCCAGCACTGAGGCGGTGATCACCGTGCGCGCGTCGTCGGCGTTGTAGTCGAAGGAGCCGGAGATGCCGTTGGCGATGGTCTCGTAGTCGGTGCCGGCGGAGAGCTGGCCGCACACCTGGTGACCCAGCGCCTGCGTCACCTGCTCGGCCACCCCGCCACCGATGCTCACGGCCAGCGGGACGGTGAAGTCGGCCAGCTGGGACAGGAACGCCTGGTTCACCGTGGCGCTGGCGGCAGTGGCGGCCGCGGTGTCGTAGGTGGCCAGCACCAGCTCGCCCTGGGTGCAGCGGGTCACGGCCACGCCGGAACCGGCCGAGGCGCACTGCCAGCCCTGCACGGTGCGGGTGCCGCCACCCTGGGCGGTGTAGGTGTCGAGCACCCCGGCGGCGTCCGCGCAGCCGACGGCGCTGGTGCCGTTGCCCGAGCGGGTGAGCACCTGCAGGCCCTGCACCGGCGGGCAGGCCTGGTCCTTGACTGCCATCGGGGTGGTGGCGGTGGGGGTGGTGACCAGCGGCGGCGTGGTGGGGCGGGCGGCCGTCGGTGACGGGGTGGCCACGGGTGGCTGCGTGCGCGGGGAGGTGGTGGTGGGGGCTGCGGTGCTGGTGGGCGCGGCGAGGGTGGTGGTGGTGGGCTCGGCCGTGGTGGTGCTGGGCAGGGCGGTGCTGGACTGCGCGTCGGGGGCGGCGGAGCCGTCACCGCAGGCCGCCAGCAGCAGCGCCGCAGGCACAACCATCGTGCGTGCCAACGCCATTCCGAGCTTGCCCATGTGCGGTCCCTTCGCTGCCTGCCGTCGGCCATGAGGATGCCATCCGCCGCGCGGCGGCCCTACCCCCGTCCGTGATAGGCAGGAGCGAGCACACCTCAGCGACGCAAGGAGCCCCCGTGTCCGGTCTCAGTCAGCGCGAACAGCAGCTCATCGACTCGCTGCCCACCAAGCTGTGGATCGGCGGTGCGCAGGTGGACGCGCAGGGCGGTGCCACCTTCGCGGTGGATGACCCCTCCACCGGGGAGACGCTGACCGAGGTGGCCGACGCGAGCCCGGAGGACGCCGTCATGGCGCTGGACGCCGCCTGCGCCGTGCAGCAGGAGTGGGCGGCCACGCCGTCGCGGGAGCGCGGGGAGATCCTGCGCAGGGCGTGGGAGCTGGTGGTGGCCCGCACCGACGACCTCTCCCTGCTGATGACGCTGGAGATGGGCAAGGCGCTGTCGGAGAGCAAGGCGGAGCTGACCTACGGCTCGGAGTTCCTGCGCTGGTACGCCGAGGAGGCGGTGCGGGTGAACGGTCGCTACACCCACTCCCCGGCCGGCACGGGCCGCATCCTGGTGACCAAGCAGCCGGTGGGGCCGTGCCTGGCCATCACCCCGTGGAACTTCCCGCTGGCCATGGGCACCCGCAAGATCGGCCCGGCCTTTGCCGCCGGCTGCACCATGATCGTCAAGCCGGCCAGCGCCACCCCGCTGACCATGCTGCTGCTGGGGGAGATCCTGGCCGAGGCGGGTGTGCCGCGCGGGGTGTTCTCGGTGCTGCCCAGCTCACGCTCCAGCGAGGTCACCGAGCCGCTGCTCACCGACCCGCGGCTGCGCAAGCTCACCTTCACCGGCTCCACTGGGGTGGGGCGCATGCTCATCGAGAAGTCCTCCAAGCACTTGCTGCGCACGTCCATGGAGCTGGGCGGCAACGCGCCCTTCGTGGTGTTCGACGACGCCGACGTGGACGCGGCGGTGGAGGGCGCGATGCTGGCGAAGATCCGCAACGGCGGCGAGGCGTGCACCGCGGCCAACCGGTTCCACGTGGCCAACGCGGTGCGCGAGGAGTTCACCACCAAGCTGGTGGCCAAGATGGAGGCACTGAAGGTCGGGCGTGGCACCGAGGACGACACCGACGTGGGTCCGCTGATCAACCAGGACCAGGTGGACACCGTCACCGAGCTGGTGCAGGACGCGGTGGACAAGGGTGCCAAGGTCCTGTGTGGAGGATCAGCGCCGGAGGGCAAGGGCACGTACTACACCCCGACTGTGCTGGGCGACGTGCCCGCTGACGCGCGCATCCTGGCCGAGGAGGTGTTCGGCCCGGTGGCGCCGATCACCGGCTTCGACACCGAGGAGGAGGGCATCGCGCTGGCCAACAACACCGAGTACGGCCTGTGCGCCTACATCTACACCCAGGGCCTGGACCGGGGGCTGCGGGTGGCCGAGGCGCTGGAGAGCGGCATCGTGGGGATCAACCGCGGCGTGGTGTCGGACGTGGCCGGCCCGTTCGGCGGCATCAAGGAGTCGGGCTTTGGCCGCGAGGGCGGCGGCGAGGGCATCCACGAGTACCTGGAGACCAAGTACGTCGCGCTGACCAGCTGACCACCAGGGGGCCGGGCGCCGACCGAGGGTGCCGTCCAGGGTTGGACGGTGCCTCGATTCAGCCGAGAACGAGCTACGCGACATGTCGCAGCGCGGTGGTCCCGCGTAGAAGCCCCGGTGACTAACTGTGGAGTGGTGAAGTTCACAGACCGGGCCCCCGGATCAGCCAAGGTTGCCGCAGTGTCGTGGCATTGTTTGCCGGACATGTACCGAATGATCCTCGCCCTCAACAGGGCTGGGCGAGGGACGTGAATGCGGGTGCTGTAAAACTACAAGTGCTGACACCGGCGTTGGCATCACTCGGGGAACGCAGCGTGAGGAGCGTCCGTGCCACTCTCTCGGCCCGATCTGGTGGAGGCTGCGGCGCCCGACGCCCGCGGCTCTGCCGGGGTGCGCCGATGACGACCATTCACAACCGACCACCGGGTGCCGAGTCCCGCGCACTCGCGACTGCCGCCGGCTCGACGCCCGTCGCGACCGTGCGGTGGACAGCCGCGTACATTCACCGGCTGCAGGCCACTGACCTGCTGGCCGTGTGTATAGCGCTCACGGTGGCCCAGCTGGTCCGGTTCGGTGACGGGACCGCCATCTTCCAGTCGGGATACGGACTGGTCAGCTACACAGCGGTGTCGATAGCGATCGGACTCGGGTGGGTCGCGGCGCTGACGCTGTTCCACACCCGCGACCCTCGGGTAGTCGGAACTGGCCCTGAGGAGTACCGCAGAGTTGCGCACGCCTCCTTGGCGTTGTTCGGTACGGTCGCGATCGTGGCCTTCCTGGGCAAGCAGGACCTGGCCCGCGGCTACGTGGCGGTGGCACTGCCGGTCGGGTTGCTCGCCCTGCTCGTTGGCCGATGGTTGTGGCGCCAGTGGTTAGTCCGCCGCCGCCGCAGTGGCCACTGCGCCTCGACAGTCCTAGTCGTCGGATCCCAGCGCTCGGCCATCGCAATGGCGGAGACCTTTGAGCGGGACTCGTCTGCCGGCTTCCGGGTAGTTGGGGTCTGCGTGCCGGGTCACCATGCCCAGGGGGAATTGCTCAACGTCGCCGGCCACGCCATACCCGTACTGGGTGACGAACAGGCCGTGTTACAGGCGCTGAAATTCACCGGTGCGAACACAGTAGCGGTGAGTAACACAGACTCATTGGGCGTTGACGGTATGCGGGCTCTGGCTTGGGACCTGGAGGCGGCCGACGTGGACATGGTCGTCTCTGCCGGAGTAATGGACGTGGCTGGGCCTCGCCTCAAGATGCGTCCCGTTGCGGGGCTGCCCTTGCTGCACGTGGAAAAGCCGCAGTATGAGGGCGCGGGACGGATCAGCAAGTTCCTGGTCGACATAGTGGGAGCCAGCTGCGCGCTGGTCCTTGCTTCACCCCTATTGCTCGCAGTCGCCGTCGCGATCAAGCTGTCCAGTCCCGGCCCGGTACTATATCGCGCCGAGCGGATAGGCTTAAACGGCGAGGCGTTCTCCATGCTGAAGTTCCGCTCGATGATCCAGGATGCTGACCAGATCCGCAGTGACCTGGTCGAGCAGAACGAGGGGGCGGGACCAATGTTCAAAATGCGAAACGACCCGCGGATCACCCGGGTAGGCAAACTGATGCGCCGACTGAGCGTTGACGAGCTGCCCCAACTCATGAACGTGCTGCGGGGTCAGATGAGCTTGGTCGGCCCTCGTCCACCGTTGCGCCGTGAGGTGGAGACCTACGACGGGGTCGTCCAACGGCGTCTACTTGTCAAGCCGGGCATGACCGGACTCTGGCAAGTAAGCGGGCGCTCTGACCTCTCCTGGGACGACTCTGTGCGACTGGACCTTTCATACGTCGAGAATTGGTCGTTGGTCCAAGACCTAACAATCATCTGGAGAACACTGCAAGCCGTCGTCCGATCAAGCGGGGCCTATTGAATACCAATCACACATGCAGCAGGGCACCGCTCACGCCGTTTACGGAAAGCGGCGCCCGAAAGACACCCTGCTCGGTAGGGCAAGGGAAGACCGGGGAGAGCTGGCATTTCCAGCCCAGATCTGGACACATCGCTTTATTTAGCCGTGAGGGCATATGGCGAGAAAAGCGGGAGTATGCGACCGATCAAACGGCGCCTTTTGGGTTCAGTTCAGATAAGTGGGAATTCTACGAATGCCGATGCTGGTTTCAATGTTGAGCCGCCCCGCAAAGCCTGCTGCCGTAGCGAATGAATACTGGTACCTGGCATTCATCGTAATCGTCCCCACCATTGTTGCGGCGGCCATATCGGCATACCTGAGTGCATCCGCATTGTTGACGCTAATACCTGTAACCATCGCATACGCAGTCTTATTTCCCCGTGCAGCTATCGGACTGTCTGCGGCTTGGATCATCGTTTGCGTTCCAGGCGCGGAAATGATCACTTCGTCCTCTCTCGGTGTCACGTTGACAGAGGTCGATGCGTTGATCGCACTCTCCTACGTTGCCGCAGCCGTAGTCCATTTACGAGGACCGGCGGATGCGCACCGATCCAAGTACCTCGCGCTCCTCATGCTGTGGCCCTTAATATATCTGGTGCGGGCGCTAGGCCCCAGTGTTACATCAATTTCGTACATCTCTCCGCTGGTCGACTTGCGGCTCCTTTCCGCGTTTTTGATGGCGTATCCGATTGCAATTCTAATCGAAAGCATCGGGCAGCAAAAAGCTCTGCGGTTCCTTTGCCACCTCGGATATTTTGTGTGCATAATTGCTATCGCTGGGTGGGTAGCAAGTAGCATGGGCTTACTTCAGCCGGGCGCTTACCCACTAATGACTATTGGGCAGGCGCCGCTGACGGTGAGGCCTGGGGGTGAAGTACTAGTTCCAATCATCGCCGTGGTAGCAATATTAGGCAGAGCAGTACGCCTGTTTAATCTCCCGACCACGGCCGGGGTAATTCTTGCTGAGATCCTGGCCAGTCAGACGCTAAGCATAGTCGTAGCAATCGTCGCCGCAATATTTGTCGGCCTCGCAGTAAACCTACGTCGAGTTCAGCCAATGCAGCGATTCGTGGTCGTCGCTACAGTGCTAGCCGCATGCGCAATATTTTCGGGATTCGTCGGAGGGGGAACGCGCTTTGATCTGGACCAACGCGTAAGTGAGAATTCTGCGCAGTACCGGGTACAGGAACTCGATGCGGTTCGAGCTCTGGCGGAAGTAGACAGATCGGTACTAATGTATGGTGCCGGCCCCGGATCGACGCTCGAATTTCGCGACTCGGTAATTAATATCGAAAAGCGGGACACCCACAACGTCTATATCTCCGTCTTCCTAAAAACCGGTATCGTAGGCCTTGCCGCCTTCATGGCACCCCTGTGCGTGGCACTCTCACGAGGCATGCGGTCTGGGGCACAGGATAAAGTAGCGGTTACCACTTCGTTGTTAGCGGTACTCATATTGAGCCTTACCGTGCCATTCCTCTGGACCGTATCAGGCATGACGGCATTAGTCGCGCTCTTGGCCCTAATTTACCCAGGCCTTCGGGTTGTAGATGTACGCAGCGCGCGCCAAGTCAATGCCCCGCACAAAGATACCCCAAAAACACGCGAGCCGGCATGATCTCCGAGAGGCCGGACCGCAGGGGCAGGGTTCTCGCCTTGACCAGCTATGCGCTGAAGTCATCAAACGTGCTAATTCTCGCGAACCTGGCCAGCTTGGCGCTCGGAGTTGTGTCTGCAGCCTTGCAAGCTCGGCTTCTCGGACCCGTCGGGAGGGGCGAGATTGCAGCAGCCATTGTTCCTGCCACTATTCTCGTGTTCGTATGTAGCGTGGGGCTGCCGGACCACTATGCACGTCGAGCGGCTCGGCAAGAAGGGGTTGAAGGCATACCAGATGAAGCCGCTGTGCTCTCGATCGGCGTCGGTATCCTCGTGCTCGGTCCTGCTGTACTTCTCGGATACCTACTAGCACAGGGCGATGGGACTGTCTTCGCCATCCTACTTCTGTATGTGCTCACCGTCCCGATTTTTGTCTACGGAAACATTGCGATCGCTACAGCCGCCGGGAACGCACGATGGAGAACAGTCGCCATATCGAAAGTGGCGCCGGGCATAGTGACGGTAGCTGGCTTAGTGATCCTCACCGTTACGACTGTTAGCGTGATGAGAGTTGCGCTAGTCTTACTGTCAGCGACGATCTTTGGCTACGCATACGTTGTCACCTCAACCCGGTTCCTTGGCGCCCAACTGCCGCCGCGACACCGCCTCGTGGAGGCGGCAAGATTTGTTCGCCGAAATGGATCCACCGCAATACTAGCGTTCTTAAACCAGAGAGTGAATCTGCTACTACTAACACTCGTAGCGACCAAGCACGATCTGGGGTACTTTGCCATCGCCACCACGCTCGCATCGATACTCTCGACGATCGGTGTTTCCGCTGCGTTGCCCGTCAGGAACAGGGTAGCTGGAGGAGACAAAGGGGCGGGGGTAGGCGTTACAGCCGCGGTAATATCGGCCACCACGACAATCTGCATTGCGCTGATCATCTCACTGCCAGTTGTTGTCCCAGGGGTGCTCGGCCAGGATTACGTTGCATCGATACCGGTGATCGCGATTCTAGCGGTCGCGCAGATCCCCTTTGCTGGCTACTTGGTGCTGGCTGGTGGACTGACAGGAACTGGCAGACCTGGGGTGCTATGGATAGGAGAAATGACCGGAATGGCCGTGACAGTTATTCTGGTGCTACTCCTCGTCCCCCGGGTTGGGATCCTCGGAGCGGCATTCGTTGCGCTCCTCGCAAATAGCCTGACTTTTGGATGGGCGGTGATCATGTTTCGAAAGCACGTGTGTTGGGCGCCTATGTGGCAGTTCATATTTCTAGGCCCGAAGTCGATACGGAAATTAACCAGAGGGGTTAGGAAATCATGAACAACCCGGAAATTGTCGGGATAGTTGTGACCTATAACTCACGCGAATTCCTTGGTCGTCTTGCCGGGTCATTTGCCACGGCGGGCTCCGTGGTTGCCGTTACCATCGTCGACAACGCCTCCAGTGATGGCTCGGCGGAGTTGGCCGGTCGGCTCGATTGGGGCGACGATACCGACATACGTGTCATACGTGCCGGCGAAAACCTCGGGTTCGGCCGAGCAATGAACCTCGGCGCAGCCGGCCAGCGTGGTGGAAGCCGGTATGTCCTTCTCGTTAATCCTGATATCCAATTCACCGCGAAGGACCTCACGGACCTAGTCCAGACCCTGGAAGCACGCCCCGAAGCTGCATGCATTGGCGGCCAGCTGCATCGCTCATCTGGGGAGCCGGTTTCGTCGGCCCGGCGGTTTCCCACTATTCGCTCGATTTTATTGGCGAAAGTCGAAGAGGCGGGTACTGGTGTCTCGCCGGTGGAATCAGTCGATTGGATCTGTGGTGCGTTCATGCTCTGGCGCCGGTCGGCACTAGATGATCTCGGGGGGTTTGATGAGAGGTACTTTCTGTACTACGAAGACGTAGACATTTGCCAGCGGGCGGCTCGGGCAGGATGGTCAGTCTTAAGCCACCGTGACGTGAAGATCATCCACGACCAGGGGCACAACGCTGCGCCGGTTCTGCGGCTGGTTGTGGCTAACTGCCGCAGCCGCTTAACCTACGCGCGTACATGGCTCGGCTGGCGCGGCGCGGCAGCAGCTGCTTTCGTGGCGACGCGTGACCTAGTGCGGTACAGCCTCCGGCGTTTGGGAATGGACTGACAATGAAGGTCATACTCGACGCTCGCGTCTTGATTGGGCCACCATCCGGCGTCCAGGACATCGCGGCGGGGATACTACAAGGTCTCGGGTCCTTGGCGGACCAGGGCGCTATCCAACTAGCCGTAGCTGGCGGTGGGATTGAGGTGGCCGAACGTTGGCAGTACGTGACGGGGCCGCGCAATTTCATGCAGTACGAACTGCCACGGGCGTATAGAAAGTTGAGGGCAGATGCACTTATCATTCCGCGGCAAACCGGCCCGTTGGATCCGAATGTCAAGTGGGCGCCAGTATTTCATGACATCGGATACTTGAAGACGCCGTACTACCCCCGAAATCTCCCGCGGGATATCACTACAATCAGATGCGGTGTAGCGAAGCGAGCCGTGTCGGTCTCGGAGTTCACGTCCAACGAGGTCGCGTCTGTTCGCGGTTTCCGCAGGCCAACCTCTCTTCCAATCGGCGGCGTCCATAACCTTGAGTGGCGTACCAACCGTCTGCAGCCATATATGCTCACGGTCGCCGCGCAAGAGCCACATAAGAACATCCCGCGGCTAATTGACGCTTGGCTGAATGCGGAGACCGCCGGAGTCGCCCTTGTAGTTTGTGGGCGAATCGGTGCGGACACTGAGCGCATTCAGGATCGTCTGGACCAGCGCCCAGGGCGGAATTCCGACGGATCCAATATACATTTTGTATCAGGCCTAGATGAGGACGCATACCGCCGCCTCTTGAGCGGATGTATGGGCTATATCCAGCCGTCATTGTATGAAGGCCTATGCATTCCGGCCATGGACCTTGCCGTTGCGGGGGCCCCCACGGTCGTGTCGAAAACGGGAAACCTAGGCTACGTGTATCGGGACTACCCAGATGCAATTTTCGATCCTGAGGACGTCGACGATATGTCGAAAGCCATCACTCGGCTCATACATGACGACGATTGGAGGGCGCGCGCAAGTCTGCGAAACCGCACCCTTATTTCGCCGACGGATTGGGTCGCCGTCGCCCAGCGACTGTTGGAGGTATTCGCTTGACCACCAGGATATCCGTCATTAGCGTCACGTATAACTCGAGTCACATTCTTGAGGATTTTCTGACTGAGCTGGGAGATTGTCCGTCATGTGCGGAGGTAATCGTAGTCGATTCGGGCTCTCTCGACGCTTCACTCACTGAGAAGGTGTGCGCCAAGTTCGGCTACCGTGTGCACGGTTTGGCGAAGAACGTCGGGTATGGCGCTGGCTCGAACGTGGGTGCTGCGTCGGCCAAGGGGGAGTGGTACTTCTTTGTGAACCCCGACGTCACTGTGTCGTTTGACCAGTTGCTGGCGTTGGCGGACCGGGCCGATGCGATTGGCGTTGACTGCATTGGACCAGCGGTCGTCGACAGCTCCGGTATCCCGCGGACAACATGGGGTCGTACCATTTGCCCGCCATGGCGCAGCCGAGCCGTCGGCTATCACGAGCAAGATGATGTTATTTATGCCCAGACTATAAGCGGATGCTGTATGGGTGTCCGTGCCGTGGACTTTGCGGCGCTCCGCGGGTTCGACGAAGACTTCTTTCTGTTCTGCGAAGAGATGGATCTTCACAGGCGGCTAGGAGTCCGTGGTAAGCGGGTCGCGATTGATAAGGCTGTGACGGTAGTCAGCGACGGTGGAACTAGTTCAACTGGAGTCGCCGCGAGTTGGCGTCACGTACAGCGCGCGATCAGCCATAGCATCTACATGGTGAAGAACTTCAGCCTCATCGAAGGCTGGATCGCTGTCGTCTATAACTTTTTTCGGGTACTGTTAATGCCCCGTTATCGCCCCCACGGGATAAGCATGATTGAGTATTGTCGAGGCGTAACGGGATGGGGTATGCGGTGAGGGTGCTAAGGGTTTTTCATGGTGGAGGTGTACGGGCGTACCAGCGTCGTGACGAAGAGTTGGCCAAGCTCGGGAGAGCAGTCACGTTAGTAGTGCCGCGGAGTTATTCCGAACTGCCGTTCGCGACGACGGCGGTACCTCGAGACGATGACATCAGGGTGCGGCCAGTTCGGCTCCTTGGCATCCTGCGGAACCCGTTCTTCTTTTACTCCCCGTTTACTATTGCTCGGATAATCCAGCGTGAGCGGCCAGATATCTTGGACATTCACGAGGAGCCTTATAGTCTTGCAATCTTCTCCGTTCTTCTGGGCCGCCGCCTTGCGAGGGTACGGCCTTTACCGTACATCCTCCGCTCCAGCCAGAATGTGTATAAGCGCTACCCCCCGCCCTTCAATCTAATTCAGAGGCGTGTGCTTTCACGTGCTGGCGGAGCATATGTACCTAGCGCTCAAGCAGTAGATGTTCTAGTGCGTAAGAATTTTGAGGGGCCGTTGAAGCTAATCGGCAACGGAGTGGAGGTCCCCGTTGACGTGGAGGCTACCGGTCAGTCAAACCGCGGTTCGGCATCGCAGTTGCATTTGGTGTACGTGGGCCGATTGACTGAGCGAAAGGGTGTTAAGGAACTGGTCGAGGCAGTGATTGCGATTGGGGCTACTGTCCAATTGACGGTTGTGGGCGACGGCCCCCTCGCGGGCCCACTTGAGGAGATGGTGCGGTGTTCGGGGGTCCCGAATGTTTCGCTGGCTGGTGCGGTCGATCAGGAGAATGTGGCGAGTTTCTTTGCACGTGGGGACGTCGTATGTGTGCCGTCGCATGTAATGGCGGGGTGGTCCGAGCAGTTCTCGCGTGCGCTCGTGGAGGGGATGGCTAACCGCTGCGTTCCGTTGGTAAGTGCATCGGGAGCATTGCCTGAGGTCTCTGGAGGTTTGGTTGCCCCCTCTATTCCCGGTGACGCTGCGAGCATCGAATCGGCCATCCGGTCGCTTCAGTCCCGTTTGGACCTCGAGGAACTCAAAGATCGCGCGAGGCGGAGGGCGACCGAGAACTATTCGTGGGAATCCACCAGCCGTGCGTTGTCGAGCCTTTACGAAGAGGTGTTGTCTAGTGGAGAGTAGGTACCTTCGGCATATCCGATCCGTACTTGGGGAGAACGTTTTGCAGCCAGCGAGGCCCGGCGGCAACGGTGTGTTCATTGTAACGCTGGCGCCATGGCAAATGTGGCTCGCGGGAACTAATCGTTCCTATGCGGAGGTACTCGCCTGTGCTGATATGAATACGATCGACGGGCGATGGTTGGCTAGGGCGTTGCGTGTATCGGGGGCACGATTACCAGTGGTGACTGGGCGCGGGCTGCTGGAGTGGGCAGCGCGTGAACTTGCGGATTCGTCCAGGGTTGCCCTGATTGGTGGATCGGACGGTGCGTTGTCCGCCGCGGCGGAGAGATGTCCACAGTGGTTTACCGCTGGAGGCGACTACTCGGAGTCGGTGAACTCAGAATCGCTTGCGCTTCTAGTTGAGAACTTGCGCGCCCGTTCATGTGGTCTTGTCTTTCTTGCATTCGGTAGTCCGAAGCAGGAGTATTGGGGTGCTGAGATTGCCGATCGAATCGGCGCGAAAGTTGTTGGCGTAGGAGGGGCAGTCGAGACAGTATTCGGAACTAAGCGTCCACCGAACCGGCTGGTTAGTCTGGCTGGGTTCGAGTGGTTACAGCGACTTTCACAGGATCCCCGGCGGTTTTCGGGCAGAGTTCTGCAGGCTGCGAGTGTGCTTCCACGTCTCCTTGTCGAGTCCATAGCTTGGCGGTTTGGCCGTCTTGAGCCTGTGCACGCACTGAGAATCGCGGAGACAGATTGTCAAGACAATGGAGGGGATGGACTTGATGCCTGACTGTACTGCTGCTCCGGGAGGTAAGGTCGCTATCGTCCATGATTACCTTACGCAGCGGGGAGGTGCGGAGCGTGTGGTGCTCGATTTGCTTCGTGTCTTTCCGGATGCCGAGTTGCACACAAGTTTTTATTCGCCACAACGGACCTTTCCGGGTTTTTGCGACTTCGATGTGAATGTTTCATGGTTGAACCGGGTTGGCTTCCTTCGTCGTGATCCGAGGCGTGCGATCGTCTTCCTTCCAGGGGTTTTCTCAAGAATGCGCTTTGGGCCGGAATACGACCTGGTTTTATGCAGTTCGTCCGGTTGGTCGCATGCTGTTAAGTGTGCCGGGAAGAAGGTAGTCTATTGTCACTCGCCGGCGCGCTGGCTGTGGGCGCGCGATGACTATGCGAAAGGGCGCGGCGTGGTGTCACGGCTTGCCCTAAGGGTTGTCGAACGCGCGCTGCGTCGCTGGGATGTTTCCCGGGCGCGATCCGCCGACTTGTATATCGCTAACGCCGCCGGTATCCGTGACCGGATAAGGCACGCGTATAGGATCGAGGCCGCAGTTGTGCACCCTCCTGCGAACGTGCAAGGGGGCGTACCAACGGAGTTGGCCAAAAGTCTGTTCGACGGGGAGGCGTTCTACCTCGCCGTGGGAAGGGCCCGCGGCTACAAAAATATCGAAGAGATTGTGTCTGCTTTCCGGGGGCTCCCCACGGAGAGGCTGGTGATAGTTGGCGACGGGTGGGGCAGAAGCGCGGGTTTACCCTCGAATGTCTTGGCGTTGGATGGGCTGTCGGACCCAGATATGGCTTCGTTGTACAGAGATTGCAGAGCGCTTATCGCAGTATCTTATGAAGACTTTGGCCTGACACCTGTTGAGGCCTTCTCGTATGGCACCCCTGTGATCGCGCTCCGCGCTGGTGGCTTTATTGAAACCTGCTCAGATCCAGAAATGGCGATATTTGTGGATCGTCCTGAAGCTGCGTGCATCGTGGAGGCGCTCTGCGAGTTCTCTGCGCGTAATTGGGATCGGACCTTAATTGCGGAACGTTCTTCGAGATTCGGATTCGACGCCTTCGAGAGGGCCCTCAGGGCGGTTCTGTCCGGTTCGGATTCTCGGCCGCCGGGAGTTTAGCGGACCGTTTCCCGCCGATCGTTTTCGTAAGCATCTAATGCCTCATCCGCCGTGGGTCTGCCAGATCGGCGCCGGTGGTGGGTGGTCGCGGAGCAGACTCCTAACCGGTCGAGGCGGTAAAAATGCGTCGGCTTGTTGGCGGTAACGGGTCAAGCGCGTCGAGGTTCCGGACCCGGCGGGCTGGGGTACCGACGTAGACGCCGTTCGGCTCAGTATCGCGGGTCACCAAAGCTCCGGCACCGATGACGCAGCCATCCGCAATCGTCACCCCGGGCATGAGCACTGCCCGGGTTCCGATCCAGACGCCGTTACCGATGTTGACAGGGTCCGCAAACGGCACGCCTGCTCGCCGAGCCCTCTTGCCAGGCTCGTGAGTTCCTGTGCAGATCATGACTTGCATTCCGATGTCGCAGTACTGACCGATTGTTATCGGCGCCGAGGTGTCAAAGAAGCAACCATAGTTCACAGTCGTTGCGCGCCCTATTGAGACGGCAGTGCCCCCAAACCAGCAGCCCGGTGACACGGTGCACGCGTCTGTGATCTGTAGTCCGAGTGTTCGAAGCGCCCGCCACCGCAGCTTTCGTGGGATCAGTATGGAGCTGCAAATAGTGTTCAACATTAGGTCTCGATAAAGCCGCGCGGCACCCATGGTGACAGTATGTACTACCGCCGCACCTCCGGAGGGATCGGCGGCTGGCTGAGAGTTAAGGTACGTTCGAAGCGCTGGTAGGCCGGTAGGCAAAGTTCGTCTGTCCTACGTGCGATGCGTTCTGCCTCGTTCGGGTTGACCGACCTACCTACCCTCGTGGGGTCGGCAGGATGTGGCACGGCTACTCTCATAGGCCTTGGTGACCAGACACGTACGGGTGGCGTTTTCTTCCCGGGATGAGGGCGGCGCAGTGGAGATTAGGGACTACCTTCGCGTTCTGCGTGGTCGTTGGAAGTTGATCGTTGCGGTGTTGGTGTTGTCGATGTTGGGCGGGTTAGCCGCCTCGTTGTTGACCACGCCGAAGTACGCGGCATCGACGCAGCTTTTCGTGTCCATGGCTGGCCAGGAGGGTGTGAGCGCTGCGTACCAGGGCAACCTGTTCTCCCAGCAACGGGTGAGTTCTTACTCGGAACTGATCCAGGGCCAGCAGGTGGCGCAGCGGGTCGTGGATGCTCTTCGGCTTCCGATGAGTGCGGGCGAGGTAGCCAGCGAGATTAGCGTGCAGGTGGTTCCGGAGACGGTTTTGCTCGGGGTTACGGTGACGGATCCTTCGCCGCAGCGTGCCCGCGATATCGCCAACGCGCTCGCAGATGAGTTCACCACCCTCGCGGCTGAGCTGGAAACCCCGCAGCCCGGCGCTCAGCCCGCGGCCAAGGTGACTGTGGTGCAGCAAGCGAGCTTGCCGAGCAGTCCAGTGGTTCCGAGCACTACCCGGAACGTTGCGTTGGGCGCGGTGGTGGGTTTGCTGCTCGGGGTTGCGCTGGCGGTGCTCCGGGATCGCTTTGACAACACTGTGAAGAGTCGGCGCGAGGTGATGGAAGCAACCGGTGCGTCTGTGGTGGGGGCGATTCCGTTTGACTCCGATCGGCCAACGAACCCATTGGTGTCCTTCGGCGAAGGTCATTCCTCGAGTGCTGAAGCGTTCCGGCAGGTGCGCACGAACCTGCAGTTCCTCGACGTGGACCACCCGCCGCAGGCGATGGTCGTCACCAGCGCGGTGCCCAACGAGGGCAAGTCCACGACTGCGTTGAACCTGGCTTTCGCCTTGGGCGAGGCTGGGCACCGGGTGGTGTTGATTGAGGCTGATCTGCGGCGGCCTCGTTTGGCCCGCTATCTCGGGCTAGTGGAAACGGTGGGGATGACCAATGTGCTGTCGGGGGCTGCTGATCTAGACGACGTCCTGCAGCCCACCGCCAGCCCGACGGTGACTGTGCTCGCGGCTGGGCCGCACCCGCCTAACCCGAGCGAGTTGTTGGGCTCTAGTCGGCTGCAAGCATTACTGAAGACGCTTCGCAGTCGCTACGACTACGTCGTCTTTGACGCGCCGCCGCTGCTGCCAGTCACCGATGCTGCAGTGCTCACCGCCCATGCTGACGGCGCCATCCTGGTGGCCCGACACGGGCACACCGAGCGAGACAAGCTCGCCCGCGCGGCGGAGAACCTGCGCAACGTGGACGGACGGGTCTTGGGCACCATCTTGAACATGGTCCCCACGAAGGCCAGTGATTACGACTACGCCTACTACTACGAGACCGAACCCACACCGGTCACCCCTGGTACACCTGCTCCGAGCACAGCTACGTTGAACGTGGTGGAGGAAAGCAGCAATGCGGAGGGAGCCCGAGCAACGGAGAGCAGCGAGGCCAAGTCCGGCTACAACGCATGACAGCGCCCGTAGATCGACCAGCCTCACACATTGGCACGTCGGTCGTCCGACGCGTACGTCGACGGCGAAAGATTTCGTGGTACAGGCGTCACCGCAGCGTGCTGCTCGTCGCCGGACTGGGCGCCGTGGTTCTTGTCGGGTTCGGTTTGTGGCTCCTTGTCATCGCATTGTCGGCAAAGTCTCATCTGGAGTCTGCTGAGCGGCACCTGCAGGCGGCACGCGGCGAGATCCTTTCGGCGGACGGCGCCGCGGTTCGGCGAGTCGAGTTGGCAGCCGCAGATGCCGCTGATGCGCGAGCTGCCACGTCCTCGCTGCCGTGGCGACTGATTGGTGCCGTGCCCTACTTGGGTGTGCCCTTCGACACCACCCGGAGCATCGCCGAGTCTGTGGACGGTTTAGTCACCCGAGTGCTGCGTCCAGCGGTAGCGCAGGCCGTGGTCTTGTCTCCGGATAGGTTCCGGCTCACGGGCTCGCAGCTCGACCTTGCGGCGCTGAGTAAGACTCGGGTGCCGCTCAGCCAGGCAGCGAGCTCCGCCGATGCTCTCAAACAGCGTATCGACGCCATCCCCGCAGGGGGCTGGGTTGGCGCGGTCGAGGATGCGCGTGCGAGCCTGCAGCGGCAGGCTGCGGAATTGAGCACACTTCTTGGCGGGGCGAGCACTGCTGCCACGTTGCTTCCGCCGATGTTGGGCGGCGACGGTCCGCGTCACTATTTCTTGGCATTTCAGACCAACGCGGAGGCCCGTGGCACCGGCGGGTTGGTTGGCGCCTACGGCATCCTCACGGCAGATCAGGGCAAGCTGACTCTGGAGGACCTGGGGAGCAACACGGAGCTAGCGAGCAAGGGCAGCATCGGGATAGATCTGGGCCCGGAGTTTGCTGAGCAGTACGACGTCTACCAGGCCACCACAGTGTGGGGAAATAGTAATGCCAGCGCGCACTTTCCTTACGCCGCGCAAATCTGGTTGTCGCTGTGGAAGCAGCAGACCGGCCAGGAGCTTGATGGCGCTATCGCAACTGACCCCGTGGCATTGAGCTACCTGCTTAGGGCCGCCGGACCGATCCAAGCCGGCAACGGCGAGACCATCGACGCCGACAACGTGGTGAGGCTGACGGAGGCGGAGGTATATCTCCGCTATCCGGATGACCAACGTGCG
This sequence comes from Rhodococcus sp. Z13_19A, assembly GCF_058133575.1. Taxonomy (NCBI): domain Bacteria; kingdom Bacillati; phylum Actinomycetota; class Actinomycetes; order Mycobacteriales; family Nocardiaceae; genus Rhodococcus; species Rhodococcus sp. Z13_19A. The sequence goes on from NZ_JBYUNN010000002.1 coordinate 274,916, forward strand.
CGCAAGGATTACCTGCAGTCGATTTCTGAGGCCGTGGTGAACAAGGTCATCGGGGGGAAGAGCGGCTCGACCACGGCACTGCTGAGTGCCCTAGGGCAAGCGGCTAACGAGGGCAGGTTGGCTGTGTGGAGCAAGAACTCTGGCGAAGCGCAGGTGCTTGCCGGCACACCCTTGGGTCAGGTGGTACCCGAAACGAACCAGCCCTACGCGCAGGTGGTGGTGAACAACGCCGCCGGCAACAAGCTCGAGTACTACCTGGGCCGGAAGGTCAGCTACACCGCCGGTGCTTGTGTTGGTCCGGTTCGCGGGTCTGAGGTGACGGTGGACCTCATTAATAACGTCCCCGTCGGTGGGGCCGACGCACCCTCCTACGTTTACGGGCGCATCGACCGTGGTGCGGTCGGACCGCCGGGCACCTCCCGGCTGCTCGTGGCGCTGAATGCCACCAAGGGCGCGGAGCTACTCTCAGTAACGGTCGACGGAGTGCCCACTACTGCCCGTGTGGCTACGGAGCGTAACCATCCGGTGTACACAGTGGACGTACAGATTCCTCCCGGTGCCACCAAGAAGCTGCAGTACAACCTGACCGAGCCTACCGCCCCTGGCCGGGCGATTGTCCCGGTACAGCCACTGGTGGAGCCGATGGCTACAGAGATCAACGTTCCCCAATGTTCCAACTAGGATTGTTCATTACCCTTGGTGCTGTTAGGGTTTCACTGAGCATGCCGCTAGGTCTGCTAAATACGATCTCAAAGGGAGTAGTGCGATGAAGGCACTCCGAGTTACTCGCGTCCTGGCGGCCGCCACTCTGGTGATGGGCGGCTCGCTGCTGGCCGCCGCACCCGCCTCCGCCCAGGTGTACAACCCCGACGCCCCGCCCGTCGCGTCCATCAGCCAGACCGTCGTCGTGGCGGGGCAGAACGTCACGGTGAACGCGTTCAACTTCAACATCGGCGAGATCGTCATCGGCACGGTGTTCTCCACGCCGCGCAACATCGGTACTGCGGTCGCCGACGGGGCCGGCGCCGTGTCGTTCACCTTCTCGACGGCAGGCCTCGAGGCCGGTCCGCACCACGTGGACCTCGTCGGTGGCCAGGGCAACGTCGCGCGGGTTGAGTTCACCGTCGTGGCCCCCGGCCAGGGCAGCGGCATCCCCGGCGGCAACGGCACCGGTACGGGCAACGGCTCCGGCAACGGCGCGGGTGGCACCGGCGGCGGCTCCGGTACCGGCACGGGCACGGGCAGCACCGGCTCGGGCGTGAACGGCTCCGGTTCCGGCAGCACCGGCACCGGCAGCACCGGCTCCACCTCGTCCTACAACGCCTCCAGCATTGACACCGGCGTTCCCGGCGAGGGCACTGGCCCCGACGGCACGGTTCTCGCCGGCGGTATCGCCCTGGTGGCCGTCGCCGGTGCCGGCGCGGGCGTCATGGTGCTGCGTCGCCGCAACGCTGCCTGATCAGGCACTAGCTCTCACCCCGGGCGCCTCGGCGTCTGGTCGCTAAGCCCCGCCTCTGCACTAGAGGCGGGGCTTAGCCCATTTTCCGGCGATCACTAGCGGGAGGCGCGGCATGAGCGGACGAACCACCACAACACGTGTGGCGCAAGGCGGACTGGTCGTCGTGATCCTGGTGGCACTGGTGGCCGGTGTGGTGCTGATCGTGCAGGGGTCGCGGTCAGAGGAGCCCGCGGCGGCGCCGTTGCCCAGCGTGCAGTTCAACGTTCCCGCAGCTGAGCTGCCGCCGCTGGAGGCGGCCCCTGCAGCCGCCGATCCGCTCCGTGACAAGCCTGCCGGGTGCGAGCTGGCCGTGGCGCCCTCCACGGTGGTGATCGGCTCGCTCTGCCTCAGCGGTCGGCTGGTTCCGGCCAGCACCACCGACGCTGGTGCGCTCAACGTTCCCCGCGACGTGCACGTGGTGGGAATGTGGGACCAGGGCGCCCCGCTGGCAGGCCCAGCTGGTGAGCCCGTGGCCGAGGGCACCACGCTGCTGGCCGGCCACGTCAACGACTACAGCCAGGGCAACGGCGTGCTCTACGACCTGTACAAGGTGCAGCCCGGCGCCGTGGTGCACGCAGCCGACGCCGCCGGTCACACCACCCGCTGGCGGGTGACCGCCCAAGAGGTGGTGGTAAAGGCCGCACTGCCCAAGTCGGTGTTCGCCGGCCCGGTGGGTGAGCGCAAATTGGTGCTGGTGACCTGTGGCGGGCCCATTGTGCACGTGCCCGGCTACGGCAACACCTATCGCGACAATGTGGTGGTGACCGCGGTACCCGCCTGAGCGGCCGCGGGCGAAGTCGGGGGCACAACCAGCTCCACGAGGGACTGCAGACCGGTCGGTACGCCACGATTCTGCAACGTCAGGTACATGATGGCGCCCACCACGAGGGCGACCGCGATGAAGGCCCAAAAGGCAAAGTTCTGGTTACGTCGCTGCTGGGCGATGTTTCGGTAATGGCGCGGCATGGCGGAAATTCTCCGCATCTCGCGGCATTTCGCAAGGTCACAATAGGTGAGCGATGGAGTAAACAAAAGAATGGCGCCCACTGCTCGTGGAGTTGCGGACACGGAGTAGTAAATGGTCGCTATCTGCAGTCGGTCGGTTCTGACGGTCCGGGAGAAGCGGGCACCGACCGTTGGGGTCGTCACAGAGAGTGAGATCGCTTGGGCGGCAACGTCGTCCGGTTGAGCTGGGGCATCCGTCGGGCATGATGGCCCCCATGAAGCTGAACGACGGCGTCGAGAAGTACGGGTTCCCGGTGTTCATCGCAGCGGCCATCGTGGCGGGCGCCGTGATGTGGACCGCGCTGGAGAACCGGACGCCCCCAGTGCAGCCGCAGAGCGCCGGAGCCGCCCCGATGGCCACTGCGCCGCCGGTGATGACGTCGGTACCGCTGCCGCAGGCCTCAGTGCCGGCCCGCCCCACTGCCTCGTCCACTGCTCCGACCTCCGCGATGTCGCAGACGGTGCGGATGGTGGTGATCGGCGGCTCCTCAGCAAACGGCAACAGCCCGGACTTCATCGGCAAGAGCCTGGGCAACACCTCGTGGGTCTCCCACGCAGCCAAGGACCGCATCACCTTCGTCGGCGGCTGGGCCGACAGTGGGGCCACCACGGAGCGCATGGCTGCCGCGGCCAAGTCCATGCCCGCTGACGTGGTGGTGGTCGGGGTTGATCTCACCGACGCCGAGCGGGACGTGCCCACCTCGTCCACCACGGCCAACGTCGAGAAGATCGTGCGCGCGGTCAACGCCCCGCGGGTGATCCTCACCGGTGCGCTGCCCAGCGCGGCAGAGCCCACCCTGGCCACGCAGACCAACGCCGCGCTGCAGAAGCTGGCCAGCCAGCGGGGTTGGACCTTTGTGGACGTCGGAGCGTCAGTGCGCTCGGGTGACGGCTACGCCAGGGGCATGTCGGCGGACGGGGAGAACCCCAACGCGGCGGCGGCCGCGGCGATCGGCGAGACCGTGCGCAAGGCGATCCTCAGCCAGTGAGCTCTAGCCTCAGCTGAGCTCGGCTCGCAGCGCGTCGAGCACCGGCAGCAGCGTGGCGGTGATCTGCCGGCCGATCTCCTGGAACGTGGCGAGGTCCTGCCCCATCGGGTCGGTGATGTCCAGGGCATCCGGCGCCGGTGGACGCGCGGCCCGGGCCTGGGCCAGCCGAGGCAGCAGGGCCGGCTCGCTCGACGGCACCGCAACCAACGCGGAGAGCTCCCGCAGGGTGAAGGTTCGGCGCATGGCGCGGGGCGACTCCTCCAGCACCCGGTTGCGGTGCCGGGTGCTCAGGCCCACCACCAGGTCGGCGTCGTTGACCATGGCGGGCTTGAGCTGGCGGGCGCGAAAGCCGATGGGGTCGCCGCCCAGCTCGGTGAGCACCTGGGCCGCTGACGGCTCCATGCCGTAGCCCACCACCGCCCGGGTGCCGGCACTGCTCGCGGTCAGCCCGGTGAGCCCGTGGTGGGCGGCGTAGGCCTGGGTCAGCCGCTCGGCCGTGGGGCTGCGGCAGATGTTGCCGGTGCAGACGAAGAGCAGGTGCATGGAGTCATCATGCAGGAGTCGGCAATTGGCACCTCACGCCACGGGCCGTGCGGGCACGCCCACCGCGGTGACGCCCGCGGGAATGTCTCGGACCACGCTCGCGCCGGCGCCGATGACTGCCCCGCGGCCCACCCGGCGTCCCTGGATCACCGCCGCCCCCGTACCAATGTTGACCTCGTCCTCCAGGGTGACGTTGCCGGGGATGGTGGCCCCTGGGTTGACCGTGACGTAGTCACCACAGACCACGTCATGGCCCACCGCGCTGTTGCGGTTGATGTGGGTGTGACGTCCCAGCGTGACGTTGGTGGTCAGCGAGACCAGCGAGCAGACCACCGTCCCCGGGGCCAGCTGGTTGAGATGTCGCCCCAGCACCGCAGACGGGTGGACCAGCACCGCCGCCACCAATCCGGCTGCCGACGCCAGCTCGTCGAGCTTGCGACGTGGCGGCCCGGTGCCGATGCCGATGACGTACTGCGTCTCCGGGGGCAGCATCTCCAGCTCGCTCACCCCGCCGAGGTGGGGGCCGCGGCCAGCGATCAGCGCCGGGTCAACCGTGCCGTCGTCGAGGAACCCCAGGAAGTCGAACTCGGGTTCCTGTCCATCGAGGACCGACTCGTTGATCGCCTCCACGATGTCGTGCACCTCGCGGCCATGACCGCCTGCGCCGATGATCACGAGCGGGGTGGGAGCCATGGGGCTCACCCTAGTAACGGATCCTCCTGCGGCTGTGGGTGCGCAGGTCACTGCCCCCCGCAACGGACCCGTCCCGCTACTGACCGCTGCGGCGGACGTGCCCGGCGGCCACCAACGCGGCCTCCACCTCGGCGTGCGCCAGCTCGCCGGCCTGGGCGCGGGCCTGCACCACCCGGCACAGCTCGGCCAGCCCGGGGTAGCCGAACTGCCCGCTCGCCCCGGCCAGCACGTGCGCCACCTTGGCCAGCACCACCAGGTCACCGGCCTCGCTCGCCGCGGCCAGCGCGGCGGTGCGTTCCGGCAGCGCCTGCAGGTACCCCGCCCGCATCTGGTTGAGCAGCTCGGCGTCGTAGGGGTCCTCCAGCGGGTCGCGCACCGGCCCGGTGGTGAGCAGCTGGTGCGCCGCCGTCACCAGCACCGTGGCGTTGAGCGGCTTGGGCAGGCACAGCGCCGCCCCCGCGGCCTCCGAGCGGCGCCGCGCCGTGGGCGAGGGATCCGCCGTCATGGTGATGAAGGTGGCCGCGCACCCGTTGCTGCGCAGCGCCCACAGCATGGTCGGCCCGTCCTGCTCGGCCATTGCCACGTCGGAGAGCACCAGGTCGATCTCGGTGTCGGCGTGCACCGCGTGCGCCTGCGCCGGGCCGCTGGCGGTGAGCACCGTGTACCCGGCCTCGTGCAGCACCCCGGCCGCGTGCGCCAGGTCGTCGGCGTCGTCGTCCACCACCAGGGCGATGAGCGTGCCCGGTGACGGAAGCTGCGTGCTCATGTGGCCCCCATTGCGTCCTGCATGGAATGTTCCGCGCCCACCCGCAGCGGCAGCCGGAAGCTGAAGGTAGTGCCCTCACCCTCCACGCTGCGCACCGCCAGCGTGCCCTGGTGCGCGGTGACGATCGCCCGGGTGATGGCCAGCCCCAGGCCCACCCCGGCGATGGCGTTGGTGGTGGCGGTGGTGGCGCGGAAGAAGCGGGTGAACAGCTGCTCCAGCTCGCCGGCGGGGATGCCGTAGCCGGTGTCGCGCACGCTCACCAGCGCCGCCGGTCCACCCTCGCCGTCGGGCTCCACCACCAGGCACAGGCACACCGAGCCGCCCCGCGGGGTGAACTTCACCGCGTTGGACAACAGGTTGTCGCAGGCCTGCCCCAGGCGCACCGCGTCCCCGGCCACCAGCACCGGGTGCTCCGGCAGCTCGGTCTCCACCAGCACCCCGGCGGCCGCAGCCACCGGCACCGCGGTGTCGGCCGAGGCCGCCAGCACCGCCACCAGGTCCACCTCGCGCTGGGCCACCACGAACTTGCCCGCCTCCACCTGCGCGGTGAACAACAGGTCGCCCACCAGGTGCAGCAGCCGGTTGGCGTTGCGCTCCACAGTGGTCAGGTACTGCTGCTGCTGCTCGGTCAGCGGGTCGTCGGGGTCGTCCAGCACCAGCTCCAGGTAGCCCAGGATGGACGACAGCGGGGTGCGCAGCTCGTGCGAGATGAGGCTGATGAACTCGTCCTTGAGCCGGGCCAACTCCCGGGTCTTGGTCATGTCGGTGGCCACGAACAGGTAGCCCACCAGCTCGCCGTGCGCGTCGTGGCGCGGGGTGATGGCCAGCTCCACGCTGAGCAGCCGTCCGTCGGTGGTGCGGTAGGTGCAGTCGCGCACGTCGGCGGCACCGTCGGCGGCCAGCGCCACCAGCGCGGCAAAGCCGCTGCGCCCCGCGGCGTCGACGACGTCCAGCTCGGCGTCCACCAGGAAGTCGGTGACCGGGCGCTCGCGCACCACCTGGGTGCGCGTCGCGCCCAGCATCTTCTCCGCGCCCGGGTTGAAGATGGTGACCAGGCCAGTGCGGTCGGTGGCGATGATGGACTGCTCGGTGACCGCGTCGAGCACCCCGGCGAAGGCGTCGCGGGCCCCGGCCAGGTGCAGCGACGACTCGGTGAGCTGGGCCATCCGGTAGCGCACCCGGCTGGTCACCTGGAACATCGCCATCGCCGCCAGCAGCGCCACCGTGGGGGTGAACAGCCAGCGCAGGATCATGTCCAGCGCGAACGGGGTGGGGTTGGGCAGCACCAGGTACGGCATGAACACCGTGAGGTCGGTGGCGGCGACGACCCACAGCAGAGTCTGTGGGCGACGAGCCTGCGCCCCCAGCGCCAGCGCGGGCAGCACCAGCATGATCCCGTAGGGCGAGCTGGCCTCCCCGGTGGCCGCACCCAGCAGTCCCGAGGCGGTGATGCTGGCCAGGTCCACGCTGATCCGCCAGCCCGGGGCCCAGCGCCGCCACGGCAGCGCCAGCGCGGCCAGGGTGATCACCAGCACCGCCACCACCGACGCGGTGAGCACCACGCCGTGCACCTCGATGCGGGTGAGCGGGATGCCCGACACCGACACCAGGAAGATGAGGCAGAAGATCACCTGGCGCTGGGCGAAGGTGGGGGTGGCCCGCCAGCGACGCACCAGCGCGTCGCGGCTGCTCAGCACACCGGGTCCGCGAGCAGCTCGCCCAGCTTGGCCCGCAGCTCCCGCAGCGCGAACGGCTTGGGCAGGTAGGTGTCGGCGCCGGCGGCCAGCCCCGCCTGCACAGCGGAGACCTCCGCGTTGGCCGACAGGATGAGCACCCGCAGCGCGTCGCCGTGCTCGGCCCGCAGCGCGGCGCAGACCTGCAGCCCGGTCACCTGCGGCATGGACACGTCCAGGATGGCCAGGTGCGGCAGCTGCGCCGCCGCGGCGTCCAGGGCGGCCTGGCCGTCACCCACCGAGGCCAGCACGGTGAACCCGGCCCGCTGCACCGCCAGCTCGATGAGCCGGCGGATGTCCGGGTCGTCGTCGGCGATCAGCACGGTGCGGACGGCTCCGCTCACGTGGGGCTCCAGTGCGGCAGCAGCCGGCCCAGGGCCGTGCGCAGCTGGCCGATGCTGAACGGCTTGGGCAGCGCGGTGTGCGCCGACGGGTAGGACTCCAGGTCGAGCACCGAGGTGACCACGATGGGGCAGCGCGGGTCGCGCTCGTGCAGCGCCGAGGACAGCGTCCAGCCGCTCATTCCGGGCAGGCGCAGGTCCACCACCGCCAGGTCCAGGTCCACCCCCTCGATGAGGTCCAGGCCAGCTTCCGCGGAGGGCGCGGAGATCACCTCGCAGCCCGATCGCCGCAGGTAGACGGTGACCAGCGCGCGCTGGTCGTCCTCGTCCTCCACCAGCAGCACGGTGGGCGGGCGCCGCCGGGCGGGTCGGTCCAGCACGTCCTGGGTGTCCATGGGGGCAGCAGCCTTCCGGTGATCAGCAGTGACCCACCCCACATCGGCTGAGGTGCCCCGTTCGTGAGGTCGACGCTGCAAGGGGGGTGGCGGGCGTCACTATTGGCTGCACTACTGTCAGGCCAGATCCCGACCCCTGAGGAGCGAGCGACGTGCCTGACCCGCGCCACATCCCCGTCATCGTCGGAGTGGGCCAGCTTCGGCACAACCGTGAGCGCACGGTGGCCGACGCCCGCGAGCCCCTGGAGCTGATGCTCGACGCGGTGGCCCTGGCCGCCGCCGACGCCGGCGTCCCGCAGCTGCCCGCCCACGCCGACAGCATCGACGTGGTCAACGTGGTGAGCTGGAGCTACGACGACCTGCCCGGCCTGGTGGCCGAGCGCGTGGGCGCCGACCCGCAGCACCGCCAGTACACCCCGGTGGGTGGGCAGTGGCCGGCCCGGCTGCTCGACGCCGCCGCCGCCCGCATCGCCGCGGGGGAGAGCACCATCGCCCTGCTGGTGGGTGGGGAGGCGCAGTCCTCCACCGGCGCCCTGGCCAAGGCCGGCGTCGACCCGGTGCAGGACTGCGGGTGGAGCGCTGCACCCGGCGGGCCCGCGGCGTTCGACCCCGAGCTGCTGGGCGGCCCGGAGAACCAGGCGGCCGGGCTGATCCTGCCCACCCGCGTGTACCCGCTGTTCGACAACGCGCTGGCACACCAGCTGGGCCAGAGCCCGGACGAGGCGACGGCGTGGTCGGCGGAGATCTACGCCGCCTTCTCCGCCGAGGCCGCGGCCAACCCCGCGGCGTGGAACCCGGTGCAGCGCAGCGCCGAGGACATCGCCACCGTCACCCCCGGCAACCGGATGATCTCCGAGCCCTACCCGCTGTCGATGAACGCCAACCCGCAGGTGGACCAGGGCGCGGCGGTCATCATGACCTCCCTGGCCGCCGCCCGCGAGCACGGCGTGGCCGAGGACAAGCTGGTGTACGTGTGGGGCGGGGCCGGTGCCGACCAGGCCGAGGAGCACCTGCGCCGGGACGGCTTCACCGACTCCCCGGCCATGGCCGCCGCCTTCGAGCGCACCCTGTCCCAGGCCGGGGTGCACGCCGACGACCTGGACCTCGTGGACATCTACAGCTGCTTCCCGGTGGTGCCCAAGCTGGCGTCGATCGCCCTGGACCTGCCCCGCGACGCCAGCCTCAGCGTCACCGGCGGGCACTCCGCCTTCGGCGGGCCGATGAACACCTACACCCTCTTCGCCGCGGTGAGCATCACCCAGCGGCTGCGGACGGAGCCGGGCCTGGCGCTGCTGCACGGCAACGGCGGCTTTGTCACCTACCAGCACGCGGTGCTGCTCAGCGACGCCCCGCACGCCCAGGGCTACGTGGGCAACCCCGAGCCGGTGCGCATCGAGTCGGCCAACGCCCCTGCGATCATCGCCCCCGTCTCCGGCACGGTGACCGTGGAGACGGCCACCGTGGAGCACGGCCGCGACGGCAAGCCCGCCACCGGCTTCCTGGTGGCCCGCACCGCCGACGGCGCCCGCTTCGCCGCGCAGACCGCCCCCGGCGACACCGCCAGCGCCGAGGCGCTGTCGCTGGGCGAGCCCGGGGAGCGCCGCGAGGTGGTGGGCCGCACCGTCACCGTGGAGGTCGACGGCGCCCACGTGCGCATCAGCAGCTGAACCCACCATCACCGACAGGAACGAGGCGAGCGTGACCGACGAGGCACCCGAGGCAGTAGTCCTCACCGAGCGGCGGGGCCACACCCTGCTCATCACCATCAACCGGCCCAAGGCGTCCAACAGCATCAACGCCGACGTGCACAACGGCATCGGCGAGGCGCTGGAGCAGGCGGAGAACGACCCGGAGATCCGCGCGGTGGTGCTCACCGGCGCCGGCGACCGGGTGTTCTGCGGCGGCGCCGACCTCAAGGCGCTGGGCACCAAGGGCGGCGACGGCGTGCTGCCCCCGGAGACCAAGCACTGGGGCTTCGCCGGCATGGTGGACCACCCGGTGAGCGTGCCGGTGATCGCCGCGGTCAACGGCTCCGCGATGGGCGGCGGCACCGAGCTCGCGCTGGCCAGCGACCTCATCGTGGCCGCCGACAACGCCAAGTTCGGCCTGCCGGAGGTCCACCGTGGACTGATGGCCGCCGCCGGCGGGGTGTTCCGGCTGACCCAGGCGCTGCCCAAGCACGTGGCCCTGGAGCTCATCCTCACCGGCGAGCCGATGCCCGCCACCGACGCCCACCGCTGGGGCTTCGTCAACCGGGTGGTGCCGCAGGACCAGGTGCTCGACACCGCGCTGGCCCTGGCCGAGCAGGTCAGCGCCGGCGCCCCGCTGGCGGTGCAGGCCAGCAAGCGCGTGGCCCGCGGCATCGTCGACGGCAGCACCCCGGCCGAGCGCGACGCCTGGAAGCTCAACGACGAGGAGATGGCCAAGGTCTCCACCTCCGCCGACGTCATGGAGGGCATCGGCGCCTTCATGGAGAAGCGCACGCCCAGCTGGCAGGGCAAGTAGCAACACGGGTACGTCTGCGGGGCCGGTGACCAGGCAGGTCACCGGCCACCGCGCGTTGTGGAGACAATGAGCTGTGCTGCTCGTCGTCCTCGACCTCATCGGGATCACCGCCTTCGCGGCCTCCGGGGCGCTGGCGGGAGTGCGGGCGCGCCTGGACGTCTTCGGGATCGTGGTGCTCGGGGCCACCACCGCGCTGGGCGGGGGAGTGCTGCGCGACGTGCTGCTGGGCATCAACCCGCCCACCTCGCTGGTGGACTGGCGCTACCTGGTGACGCCGGTGGTGGTGTCGCTGCTGGTCTTCCGCTTCCACCCCCGGGTCTCCCGGCTGCGGCGGTCGGTGCTGATCCTGGACGCCCTGGGGATGGGGCTGTTCAGCACCTACGGCGCGGCCACCGCGCTGAGCCACGACGCCGGCGTGGTGGCGGCCTGCGTCATCGGGATGACCACGGCCATCGGCGGCGGCGCCCTGCGCGACGTGCTGCTCAACGAGGTGCCCATCGTGCTGCGCCGGGAGATCTACGCGGTGGCCGCGCTGGCCGGGGCCACCGTGCTGGTGGCCGCCGACGCCGCCGGGGTGCCGCAGGGCCTGGCCGCGCTGCTCGGCTCCGTGCTGGCCACCGGGCTGCGGCTGCTGGCCATGTGGCGGCACTGGAACGCGCCGGTCCCGCGGTAGGGCGCCTCTCTCAGACGGGTCTCAGGGGCAGCGGCCACACTGGGACGCATGCACATCTTGGTGGTGGACGACGACAGGGCCGTCCGCGAGTCGCTGCGCCGCTCGCTGACCTTCAACGGCTACACCGTCGACCTGGCCGGCGACGGCGTGGCCGCGCTGGAGGCGCTGGAGGCCACCAAGCCCGACGCGCTAGTGCTGGACGTGATGATGCCGCGGATGGACGGGCTGGAGGTGTGCCGGCGGCTGCGCAGCTCCGGCGTCGACCTGCCCATCCTGGTGCTCACCGCCCGCGACACCGTCTCCGAGCGGGTGGCCGGCCTGGACGCCGGCGCCGACGACTACCTGCCCAAGCCCTTCGCCCTGGAGGAGCTGCTGGCCCGGCTGCGCGCCCTGCTGCGCCGCGCCACCCCCAGCGCCGACCCCGCCTCGGAGGTGCTCAGCTTCGCCGACCTCACCATGGACCCGGTGACCATGGAGGTACGCCGCGGCGACCGGCTGATCAGCCTCACCCGCACCGAGTACTCGCTGCTGGAGCTGCTGCTGACCAACGCCCGCCGGGTGCTCACCCGCGGCCGCATCCTGGAGGAGGTGTGGGGCTACGACTTCCCCACCTCCGGCAACGCGCTGGAGGTCTACATCGGCTACCTGCGCCGCAAGACCGAGGCCGAGGGTGAGCCCCGACTGATCCACACCGTGCGCGGGGTGGGCTACGTGCTGCGCGAGGGACCGCCGTGACGGGCAGCCGCCGGTGACGGCCCACCCGGAGCAGACCCAGCCGTCCGGCCCGCACTCGCCGGAGGCGCCGACCAGCAGCACCGGGCCGCACAAGATGCGCGCGCCCATGCCGCTGACCCGGTCGATGTCCCTGCGCGCCCGGGTGACCATGCTCGCCGCGGTGGTGGTGGCCGTGGCCGTGGCGCTGATGGCCACCTCCGCCTACTTCGTGGTGTCCAACGCCCTCTACGACGACGTGGACAACCAGCTGCGCAACCGGGCCACCACCGTGCTCAACAGCAACCTGCTGGAGTCCATCTCGCAGGAGAACCTGCAGATCGCCACGCTGTTCTCCTCCGGGGTGCGGGTGTCGGTGATCCTGCCCAGCGGCGCGGTGGCCTACTCCGGCCGCGGCGCGCCGGTGGGCAAGCCGGAGCTGGACGTGGCCATGGGGGTATCGGCGGAGTCGCTGCGCACCACCGAGGACTACCGGGTGCTGGCCCATCGGGCGCCCAACGGCACCACCCTGGTGCTGGCCCAGTCGCTGGCCCCCACCCGCCTGGTGCTGCACAACCTGGCGGTGGTGCTGTTCACCGTGGGCGGGGCGGGCATCCTGGTCGCCGTCGTGGCCGGCGCCGCCGTGGGCCGGGCCGGGCTGCGTCCGGTGGCCCGGCTCAACGAGGCCGCCCAGCGGGTGGCCCGCACCGACGAGCTCACCCCCATCCCGGTGACCGGCGACGACGAGCTGGCCAGCCTCACCCGCAGCTTCAACGCCATGCTGCTGTCGCTGGAGGAGTCCCGGGACCGCCAGCGCCGCCTGGTGGCCGACGCCGGCCACGAGCTGCGCACCCCGCTCACCTCGCTGCGCACCAACATGGAGCTGCTGATGGCCTCCAGCGCCCCCGGCGCGCCGCAGCTGGGGGAGACCGACCGGGCCGAGCTGCACGCCGACGTGGTGGCCCAGCTGGAGGAGCTGTCCACCCTGGTGGGCGACCTGGTGGAGCTGGCCCGCGAGGACGCCCCGCAGGTGGTGCAGCTGCCGCTGAACCTGGCCGAGGTGGTGGAGGAGGCCCTGGAGCGGGCGCGCCGGCGGCGCAGCGAGATCACCTTCACCGCCTGGCTGCAGCCCTGGTACCTGGTGGGCGACCCCACCGCGCTGGAGCGGGCGGTGCTCAACGTGCTGGACAACGCGGCCAAGTGGAGCCCGGCCGGGGAGCGGGTGGAGGTGGTGATGACCCAGGTGGACCCCACCCACGTCGAGGTGGTCGTCAGCGACGCCGGCACCGGCATCGCGCCGGAGGACCGGGCCCTGGTCTTCGAGCGCTTCTACCGCTCCACCGGCTCGCGGTCGATGCCCGGCTCGGGGCTGGGCCTGGCCATCGTCAAGCAGGTGGCGCTGCGCCACCAGGGTGCGGTGTGGGCCGAGGAGTCCGACCGCGGCGGGGCCCGGGTGCGGCTGCGGCTGCCCGGCTCCCCGCGGCCGCTGACCGACGCCTGAGCCCGCTCCCGGTCACTGGAACTCGCTGCCCGAAACCTCGGCCCACCAGCCACTATGGTTCAGATCACACATTTCTGTGGAGAGGTGCAGCATGCAGTGGAGCGAAGAGTGCGACGTCCTGGTGGTCGGGTCCGGCGGCGGTGGCGTCACCGGTGCCTACACCGCAGCCCGTGAGGGGCTGGACACCATCATGGTGGAGGCGACGGACAAGTTCGGTGGCACCACCGCCTACTCCGGCGCGGGCATGTGGCTGCCCTGCAACAAGGTCCTCGAGGAGGCCGGGGTGCAGGACAGCATGGACGACGTCCGCACCTACTTCCGCGCCGTGGTCGGCGACCGCACCCCGGTGGAGCTGCAGGACGCGTTCCTGGACAACGGCGCCCCGCTGGTGGACTACCTGGCCAGCGACGACGAGCACTTCGCCTTCGCGGTGCTGCCGTGGGCGGACTACTTCGGCTCCGCCCCCAAGGCGCACGCCCAGGGCCGCCAGATCATCCCCAAGCCGATGAAGGCGGAGAAGATCGGCGCGGTGCGCGACGACCTGCGCCCGACGCTGGCCGTCGAGCGCGCCGGTGCGCCGCTGGACCCCACCCTCACCGGTGGACAGTCGCTGATCGGCCGCTTCCTGTGGGCGATGGACGGCATGGACAACGCCACCACCTACACCTCCACCACGGTGGACGAGCTGGTGGTGGAGGACGGCGCCGTGGTCGGCGCCATCGTGGAGCACCACGGCGAGCGCCGGGCCATCCGCGCCCGCGGCGGCGTGATCGTGGCCTCCGGCGGCTTCGAGGGCAACGACGAGATGCGCGCCAAGTACGGCGTGCCCGGCACCGCCCGCGACACCATGGGCCCGGACGGCAACCAGGGCAAGGCGATCGCGGCGGGCATCGCCATCGGCGCCGACGTGGACCTGATGAGCGAGGCGTGGTGGTCGCCCGGCGTGACCCACCCGGACGGTCGCTCCGCGTTCTCGCTGTGGTTCACCGGCGGCATCTTCGTCAACGACAACGGCGAGCGCTTCGTCAACGAGTCGCTGCCCTACGACCGCCTGGGCCGCGAGGTGATCGACGCGATGACCGCCGGCACCGTGACCCTGCCGTACTGGATGGTCTACGACGACCGCGAGGGCGAGAAGCCGCCGGTGGTGGCGTCCATGCAGCCTATGGGCGACCCCAAGGACTACATGGCGGCGGGGCTGTGGAAGACCGCCGACACCCTGGAGGAGCTGGCCGAGCAGATCGGCGTGCCGGCGGAGAACCTGGTGGCCACCGTCACCCGGTTCAACGGCTTCGTCTCGGCCGTGTCGGACGAGGACTTCCACCGCGGTGACGAGCCCTACGACCGGGCCTTCTCCGGCGGCGCCTCGCCGCTGGTGCCCATCGAGCAGGGCCCGTTCCACGCCGCGGCCTTCGGCCTGTCCGACCTGGGCACCAAGGGCGGCATGCGCACCGACACCGCCGCCCGCGTGCTGGACAAGGAGGGCGCGGTGATCCCCGGGCTGTACGCGGCGGGCAACTCCATGGCCGCGGTCACCGGCACGGTGTACCCCGGCGGTGGCAACCCCATCGGCGCCAGCATGGTGTTCGCCCACCTCGCCGCGCTGGACGTCAAGCAGAACCGGCAGGGCTGACGCCATGGACCCTGCCGCTGCTCCGGTGTCCCCGCTGGGCTGGGAGCACCACTACGCCCGGATCAACGGCCTCGACGTGCACTACGTCGAGCAGGGGCAGGGTCCACTGGTCGTGCTGCTGCACGGCTTTCCGCACACCTCGTTCAGCTGGCGCCACCAGATCGGGGTGATCGCCGACGCCGGCTACCGGGTGGTGGCGCCGGACCTGCGAGGGATGGGCCAGACCAGCGCTCCCACGGACGGCTCCGGCTACGGCGTGGACGCCGTCGTGGGTGACCTCGTCGGGCTGCTGGACCACCTGGGCGAGGAGCAGGCGGTGTTCTCCGGCCTGGACTTCGGCGGCATGGCCGCCTACGACCTGGCCTACCACCACCCCGAGCGGATGCGCGCGGTGATCGGGCTGCAGAACCCGTTCATCTCGGTGGGGTCGGTGGCCCCGTCGGTGATCGAGCGCAAGCGCGGCGCCAAGCGGTTCAACCACATGTCCTACTACCTGGACCAGCCCGAGGCGGCCGCGCAGGACTACGCCGCGCACCCGCGGGAGATCCTGGCCAAGATCTTCCACGCGCTCTCCGGCACGGCCGACTTCACCCAGGTGTGGCAGCACCCGCCGGGCACCTCCTACCGGGAGGCGCTCCCGCAGCCCCCGCCGCTGCCGTGGTCGTGGATGTCGGAGTGGGAGCTGGAGACCTACGTGGCCGACTACGCCCGCAGCGGCTTCGCCGGCGGCATCGGCTGGTACCTGGCCCTCGACGACGTGTGGGAGCACCGCAAGTCCTACACCGGCCCGAGCACGGTGCCGTTCTACTTCATCGGCTCGGAGAACGACATCGACCTGGCCGTGTGGCACGGACGCGACCCGGTGAACAAGCTGTCCGACCACCACGCCGACGTGCGGGGCAAGCGGATGATCGACGGGGCCGGGCACATGCTGAACATGGAGTGCCCGGACGAGGTGAGCGAGGCCTACGTGGCCTTCCTGGACGAGGCGCACGGCCGCTGACGGCCCCGCGCTGACCGGTCTCGCTGCTGGTCAGCGGGTTCCGCCACCCCGGTGGCCGGGCTCAGGCGTCTTCTTCACCACACTCCCGGTCAACCCCCAGGTGCATCTCAGCGGGTTCTCAGCCAGGCGCGGCACAGTGGTGACATGACCGATGGCAACGAGCGCTTCCCGCACGAGCAGCCCACCCCTGCTGGCTCCTCCGGCGACGGTGGGCCCGAGGAGACCGGCGGCCGCCAGCCCGGCGCCCAGTCGCAGCCCGGCGCGG
The DNA here is from genome assembly GCF_058133575.1 of Rhodococcus sp. Z13_19A. NCBI lineage: Bacteria > Bacillati > Actinomycetota > Actinomycetes > Mycobacteriales > Nocardiaceae > Rhodococcus > Rhodococcus sp. Z13_19A. Next base: position 291,170 of record NZ_JBYUNN010000002.1, read on the forward strand.
TGCCGGACTCCTGGTGGTCGCGGCAGGGCCAGGCCGGCTCCGGTGACGCCGGCTCAGGACAGGCCGCCTCCGGCTCGAGTCACGGCGCCTCCGGCTCGAGTCACGGCGCCTCCGGCTACGACCCCTACGGCCGGGGCCCGGCCCAGCCCGGCTCGGGCGGCTTCTACGGCCGACCCCAGGGCGACTCGCCCACCCACCAGTACCCGGTGTACCCACCCGGCTACCCCTACGCCGGCGCGCAGCAGCAGCACCCGGCCTTGGCCCCCGCCGCGGCACCCCGCAAGCGCACCGGCAAGCTGGTGGCCGGCGCCCTGGCCCTGGCCCTGCTGGCCGGCGGGGTGGGCGGCGCGGTGGGTGCCAACCTGGACAGCGGCTCGAGCAACAGCACCGTCACCGCCCTGGGCGGCAGCGAGACGGTCAAGGCCCAGCCCGCGGCCGCCGCCCCCGGCTCGGTGCAGGAGGTCGCCGCCAAGGTGGTCCCCAGCGTGGTGCAGATCGAGGTGGCCAGCGGCACCCAGGGCGGCGAGGGCTCGGGCGTGGTGCTCTCCGCCGACGGGCTGATCCTCACCAACAACCACGTGATCGCCGCGGCCGCGGGCGGATCCGGTCAGCTGCGGGTGGTGCTCAAGGACGGCACCATCGAGGCCGCCTCCATCGTGGGCCGCGACCCGTCCTCGGACATCGCCGTCATCAAGATGGCCAACCAGACCAACCTCACCCCCATCAGCCTGGGCAGCTCGTCCAACCTCGCGGTGGGCCAGGACGTGGTGGCGGTCGGCTCCCCGCTGGGGCTGGCCAGCACGGTGACCTCCGGCATCGTCAGCGCGCTGAACCGCCCGGTGCGGGCCAGCGGCGAGGCCAGCGGGCAGAGCTCGGTGCTCGACGCCGTGCAGACCGACGCCGCCATCAACCCCGGCAACTCCGGCGGCGCGCTGGTGAACATGAACGGCGAGCTGGTCGGCATCAACTCCGCCATCGCCTCCCTGGGCGGCAGCTCCTCCAGCAGCCAGTCCGGCTCCATCGGCCTGGGCTTCGCCATTCCGGTGGACCAGGCCATGCGCATCGCGCAGGAGCTGATCGGCAGCGGCACCGCCACCCAGGCGGTGCTGGGCGTCAGCGTCACCGACGCCTCGGCCGGCACCAGCTCCCGCTCGTCGGCCAGCACGTCGCTGCAGGGCGCGGCCGTGGCCGCGGTCTCGCCCGGCGGCGCCGCGGAGAAGGCCGGCATCGCCGCCGGCTCGGTGGTGACCAAGGTCGACGACCGCGTGATCCCCGACGGCGACACCCTGGTGGCCGCCATCCGCTCGCACCGCCCGGGCGACACGGTGACCCTGACCATCAAGAGCCCCAGCGGCGACACCAGCACCACCCAGGTGACCCTGCAGGGCAACACCGTGAAGGCGGGGAACTGACCATGCGCACCGGCACCACGGTCACGCTCGACCTCGTCCCGGCGCTTGTCGAGGAGGGCACTACGGTGAGCCTCATGGACATGGAGGACTCCCGCCTGGGACGCGCACTGGTGGTCATCGTCAACGATCGGACCGCCAGCCGAGACGAGCCGGACACCAACGGCCCGTTGGTCTCCGAGCTGCTGAGCGAGGCCGGCTTCCACGTGGACGCCACCGTGGCGGTGGCCGCCGACCCGGTGGAGATCCGCAACGCGCTGAACACCGCGGTGATCGGCGGGGTGGACCTGGTGGTCACCGTCGGTGGCACCGGCGTCTCCCCGCGCGACGTCACCCCGGACGCGACCTCCGGCGTGCTGGACCGCTCCATCCCCGGCATCGCCGAGGCGCTGCGCGCGTCCGGCCTGGCCGCCGGCTCGGTGGACGCCTGCCTGTCCCGCGGGCTCGTCGGCGTCTCCGGCAGCACCCTGGTGGTCAACCTCGCTGGCTCCCGCTCCGCCGTGCGCGACGGGATGGCCACGCTCACCCCGCTGGTCGGGCACGTCATCTCCGAGCTCTCCGGTCTCGACGCCTGAGCCGTGGCTGACGCTCGCCCCGACCGCTCCGCCCCCGCCGACGAGGCGGCGGCGGAGCGGCGCCGGGCCCGGGAACGGCGGCAGCGCATCTTCGGTGACGTGCTGCCGGAGACCACCCGCGACGAGCGCGGCCCGGCCGCGGAGAGCTCGGCCGGTGGCAACGACGAGGAGCTGCGCCGCAACGTGCCGCCGCACCACGGCTGAGCGGCTGCTCCGCTCGCTCTAGGGGGTGCCGGCGGCGGCCCGGGTCTGCGGCTCGGCCTCGCTGGCGCGCTGCTGGGCGGCGAGCAGGTCCCGGATCTCGGTGAGCAGCGCGACGTCGGTCGGCTTGTCCGGCCCCGCCTCCACGCCCTTCCGGCGGCGCTCCTGCAGCCGGTGCATGGGCACCACCAGCAGGAAGTAGACGACGGCGGCGACGATGAGGAAGTTGATGCCCGCGGTGATCACCGCGCCGACGTCCACCACCGTCTTGGGGTTGCCCGCCACCAGCTGAAAGCCCAGCCCGTTGGCGTTGGCGCCGCCCACCGCCGCGATGAACGGGTTGATCAGGTGGGTGGTGAAGGAGGTGACGATGGCGGAGAAGGCAGCGCCGATCACCACGGCCACCGACAGGTCGATGACGTTGCCCTTCATGATGAAGTCCTTGAACCCCTTGAGCACTGCTCTCCCTCACTGTGGCAACAGGTCCCGCGGCCGGTGGACGTGCCTCGCGGTCAGTGGAATGTAATGGTGAGCGACTCGGAAAGGGAAGCCGCCGCGACCGCTCCCGCCTGCTCGGCCGGCAGGGCCAGCACCACCAGCCGCCCCTCGGAGCGGCGCTTGGGGTCGGCCGGCGGCACGCTGAGCACCGTGGCGTCGGTGGCCACCACCGTCACCGCACCCCGCGTGCCGCCGAGGCCCAGGACGTCCACGGTGTCGCCGGGGTGCAGCAGGTCGGCCACGTCGGCGTCGGGCAGCCGGAGGGGCACCGCGGTGGTGGCGGCGTCGCCGGTGGCGGCCACCGCCAGGGCCGGTCCCAGCAGCCGCACGTCGGTGAGCTGCTCCCCGCTGCGCACCGCGGCCGCCAGGGCGCGTCCGGTGGCGTCGCTGGCCAGCGCCAGGGCACCGGTGGGCAGCTGCTGGGCCGGGCGGTGCACCACCTGCAGGTCCGCGTCGCCCAGCACATGACCCGGTGGCAGGTCCCGGGTGGCGACCAGCACCGCGGTGCCGGCGGTGCCCGGGTCGCCCCGCAGCGCCAGCGCCCCGGCCAGCAGCACCAGCAGGGCGGCCACCACGCGCCGGACGGCGGCGGTGCGCGCCCAGCCGGGTCTGCTCAGCTCGGCCAGCCGCTCCCGCCACAGCGGCGCCAGGTTGCTCGCGCGCAGCCGCCGCTGCGGCGCCCGGGCCTCGGCCCGTGTCACCAGGGCGGGCCCGCGGGTCGCCGGGGCGGGCCCGCGGGTCGCCGGGGCGGGCCCGCGGGTCGCCGGGGCGGGCCTGCGGGCCGCGGGGCGGCGACGACCGCTGGTGTGGTTGGCCATGGCTGCCTCGTCCCTGCGCCCACGCAGGCGCTCACCGGCACGCTAGGTGCGGGGTGGCCGAGGCCGGGGCCGCTGCCACCGCGCTGTGCAGGGCGGCGGCCGGCTGTGGACAGGCCGCGAGAAAGGCCGGTCAGTCGAGGCAGAACTCGTTGCCCTCGGGGTCGGCCAGCACCAGGTGGCCGGCGTTCATCGGGGGAGCGGGCTCGTGGCGCTGCAGCCGGCGGGCGCCGAGCACGGTGAGCCGCTCGGCCTCGGCCTCCAGGGCCGCCATCCGCTCCTCGCCCTCCAGCCCGGGGGCAGCGCGCACGTCCAGGTGCACCCGGTTCTTGGCCTGCTTGGGCTCGGGCACCCGCTGGAAGAACAACCGCGGACCGGCACCGTCGGGGTCGACCACCGCGGAGGCGTCGTTGCGGTGCTCGGCGGGCACGCCCCACGCCTCCAGCGCCTGCTCCCACGAGGTGAAGTCGCCCGGCGGGTCCTGCAGCCGGTAGCCGAGCGCCTCGGCCCAGAACGCGGCCAACCCGGCCGGGTCAGCGCAGTCGTAGGTGATCTGCATGTCGCGAGCCATGTCGTCTCGCCTCCCGCCGGGAGCTGGGTGAGGGGTCAGCTGGCGCTGGGCGTGGTGCTGGCCGGCTTGCTGGTGGCCGAGTCGCTCTTGCCGGTGGTGGTGCTGCTCGACGGGGTCGAGGCGGTGCTGCTGTCGGTGGACGCCGAGGAGGAGGTGGCCTTCTCCCCGCTGGGGACGGCACCCGCGCGGCTGTCGGTGCGGTAGAAGCCGCTGCCCTTGAACACGATACCCACGGAGTTGAAGAGCTTGCGGAGCTTGCCGGTGCACTGCGGGCACTCGGTGAGGTTGGCATCGGTGAACGACTGCACAGCGTCGAAGCGGTGGCCGCACTCGGTGCAGGCGTAGGAGTAGGTGGGCACGTAGGTCCTCCGCGAAAGGTCTGCTGTGGCGGTGCGGGGTACGCCGCTGGCACTCCCACAGCCGGAGTGCCAACACGCATGTTACAACGCGTTGCCCAGGCGAATCAGTCCCGCAGGCGTGAGGGCCGCGCTGACGGGGATGTCGTGCTGCTCACGCGGCAGTCGCGCCACCACCTCCGCCGCCCGCACCACGGCCACCAGCCGGGCGCTCGGGCTGGCCAGGGGCAGCGAGCGGTCGTAGCAGCCGGCTCCCCGACCCAGCCGGGTGCCGGCCCGGTCCACGGCCAGCGCCGGCAGCAGCACCACCTCGGCCTGGGCGATCGCGTGCGGGCCCAACGCGGGCGCGGCCGGCTCCCGCAGGCGGTGGGCGGCCGGCACCAGCCGGTCGGCGCCCTCGTACTCCGCCCAGTCCAGCGGGTCCCCGGCCGCGCCGGTCAGCGGAAGCAGCACCCGGGTGCCCTGGGCCCGCACGGCGTCGAGCATCGCCAGGGAGCCGGGCTCGGTGCCCACCGGCACGTAGGCGGCGAGCACGGCGCAGCCGTCGGCGACCGTCAGCACGTGCTGGCTGAGCAGGTCGGCCTCGGTGTCGCGGACCCGCCCGTCGAGCGCGCGCCGTGCGGCCAGCACCCGTGTGCGCCAAGCGGACTTGTCGAGATCTGGTGCCGTCGAAGCGGCTGTCACGTCGTCGTTCCCACTCATCCGACCATCATTGCCGGGGGTTGGCCGCGCACGCCGATAAGGTGAGCGCCATGAGCAGCGCTGCTAAGCCACCCCAGTTCAGGACGGCCATCGTCCCGGCGGCTGGGCTCGGCACCCGATTCCTTCCCGCCACCAAGGCTGTACCCAAAGAGCTGCTGCCGGTGGTGGACACGCCGGGGATCGAGCTGGTGGCCTCCGAGGCGGCCGAGGCCGGGGCCACGCGCCTGCTGATCGTGAGCTCGCCGGGCAAGGAGAGCGTGGTCGACTACTTCCACCCCGACCCCGAGCTGGAGGAGACGCTGCGCGAGCGCGGCAAGACCGCCCAGCTGGAGAAGGTGCTGCGCGCGCCGTCGCTGCTGGAGGTGTCGTCGGTCCTGCAGGAGGAGGCCCTGGGGCTGGGCCACGCGGTCGGCTGCGCCGAGGATGAGCTCACCGACGACGACCAGGCCGTGGCCGTCCTGCTGCCCGACGACCTGGTGCTGCCCAACGGCGTGCTCACCGCGATGGCCGACGTCCGCGCCCGCCACGGCGGCACCGTGCTCTGCGCCTTCGACGTGCCCGAGGACCAGGTGTCCGCCTACGGCGTGTTCACCGTGGAGGACAGCGGGGACGGACCGGACGTGCAGCGCGTGGTCGGCATGGTGGAGAAGCCTGCCCCCGAGGACGCTCCGTCCACCCTGGCCGCGGCCGGGCGCTACCTGCTCGACCGCGCGGTGTTCGACGCGCTGCGCCGCATCACCCCCGGCGCCGGCGGCGAGCTGCAGCTCACCGACGCCATCGCGCTGCTCATCGAGGAGGGTCACCCCGTGCACGTGGTGGTGCACCGCGGCGGCCGCCACGACCTGGGCAACCCGGGTGGCTACCTGCGCGCGGCCGTGGACTACGCGCTGCAGGACGACACCTACGGCCCCGGGCTGCGGGAGTACCTGCAGGAGCGGCTCGCGCAGGGCAGCCCGTCGTGAAGTCTGTCGACGAGCAGCGCGCCCGCGTGCTGGAGTCCGCGGTGCGCCCGCGGCCGGTCCGGGTGGCGATCTCGGAGGCCCAGGGACTGCTGTGCGCCGAGGAAGTGGTGGCGGAGAACCCGCTGCCCGGCTTCGACCAGGCCGCCATCGACGGCTACGCGGTGCGCAGCATCGACGTGCAGCTGCCCAAGGACCCCAAGGAGGTCGGGGCCACCCCGGTCACCCTCCCGGTGGTCGGCGAGGTCAACGCCGGCTCGCGCCAGCCCACCCGGCTGCAGCCCCGCCAGGCCGTGCGGGTGGACACCGGCGCCCCGCTGCCCACCCTGGCCGACGCGGTGCTGCCGCTGAGCTGGACCGACGGCAACGCCGCCCGGCTCACCGTGAAGAAGCCCGTGCGCTCCGGCGACTTCGTGCGCCACATCGGTGACGACGTCCAGCCCGGCGACGTGGCGGTGCGCTCGGGCACGGTGATCGGCGCCGCGCAGGTGGGTCTGCTGGCCGCCGTGGGCAAGAACAAGGTGCTGGTGCACCCGCGCCCGCGGCTGGCCGTGATCTCGGTGGGCGGTGAGCTGGTGGACATCGACCGCTCGCCCGGCTCCGGGCAGGTCTACGACGTGAACTCCTACGCGCTGGCCGCGGCGGCCCGCGACGCCGGCGCCACCGTCACCCGGGTGGGCATCGCCACCGGCGACCCCCGCAAGCTGCGTGACGTGGTGGAGGGCCAGCTCATCCGCTCCGAGATCGTGGTGATCTCCGGCGCCGTGGGCGGCAACGCCTCCGAGCAGGTCCGCGAGGTGCTCGCCGACCTCGGCGAGGTGACGGTGGACCGGGTGGCCATGCACCCCGGCTCCGTGCAGGGCTTCGGCCGCCTGGGCGACGAGAAGGTCCCCACCTTCCTGCTGCCCGCCAACCCCGTCAGCGCCCTGGTGGTGTTCGAGGTGATGGTGCGCCCGCTGGTCCGCGTGGCGCTGGGCAAGCGCAACCCGATGCGCCGGATCGTCATGGCTCGCACCGTGGCCCCGGTGACCTCCATCGCCGGCCGCCGCGGGTACCTCCGTGGGCAGCTGATGCGCGACGAGGCCACGGGGGACTACCTGGTGCAGGCCCTCGGCGGCGCCCCGGGGTCGTCCTCGCACCTGCTGGCCACCCTCGCCGAGGCCAACTGCCTGGTGCTGGTGGATCCCGACGTCACCGAGGTGCGCACCGGCGACGAGGTCAAGGTCGCGTTCCTGGCCCAGCGGGCCTAGGCACCCGGCGGTGAGCGTGCGCGACCGACGCACCAGCGACCGCCATCCCGGGTGGCCCGCTCGGCTCGGTCCGGTGCGGGTGCGGGCCGGGCAGGTGCGGGTGCGGCCCATCCGGCTGCGCGACGCCGCCGCCTGGAGCCACGTCCGCACCCGGGACGAGGCGCAGCTGCTGCCGTGGGAGCCCACCGGCGTCGGTCCGTGGCGCGCCCGCAACAGCGTGTCCAGCTGGCCGCTGGTGTGCTCGGCCATGCGGGGCTCGGCCCGGCACGGCACGCTGCTGCCCTTCGCCATCGAGGTGGACGGCGAGCTGGCCGGGCAGATCACCGTGGGCAACGTGGTGCGGGGTGCGCTGCTGTCGGCCTGGGTGGGCTACTGGGTGGCCACCCCGCTCACCGGCGGGGGAGTGGCCACCGCGGCCCTGGCGCTCACCCTGGACCACTGCTTCGGCCCGGTGGGGCTGCACCGCGTGGAGGCCACCGTCCGTCCGGAGAACACCGCCAGCCGGTCGGTGCTGGCGCGGGTGGGCTTCCGCGAGGAGGGCCTGCTGCGCCGATACCTCGACGTGGACGGGGAGTGGCGCGACCACGTGCTGGTGGCGCTGACCGCCGAGGAGCAGGTGGGCGGGTTCGCCGCGGCGCTGGTGCACTCCGGCCGTGCCCAATGGAGCTAATGCCGCAGTGGAGCTAATGCCGCAGTGGAGCTGAAAACGCCGCTGCTGCACGGCGTGTCGTGCGACACGGCGCGGCGTGTCTCGCGACACCCGGCGCGCCTGTCGCGCCCGCGGGGTGCACCTGACTACCGTGCTTACACTGATGTCGTTTAGCTCCCGGGGGTGGTTGCCGTGCCGAGCTCGCTGATCTTTGTCGGTCTCGTCGCGGCATGGCTGGCGGTGCTGGTCCCCATGGTGGCCAAGTACCGGCAGGAGGTGCGCCGCACCGGAGACGGAGCCCTCGCGGCGCGCGTGCTGCACCGGGGCGGCAGCGGCATCAAGCTACGACGACCCGGACCGGCCGCGGGACACCGCAGCAACCCGGACTGGCGCCAGCCCGAGCACGAGGAGACAGTGGTGGACAAGACAGCAGCGGACGACTCCATGCACGACCACCCGACCCAGGTGCTGGCCATCACCAGGACGGACGAGGCTGACCACGCGCCCCTGGGCGGGGTGGACGAGCACGAGCAGTACGAGCAGGACGAGCACCGTGAGCTCGAGGCGCCCCGGCGCACCGGCCGCGGCGGGTACGACCCGGAGGCCGACGCGGTGGCCCGGATGGCCCGCTACTCCTTCCGCCAGCGCGTGGTGCTCGGCCTGCTCATCGCCGCAGTCCTCACCGCCGTCCTGGCCGGTGTCGCGTTCAGCAGCCTGTGGACCGTGCACGTGCTGATCGACCTGGGCCTGGTCGGCTACCTGGCCTACCTGCGCCGCCAGGTGCGCATCGAGGAGAACGTCCGCGAGCGCCGGATGGCCCGCATGGGCCGTGCCCGCCTGGGCGTGCACTCCACCGAGGACGACGAGTTCGGCGTGGTCCCGCAGCGCCTGCGTCGCCCGGGGGCCGTGGTCCTGGAGATCGACGACGAGGACCCCGCCTTCGACGAGCTGGACGACCGCCCGTACGAGCTACCGCGTGCGTCGGGTCAGTAGCGGGCTGCTAGAGTTTCGCTCGCAGTACCCGGGGCTGTGGCGCAGTTGGTAGCGCGCCTCGTTCGCATCGAGGAGGCCAGGGGTTCGAATCCCCTCAGCTCCACCGGAAGTGCACCAGGCTCGAACCTTGCCGGCAGAAGTGCCGGTCGAGGTTCGGGCCTTTTGCTTTTCCGGCCCGCGTCAAAGCCATCAGCACACCCTGGACCGCAGCCGCTCATCACTGTACATTCGTACAATACAGTCGAACAGAGATGAGGAGCGGGCATGAGCAAGCAGGGCTGGGAGCTGGTCGTCGGTGCAGTCATGGTCATTGGGGGGCTGACGATGTTCTTCGTCTTCCGCGACGTCGAGACCCCGGTCGTGGGTCTGCGTCAGGCCGGTCTGGTGATCGCGGTGCTCGGCGCGATCGAGCTCGCGGTGACCGGGTGGTCGAGGATCCAGTCGCGGCGGCCGCACGACTGATGGCCGTCACCCGCCTGCTCGACGCCGTGCTGACCGTGCTGGCCGAGCACGGAGTTGGAGCGCTGAGCGTCCGCAGCGTCGCCGCAGCGGCGGGGGTGTCACCGGCGCAGGTGCAGTACTACTACCGGACCAAGAGCGAGCTGGTGCGCGCCGGCTTCGATCACGCGGGCGAGCAGTTCCTCGCCGACGTGACGGCCTCCGGTGCCACCACGCTGATGGACGTCGTGCAGCAGTGGCTGCCCCTGGACGACCGACGCGAGCGCCGCGCTCGCGTGTGGCTCGCCTACGCCGCCCTCTCGGCTGTCGACCCCGAGCTGGCGGCGGTCTCGGCCCAGCTCGATCGCGAGCTCCGTTCCTGGTTCGCCGACCACGGACTCACCGACGAGCAGGCCTCGACGCTCCTCGCGCTCATCGACGGAGTCACCGTCCAGTGCCTCGTGCTGCCCCACCCCGATCGGCGAGCGCTGGTCGAGCGCACCATCGTGCCGTTCGTCGCGGGCCTCGGGTCAGCCTGAGCCAGTGGCCACCGGCTAGCGGTCGTCGGCAGACAGCTCTGCGGCAAAGCCCTCGCGCCAGGACGAGTACCCGGGCTGCCAGCCCAGCAGCTCCTTGGCGCGGCTGTTGTCGGCCCCGCGCAGCGCCGTCATGAAGGCCACGCCCCAGGCGCCGACCGCCAGCCGGGCCACCAGCGCCGGGATGTGCCGCGGCTCCGGGGCGCCGAGCACCTGGGCCAGCTCGGGGATCCACTCCCGCGTCGCCGCGGGGTCGTCGTCGACGATGTTCAGCGCCCCGGTGACCTGGCTGTCCAGCGCGGCCACCACCGCGGCTGCGGCGTCGCGGGCGTGGATGAAGGAGAACACCGCATCACCGCTGCCCACGATGGGCAGGCTGCGGGCGCGCACCTGGCTGGTGAACGAACCGTTCAGGCCGAAGGCCGAGCCGGGCCCGTAGAGGTGCCCCAGGCGCAGCACCAGCCCACCGGACTGCGCGGTGCGCTGCTCCAGCTCCTGTACCGCGGCGAGCACGCTGGCGAACTGACGTGCCGGTCGCGGCCAGAGCGCGGTGTCCTCGGTGGCCAGCCCCGCGCCGCGGGGGTCGTAGCCGAAGGCGATGCTCTGGGCGACCACCCGCTGCACGCCCGCAGTGTCCGCGGCGTCGAGCAGGGTGTGGGTGCCCTCGGTGCGCAGCTTGTTGGTGGTGGCGAAGGCCTGGCCCATCCGGCGCGGGTCGATCTCGGCGGGGATCGCCGTCAGCAGGTGCACCACCGCGTCCGGGGCGGCGTCGCGCACGGCGCGGGTCAGCCCCTCGCGGTCCAGGGCGTCGGCCGGAACCACGGTGACCCCGCGGCGCGCCCCCAGTGCCTGCACCCGGCTGCTCGGGCGGGCCAGGGCGAGCACCTCGTGGCCCGCCGCCGTCAGCTGGGGCAGCAGCGGGGTGCCCAGCACGCCCGTGGCTCCCGCGACCATTACCCGCACGTCGACCTCCCGTTCCGGTGGACCCCGGCTCCTACTCGGGCCAGGGGTTGGCCTCGATCACCTCGACGAAGTCGGTGCGGACGAACCCGGGGACGAAGTGTGCCAGTACGTCGGCGTTGACGGTGCCGAACGTGGTGTCGGGCCGGTCGGCGAAGCCGTGGGTGAAGGCCTGCAGGATCTGCCGCTTGAAGTCCGGGCGCGGGTGCGCGGCGGTGACGGCCTCCAGCTGCGCCGCGTCGAGGTCGTGGAAGCCGATGCCCAGCACGTCGGTCTCCACGCCCGCCGTCACCAGCGCCACCTCCGGCTCCAGGTGCTCGGGGATGCCCGGGGTGGTGTGCAGCGCAATGGCCGTCCACACCCGGCGCACGGCGTCGGTGTCCAGGCCGTGGGCGGTGAGGAAGCGGCGAGCCTCGTCGGCGCCGTCCACCTCGAAGCGCTGGTCGGGGCTGCGGTAGGTGTCGGTGAGGCCCAGGTCGTGGAACATGGCGCCTACGTAGAGCAGCTCCGGGTCTGGACGCAGGCCGCGGCGCTCGCCCTGCAGGCTGCCGAAGAGGAACACCCGCCGGGAGTGGTGGTAGAGCAGGTCGGACGTGGCGGTGCGCACCAGCTCGGTCGCCTCCGCCACCAGCTGGGTGTCCGGAACGGTGACTCCCGCGATCTGCTCAGCCATCAGCTTCCCTTCGGTGGTGGGTGGGCACCAGTGGTGAATGCCCTGGTCAGGGGGTGGGCAAGCGGCGCGTGCGTCCCTACGCTGGCCACATGTGCCGCAGCATCAAGACGCTCCGCCCGCCCTACGCCGAGGATGTCACGGACGACGACGTGCGGGCCGCCGCCCTGCAGTACGTCCGCAAGATCAGCGGCATGCGCTCCCCGGCCAAGGTGAACGCCGAGGTGTTCGACCGCGCCGTGGACGCCGTCACCGCGGCGACCCAGGAGCTCCTGGGCGACCTGCACGTGCGGGGCGCCACCACCGCCGCCAAGTCCTGACCGCCGGCCGGGTGGTGCTCCCGGCTAGGCGCCGAAGATCTCGAAGGCGGCGACGTTGGGGTTGGGCATCACCTGCGCCAGCACGCCGCGGGCGTCCAGGCCCAGCTCGGCCAGGTAGGCGCGGTGCTCGGCCAGCGAGGCCACCGCCAGCTCGGTGGTGGCCGAGACGTCCAGGCAGTGGGTGGGACGCGGAGAGCCGACCACCGCCACCAGCCGCGGGCTCCACGGCTCGCCGGCGTCGCGGAAGATCCACCGGTTGCCCGCGTCGGCGACGGCGTCCATGGTGGCCAGCCCGACCGCGCGGTGGTCGGCGAAGTTCCACCCGCCCGAGGGCCAGGTGTCGCGGTGGCTGCCGGTGAGCACCAGGTCGGGCTGGTAGTGGCGGATGCGAGCGGCGAGGTCGTGGCGCAGCGCGATGCCGTACTCCACCACGCCGTCGCTGTAGCCCTCCAGGAACTCCACGGTGTGCACGCCAACCTGCGCGGCGGCGGCGCGCTGCTCGGCCTCCCGCAACGGGCCGGTGGCCTCCGGGTCCAGGCTGGCCATGCCCGCCTCGCCCCGGGTGACCAGCAGGTAGACCACCTCCTTGCCGGCCTGCACCCAGGTGGCCACCGCGCCGGCGGCGCCGTACTCCAGGTCGTCGGGGTGGGCGGCGATGGCCAGCGCCCGGTGCCAGTCCAGCGGCATCTCGGGCAGGTCGACCATGCCCCGGTTGGCAGCACTCATGGCGGAACCCCTCCGTGCGTCTCAGCTGGTGCTCTGCAGGATCAGCCGGGTGGTCTCCTCGGGGCTGTCCCAGTGGGGGAAGTGCCCGCAGCGGTCGAACCAGTGCAGCGTGGCCGACGGGAAGCGCTCGGCGGCGACGGCGGCCTGGCTGGGCAGCGTCACCCGGTCCTGCCGGCCCCAGCCCAGCACCACCGTGCCGTGCGGGACGCTCGGGTCGGCGCCCGCCTGCAGCGGCCCCTCGGCGAGGGCGTGCAGCGCCTCGTCCAGGGACGGGGAGGCCTCCGCGGTGAAGCCCTGCAGCTCCTGCAGCACCAGCTCGGCAGGCAGCTTCCACGGCGCCGCGGCGAACTGGGCCAGCAGCACGCTGCGGCCGGCGGCGCTGGTGCTCAGCCGGGGCAGCGCCGGCTGGATGCGGCGGACCAGGCCGATGGAGGCGATGAGGCTGCCCTTGAGGAAGCGGGCCTGCTGGGCGTTCCAGAAGCCGCCCGGGTCCAGCGCCACCACGGTGCCCTGGTGCCCGCGGCGGGCCAGCTCCAGCACCATCCGCGCCCCCAGCGAGCTGCCCACCAGCGCGGCCTCCGCCAGGCCCTCCTCCCGCAGGAAGTCGGCCAGGGCGTCGGTGAGGGTGGCCACGGAGACCTCGCCCAGCAGTGGCGGGGTCTTGCCGAAGCCGGGCAGGTCGACGGCGATGACCTCGCGCTCCTCGGCCAGCGGGCCGACGATGCGGTCCCAGGTGCCCAGGCTCGACCCGAGGCCGTGCACCAGCACCACCGGCGCCCCCGTGCCCGTGCGAGAAACGTTCATCGACTGGCCTCCGACTGGTCCGACGTGTCACAGCTGCTCCCGTGCCGACCAGGCTAGGGAGGGCCGTGACGCCCCGCGACACGAACAGCCCGCGGGGTGCTGGGCGGTAGTTTCCCGACATGACCGACTTGACCGATAGCCCTGCAGACAAGGCCAGCACGACCAGCACGGGCATCACCGACGTCACCGGGGTGCGGGTGGGTCACGCCCAGCGCACCGGGGACGGCTGGCTGACCGGGGTGACCGTGGTGCTGCCGCCGCCGGGCACGGTGGCCGGGGTGGACGTGCGCGGCGGTGGGCCCGGCACGCACGAGACCGATGCGCTGGACCCGCGGACGCTGGTGCCCACCGCCGACGCCGTGGTGCTCACCGGTGGCAGCGCCTACGGCCTGGTGACCGCGCACGGGGTGCAGCGCTGGTGCGAGGAGCACGGCCGGGGCTTCCCGGTGGGCCCGCAGCCGCACCAGGTGGTGCCCATCGTGCCGGCGGCGGCGCTGTTCGACCTGGGCCGGGGCGGGGAGTTCACCGCCCGCCCGGACGCCGAGATGGGTCACGCCGCCGCAGCTGCGGCCGCGGCCACCGACGACCACGCCCCCGTGGCGCGCGGCTGCGTGGGCGCGGGCACCGGGGCGCTCATCGCCCGGGGCAGCGCCAAGGGCGGGGTGGGCACCGCCTCGGTGACGCTGGGGCCCGAGGCCGGGGGAGCGGTGGTGGGCGCGATCGCCGTGGTGAACGCCGCCGGCAGCCCGGCCGTGGGCCAGCCGCCGGAGGCGGGCGAGGGCACGGCGATCCACCCCCTGGCCACGCAGGCGCTGAACACCACCCTGGCCGTGGTGGCCACCGACGCCGCCCTCGACCCGGCGGAGGCCTCGCGCACCGCCACCGCCGCCCACGACGGGCTGGCCCGCGCGCTGGACGTGGCGCACACGATGAGCGACGGCGACACCATCTTCGCCCTGGCCACCGGGGCGGTGCCGCTGCCGGGGGGGAGCAGGGTGCAGCGGGTGCAGGCGCTGGTGGCGCTGCAGGCCGCCGCCGCCGAGGCGGTGCGGCTGGCGGTGCTGGACGGGGTGGCCGCGGCCACCGCGGTGCGCACCCCGGCCGGCAGCTGGGAGCCCTGGCGGCTGTAGCTGGGCTAGCGCCAGCTGGGCAGCCAGAGCTCGTTCTGCCAGTGCGACTCGGTGATGGGCACCCCGGTGAGGATGGGGTAGAGCCACGCGAAGTTGGCCACCACCAGGCCCACGTACAGGCACACCACCAGCAGACCGGTGCGGCGGCGCTCCAGGCCGGCGCGGGCCCGGCCGAGGACGTCGCCGAGCACCAGCGTGACGGCCATGACCAGGAACGGCGCCATCGCCATGGCGTAGAAGAAGTACATCTGCCGGTCCAGGTTGGTGAACCAGGGCAGGAACGCCGCGCCGTAGCCCACCAGCACCACGGTGTAGCGCCAGTCGCGGCCGAACACCGCCCGCCACAGCGACCAGGCCAGCACCGGCAGCGCCAGCCACCACAGGGCCGGGGTGCCCACCAGCATCACCGCGGACACGCAGCTGGCCGCCCCGCAGCCGCTGACGTCCGGGCCCGCGGAGTAGGCGTAGAGCATCGGCCGCAGCCCCATCGGCCACGTCCACGGCTTGGACTCGTAGGGGTGCGGGCTGCCCGCCGGGGTCACCAGGTTGGAGTGGAAGCTGAGCACGTGGCCGCTGTAGTACCAGAGCGCGCGCAGCGCGTCGGGCACGAAGCCGAACGGGCCGCCGGTGCCGACCTTCTGCCCCACCACCCAGCGGTCGATGCCGGTCTCGCTGCCGAACCACGCCCACCAGGTGGCCAGGTACACCAGCAGCGGGATAGCGACCAGGGCGTAGAGCGCCGGGCCGACGTCGCGCACCAGGGTGCCCACCCACGGGCGCTGCACGCCGGCGCTGCGCCGGGCGGCGACGTCCATGCCCACGCAGAGCAGGCCGTAGAACACGATGAAGAAGGCGCCGTTCCACTTGGTGCCGCAGGAGATGCCGAGCATCACCCCGGCGCCCAGGCGCCACCAGCGCACGCCCAGGCGCGGCCCCCACGGGGAGTCGCCGATGCGTCCCTGCTCCACCACCGTGCGCATCCGGGCCCGGACCTGGTCGCGGTCGACCACCAGGCAGCCCAGGGCGGCCACCACGAACAGGGCCAGGAAGATGTCCAGCATCCCCACCCGCGAGGACACGAACGACATGCCGTCGCAGATGAGCAGGATCCCGGCCACCCCGCCGAGCAGCGTGGAGCGGGTCATCCGCCGCACGATGCGGACGACCAGCAGCACCAGCACCACCCCGGCCACGGCGGAGGCGAACCGCCAGCCCACCGCGTTGTAGCCGAAGATCCACTCCCCGGCGGCGATCAGCTGCTTGGCTACCGGGGGGTGCACCACCAGCTCGTAGCCGGGGTTGTCCTCCAGCCCGCCGTTGGTGAGCGCCTGGTGGGCCTGCGGCACGTAGTGCTTCTCGTCGAAGATGGGCGTGCCGCCGTCGGTGGGGCTGCCCAGCCGGTAGAAGCGGGTGAACGCGGCGATGGCGGTGAGCACCAGGGTGACCACCCAGCCGCGCAGCCGGTCGGTGGGCGGGTCGTCGCGCCAGGAGGGGCGGAGGGGGCTGGTGCGCGCTCGGTCGGGTACCGCGTCGGCCAGCAGGGTCACCCGGCAATCGTAGGCTCTACCGGTGACCACCGAAGGCCCCTCGAGCACCTCCGCTGAACGCGCGCCCGGGCGCCTGGTGCTCGCCGCCACCCCGATGGGCCAGGCCGGTGACGCCTCGGCCCGGCTGCGCGAGGCCCTGGCCACCGCCGACGTGGTGGCCGCCGAGGACACCCGCCGCACCAAGCAGCTGGCCTCGGCGCTGGACGTGCGCATCGCCGGGCGGGTGGTGAGCTTCTACGACGCGGTGGAGACGGCCAAGGCCCCGGCCCTGGTGGCCGAGGTGGCGGCCGGGCGCACGGTGCTGCTGGTGACCGACGCGGGCATGCCGTCGGTGAGCGACCCCGGCTACCGGCTGGTGGCGGCGTGCGTGGCGGAGGACCTGCCGGTCACCTGCCTGCCCGGGCCCTCGGCGGTGACCACGGCGCTGGCGCTGTCCGCCATCCCGTGCGAGCGGTTCTGCTTCGACGGCTTCCCCCCGCGCAAGTCCAGCGCCCGGCGCACCTGGCTGGCCCAGCTGCGCGCGGAGGAGCGGGCGTGCGTGTTCTTCGAGGCCCCGCACCGGCTGGCCGACTGCCTCGCTGACGCGGTGGCGGTGCTCGGCGCCGACCGCCGCGCCGCGGTGTGCCGGGAGCTGACCAAGACCTACGAGGAGGTGCGCCGCGGCACCCTCGGCGAGCTGGCCGAGTGGGCGGCGGAGGGGGTACGCGGGGAGATCACCGTGGTGCTCGCCGGCGCCGCGCCCGCCGGCCCGCCCGCGATGGAGCAGCTGGTGGCGATGGTGGACGAGCTGGTGGACACCGGGCTGCGGCTGAAGGACGCCTGCGCGCAGGTGACCGAGCGCAACGGCGGCTCCAAGCGGGAGCTCTACGAGGCGGTGCTGGCCGCCCGCGACTGAGGCGCCAGCGGCGTGGAGGGGCTCAGCCCGGTGGTGGCGGCGGCCTTGTCCAGGCACTCCTGCCACTCCGCCGCCGGGTCGGAGTCGATGGTGATGCCCCCGCCCACGCCCAGCTCCACCGCACCGTCGGCGGCCACCGCCACGGTGCGGATGGCCACGTTGAGCTCGAGGCCGGCCACCGGCGAGACCATGCCGACGGTGCCGCAGTAGATCCCCCGGGCGCCGTCCTCCCACTCGGCGAGCAGCTGCCGCGCCCGGCCCTTGGGGGTGCCGGTGACCGAGGCGGGCGGGAAGGTGGCCGCCAGCAGCTCGGCGTCGGTGACGTCCGGGCGCAGCTCGCCGCGCACGGTGGAGACCAGGTGCCAGACCCCGGGCGCGGGGTGCACGGCCAGCAGGTCGGGGACGGTGATGCTGCCCGGGCGGCAGACGCGACCCAGGTCGTTGCGCACCAGGTCCACGATCATCACGTTCTCCGCCACGTCCTTGGCCGAGGCGCGCAGGTCGGTGGCGCTGCGGTGCGCGGGCAGCGTGCCCTTGATGGGGCTGGAGCTGACCACGCGGTCGTGGCGGGCCAGGAACAGCTCGGGGGAGAAGGAGACGACCGCGCCCCAGTCGCCGGCGAGGTAGGCCGCCCGCGCCGGGTCCTGCGCGTGCACCCCGGCGGTGAACAGCTGCACCGCCTCGCCGGCCAGCGCACCGGTGAAGCGGGTGCACACGCAGGCCTGGTACACCTCGCCCTCGGCGATGGCTGCCCGGCACTGGCGGACGCGCTGTTGGTGGGCGGCGGCGTCGGGGGCCTGCCAGCGCACCGCCCAGGCCTGCTCCGGGGCGCCGGCACGGACCACCGCGGCCAGCTCAGCCGGGCAGGACTCGCCGGTGAGGCTCTCGAACCACCAGGTGCCGCCGGTGTCCAGCCGCAGCACGCAGCTGGTCCAGCCGCCCGCCGCGGGCGCGAGCGCTGCGCCCGCGGCGTCGGGGTAGGCGAGGTAGCCGATCCAGCCCCCACCGATCGCGCCGGCGGGGCCCGGCGTGGGACCGGCCGGGGGGAAGGCGGCGGACGGGTCGCAGGGGGTGACGTCCACGCTGGGTGCCAGCACCGCGGCGGAGCCGAACCACTGCCCGGTGAGCGCGGCCGGGCCGGGCACGCCCAGCCGCTGCGCTCGGCGGTGCAGCCCGCGCAGCACCGCCTGGGGGGACGCCCCGCCGCCCAGCCGTTGCACGTGCACCCGCACAGCCTCCCCGAGCCGGTCGCTCAGACCGGCTCCGGGGGCTGCTCAGGTGCTCAGCCCTGCTCGGCGCAGGTCGAGGTGGCTGCAGGGGTGGCCTCGGTGACGCGCTCGTAGAGCCAGCGCAGCGCGTCGCCGGCACCCAGCACCGCCGGCAGCACGTGGCCGATGCCGGTGCCCGGGAAGACCGGCGGGATGGCCAGCTCGTTGTACTGCACGGTGGCGCCCAGTGCGCACCAGTCCGTCGCCAGCTGACGGGCCTGCGGCGCGGGGATCACGTCGTCGTTGGCGCCCTGGAAGAGGTAGACCGGCGCCGTGGGGGTCAGCCGACCGAGGCGCTGGGCGGCCACCGCGGAGACGAACGGCTCCTGGTCCAGGAACGACCCGACCGGCTGCCCGCTCACGGTGAAGCTGCTGGTCTGCTGGAACGCGTAGCGCAGCGTGGTCTCGCCCACGCACTGGTTCTGCGTCTCGGCCAGCAGCCGCTTGCCCTGCTCGTTGAGCAGCCTGTCCAGCTCGGGCACCAGCTCGGGGTAGACCTTGGACAGGCCGTTGATGGAGTAGCCGATCAGGCCGGACAGCGTGCTGCCGTCGATCGCCGGTGCCACGGTGGACAGGTCGGCGGGGGCGTCCCCGGCGGCGGCGCCCTTGAGGTTCAGCTCGGGGGCGTAGCTGGGGGCCATCTCTGCGGCCGAGGCCGATCCGGCGCCGCCCTGGGAGTAGCCGTAGATGCCGATGGGGGCGCTGGCCGACACTCCGGAGCCGGGGGTGCGCTGGGCGGCACGGGCGGCGTCGAGCACGGTGTGCGCCTGCGAGACCCGGTCCACGTAGGTGTGCACGCCGGGCGTGCCCAGGCCCTCGTAGTCGGTGACGACCACCGCCACGCCCTTGTCCAGCATCTGGCTGATGAACAGCAGCTCGTACTGCAGGCCCTGGTTGAACAGCACCGACGGCGCGCACTGGTCGCCCTGGCCGATGGTGCCCACCGCGTAGGTGACCAGCGGTCGCTCGCCGGCGCCGGTCCAGGCGGCGGTGGGCGAGAAGACGGTGCCGGTGACGGCGATCGCCCGGTTCTGGGTGTCGTTGCTGCGGTACATGATCCGGGTGGCCGCGGCGGGCAGGGTGCCCCGGGTGAGCGGGTCGGTGATCACCGCCGAGCTCTCGCAGCGGATCAGGTCACCGTTGCCGGCGGGCAGCCCCGCCGGCGGGGTGTAGAAGTCCGCGGTGGGAGCGCAGGCGGTGGGGGCGGTCGGGACTGCCTGGGTGGGCGCGGGCGCCGGTGCGGCCTGCGCGGGCACGGCGGTGGCGGTGGCGGTCAGCGCCACGGCCGCCATGGTGAGGACGGGGAGCTGGAACAGCCGGCGTCGGTGTCGCATGAGAGTCCAATCGTGGAGCCCCCAGCGCCCACGAGGCCACAGAGGACTGTCTGTGTGTGACGAGCACCACGGACTCTAACCCAGCGTCGGTGCACACCTGTAGCCAAAGCGCGGCGGAGCGGTCACGGCGCGTGCAGCCCCGCGTCGGCGAAGCGCTGTCGCGCCGAGTCCACCTGTGCCGCAGTGGCGGCCGGCACTCCGGCGAGCCGGTCGGGCTTGCCCAGCGCGGCGTACTTCTCCCGGCCGAGCAGGTGGTAGCCGAGCACGTCCACCCGCTCCACGTTGCCCAGCGAGGCCACGTAGGACGCCAGCTTCCGCACGTGCTCGGGTGCGTCGTTCACCCCGGGCACCAGGACGAAGCGCACCCACACGTGCTGGCCCCGGGCGGCCAGGCGCTCGGCGAAGCGCAGCGTCGGCTCCAGCTGCCCGGTGGTCAGGTCGGTGTAGAGCGCGGGGTCGATGGCCTTGACGTCCAGCAGCACCAGGTCGGTGGCGTCGAGCAGGGCGTCGCTGGCCCGTGCACCCAGCGCGCCGGAGGTGTCCAGCGCGGTGTGCAGCCCCAGCTCGGTGCACCGCTGCAGCACCGCCTCGGTGTAGGCGGGCTGCAGCAGCGGCTCCCCGCCGGAGATGGTCACCCCACCGCCGGCGGTGGTGAGGAACGTCCGGTAGCGGGCGATGCGGTCCATCGTCTCCGCCACCGTGTGCCGGGTGCCGCTGCGCATCATCTGCGTGTCCGGGTTGTGGCAGTAGGCGCAGGCCAGCGGGCAGCCGGCCACGAACAGCACGAACCGGGTGCCGGGGCCGTCCACCCCGGTGGAGATGTCCCAGGAGTGCACGGCACCGGTCAGCTCATCGGCGTGGTCGGGCAGCACCGGGTCCGGCAGCAGCACAGGTGCGGTCGTCATCCAGCCCCTCACAAGCCCTGGTGGAAGGTGCGGTTGATGACGTCGAGCTGCTGCTCGCGGGTCAGCCGGACGAAGCTGACCGCGTAGCCGGACACTCGGATGGTCAGCTGCGGGTACTTCTCCGGGTGCTCCATCGCGTCCTCCAGCGTGGCGCGGTCCAGCACGTTGACGTTCATGTGGAAGCCCGAGGACGCGACGAAGCCGTCCAGCACGCCGACCAGGTTGTCCACCTGCTCCTGCCGGGTGCGGCCCAGGCCGGCCGGCGTCACCGTCTCGGTCAGGGAGATCCCGTCGCGGGCGGAGTCGAACGGCAGCTTGGCCACGCTGTGAGCGGCGGCCACCAGCCCGTGCCGGTCGCGGCCGTTCATCGGGTTGGCCCCCGGGGCGAACGGCTCGCCGGCGCGGCGACCGTCCGGGGTGTTGCCGGTGTTCTTGCCGTAGACGACGTTGCTGGTGATGGTCAGCACCGACTGGGTGTGCTCGGCGTCGCGGTAGGTCTTCTGCTGGCGCACCTTGGCCATGAACGTCTCCACCAGGTCCACCGCCAGAGCGTCGGCGCGGTCGTCGTCGTTGCCGTAGGTGGGGAACTCCCCGGTGGTCACGTAGTCGACCACCAGCCCCCGCGCGTCGCGCACCGGCCGCACGTCGGCGTGCTTGATGGCGGAGAGCGAGTCGGCCGCCACCGACAGCCCGGCGATGCCGCAGCCCATGGTGCGGTGCACGAAGGAGTCGTGCAGCGCCATCTCCAGCGCCTCGTAGGCGTACTTGTCGTGCATGTAGTGGATGACGTTGAGCGCGTCCACGTAGGTCCGGGCCAACCAGTCCATCATGGCGTCGAGCTTGGCGCGGACGTCGTCGTAGTCCAGCCGCTCCCCGGTCACGGCGGCCGCCGGTGGCGCCACCTGGGCGCCGGTGAGCTCGTCGCGGCCGCCGTTGATGGCGTAGAGCAGCGTCTTGGCCAGGTTCACCCGGGCGCCGAAGAACTGCATCGACCGGCCGACGGTCATCGGCGAGACGCAGCAGGCGATGGCGGTGTCGTCACCCCAGCGCGGGCGCATCAGCTCGTCGGACTCGTACTGGATGGCGCTGGTGTCCAGCGAGACCTGGGCGCAGAACCTCTTGAAGCCTGCCGGCAGCGCCGGGGACCAGAGCACCGTCATGTTCGGCTCCGGGGCGGGACCCAGGTTGTACAGCGTCTGCAGGTACCGGAAGGAGGTGCGGGTGACCAGCGGCCGCCCGTCCAGCCCGATGCCGCCGAGGCTCTCCGTCACCCAGGTGGGGTCGCCGGAGAACAGCTCGTCGTAGGCGGGGGTGCGCAGGAAGCGGATGATCCGCAGCTTGATGACGAAGTCGTCGATCAGCTCCTGCGCCTGCGCCTCGGTGAGCTCGCCGGCGTCGAGGTCGCGCTGCAGGTACACGTCCAGGAAGGTGCTGGTGCGCCCCAGCGACATGGCCGCGCCGTTCTGCTCCTTGGTGGCGGCGAGGTAGCCGAAGTACAGCCACTGCACGGCCTCCCGGGCGGTGGCCGCCGGCCGGGAGATGTCGTGGCCGTAGGAGGCGGCCATGGTCTGCAGGTCGTGCAGGGCCCGGACCTGCTCGGCCAGCTCCTCGCGGGTGCGGATGACGTCCTCGGTGGCGGGCAGGTCGTCGAGGGCGTGCAGGTCGGCCTGCTTGACCTCCACCAGCCGCTGCACCCCGTACAGCGCGACGCGGCGGTAGTCACCGATGATCCGGCCGCGCCCGTAGGCGTCCGGCAGCCCGGTGATGATCTTGTTCTTGCGGGCGGCGCGGATCTGCGGGGTGTAGGCGTCGAACACCCCGTCGTTGTGGGTCTTGCGGTACTTGGTGAAGATCTCCCGCACCTGCGGGTCGGCCTCGTAGCCGTAGGCGTCCAGCGAGCTCTGCACCATCCGCCAGCCGCCGTTGGGGATCATCGCGCGCTTGAGCGGGGCGTCGGTCTGCAGCCCCACGATCAGCTCGCGGTCGCGGTCGATGTAGCCGGGGCCGTGGCTGGTGATGGAGCCCGGCACGTGGGTGTCGATGTCGTGCACCCCGCGCTCGCGCTCGGCGGGGAACATCGCGGTGAGCTTGTCCCACACGGCGCGGGTGCGCTCCGTCGGTCCCTCGAGAAAGTCGGCGTCACCGGTGTAGGGGGTGTAGTTGGCGGTGATGAAGTCCCGCACGGCGATGGTGTCGCACCAGTCGCCGCTGCTGAAGCCGCGCCAGGGGTCCCGGTTGTTCTGCACGGGATCCTGTGGCGCGGGTGCGCGGCGCTCGCGGACGTCGGTGGTCACTCCAGCTCCTTCCCGTCTGGTCACTGGGGGAGCCGGCCCGGAACGTGGGTCGCTGGAACCGGCCCGGCCTTGCCTGGTTCAACACCTGTCCAGCGCCGACGCTTCCCGCACCGGGCGCACCCCCGGCGGCTGCGTCGGCCCAGGTGCGCCCTCGTTAGGCTGGCAACCATGTCCAACACCGTGCTCACCGCCGTCGCCTGGCCCTACGCGAACGGTCCCCGTCACATCGGGCACGTCTCGGGGTTCGGCGTTCCCTCCGACGTCTTCGCCCGGTACCAGCGCATGGCGGGCAACAAGGTGCTGATGGTCTCCGGCACCGACGAGCACGGCACGCCGATCCTGGTGCAGGCGGAGAAGGAGGGGGTGAGCACCCGGGAGCTGGCCGACCGCTACAACCGGGTGATCAACAAGGACCTGGCCGACCTGGGCCTGTCCTACGACCTGTTCACCCGCACCACCACGCGCAACCACTACGCGGTGGTGCAGGAGCTGTTCCGCACGCTGCACCGCAACGGCTACCTGGTGCCCAGGACCACCACCGGCGCCATCAGCCCGTCCACCGGACGCACCCTGCCCGACCGCTACGTGGAGGGCACCTGCCCGCTCTGCGGCTACGACGGCGCGCGCGGGGACCAGTGCGACAACTGCGGCAACCAGCTCGACCCGGCCGACCTGATCAACCCGCGCAGCAAGATCAACGGCGAGACCCCGAAGTTCGTGGAGACCGAGCACTTCTTCCTGGACCTGCCGGCGCTGGCCGACGCCCTGGCCGACTGGCTCAAGGGCCGCACCGACTGGCGCCCCAACGTGCTGCGCTTCAGCCTCAACCTCATCGCCGACCTGCGCCCCCGGGCCATGAGCCGGGACATCGACTGGGGCGTGCCCATCCCGCTGGAGGGCTGGGCCGACCGCGGCGACAAGAAGCTCTACGTCTGGTTCGACGCCGTCATCGGCTACCTCTCGGCCAGCATCGAGTGGGCGCACCGCACCGGCAACCCCGACGCCTGGCAGGAGTGGTGGTGCGACCCGCAGGCGCTGAGCTACTACTTCATGGGCAAGGACAACATCACCTTCCACAGCCAGATCTGGCCGGCGGAGCTGCTGGGCTACGACGGCAAGGGCGCCAAGGGCGGCAACCCCGGTGAGCTGGGCCGGCTGAACCTGCCCACCGAGGTGGTCAGCAGCGAGTTCCTCACCATGAGCGGCTCCAAGTTCTCCACCAGCCGCGGCACCGTCATCTACGTCCGCGACTTCCTGGCCGAGTACGGCCCGGACGCGCTGCGCTACTTCATCTCGGTGGCCGGGCCGGAGAACCAGGACACCGACTTCACCTGGGACGAGTTCGTCCGGCGCACCAACTTCGAGCTGGCCAACGAGTGGGGCAACCTGGTCAACCGCTCGGTGTCCATGGCGCACAAGAACTTCGGCGCCGTCCCCAAGCCGGGCACCCGCACCGAGGCCGACGTGGAGCTGCTCCGCGCCGCCGAGGGTGCCTTCGACACCGTGGGCGCGCTGCTGCAGCGCAGCCGCTTCAAGCAGGCCGCCGGCGAGGCCATGCGGGTGGTGACGCTGGCCAACCGCTACATCTCCGACATGGAGCCGTGGAAGCTCGGCAAGTCCGGCACCGAGGAGGACCGCGAGCGCCAGGCCACAGTGCTGCACACCGCGCTGCAGGTGGTCTCCGACGCCAACGCGCTGCTCACCCCGTTCCTGCCGCACTCCGCCCAGCAGGTGCACACCGCCCTCGGCGGCAGCGGCACCTGGGCGGCGCAGCCGCAGATCCACGAGGTGACCGACGACGTGCTGCCCGGCTTCGCCGAGCCGCTGGTGGGGGCGGGCCTGCCGGAGGCCGGGCACTCCTACCCGGTGATCATGGGCGACTACGCCAGCGAGCAGGCGCACTGGGGCCGCACCGAGATCGCCGCGGGCACCGAGCTGCACAAGCCCACCCCGCTGTTCACCAAGCTCGACCCCAAGCTGGGCGAGACCGGCCCGGAGTGGGCGCCGGTCAACCCGTGAGCAAGCGATCCCGCTCCGGCCCACCCCCGGCGCCGGAGCCGCTGAGCCCGCTGCTGGACGCGCACACCCACCTGGACGCGTGCGGGGCGAGCACCGCCGAGGACGTGCGCGCCATCGTGGACGCCGCCGCCGCCGCCGGGGTGGGCCAGGTGGTCACCGTCGCCGACGACCTGGCCTCGGCGCACTGGGTGACCCGGGCCGCGGAGTGGGACGAGCGGGTGTGGGCGGCCACCGCGCTGCACCCCACCCGGGCCAACACCCTGGACGAGGCCGCCCGCAAGGACCTGGAGGAGCTGGCCCGGCACCCGCGGACGGTGGCGGTGGGGGAGACCGGGCTGGACCACTACTGGCCGGGCAAGATGGAGGGCTGCGCCGACCTCGCCACCCAGGAGGAGGCCTTCCGCTGGCACATCGACCTGGCCAAGCGGGTGGGCAAGCCGGTGATGATCCACGACCGGGAGGCGCACGCCGACGTGCTCCGGGTGCTGCGCGAGGAGGGCGCTCCGGAGCTGGTGATCTTCCACTGCTTCTCCGGCGACGCCGCGGTGGCCCGCGAGGCGGTGGACGCCGGCTACGTCATCAGCCTGTCCGGCACGGTCAGCTTCCGCAACGCCCATGCGCTGCGGGAGGCGGCGCTGCTGGTGCCCGCCGAGCAGCTCACGGTGGAGACCGACGCGCCGTTCCTCACCCCGCACCCCTACCGCGGCGCCGCCAACGAGTCGTACTGCCTGCCCTACACCGTGCGGGCCCTGGCCGAGCTGCGCGGCGACGACCCGGCCGAGCTGGCCGCGTCGACCACCGCCACCGCCCGGCGGGTCTACGGGCTGTGAGCCCCGCCGCGGCCGCGAGGACCGCCGGCACGTCCTAGTGACACACGTCATGAGTTGAGACCTGTTCTTGCCCAGACAGACACCGGCCCGTTACCGTGCCGTGATCGACTAGCCGGGATGGGGAAGTTCCGGTGCGGCAGCAGCTCTGGGTCCCTCTCCGGTCTCGTGCCACCGCACGCCCCTGCCCGGACGCTCCGACGTCAGGACGACCCGCGTGCCCCTGCTCGACCGTGTGACCCTCAGCCGAGCAGGACTCGC
The DNA here is from genome assembly GCF_058133575.1 of Rhodococcus sp. Z13_19A. NCBI lineage: Bacteria > Bacillati > Actinomycetota > Actinomycetes > Mycobacteriales > Nocardiaceae > Rhodococcus > Rhodococcus sp. Z13_19A. Next base: position 317,082 of record NZ_JBYUNN010000002.1, read on the forward strand.
CCGCTCCGTCGTCGCCGCCCTGGTGCTGACCGTCGGGGCCGGCGCCGGCACCGCCATCGCCATGGAGAAGACCGTCATCGTGCAGGTCGACGGCGAGGAGCGGACAGTCTCCACCATGTCCAGCAACGTCGAGGGTGTGCTCAAGGCGGCCGGCCTCGGCGTCGGTGAGCACGACGCCCTGGCTCCCGCGGCCGACTCGGCCGTGACCGACGGCGACACCGTGGTGCTGCGCCGCGGCCGCCACGTGGAGCTCACCGTGGACGGACAGACCCGGTCGATGTGGACCACCGCGCTCACCGTGGACGAGGCGCTGGCCGAGCTGCGCCTGACCGGCGGGGACGTGCAGCTGTCCGCCTCGCGCGCCACCCGGCTGCCCCTGGAGGGCGCCACCCTGAGCGTGGCCAACCCCCGCACCGTCACCGTGGCCGACGCCGGCGCCCTGCACCAGGTGCGCACCACCGCGGCCACCGTGGGGGCGCTGCTGGCTGAGCGCAACCTGGCGCTGGTGGAGCGCGACGCCGCCTCGGCCGACCTGGCCGCCCCGCTCACCGACGGCATGCGGGTGGACATCACCCGGGTGCGCACCACCGAGGTCATCGCCCAGCAGCCGCTGCCCGCGCCGGTGCAGAAGATGGACGACCCGACGCTGGAGACCGGCCGCACCGCCGTGCAGACCAAGCCGGTGGACGGCGCGCAGACCGTCACCTTCCGCGTCACCACCACCAACGGCGTGGAGACCGCGCGCGAGCAGGTCGCCGTGGCCGTCACCGCCCCGCCGGTTCCCGGCGTCACCCGCGTCGGCACCAAGATCGCCCCACCGCCGCCCGCCCCGACCCCCGCCCCTGCTGCTGCTCCGGTCGCCGCGGTGGTCAAGTCCGGCGGCGCCCCGGCCCCCGCCGTGGCCAACGGCGCGGTGTGGGACCGCCTGGCCCAGTGCGAGGCTGGCGGCAACTGGTCCATCAACACCGGCAACGGCTACTACGGCGGCGTGCAGTTCGACCGCGGCACCTGGTTGAGCAACGGCGGCGGCGCCTACGCCCCGCTGCCGCACCAGGCCACCCGGGAGCAGCAGATCGCCGTGGCCTCCAAGGTCGCCGCCGGCCGCGGGTTCTCCCCGTGGCCGTCGTGCTCGAGCAAGCTGGGTCTGCGCTGAGCGAGGAACGCGCCGCCCTGCTCGGCCCGGTCGAGGTGCGCACCTTGGCGGCCGAGCTGGGGGTGCGGCCCACCAAGACCCTGGGCCAGAACTTCGTGCACGACGCCAACACCGTGCGCCGCATCGTCACCAGCGCCGGGGTGGGCGCCGACGACGTGGTGCTGGAGGTGGGCCCCGGCCTGGGCTCGCTCACCCTGGGGCTGCTGGAGCCCGCTGCCGCGGTGGTGGCCGTGGAGATCGACCCGGTGCTGGCGGCGCGGCTGCCGCGCACCGCCGCCGAGCGCGCGCCGGGCCTGGCCGACAAGCTCACCGTGATCGGCGCCGACGCCCTGCGGGTGCGCGCGGCCGACCTGCCCGCGGCACCCACCGCGCTGGTGGCCAACCTGCCCTACAACGTGGCGGTGCCGGTGCTGCTGCACCTGTTCGCCGAGCTGCCCAGCCTGCGCAGCGCCCTGGTGATGGTGCAGGCCGAGGTGGCCGACCGGCTGGCCGCGCCGCCGGGCAGCCGCACCTACGGCGTGCCTAGCGTCAAGGCGTCCTTCCACGGCCGCGTCGCCCGCGCCGGCGCGGTGCCGCGCGGGGTGTTCTGGCCGGTGCCCGGGGTGGACTCCGGGCTGGTGCGGGTGGACCGGCACGAGCAGGCGCCGTGGCCCACCGACGAGCAGACCCGCAAGCAGGTGTTCCGGGTGGTCGACGCCGCGTTCGCCCAGCGGCGCAAGACGCTGCGGGCCGCGCTGGCCGGGTGGGCCGGCTCGCCGGTGGAGGCCGAGCGGCGCCTGCGCGCGGCGGGCATCGACCCCAGCACCCGTGGTGAGCAGCTCGACGTGGCCGCGTTCGTGGCGCTGGCCCAGCAGGGCTGAGCACCGCAACGCCGGCGACGGTGGGCGTGCAACGCCGGCGACGGTGGGCGTGGCCGTGCGTGCCGCGGGGTGAGACCCTCAGGTGAGCAGGTAGCGACGAGCTGACGGGGGTGGCCGGTGGCCCGAGGGGTGTACGTGGTGGCCGCGACCGCGGGGACCGGCAAGTCGCTGGTGTCGGTGGGGCTGCTGGCCCTGATGCGCAGCAGCACCGACACGGTGGCCTTCCTGCGCCCCCTCGCCGAGCCGCGCCCCTCGGTGGACGGCCACGAGCAGGACCCGGACACCGACCCGCTGGTGGGGCTGGTCCGCGACGCCATGGGCGTGCCCGCCGAGCTGGCCCGCGGCGGGGTGCCGCGCGCCAAGGCCCGGGCGCTGCTGGCGGCCGGGGAGCGCGACGAGCTGTTCCGCCGCTGCGTCGCCGCCTACAGCGACCTGGCCGCGCGCGCCGACGTGGTCATCGTGGACGGCTCCGACTACGGCGACGGCCGGCGCCTGGGCGACGAGCTGGACCTGAACACCGAGCTGGCCAACCACCTGGGCGCCATGGTGGTGGCCGTGGTCAGCGGCGCCGGCCAGGACACCGCGGCGCTGGTGCAGTCGGTGGACCTGGCCCGCAAGGAGGTGCTGGCCGCCGGCTGCGCGCTGGCCGCGGTGCTGGTCAACCGGGTGCCGGTGGAGCTGGTGGAGCAGACCCGCGCCACGGTGCACCGCGGCGCGTCCGGGCGCCCGGTCTACGTGCTGCCCGAGACCGACGAGCTCGACCGCCCCAGCGTTACCGAGGTGGCCACCGCGGTGGGTGCCCGGCGCATCGGCGGCAGCACCAACCTCGACCGCGACGTCCGCTCGGTGCGGGTGGCGGCGATGACGGTGGAGCACGTCCTGCCGCTGCTCACCGACGGCGCCCTGGTGATCACCCCGGGCGACCGGGCCGACGTGGTGGTGGCCACCGTGGCGATGGCGCTGTCCGCCCAGCAGCCGGTGCCCGCCGCCGTGCTGCTCACCGGCGGCATCCCGCTGGCCGACAGCGTGCTGGCGCTGCTGCCCACCGCGCCGTTCCCGGTGCTGGCCCTGGACACCGACACCTACACCGCCGCCCACGCCGTGGGTGGGGTGCACGGCGAGCTGGCCCCGGGCAACCCCCGCAAGATCGCCACCGCGCTGGGGGTGTGGAACGCCGGGGTGGATGCCGCCGAGCTGGTGGAGCGCCTGGCGCTGCCCCGGCCGGAGCGGATGTCGCCGGTGCGCTTCAGCTACGAGCTGATGCAGCAGGCCAGCGCGCAGCGGCGCCGCATCGTGCTGGCCGAGGGGACCGAGCCGCGCATCCTGCGGGCCGCGGAGATCATCCGCCGCCGCGGGGTGTGCGAGCTGGTGCTGCTGGGCAACGCCGCCCAGGTGGGCGAGCTCGCCGGGGCCGCGGGCGTGGACCTCACCGGCATCGACGTGCTCGACCCGGAGACGTCGCCCGAGCGGGAGCGCTACGCCGCGGAGTACGCGCGGCTGCGGGCCCACCGGGGCGTGGACCTGGAGCAGGCGCGGGAGGTGATGACCGACGTCTCCTACTTCGCCACCATGATGGTGCACCTGGGCCACGCCGACGGCATGGTCTCCGGCGCGGTGCACACCACCGCGCAGACGCTGCGCCCGGCGCTGGAGTTCATCAAGACCGCGCCCGGGGTCTCCACCGCCTCCTCGGTGTTCCTCATGTGCCTGCCCGACCGGGTGCTGGTCTACGGCGACTGCGCGGTGATCCCCGACCCCGACGCCGCCCAGCTCACCGACATCGCCGTGGCCTCGGCCGACACCGCCGCCCGCTTCGGGATCACCCCACGGGTGGCGATGCTGTCGTACTCCACCGGGGCCTCCGGCACGGGCGCGGCGGTGGAGAAGGTGCGCGAGGCCACCGCGCGGGTGCGGGAGCGCCGCCCGGACCTGCCGGTGGAGGGCCCCATCCAGTACGACGCCGCGGTGAACGCCTCGGTGGCCGCCACCAAGCTGCCCGGCTCCGAGGTGGCCGGCCGCGCCACGGTGTTCGTCTTCCCGGACCTCAACACCGGCAACAACACCTACAAGGCCGTGCAGCAGTCGGCCGGTGCGGTGGCCATCGGGCCGGTGCTGCAGGGGCTGCGCAGACCCGTGAACGACCTCTCCCGCGGGGCCACCGTGGAGGACGTCATCAACACCGTGGCCATCACCGCGGTGCAGGCGCAGGACCGGCCGTGAGCGCGCTGCCGGTGCACCCGCCGCTGCTGGAGCTGGTGGCCGCAGCCGAGGAGCTGATGAGCGCCAGCCTGGACGCGGGCCAGCGGCGGGCGGTGCTGGGCATCACCGGTCCGCCGGGGGCCGGCAAGAGCACCCTCGCCGGAGCGCTGGTCACCGCCCTGCAGGTGGCGCTGGACACCGAGCCGGTGGAGCCGCTGGTGGTGGGAGTGCCGATGGACGGCTTCCACCTGGCCGACGCACAGCTGGAGCGGATGGGCCTGCGGCACCGCAAGGGCGCACCGGAGACCTTCGACGTGGGCGGCTACCGCTCCGTCCTGCGCCGGCTGCGCTCCGCCGACGAGCAGGCGGTGTACGTGCCCAGCTTCGAGCGGACCCTGGAGCAGCCGGTGGCCGGCTCCATCGCCGTGCTGCCCTCGGCTCGCCTGGTGGTGACCGAGGGCAGCTACCTGCTGCACGGCGCCGACGGCTGGGAGCGGGTGCGCTCGCTGCTGGACCAGGTGTGGTTCCTGGACGCCGACGACGAGCAGCGCCGTGCCGCGCTGGTGGCCCGGCACGTGCGTCACGGCAAGACCCCGGAGGCCGCGCAGGCCTGGGTGCGGGAGGTGGACGAGCGCAACGCCGCGCTGGTGGCGCGCACCCGGCACCGCGCGGACCTGGTGGTGGCGCTCGACCTCGGCCAGCACGGTGACGCCGGTCACCGGCAGGCGCCCGCGGGGTAGCGGGCGGCGCTGGGTGGCTCCGGCAACGATTACGCTGGTGCACCGTGCTTGCCGTCGTCCCTCCTCCCGTCACCGTGCGGGTTCCCGCCAAGGTGAACCTGCACCTGGCCGTGGGCGACGTGCGCGCGGACGGCTACCACGAGCTGGTCACCGTGTTCCAGGCGTTGTCGCTGGTCGACGACGTGTCGGTGGCCCCCGCGGACGCCCTGTCGGTGCGCGTGGTGGGGGAGGGCGCAGGAGCGGTGCCCACCGACAAGCGCAACCTCGCCTGGCAGGCCGCCCAGCTGCTGGCCCGCACCACTCACCACCCGGCCGAGGCCGAGATCACCCTCACCAAGGGCATCCCGGTGGCCGGGGGCATGGCCGGCGGCAGCGCCGACGCCGCGGCCACCCTGCTGGCCCTGGCCACCCTCTGGGGCAGCGACGTCAGCCGCGAGGAGCTGGCCGCGCTGGCCGCCCAGCTGGGCAGCGACGTCCCCTTCGCCCTGCACGGGGCCACCGCGATGGGCACCGGCCGCGGCGAGCAGCTGCTCCCGGTGCTGGCGCGCAACACCTTCCACTGGGTGCTGGCGCTGGACCACGAGGGCCTGAGCACCCCGGCGGTGTACGCCGAGCTGGACCGGCTGCGGGCGACGGGCGCGCAGCCGCGGGTGGGCGACGTGCAGCCGCTGATGCACGCCCTGGCCGCCGGCGACGCCCTGGCCCTGGCCCCGCTGCTGGCCAACGACCTGCAGGCCGCCGCGCTCTCGCTGCGCCCGAGCCTGCGCCGCACCCTGCGCGCGGGCACCGAGGCCGGTGCCCTGGCCGGCATCGTCTCCGGCTCCGGGCCCACCTGCGCCTTCCTCTGCGTCAACGCCGACGCCGCCGTGCGGGTGAGCGCCGAGCTCGCCGGAGCCGGCGTGTGCCGCACCGTGCGGGTGGCCGCCGGGCCCGTCGCCGGCGCCAGGGTGCTGCCCACACACCATGCTGGCCCCAACCCCGCCGGCCCCCGAAATCCTGATCCACGAACTCGATCGAGCACCGGAGCGCACAGCTGATGGCCCAACCCGTGAACCTGGTCAACCTGGAACAGGTGTCCAAGACCTACGGCGTCAAGCCGCTGCTGGACAAGGTGTCCCTGGGCGTGGCCTCCGGCGAGCGCATCGGCGTCGTCGGCCTCAACGGGGGCGGCAAGACCACCCTGCTGGAGGTGCTCACCGGGCTCGAGCAGCCCGACTCCGGCCGGGTCAGCCAGACCGGCGGCCTGCGCCAGGCCGTGGTCACCCAGCGTGGCGTGCTGCCCCCGGGCTCCACCATCGGCCAGGTGGTGCTCGCCCCGCTCGGCGTGGACGAGCACGAGTGGGCCGGTGACTCCCGCATCCGCAACGTGCTGCACGGCATCGGGGTGGACGCCCTGGGCGTGGACACCCCCATCGACGGCCTCTCCGGTGGCGAGCGCCGCCGGGTCGCCCTGGCCGCCGCGCTGGTGCAGGACCTGGACCTGCTGGTGCTGGACGAGCCCACCAACCACCTCGACGTGGAGGGCGTGCAGTGGTTGGCCGAGCACCTCAAGGGCCGCCGCTCCAGCCTCGTCGTCGTCACTCACGACCGCTGGTTCCTGGACACCGTGGCCACCCGCACCTGGGAGGTGGTGGGCGGCAAGGTGGAGACCTACGAGGGCGGCTACGCCGACTGGGTCTTCGCCCGTGCCGAGCGCACCCGCCAGGCTGACGCCGCCGAGGAGCGCCGCCAGAACCTGGCCCGCAAGGAGCTGGCCTGGCTGCGCCGCGGCGCCCCGGCCCGCACCTCCAAGCCCAAGTACCGCATCGAGTCGGCCGAGGCGCTCATCGCCGACGTGCCGCCCCCGCGCGACCGGGTGGCGCTGGCCTCCTTCGCCGCCCGCCGCCTGGGCAAGGTGGTGCTCGAGCTCGAGCACGTCAACGTGCAGACCCCGGACGGCCGTGAGCTGGTGCACGACCTCACCTGGCGGCTCGGCCCGGGCGACCGCATCGGCCTGGTCGGGGTGAACGGCTCCGGCAAGACCACCCTGCTGCGGATGCTCGGCGGCGAGGTGGAGCCCACCGCCGGCAAGCGCATCCAGGGCCAGACCGTGCACCTGGGCTGGCTGCGCCAGGAGCTGGACGACCTGCCCCTGGACATGCGGGTGCTCGACGCGGTGGAGGACGTCGCCAAGTACGTCACCCTGGGCGACAAGGAGATGTCCGCCGCGCAGCTGGCCGAGCGGCTGGGCTTCGCCCCGGCGCGGCAGCGGGTGCCGGTGGGCGACCTCTCCGGCGGCGAGCGCCGCCGGCTGCAGCTCACCCGGGTGCTGATGGCCGAGCCCAACGTGCTGCTGCTGGACGAGCCGACCAACGACCTGGACATCGACACGCTGCAGCAGCTGGAGGACCTGCTGGACTCCTGGCCGGGCACCATGGTGGTGGTCAGCCACGACCGCTACCTCACCGAGCGGGTGTGCGACTCGGTGTGGGCGCTGTTCGGCGACGGCAAGCTGACCAACCTGCCGCGCGGCATCGACGAGTACCTGGAGCGCCGGGCCGCCGACCTCAGCGACAACCCCGGCCAGCCGGCCAACCTCGGCGGCACCACCAGCGCCGGTGGCAGCCGGCCCGACGCCGCCACGCTGCGCGCCGCCCGCAAGGAGCTGAGCAAGGTGGAGCGCACAGTGAGCAAGCTGGACGAGAAGGAGCGTGCGCTGCACGCCCAGCTGGCCGAGGCCACCACCGACGCCGGTCGGCTCGCCGACCTCGGGGTGCAGCTCAAGGCCGTGCAGGCGGAGAAGGAAGCCGCCGAGGAGAAGTGGATGGAGCTCGCCGCCGCATTCGAGTGAACCGGCGTTCGAGTGATCCAGCGTTCGAGGGACCCTGCCCTCGACTGTGCCGACTCGGGCGCCAGTGACGAAGCCCACGGAGATGCACGTCACGGTCGTTTTCGTGGGCAACGAGACGGACGCCTGCAAGACTGCACTCTATGGGGCAGAGTGCAAAGACCGTGCTGCGGCGTCGCACGCAGACCGGGTACCGGGTGTGGATGTGCGCCCAGCAGCTCACCGACGAGCGTGGCTTCGACGGCTTCACCATGGACGACCTCGCCGAGCTCGCCGGGGTCTCCCGCCGCACCCTGTTCAACTACTTCCCCGGCAAGGCCGACGCGGTCCTCGGCACCGCCCCTGAGCTGACCAGCGACGTCCTGGTCACCCTCTCCGAGCGTCGCGGCAGCGACCTGATGGAGGACCTGCTGCTGCTCGGCGGCGAGATCCTCGGGCCGCTGGACATCACCCGCGCGCAGGTGGAGCGGATGAAGCGGGTGATCATCAGCAACCCCCGCCTGCTGACCCTGTGCTACGAGCGGATGGCCGCACTGAGCGCCCAGACGGTGGCGGCGATCCGGGCCCGCGACGGCGACGCCTTCGACGGCCCACGGACGGTGCTCGCGGTCCGCCTGGTGGGGGCCATCCTCGATGCCGCGATGGAGAACTGGCTGGCCCAGGACGACGGCACGCTCGTGGAGGCCTTCGAGAAGGCGCTGAGGGGGGCTCGTGAGCTGCTGAGCTGACCCGCCGCTGTCGGCACCGGCCACCCGGTGCCCCGTCTGACTCCTCAGGAGAACCCGCATGGCTACCCTGCTCTACCGCCTCGGCCAGACCGCCTATCGGCGGTGGCCGCTCTTCCTGGTCGCCTGGCTCATCGCCATGGTGGCCATCGCCGGCTTCGCCGCAACGTCGTCCAAGCCCATGACCGACTCCTTCTCCATCCCGGGCATCCCCTCGGAGCAGGCAGCTGACCTGCAGTCCCAGCTGTTCCCCGGGGCCAAGGACGCCTTCGACACCGCCTCGGTCAAGGTCGTCGTCGCCGCGCCGGACGGCCACCAGCTGGCAGAGCCGACCTACGCCCAGGCCGTGGACGCCCTCGTCGCCGACCTCAAGGGCCTGCCGCAGGTGCCGGCCGAGGCCCCGGTGGTCAACCCGGTGCAGGCCGCCGCGGCGCAGACCGAGAAGATCGTCGCCGCCGCCGGCCAGGCCGGGCTGTCCCCGGAGCAGGCCCAGGCCAACGCCCAGGCGCTGTCCCCGCTGTCGCCGGACGGTCGGGTGGGCACCATCTCCTTCGACCTGGACGTGGCCACCGTGGCCGACGTCGAGCCGACCACCATCGACGAGCTGTTCTCGGTGCTGGACACCGCCCGCGGCAGCGGGTTGACCGTGGAGGCCAACGGCACCGGCACCACCGGCATGACCGAGATCAGCATGACCTCCGAGCTGATCGGCGTGGCCGTGGCGCTCATCGTGCTGGTGCTCACCTTCGGCTCCCTGGTGGGTGGCGGGCTGCCCATCATCACCGCCCTGTGGGGCGTGGGCCTGAGCGCCGCCGGCATCTACGCGATGACCGCGTTCACCGAGGTCGGCTCCACCACCCCGATGCTGGCCATCATGATCGGCCTGGCCGTGGGCATCGACTACACGCTGTTCATCCTGGCCCGCTACCGCAGCGAGCTCGAGCACACCGACGACCGCCGGCACGCCACCGGCATCGCGGTGGGCACCGCCGGCTCCGCCGTGGTGTTCGCCGGCCTCACGGTGCTGATCGCGCTGGCCGCGCTGTCGGTGGTGCGGATCCCGTTCCTCACCACCATGGGTGTGGCCGCGGCGGCCGCGGTGTTCGTGGCGGTGCTGCTGGCGCTGACCCTGCTGCCGGCCCTGCTCGGCATGCTCAAGTCCAAGGCGTTCGGCGGCACGGTGCGCAAGTACCAGCCCAAGCGCGAGGACGACGGCGTTGTGCTCAACAACGGGGTGCGCTGGGCGCGCCTCGTCGGCAAGGCGCCCGTCGCGGCGCTGCTGATCGGCGTGGTGGCGCTCGGTGCCCTGGCCGTTCCGCTGCAGGGCCTGCACCTGGCCCTGCCCAGCGACTCCACCGCGTCGTCCGACACCACCCAGCGGCAGGCCACCGACCTGATCGCCGACGCCTTCGGTCCCGGCCGCGACGCTCCGCTGCTGATCGTGGTGGACGGTCGCGGCATCGACGACCCCGGCCAGCGCACCGCCGCCTTCGCCCAGGTCGCCACCTGGGCCGGCGAGCAGTCGGGCGTCACCAACGCCCAGCTGGTGGCCAGCAACCCCGAGGGCACCGGTGCCCAGATCATGGTCACCCCGACCAAGGGCGCGGCCGACACCGAGACCGAGAACCTGCTGACCGACCTGCGGGAGGGCCAGGCCGGAGTGGAGCAGCGCACCGGCACCGTCATCGGCGTCACCGGCCTGACGGCCATCGCGGTGGACGTCTCCGAGCAGCTGGCCGACGCCCTGCCGATCTACCTCTCGGTGGTGGTGGGCCTGGCGTTCATCCTGCTCACCCTGGTGTTCCGCTCCCTGCTGGTGCCGCTGACCGCCACCCTCGGGTTCGTGCTGTCGGTGCTGGCCACCCTGGGCGCCACCGTCTGGATCTTCCAGGACGGCGCGTTCGGCCTGGTCGAGGGACAGCCCATCATCAGCTTCATGCCGATCTTCCTCATCGGGCTGGTGTTCGGGCTGGCGATGGACTACCAGGTGTTCCTGGTGACCCGGATGCGGGAGGCGCACGTGCACGGCTACTCCCCGCGGGAGGCCGTGGTGGACGGCTTCCGCAGCAGCGCCCGGGTGGTGGCCGCCGCGGCGGTCATCATGATCGCGGTGTTCGGCGCGTTCGTGCTCATCGACGAGCCGATCATCCGGTCGATGGGCTTCGCGCTGGCGGTGGCGGTCTTCCTGGACGCCTTCGTGGTGCGGATGATGCTCATCCCCGCGGTGATGTACCTGCTCGGGGAGAAGGCCTGGTGGATCCCCCGGTGGCTCGACCGGATCCTGCCCAACATTGACGTGGAGGGCGAGAAGCTCGACCGCCCGCACCTGCAGACCGATGACGAGCGCGAGCCGGTCAACGCCTGACCTGCTCCGCCGGCTGGACGGCCCCGCACCCCTTCGAGGGTTGCGGGGCCGTTCTGCGTCGCGGCCCCTGCCCCGCCCCCCGGGTGGTCAGAGCAGGGCACGCGCCTGGCGAGCCCAGTGCGCGGCGCCGAGCTTGTCGGCCAGGGCCGCCGCGTCGGCGGCGTGGCGCGCGCTGGCGGCAGCGTCGCCCCGCGCCCCCGCCAGCTTGGCCAGGTACAGGTCCACCGGGCCCAGGGTGGCCGCACCGCCCTGGATGCCGGCGAGGTGCCCGGCCCACGGCAGCAGCTGGGCGTACCACTCCGCGCAGGCCGCGGGGTGGGCCAGGCGGGCAGCGTTGTCGGCCCGCAGCCCGGCGAAGTACAGCCACAGGTAGTCGTGCAGCACCGGCAGCGCCGGGTCCCACACCGCCTGCGCCTGCTCGAGCCGGCCCGCGTCCAGCAGCGCGGTCACCACCATGTCGTTGACCCCCCGCGGGCGCAGCTCCAGCCAGCTGGTCAGCTCCTCGACGAAGTCGGCACAGTCCCCGGCGGCGTGGGCCACCGTGAAGCGCAGCACCACGTCCATCGCCACCCCGTTGGGATCCCCCGACGCCTGCAGCTGCTGGGCCGTCGCCGCGTAGGTGTCCCTGGCCGCGTCCAGGTCGCCGCGGGTCAGCGCGACCGCGCCGGAGAACATCGCGGCCACCGCCAGCAGCAGCGGCAGCTGTCCGGCGCTGCCCGAGCGCGTCGCGTGCGCCACGTGCTCGGCGGCCAGCTCCAGGTCGCCGGCGTCGGCCGCGGCGCCGAACAGCACGTGGTGGGCCACCGCCTGGTAGGTCAGCAGCCCCGCCTCCTGCGCCACCGCCAGCAGCTGCTCGCCCACCGCCCGCAGCTGTCCGGCCGGCCGTGGTGGGAAGGCCACCAGGTAGCGGGCGTTGAGCGCCCGGCACAGCAGCACCGGGTCGCCCAGCCGGGTGGCCAGCTCCACCGCCTCGGCCGAGCACTGCTCCGCCCGGCGGAACAACCGAGTGCTCTCCGTCTCCAGCGCCAGGCTGGCCAGCAGGTCCACCCGCAGCGGACTCGGCTCGGTGACCACGGCCACGGCCCGCTCCAGCTGAGCCACCACGGTCTCGTCCAGCAGGGACAGCTCACGGATGGTCCACACCGTCGGCGCCTGCCACACCAGGGCCCGGGCCACGTCGCGGGGCCCGCCGTGCTGCTGCGCCCACTGCACCGCCCGGGCCCGCTCCTGCCGCGCCAGCGCCAGCTCGCCGTGCGCGGCGAGGGCGTGCACCAGGTGGCGCTGCACCGCGAAGCGCGCGGGGGCCGGGGTGTGCGCCAGCTCGTGGGCCTGCAGGGCGGCGCGGGCGTGCCGGATCGCCTCGTCGAACGCCCCGTGCTCCATCGCCCGCTCGCACCCGGCGCCCAGGTGCCCGACGGCGCGTCCGGCCACCCGGGCGTCCAGGGCCGCGGCGCTGTGGTGGGCCAGGGCCTCCACCCGGTCGGGGTGGCGGGTCTCCAGCAGGGCGAGCACCGACTGGTGCAGGCGGCTGCGGCGGATGGGAGCCAGCCGCTCGTAGAGGGCGTCGCGGACCAGGGCGTGGGTGAAGCGCACCTCGCCGGGGGCGGGCACCTGCAGCAGCCCGGCCACCACGCCCGCGTCCAGGCCGTCGACCACCTGCTCCTCCAGCACGGTGGCGGTGGCCGGGCGGGGCAGCTGGGTGGCCTCCACCTCCAGCAGCAGGTCCAGGTCGATGTCGCGGCCCAGCACCGCCGCCCGCGACAACAGCTCCACCGTGGCCGGGGGCAGCCGGGCGATGCGGCGCTGCAGCAGGTCGCGGATGGCCGAGGGCAGCTCGTGCAGGGCCTGCTCGGCACCCTCGGCGGCCACCAGCCGACCCAGCTGGCGCAGGAACAGCGGACTGCCCGCGGAGCGCTCCACCAGCGACCGCCACGTCGCCGCGGGCAGCGCCTCGCCCACCAGCTCCTGCAGCAGCCGCTGGGCCGGGGCCGGTTCCAGACCGCCCAGCTCGATGCGGTCGACGGTGCGGTCGGCGACGGCGGCGAAGGTGGCGCCCAGCTCGGCGGAGACCTCCTCACCGCGGAAGGTGGCCACCAGCAGCAGGCCGGGCTGCCCCTGGTGGGCGAGGTGGCGAAAGATCTGCAGGGTCTCCCCGTCGGCGCGGTGCAGGTCGTCCACGGCCACCACCACCGGCCCCCCGGCGCTGCGCCCGGCCAGCGCCCCGGTGAGCGCCGAGGCCAGCTCGAAGGGGGTGCTGGCCTCGGCACCGTCCAGCGACCGCAGCACCTCCCGCCACGCCCAGCCGGCCGGCGCACCGTCCACCTCGGCGCAGCGGCCCCGCACCACGGTGGCCGTCGCCGCCGACTCGTCGCAGAACCGCTCCACCAGCGCGGACTTGCCGAACCCGGCCTCGGCGCACACCCACACCACCGCCAGCCGGTCGCGCGCCTGCTCGGCCGCGCGCCGCAGCCGGGCCAGCTCGGCGTGCCGGCCGACGAAGCCCGCCCCGGAGCGGCGCGCCACCGCGGGCGGGGCCGGCGGGACGACGCGGGCGGCCGCGGGCGGGGCCGGCGGGACGGGGACCTGCAGGTGCTCGGCGTGGGCGAGGATGTCCGCCTCCAGCGCGCGCACCGCGGGGCTGGGGTCCACGCCCAGCTCCGCCACCAGCCGGCTGCGCAGCGAGCTCAGCTCGGCCAGCGCCTCACCCTGCCGTCCGGCCCGGTACAGGGCCGTGGCCAGGGCGTGCACCGCCTGCTCGCGCAACGGGTGGGCCCGCACGTGCTGGGCGAGGTCGGCCGCCACCAGCTGCGCGGAGCGCCCCAGCTGCAGCCCCGCGGTGGCCCGCAGCTCCACCGCGCTCGCGCGCAGCTCGCCCAGGCGCCGCGCCTCCGCGGCGGCCCAGGGCTGGTCCGGGTAGGCGGCGTAGGGCTCGTCGGTCCACAGCGCCAGCGCCTGCTCCACCAGCGCGGTCACCTGGTGCGCGTCGGTGACCTCGCCAGCGCGGGCCAGCAGCGCCTGGAAGTGCCAGGCGTCCACCGACTCGGTGGGCAGCGCGAGCAGGTAGCCCGGCGCAGCGCTGACGATCACCGCCGCAGGGCGTCGCCGCGGCCGGTCGGGCTCCAGCCGCTTGCGCAGGTGGGAGATGTAGGCCTGCAGGGCGCCGCTGGCCTTGGGCGGCGGGTGGCCCGCCCACAGGTCGTCCAGGAAGCGGTCGGCGGAGACCACCCGGCGGCCCGCCGCCACCAGCAGCCCCAGCACCGCGCGCTGGCGCGGACCGCCGAGCTCGACGGGAGTCCCGTCGAGCTCGGCGCGCACCGTGCCGAAGATGCTGACCCGCACCACCCTCAGGAGGGTACGGTCGTCGGCGTCTCCGATCGAGCCCTTTCCGCAGGTCGCAGGGGCTTGCGCTGCCCGGGAAGCCGGGTGTCCAGCCAGGCCGGCAGCCACCAGGCCCGCTCGCCGAGCAGCACCATCACCGACGGCAGCAGCACCATCCGCACCACCGTCGCGTCCACCGCGATGGCGGTGGCCATGCCCACGCCCACCATCTTCACGGTGAGGTCGGTGTCGGTGGCGAAGGCCAGGAACACCGACACCATGATCAGCGCCGCGCAGGTGATCACCCGCCCGGTGGCGCCGATGCCGCGGTGCACGCTGCCGGCCGCGTCCCCGGTGCGCAGCCACTCCCGGCGGATGCGCGAGACCAGGAACACCTCGTAGTCCATGGACAGCCCGAACAGCACGGTGAACAGCAGGATCGGCACCCAGGTGGACACCGGCGTGGCGTGCGGCAGCCCGAGCAGGGTGGCGCCCCAGCCCCACTGGAACACCATGGTGAGCACTCCGTAGGCGGCGCCGACGCTCAGCAGGTTCAGCGCGGCAGCCTTCAGCGCGATCGGCACCGAGCGGAACACCACCACCAGCGCCAGCACCGACACCGCCACCACGAAGCTGATCACCACCCACAGCCGGACCGCCAGCTTGTCGGCGATGTCGGCGAACACCGCGGTGGTGCCGGTGACCTTCACGCCCGGCTCCAGCACGTCCGCGCGCAGGTGGCGGATGAGCGCCGCCGCGGCCGGGTCCTGCGGGCTGGTGCTCGGCTGCACCTGCACCAGCGCCGCGGTGCCCGCCTGGTTCAGCACCGGCGGGGCCACCTGGGCGATCCCGGGGGTGCTCTGCAGCGCGGTGACCGTCTGCGCCACCCGCTCGCTCCGGCCGTCGCGCAGGTCGACGGCCACCACCAGCGGCCCGTTGGCGCCGGGCCCGAAGCCCGCCTCCACCAGGTCGTAGGCCCGCCGGGTGGTCTGGGAGTCCAGCCCGCTGCCGGCGTCCTGCGGCCAGGTGCGCATGGCCAGCGCGGGCGCGGCCAGCAGCAGCAGCAGGGTGAGCGCCGCCAGGCCCCACGCCACCGGGCGGCGGCTCACCCGCACGGCCCAGCGCGCCGAGAGCGGGGTGGTGCCGGCGCGGGCGCGGCGACGCCCGGCCCGGCCCAGCAACCGGTGCCCGGCCGCCCCGCACAGCGCGGGGACCAGGGTGATGGCGGTGAGCACCACGCACAGCACCACCAGCCCGGTGGCGTAGCCGAAGGAGGTGAACACCGGCAACCCGCTGAGCCCCAGGCCCAGCAGCGACAGCAGCACCGTGGCCCCGGCGAACACCACCGAGGTCCCCGCCTCGGCGTTGGCGTCGGCGGCAGCGTCCACCGGGGCCCGGCCCTCGTGCAGGTGCTCGGTGAACCGGGTGAGCAGCAGCAGCGCGTAGTCGATGCCCACCCCGATGCCCACCATGGCGGCGACGAACGGGGCAGAGGTGCTGATGTCGGTGACCGCGGCCAGCAGGGTGATGCCGGCCGAGCCCACCCCCAGCCCGAACAGGGCCACCAGCAGGGGGAGCCCGGCGGCGAGCACGGAGCCGAAGGCCAGCAGCAGCACCACCGCGGCGACGGCCAGGCCGATCATCTCGGCGGAGCTGCCCCCTTCCTGGGCGTCCTCGGCCACCAGCCCACCCAGCTCCACCTGCACCCCGGCGTCGGTGGCGGGCGCAGCGGCCGCGCGCAGCGCGTCCACCCCCTCGGTGCCGGCGAAGTCGGTGACCGGGATGGAGTACTGCACCACCAGCAGCGCGGTGCGCCCGTCGGCCGACCAGCGCGGGCTCACGGTGCTGACGCCATCGAGGGTGGCGGTGCGCTCGCGCACCTGCTCGACCGTGGCGGCCTCCAGCGGTGCCCCAGCGCGGTGCAGGACGACGCGGGCCTCGTCCCCGGCGGACTGCGGGAAGCTCTCCCGCAGGAAGGCGGTGGCCGCGGTCGACTCGGTGCCGGGGGTGTCGTAGTTGTCGTGCGGGGCGGCGCCCAGCTGGACGGCCGCCCCGAGGGCAGCGACGAGCACCACCACCCAGGCTGCGACGGTCCGCCAGGGGTGCAGGGCGCAGGCCCGTCCGAGCCTGCTCAGCAACGTGCTCATGATGAGGTCCTTGTCCGGGAGCGGTCTGGGGGATCAGGCGAAGGTGCCGGTGGGGTCGAGTCGGTGGCGCAGCTCGGTCAGCCGGGCGTGCACCGCCGGTGGCCAGGCGTCGCTCAGCGGGTGCGCGTCGTCGACGGGGCCGTGGAAGTTCAGCTGCGTGCCGCAGTCGTAACGGCCCAGCCCGGCCAGCAGCGCATCGGCGGCAGCGGGCACGGCGGTGGCGAAGAGCTCGGGCACCGGCACACCCAGCACGCTCACCAGGTACTCCGCCTGCCGGCCGCCCACCGCGTTGCCGCCGGCCGGCTCGTGGCGCAGCGCCCCGCCGAGGTGGCGCAGCTCCACCGCCATCAGCGGGCTGGCCGGGTCCTGCATCGGCTCGGTGACGGCCTGCACGACGGTGTCGCGGGCCGTGGCGCTGTCCACTCCGTGCAGCAGGCGGCCGCGCTGCCAGGACGGCATGGGCTCGGCGCCCTCCGCCTGCTGGGCGGCCAGGCTGGCGGAGCTGTGCTCGCCGAAGGTCGCCAGCACCGGGGTGTGTCCGGCCAGCAGCTGCTCCACCAGCCGCGCGCCGGTCTCGGGAGTGCCGTCGTGGCAGAGCTGCAGCTGCAGCACGTGCTGGCCGCGCAGGGGTGGGGGCAGTGCGGGCAGGTCGGGCAGGTGCAGCACGGTGGCCGAGGAGCTCACCGACTCCGGCGCGCTGCGGGTCCACGCCAGGTAGCCGGCCAGCCCGGCGGTGACCTGCTCGGCGGGCAGCCAGGCGGTGCCCGCGTGCAGGCGGGGCGCGGGCTGCAGGGCCAGGGTGAGCGCGGTGACCACACCCAGGCCGGTCTTGCCGCCGCGCAGCGCCCAGAACAGGTCCGGGTGCTGCGCGGCGTCGACGGTGCGGACCATGCCGTCGGCGGTGACCACCTGCATGGCGAGCACGTGGTCGGCGGCGAAGCCGCGCGGGCGGGCCAGCGGGCCGATGCCGCCGCCCAGGGTGAAGCCGACGACGCCGACCGTGGGGTAGGTGGCGCCCACCGGGGCCAGCCCGACGGCGTCGCAGGCGTCGAGCACCGGGCCCCAGGTGGTGCCCGCGCCCACGGTGACGGCACCGGCCACGGGGTCCACGTCGATGGTGTCCAGCCGGTGGGTGAGCAGCAGCAGCCCGCCCACCGCCGGGGCGGTGATTCCGTGGCCGGTGGTCTGGGTGGTGACCGCGAGCCCGTGGCGGGTGGCCACCGCGACGGCGGCGGCGACGTCGGCGGGCTCGGCGGGCTCCACCACCACCAAGGGCTGGTGGGTCACCGCCCGGTTGTGGCCGGTGACGAGGTGGTCGTAGTCAGGGTCGTGCGGGTAGCGCAGCCGGCCGCGGACCGATCCGCGGAGCTCGGCGACAGCGTCGGGGGGCAGGGGCTGGGGGTGGGTGGTGGTCATGTCCACCACGGTGCGGCGCGGTGGTTGCGGCGCACTTGCAGCCGGCTAGCGGCCCGTCCGCAAGTGTCGCTCCTCCGGAAACGGAGCGGGCGCTACTCCGGACCGCCGGGGTTGCACTCGGCGTCCACGGTGGCGCGGTAGCCCACGTCGGGGCGCCACTGCTCGAGGTTCCACGAGGGCTTGGCCGGCTCGAACACTCGCGCGAGCTCCCAGTGGCAGCGGAACTGGTCGTGCATCGATGCGCTGTCGGCCGCCGGCGCCGCGGCCACCACCTCCGCCCAGGCCGCGGTGCGTGCGGCGGTGCTGGCCGCGGCGCGACCGGCGGCGCTGGGGTACACGCGCAGCGTGCGGCCCTTGGCGGTGTCCACCCACTGCACGCGGTCGACGTAGGGCGACGCTGCACTGGTGGAAGGGGCGCTGGTGGTGGGGGCCGGCGTGGGGGCGACGCTGGACGAGGACGGCACGGCCGGTGCGGACCCGTCAGGCGCGGCGCACCCCACCAGCGCGAACCCCACCAGCGCGCACCCCAGCACGACGAGGCCCACCCGTCCCACTCGCCAGCGCGCCACGTCAGCGAGCGTAGGGGAGTGAGCGATGCGGCCACCCAGGACGAGCGCTGCGGTCAGGGGATCCTTAGCTACCGGGCAGTAACATCGTGCCGGTCAGCGCGACTGCTGACTCGTTTGTTCTCTTCTTTGGAGGCTCCATGTCAGGTTCGTCCGGCGCTCCCCAGGCGTTCATCTACGACGCCGTGCGCACCCCACGCGGCAAGGGCAAGAAGGGCGCCCTGCACGGCGTCAAGCCCGTCACCCTCACCGCGGGCGTGCTCTCCGCGCTCGCCGAGCGCAACGACCTGGACACCTCCCGGGTCGACGACGTCGTCCTCGGCGTCGTGTCCCCGGTGGACGAGCAGGGCGCGGACATCGCCCGCACCGCCGTCATGGTCGCCGGCTGGGACGAGAGCGTCGCCGGTGTGCAGCTCAACCGCTTCTGCGCCTCCGGCCTGGAGGCCGTGAACCTGGCCGCCGCCAAGGTCGCCTCCGGCTTCGAGGACCTCGTGGTCGCCGGCGGCGTGGAGTCCATGTCCCGCGTCCCGATGGCCTCCGACGGTGGCGCCTGGTTCGCCGACCCGGAGACCAACCTCAAGGCGAACTTCGTGCCCCAGGGCATCGGCGCCGACCTCATCGCCACCCTCGAGGGCTTCAGCCGCCACGACGTGGACGCCTACGCCGCGCAGTCGCACGAGCGTGCCGCCGCCGGCTGGGCCGCGGGCCACTTCGACCGCTCCGTGGTGGCCGTGCGCGACCGCGTCGGCACCCTGCTGCTCGACCGCGACGAGACCGTCCGCCCCGGCACCACCCCGGAGATCCTGGGCAAGCTGCGCTCGGCCTTCGCCGACCAGGGCGCCATCGGCTTCGACACCGTGGCCATCGACCGCTACCCGCAGGTGGAGCGCATCAACCACGTGCACACCGGCGGCAACTCCTCGGGCATCGTCGACGGTGCCGCCGCGGTGCTGATCGGCAACGAGCAGGCCGGCCGCGACCTGGGCCTGACCCCGCGGGCGCGCATCGTCGCCACCGCCGTCATCGGCAGCGAGCCCACCATCATGCTCACCGGACCGGCCCCGGCCGCCCGCAAGGCACTGCAGCGCGCCGGCCTCACCGCCGACGACATCGACCTGTTCGAGATCAACGAGGCCTTCGCCTCGGTGGTGCTGAAGTTCCAGCGCGACCTCGACCTCGACCCGGCCAAGGTCAACGTGCTCGGTGGCGCCATCGCCATGGGCCACCCCCTGGGCGCCACCGGCGCCATGATCCTGATGACCCTCGCCGACGAGCTGGAGCGCCGCCAGCTCCGTCGCGGCCTCGCCACGCTCTGCGTCGGCGGCGGCATGGGCATCGCCACCATCATCGAGAGGGTCTGACCCACCATGACCAGCGAATCTGTGAACACTGACAGCTCGGCTATCAAGTACGACCGCGACGCCGACGGTGTCGTCACCCTCACCCTGGACGCCCCGGGCCGCTCCGCGAACACCATGGACGCGCTGTTCCGCAGCTCGCTCAAGGAGACCGTCGAGCGGCTCACCGCCGAGCGCGAGCAGGTCACCGGCATCGTCATCACCTCGGCCAAGAAGACCTTCTTCGCCGGCGGTGACCTCAACGAGCTCATCAAGGTCACCCCGGAGACCGCCCAGGACTTCGCCGCGGGCGGCAACGAGATGAAGGGCCACCTGCGGGCCATCGAGACCATGGGCGTGCCCGTGGTCGCCGCGATCAACGGCGCCGCCCTCGGTGGCGGCTGGGAGATCGCGCTGTCCTGCCACCGCCGCATCGCGGTGAACAACCCCAAGATCAAGCTGGGCCTGCCCGAGGTCACCCTGGGCCTGCTGCCCGGTGGCGGCGGCGTGGTCCGCACCGTCCGGCTCATCGGCCTGGCCGCGGCGCTGCCGCTGCTCACCGAGGGCCGCCAGCTCACCCCGGAGAAGGCCCAGCAGGCGGGCCTGCTGCACGAGCTGGTGGAGACGCCGGAGGAGCTGCTCACCGCGGCCAAGGCCTGGATCAAGGACAACCCCACCAGCGCCCAGCCCTTCGACGCCAAGGGCTACCAGATCCCCGGCGGCAGCGTGCGCGACGCCGGCATGATGATGGCTGCCATCCCGGCCATGCTGCGCAAGAAGACCCACGGCACCCAGCCCGCCCCCGAGGCGATCGTCTCCGCCGCCGTGGAGAGCATGAACGTCGACGTGGACACCGCCCTGCGGGTGGAGACGGCCTACCTGGCCGAGCTCGCCGCCGGGCAGATCTCCAAGAACATGATCAGCGCGTTCTTCTTCCAGCTCAACCAGATCAACGGCGGCGGCTCGCGGCCCGACGGCCCGGCCAAGCGCACGCCCAGCAAGATCGGTGTCATCGGCGCCGGCATGATGGGTGCGGGCATCGCCCACGTCGCCTCCACCCGGGGCATCGAGGTCGTCCTGGTCGACGCCAGCCTGGAGGCCGCCGAGCGCGGCAAGAAGCACGGCGCCGACATTCTGGACGCCAAGGTGGCCAAGGGCCGCCTGGCCCAGGACAAGCGCGACGCCACCCTGGCCCTGGTCACCCCCGTGGACGACGCCGCCCAGGTGGCCGGCTGCGACCTGGTGATCGAGGCTGTGTTCGAGGACCGCAAGGTCAAGGCCGAGGTGCACAACAAGGTCGCCGCCGCGGCACCGGAGGCCACCATCGCCTCCAACACCTCCACCCTGCCCATCACCGGGCTGGCCTCGGCGGTGCCGGACCCGGCCAAGTTCGTCGGCATGCACTTCTTCTCCCCGGTGCACAAGATGCAGCTGGTCGAGCTGATCCGTGGCGAGAAGACCAGCGACGAGACGCTGGCCTTCGCCTTCGACACCGTGCTCGCGCTGGGCAAGACGCCCATCGTGGTCAACGACGCCCGCGGGTTCTTCACCTCCCGGGTGTTCGGCACCTTCACCAGCGAGGGCCAGGCCCTGCTGGGCGAGGGCGTGCCCGCGGCGCGCATCGAGACCGAGGCCCTCAAGGCCGGTATGCCGGTGGGCCCGCTGGCGGTGTCCGACGAGGTGTCCATGACGCTGATGCTGGCCATCCGCAAGCAGACCCTGGCCGACATCGCCGAGACCGGCGACAGCAGCGGCATGAGCGCCGACCACCCGGGCTTCGCGGTGACCGACAAGATGGTCAACGAGTTCAACCGCCCGGGCAAGGCCAAGGGCGCCGGCTTCTACGACTACCCCGAGTCCGGCGGCAAGCGCCTGTGGCCCGGGCTGGCGGAGAACTTCGGCAAGGCCGACGGCGGCGCCGAGCTCACCGGCCAGGACATCCGGGACCGCTTCCTCTTCGCGGAGGCCCTGGAGTCGGTGCGCTGCGTGGAGGAAGGGGTCATCGACTCCGTCGCCGACGCCAACATCGGCAGCATCTTCGGCATCGGCTACGCCCCCTGGACCGGTGGCGTGCTGCAGTTCCTCAACGGCTACGGGCTGCCGCAGGCGGTGGAGCGGGCCAAGGAGCTGGCCGAGCGCTTCGGCGAGCGGTTCGCCCCGCCCGCGCTGCTGGTCGCCAAGGCCGAGGCCGGCGAGCAGTTCTAGAGCTCTCCCCGCGCAACCAGCACCGCCCCGTGACCCCTGGTCGCGGGGCGGTGCTGCTCGTTCAGGGGCTGCCCCCTCAGCGCTGCTGCGCGGCCAGGTAGGAGCCGGGTGAGTGCCCGGTCCACCGCCGGAACGCCCGGTGCAGGGCGCTGGCCTCGGAGAAGCCCAGCCGCACGGCCAGCTCGTCCAGCGGCTCGTGGGCGTCGGTGATGCTGGCGGTGGCCAGGTCACGGCGCAGCGCGTCGCACACCGCCGAGTAGGAGGTGCGCTCGGCGGCGAGGTGGCGGCGCAGCGACGCCGGGCTGTAGCCCAGCCGGGCGGCCACGTGCGGCAGCGTGGGCAGCAGCCCGGTGGCGGCCAGGTCCTCACCCACCACCCGGCGTACCGCGGCGGCGCGGCTGGTGCCGTGCTCGCGGCGGGCCAGCAGGTCGGCCGGAGAGCTGCGCAGGAACCCGGCCAGCGCCCGCTCGTCGCGCTGCACCGAGGTGTGCAGGTCTGCGGTGTCCAGCACCAGCGCGCTGCACGGCTGGTCGAAGACCACCGGAGCCCCGAACAGCTGGGTGTACTCCCCGCGGTGCGCCGGCGGGGGATAGGCCAGCTCCACCGCCAGCGGCACGATCGGCGCCCGCACCAGCCAGCTGGCAAAGCGGTGCCAGATCATCAGCAGCGACTCGGTGAGGAACACCCCGGGCCCGGGCGCCAGCTCCAGCCGGGTCTGCTCCGCACCCACCTGCAGCCGAAACCGCGGCCCACCGGGAAAGAGGTGGTAGAACGCGGTGGCCCGGGTCAGCGCGGTGCGCAGGTCGGGGCAGTGCACCGCCAGCAGCCCCATGGTGGCGAAGGTGCCGCGCCGGCTGGGCACCGGCCAGTGCCCCATCAGCTCGTCGTCCAGGTGGTCCCACACCCCGCGCACCAGCCGGGCGAACTGCTCGGTGGACACCACCGGCGGGCCACCATCGCCGTCGAGCCCGGTGCCGTCGAGTCCGGTGCCGTCGAGCCCGGTGCCGTCGATGCCGGCACTGGCGAGCAGCTCGGCCCGCTCGTCCTCGACCACTCCCTGCAGCACCGCCCGCACGTGGTGGCTGCCGATCCCTGCGCTGGGCACGTCCGTCAGTCGGCGGCGGCCACGAGCGGCTCCAGGGTGAGCCCGGGGTGCTCCTTCTGGATGTACTGCAGGCGCCACTTGTCGCTGACCAGCGCCAGCAGCACCCCGTCGCTGCGGGTGAACACCTCGATGCCGCGCTGGCGGTTGAGCTCGTCGGCCGACTCCGCGTCGGTGCGCCGGGCCAGCGAGTAGCCCAGGTTCTCCATCTTGGCCTCGACGTCGAACTCGGCCTTCATCCGCGCGGCCACCACCTCGAACTGCATGGGGCCCACCGCCGCCAGCACTGGGGAGGCGTCGCCGCGTAGGTCGTTGCGCAGCACCTGCACCACGCCCTCGGAGTCCAGCTGGTCCACCGCGCGGCGGAACTGCTTGTACTTGCCGGCGCTGTCGGCCCGCAGCACCGCGAAGAACTCCGGCGCGAAGCTGGGCATCGGCGGGTAGCGCACCGGCTCCTCGGTGTAGAGGGTGTCGCCGGGGCGCAGGGTGAGCGCGTTGACCAGGCCCACCACGTCGCCGGGGTAGGCGGTCTCCACCGTGGAGCGCTCGCGGCCGAACACCGACTGGGCGTACTTGGTGGTGAACGGCTTGCCGGTGGCGGCGTTGGTCACCACCATGCCCCGCTCGAAGGTGCCCGAGCACACCCGGATGTAGGCCAGCCGGTCGCGGTGCGCGGAGTCCATGCCCGCCTGCACCTTGAACACCACCGCGCTGAAGGGTGCCGTCACCGGGCGGGGGTGACCGTCCACGTCGGGCCGGTCACCCGGCGGGGGAGCGAGGTCGACCAGGGCGTCCAGGATCTGGTGCACCCCGAAGTTGAGCATCGCCGAGCCGAAGATCACCGGGGAGGTGCGCCCGGCCAGGAACTGCTCCTGGTCGTGGTCGGCGCCGCTGATGCTCAGCAGCTCGCTCTCCTCCACGGCGTTGTCCCAGTCCACGCCCTCGCGTGCCGCGGCCGCCTCGGCGTCCATCAGCTCCTCGGGGGCGATCTTGGCGCCGCCGGCGGTGCGGGTGAAGCGGATGTAGGAGTCGTTGGTGCGGTCCAGCAGGCCGCGGAAGTCGCCGGCGATGCCCACCGGCCACAGCAGCGGGGTGGGCTTGAGGCCGATGCGCTCCTCGATCTCGTCCATCAGCTCCAGCGGCGCCTGGCCCGGCCGGTCCCACTTGTTGATGACGGTGATCACCGGGATGCCGCGGTGGCGACAGACCTGGAACAGCTTGAGGGTCTGCGGCTCCAGGCCCTTGGCGGCGTCGATGAGCATGACGGCGGCGTCGACGGCGGTGAGCACCCGGTAGGTGTCCTCGGAGAAGTCGGCGTGGCCGGGGGTGTCGACGAGGTTGATCACCGTGTCGCGGTAGGTGAACTGCAGCGCGGTGGAGGTCACCGAGATGCCGCGGGCCTTCTCCATCTCCATCCAGTCGGAGACGGTGGAGCGGCGGCCGGCCTTGCCGTGGATGGCACCGGCCTCGGAGATCACCTTGGCGTGCAGCGCCAGAGCCTCGGTGAGCGTGGACTTTCCGGCGTCGGGGTGGCTGATCACGGCGAACGTGCGCCTGCGGGCGACCTCGGTGGCCACTGCCAGCCCGGCACGGTCGCTCGCGAGACGCTCCTCGGAAGCCGGTGCGGAGGGGGTCTGGGTCACGAGTGGTCCTTTCGGGTGGTCAGCACCCCAGGGTATCGCTCCGGCAAATGTGGCCGGTGCCCGCGTTTCCTGCCGAGCCCTGCAGAGGTTTGGGGCAACGCCCTCTATTGTGTTACCCGTGAGTACGTTTACCGAGACCCTGTACCGCACCGCTGCCACCTCCCCGAACGGGATGGTCACCGGTGAGCCGGATGCACCCCTGCGCCGCAGCTGGGGCGAGATCCACGCGCTGGCCCGCAAGGGCGCCGGTGCGCTGGCCGCCGCGGGGGTGGGCCCCGGTGACGCAGTCACCATCCTGGCCGGTGAGTCGGTGGAGATCGCCCCGGCGATCCAGTCGGCGTGGATGCGTGGCGCCAGCGTCACCATGCTGCACCAGCCCACCCCGCGCACCGACCTGGGCGTGTGGGCCGAGGAGACCATGACGGTGCTGGACATGGTCGGCGCCAGCGTCGTCCTGCTCGGCGAGCCCTTCGGCGCCATCAAGCCGCTGCTGGAGGAGCGCAAGGTCGCCGTGGTGGAGATGGCTGACCTGGTCACCGGCCCGGACACGGACCCGCTCGAGGTGGACGAGGACGCCACGGCGCTGCTGCAGCTGACCTCGGGCTCCACCGGGACCCCCAAGGGCGTGCGGATCACCCACCGCAACCTCAACGCCAACATCCTGGGCATGGCCAAGGGCGCCAACTTCGACTACGGCAACGACGTCATGGTCAGCTGGCTGCCGCTGTTCCACGACATGGGCATGGTCGGGTTCCTCACCGTGCCGATGACCCTGGGCGTGGACCTCATCTCCATCACCCCGATGGACTTCCTGCGCTCGCCGCTGCTGTGGCTGGACCTGATCAGCCGCTACAAGGGCACCATCACCGCCGCCCCGAACTTCGCCTACGCCGTGGTCGCCAAGCGCCTGGCCAAGGAGGAGGACGGCAAGTACGACCTGTCCTCCATGCGCTTCGCGCTCAACGGCGCCGAGCCGATCGACCCGGCCGCGGCGTTCAGCTTCCTGGAGGCCGGGGCCCGCTTCGGCCTGCGCTCCTCGGCGATGGTTCCCGCCTACGGCATGGCCGAGTCCACCCTGGCCATCTCCTTCCACCCGCTGGACACCGACCTCATCGTGGACACGGTGGACACCGACGCGCTGGAGCGCGACCGGGTGGCCAAGCCCGCCACGGGGGAGAACACCCGCGGCTTCCCGAGCCTGGGTCTGCCGCTGGAGGGCATCGAGGTGCGCACCGTCGACCCGGAGGGCAACGTGCTGCCCACCCGCGGGGTCGGCGTGCTGCAGCTGCGCGGCGAGCCGATCACCCCCGGCTACCTCACCGTGGACGGCCCGCAGGACATCCGCGACGACGAGGGCTGGCTGGACACCGGTGACGAGGGCTACGTCACCGAGGACGGCCACGTGGTGGTCTGTGGCCGCGTCAAGGACGTCATCATCATGGGCGGGCGCAACATCTACCCCACCGACATCGAGCGGGCCGCAGCCACCGTCGCCGGGGTGCGTGCCGGCAACGTGGTGGCCGTGCGGATGGAGGCCGGCGAGCGCCGGGAGTCCTTCGCCGTGGTGCTGGAGAGCAACCAGCACGCCGACGAGGCCCAGGTGGAGCGCATCCGCAAGGAGGTGACCGCCGCGGTGGTCAGCGCCACCGGGGTGCGCCCGCGCAACGTCACGGTGCTGGCCCCGGGCTCGGTGCCCAAGACGCCGTCGGGCAAGCTGCGCCGCTCCACCTCGGTGGCCCTGGTCAGCTAGTCCCCGCACACACAGCACCGCCAGACACAGCACCGCCCCGGCCGCACCTGCGGACCGGGGCGGTGCCGTGTCTGGGGAGGGACGGGGCTAGCGGGCGTGCACCACCTGCTGGGCGTCGGTGAGGCTGCGCACCAGCAGCAGCTCCACCGCGTCGGCGGCGTCGTCCACGGCGAGCTCCACCGCGGTGCGCTCGGAGCCCGCGAACGGCTTGAGCACGTAGTCCGCGGGATCCATCCGCCCGGGCGGGCGGCCGATGCCGACGCGCACCCGCAGGTAGTCCTTGCTGCCCAGCGAACGGCTGATGGAGCGCAGGCCGTTGTGCCCGCCCTCACCGCCACCGCGCTTGAGCCGCACGGTGCCCAGCTCCAGGTCGAGGTCGTCGTGCACCACCACCAGCTCGCTCACCCCGACCGAGAAGAACTTGACCGCCGAGCTCACCGGGCCGCCGGCCTCGTTCATGAACGTGCGCGGCTTGACGAGCACGGTGCGCCGGTTCGCCAGCCGCCCCTCCACCACCTCGGCGTTGCTGCGCTTGTGCGCGCTGAAGCGTCCACTCATCCGGGCCGCGAGCAGGTCGGCGACGAGGAAGCCGACGTTGTGGCGGGTGCGGGCGTAGGACGGTCCCGGGTTGCCCAGACCCACGACCATGGCGGGCAGCGCGGGGTCGGGCGGGGCCGCGGCGACCGCGGTAGCGCTGGCGTGGGCGCTCGGGCGGCCCGGCGCCGCAGCGGGCGGTCCGGGAGTGTGGTCGGGCATCGGTCCTCTTCGGAGTGTGGGGGTCAGCCGGACGCACCAGCGGCGCGCCACCCCAGAAGGGGAGACGCGCCGCCGGTGTGACTGCGTTGAGCGAGAGGCTCAGCTCTGGTCGGCCTCGGAGGCGTTGTCCGCGGCGGGGGCCTCGTCGGCCACGGTGCCCTCGTCCGGAGCATCCTCCACCACGCCGGCGCCCTCGGTGTCGAGCTCGGCCTCCAGCGCGGCCTCGGAGGGGGCCTCCACGATGTTGACGACCAGCATCTCCGGGTCGGAGACCAGGGTCGCGCCCTCGGGCAGCGCGAGGTCGCTGGCGACGATCTGCGTGCCGACGGGGCGGCCGTCGATGGACACCTCGATCTGCTCCGGGATGGTCATGACGTCCGCCTCGACCTCGACCGTGCTGGCGTCCTGGGTGACCAGGGCGCCGGGGGCCGGGTCGCCGACGATGGTGACGGGGATCTCGACGTTGACCTTCTCGCCGCGACGGATCACCAGCAGGTCGGCGTGCTCGATGTAGTTGCGCAGCGGGTGCACGACGACGGTCTTCACCAGCGCCAGGTGCTCCTCGCCGTCGGCGGTGACGGTGATGACGGCGTTGGTGCCGTGGGCGCGCAGCACGCGGGCGAACTCCAGCGCGGGCAGCGCCAGGTGCACGGGGTCGGTGCCGTGGCCGTAGACCACGGCGGGGACCTTGCCGGCGTTGCGGGTGCGGCGGGCAGCACCCTTGCCGAACTCGGTGCGCTTCTCAGCGTTGAGGGTGATGTTCTCGGCCACGATGACTCCTTGGTGCGGTTCTTGGTGCGACAGCTGGTCCGGGGCCCGGCGAGGGGTGGACACGTCACAGCCGTGCGTCGTCAAGACCGCAGCCGCGTCGATCACGGGACCCTGCACGTGCGGGTCACCCTCGCCGAGACAACTGGGGAAGCCTACCGCACCACCGCGACCGCTTCGCACCGACGGGCGTGCGGGGAGGCTCAGTCCCCGCGCTCGGCCCGCAGCCGGGCGTTGTCGCACTCCAGCTGGCTGTTGTCCGAGGTGAGCTCGTCGTTGCTCCGGCGCAGGCGCACGTTGTGCTGCTCCAGCTCCACGATGTGGGCGACCCCGACCAGATTGACCCCGGCCTCCACCAGCTCCGCCACCCGCTGCAGCTGGCGCAGGTCGTCCTCGCTGTAGCGGCGGGTGCCCCCGTCGGTGCGCGAGGGCGCGACCAGCCCGCGGCGCTCGTAGAGCCGCAGCGTCTGCGGGCTGATGCCGGAGAGCTCGGCGGCCACCGAGATCCCGTACACCCCGCGCTGCGAGGCCGGTGTCTCCGCCATGCTTGCTCCATCCACCAGCACCGGCACGAACCGGCGCCAGACTATCAGGCGCCGTGCAGATAATCTGCTAGCTGCGCGGCAGATTATCCGCCGTGCGGCTGCGGGTGAGCAGCGACGGGTTCAGGCGTCGCCGTCGAAGAGGCTGGTCACCGAGCCGTCCTCGAAGACCGCCCGGATGGCGCGGGCCAGCAGCGGCGCGATGGAGAGCACCGTCAGCTGCGGGAACTGCTTGTCCTCGCCGATGGGCAGGGTGTTGGTGAAGATGACCTCGCGGGCGCCACAGGTGGACAGCCGCTCGGTGGCCGGGCCGGACAGCACGCCGTGGGTGGCGGCGATGATGACGTCCTTCGCCCCGGCGTCGCGCAGCACCTGCACGGCGCTGGCGATGGTGCCGCCGGTGTCGATCATGTCGTCGATGAGGATGCAGGTGCGCCCCTCGACGTCGCCGACCACGCGGTTGGCCTTGACCTGGTTGGGCACCCGCGGGTCACGGGTCTTGTGCACGAACGCGATGGGCACGCCGCCGAGGGTGTCGGCCCACTTCTCCGCCTGGCGGACCCGGCCGGAGTCGGGGGAGACCACGGTGACGTTCTCGTCGGGGTACTTGCTGGTGACGTACTCCGAGAGCAGCGAGGTGGCCAGCAGGTGGTCCACCGGGCCGTCGAAGAAGCCCTGGATCTGCGCGGTGTGCAGGTCCACGGTCATGATGCGGTCCGCGCCGGCGGTCTTGAACATGTCCGCGATGAGGCGGGCCGAGATCGGCTCCCGGCCGCGGTGCTTCTTGTCCTGCCGGGCGTAGGGGTAGAACGGCATGATCACGGTGATCCGCTTGGCGGAGGCGCGCTTGAGCGCGTCGACCATGATCAGCTGCTCCATCAGCCAGGTGTTGATGGGCGCGCAGTGGCTCTGCAGGACGAAGGCGTCACACCCACGCACCGACTCCTCGAAGCGCACGAAGATCTCGCCGTTGGCGAAGTCGCGGGCGGTCTGCGGGGTGATGGAGACGCCCAGCTGCTCGGCAACCTGGTCGGCCAGCTCGGGGTGCGCGCGCCCGGCAAAAAACATCAGGTTCTTCTTGGGCGTTGCGGGCATAGCGCTCACAGAGCTTCGCCGTCCTTAGGAGTTGAGAGGGTGGGGGTGGTGGGGGTCTGTGGTGCTGCTGCGGTGGCGCGGGTGGCCTCGGCGGCCTGCGCGGCGGCGGTGCCGGGGCGCTTGCGGGCGACCCAGCCCTCGATGTTGCGCTGGCGGCCCCCGGAGACGGCGAGCGCTCCCGGCGGCACGTCCTGGCTGACCACGGTGCCCGCGCCGGTGTAGGCGCCGTCGCCCACCCGCACCGGGGCGATGAACATGGTGTCGGAGCCGGTGCGGACGTGCGAGCCGATCTCGGTGCGGCTCTTGCTCACGCCGTCGTAGTTGACGAACACGCTGGAGGCGCCGATGTTGCTGTGCTCCCCCACGGTGGCGTCGCCGACGTAGGTCAGGTGCGGGACCTTGGAGCCGGCGCCGATGCTGGCGTTCTTGGTCTCCACGAAGGTGCCGATCTTGCCGGCCGCGCCCAGCACGGTGCCGGGGCGCAGGTAGGCGAACGGGCCCACCGTGGCGTCCGCGCCGATCACGGCCTCGCTGCCGTGGGTGCGCACCACCGAGGCGTTCGCCCCCACGCGCACGTCGGTGAGGGTGGTGTCCGGCCCCACCTGGGCGCCGGTGTCCACCCGGGTGCGCCCGTGCAGCTGCACCCCGGGGTGCAGCTGCACGTCGGGGGCCAGCTCGACGGTGACGTCCAGCCAGGTGGTGGCGGGGTCGACCACGGTCACGCCGGCGCGCATCCAGCGCGCCAGCACCCGCCGGTTGAGCTCCGCGCCCAGCTGGGACAGCTGCACCTTGTCGTTGACGCCGGCCACCAGCCAGTCGTCGGTGACGGCGAGCCCGGCCACCCGGTGGCCGTCCGTGCGGGCGCCGTGCACCAGGTCGGTCAGGTACAGCTCGCCCTGGGAGTTGTTGGTGTCCAGCCGACCCAGCCCGGTGCGCAGCACGGCCGCGTCGAAGGCGTACACACCGGAGTTGACCTCGGTGACCGCCAGCTGCTCCGGGGAGGCGTCCTTGTGCTCCACGATGGAGCTGACCTGCCCGGTGTCGTCGCGCAGCACCCGCCCGTAGCCGGTGGGGTCGGACAGGTGGGTGGTGAGCACGGTGACCGCGGCGTCCTGCTCGGTGTGCGCGGCGAGCAGCTCGCGCAGCGTCGCGGTGTCCAGCAGCGGCACGTCGGCGTAGGTCACCACCACGGTCCCGGTGAGGTCGGCGGGCAGCTCGGCCAGCGCGCACTGCACGGCGTGGCCGGTGCCCTTCTGCTCGGCCTGCACGGCGGCGGCGACGGGGCGGTCCAGCTCGGCAGCAACGTCGGCCACCGCCGCGCCGACCCGCTCGCGGTCGTGCCCGACCACGGCGACGAGGTGGCGGGGGGAGAGCCCGGCCGCGGCGTGCAGGGAGTGCGCGAGCAGGCTGCGCCCGCCCACCTGGTGCAGCACCTTCGGCAGGCTGGAGCGCATCCGCGTCCCGGCCCCGGCAGCCAGCACCACCACTGCGGCGGGTTCGGCGGATGGACCAGTGCGCATGCGTTCAGCCTGCATACCCGTAGAAGCTCCTCACGACAGTCTGGAATCACACCGCACGGGCCACCGCACGCGGGTCGGCCGAGGCCAACCACTCGCAGTGATCCTACGGCCCGCCCGGTGCCGGGCAGGCGTCGCTCCGCCGCCAGGATTCGAACCTGAACCATCTGAACCAAAATCAGAGGTGCTGCCTTTACACCACGGCGGAAAGCGTGCCCGACGATGGTCTCACGAGCGGGGCCCTGGGCGGACACGGCCATGGTCGGCGCCTGCGGTGGATAGGCTCGGCTGGCCAAGTGGTCACTGGTGACGCGGGCAGAGTGGAGCATCGTGTCAGCTGAGCAGCACCCCACCCCGCCCGTCCGGGCCCGGATGACCGGTTTGCAGCGCCGTGCGCAGCTTGTGGACGTCGCCCGTGCCCTCTTCGCCGAGCGCGGCTACGCCGCGACGTCGGTGGAGGAGATCGCGCTGCGTGCCGGGGTGAGCAAGCCGGTGGTGTACGGCCACTTCGGTGGCAAGGACGGCATCTACGGCGTGGTGGTGGAGCAGGAGACCCAGGAGCTGCTGCGGCGGATCAGCACCGCGCTTTCGGTCGGGCAGCCGCGGGTGCGCTCGGCCGCGCACCCGCGGGTGCGCCTGGAGCAGGCGGCCATGGCGCTGCTCACCTACGTGGAGGAGTGCACCGACGGCTTCCGCGTGCTGGTGCGCGACTCACCGCCGTTCACCCTCACCGGCCACTTCTCCGGCCTGCTCAACGACGTGGCCAGCCAGGTGGAGCACATCCTGGGCCACGAGTTCGCCGAGCGCGGCTACCCGCGGCAGATGGCGCGGATGTACTCGCAGTCGCTGGTGGGCATGGTGGCGCTGACGGCGCAGTGGTGGCTGGACGAGCGGGTGCCGGACAAGCAGGCGGTGGCCGCGCACCTGGTGAACCTGTGCTGGAACGGGCTGGCGCACCTGGAGAGCACCCCGCGGCTGCGGGTGACCTGAGCGCCGCTGCTCATCCGGCGCCAGGCCGCCTGACACGAATAGATCAGCGGCGCTTCGTGTGCCGTCGGCGTGACGGTTACCCCGGGCTACTCGCCTCTGGCATTCTGTCGCACATGTCAACGCGAATCACTGTGCTCGGCACTGGGTACCTCGGCGCGACACACGCCGCGTGCATGGCCGAGCTCGGCCACGACGTCCTGGGTGTTGACGTCGACCCCGCCAAGATCGCGAAGCTGCAGTCGGCTGAGGTGCCGTTCTACGAGCCCGGTCTGCAGGAGGTGCTGGAGCGCAACATCGCGGCGGGTCGGCTGCGGTTCACCGACTCCTACGAGGAGGCAGCGGCCTGGGGTGACATTCACTTCCTGGCTGTGGGCACACCGCAGAAGAACGGCGAGTTCGCGGCTGACCTGACAGCAGTGGAGTCAGTGATTGACCGCTTGGCGCCGTTGCTCACCAACCCGGCAGTGATCTTCGGCAAGTCCACCGTCCCGGTGGGGACCGCAGCTGAGCTGGGGGAGCGGGCGCGGGCGCTCGCTCCCGCGGGTGAGCAGGTCGAGGTGGCCTGGAACCCGGAGTTTCTCCGCGAGGGATTCGCCGTGCAGGACACCATTCATCCAGACCGGTTGGTCCTCGGAGTGAGCCGTGAGCGTCCGGGTCGCGCCGAAGAGCGGGCGCGGACGGTGTACGCGCCGCTGCTCGAGGAGCAGATCCCCTTTCTGGTGACCGACCTTGCCACCGCCGAGCTGGTCAAGGTGGCCGCCAACGCATTCCTGGCCACCAAGATCTCCTTCATCAACGCCATCTCGGACGTCTGTGAGGTCGCGGGAGCCGACGTGACGACGCTGGCTGACGCCATTGGGTATGACACGCGCATCGGACGCCGGTTTCTCAACGCCGGTATCGGCTTCGGCGGGGGATGCCTGCCCAAGGACATCCGCGCCTTCATGGCCCGCGCGGGCGAGCTCGGAGTCGGGCAGACCATGGCCTTCCTTCGCGAGGTGGACAGCGTCAACATGGGGCGACGCACCGCGATGGTGGAGCGGACGCGCCGAGCCGTTGGTGGGTCGCTGCTGGGGGCGCGCATCGCAGTCCTGGGCGCAGCGTTCAAGCCGGACTCTGACGACGTGCGCGACTCGCCGGCGTTGAACGTGGCCGGCCAGATGCAGCTGCAGGGGGCGACCGTGAGCGTCTACGACCCCAAGGCCATGGACAACTGCCGGAAGCTGTTTCCCACCCTCGGCTACGCCATGACGGCGCAGGATGCCTGCGCCGGAGCAGACGCGGTGCTGGTGCTCACCGAGTGGAAGGAGCTCTGCGAGATGTCGCCGGACTCCCTCGCTGACCAGGTGAGCAACAGGCTCGTCATCGACGGCCGCAACTGCCTGGACCCGGCCCGCTGGCGGGCGGCGGGGTGGACCTACCTCGGAGTGGGCCGGCCCTGAGCCGGGGCCCTCAGCCGCCGGTGGGGGTGACCCGCAGCAGCTCGTCCCCGGAGCCGTTGTCGGTGGTGAGGTAGAGGGCGCCGTCGGGGCCCTGCTGCACCGCGCGCAGCCGCCCGTGGGTGCCGTCCAGCTCGGGCAGCTGCACCACCGCGCTCACCTGGCCGGCGGGGTCCAGCCGCAGCACCAGCGCCTGCTGGCCCTTGAGCGCGGCCACCACCAGCCCGCCCTCCAGCGGGCCCCACTGCGCGCCGGTGAGGAAGGTGGCGCCGGAGACCGCCTCGGTGGGATCTCCGGAGGACCACAGCGCCGCCACCGCGTCCGGGAAGCGTGCGGTGTCGGTCATCGGCACCGACTCGTCGTAGCTGGTCTCGGTGCCGCTCTGGCTGGGGTCCCACCCGTAGTTGGCGCCCGCGCGCAGCAGGTTCACCTCGTCGTCCACGTCCGGCCCGTGCTCGGCGGTGTACACCTGCCCGCTGCCCGGACGCACCGCGACGCCCTGCAGGTTGCGGTGGCCGTAGGTCCACACGTAGGGGTGCTCGGGCAGCGGGGCGCCGGGCAGGGTGGCGCCCGTGGCCAGGTCGGCGCGCAGGGTCTTGCCGCCCAGCGAGCCCAGGTCCTGGGCCACGCCGGCGCGGGCGGTGTCGCCGGTGGCGACCAGCAGCTCGCCGGCGGGACCCAGCGCGAGCCGGCAGCCGGAGTGGCGCCCCGAGGGGTTCAGCGGGATGCCGGACAGCAGCGGGTCACCGACCCGGGTCGCGCTCGCGCCGTCGGCGGACAGCTGCCAGGTGCTCACCCGCACGTCCACCGCTCGCCCGTCCTGGGCGTGGGCGTGGCAGGTGGAGAACTGCCGGCTGGCGGCGAAGTCGGGGTGCACCAGCAGGCCCATCAGGCCCGCCTCGCCGCGGGCGTGGACGTCGGAGAGGTCGGCGCGCACCGCGGTGGTGACGCCGTCGCGCACCAGCTGCAGGCGCCCTGCCCGCTCGGTCACCAGCATCGACCCGTCCGGCAGGAACCCCACGTCCCAGGGGTGCTCCAGCCCGGCGGCCACGGTCTGCACCTGCAGCGCGGGGGTGCCAGGCGGCGGCGGGGCCGGGAACGCGGTCGGCTCGGTGGTGCAGGCGCTCAGCAGCAGCACGGCGCCGAGCGCCCACGTGATCACCCTGGGTAGCTGCACCACGCCAGTCTCACGGTCGCCGCTGTTGATCGCCAGGGGAGCCGGCGGCACCCGTCAAAGCCCCAGTACCGTGCAGCCCGGCCTAAACTTGAGGTGAGGCACCGCCCGGGTCGCGCAGATTCGGCGGTGGCCTGCCGTGCTCGCTGAACAACCTCTGGAGCTCCTCGTTGTCTGCACCGCTCGCCGGTCTGCTCGCCACTGCCCTTCCTGACTCCGCGCTGCAGGCGGTCACCGAGGCCGTCGGCACCGCCCACCTGGAGCTCGAGGGCCCCAGCTCCGCCCGCCCGTTCGTCGTCGGCGCCCTCGCCCAGCAGGCGCCCGTGCTGGTGGTCACCGCCACCGGCCGCGAGGCGGAGGACCTGGGTGCCTCGCTCACCGAGATGCTCGGCGAGCACCGGGTGGCGGTGTTCCCCTCCTGGGAGACCCTGCCGCACGAGCGGCTGTCCCCGCGCGCGGACACCGTGGGCCGGCGCCTGCAGACGCTGCGCCACCTGGCCCACCCGGAGGAGAACCCCGGGGGCGAGCCGCTGCAGGTGGTGATCACCACCGTGCGCAGCCTGGTGCAGCCGATGGCGGTGGGGCTCGGCGAGATGGAGCCGGTGCGGATGAAGGTGGGCGAGGAGCACAGCTTCGACGGCGTGGTGCAGCGCCTGGTCGAGCTGGCCTACGCCCGGGTGGACATGGTGGGCAAGCGCGGTGAGTTCGCCATCCGCGGCGGCATCCTGGACGTCTTCCCGCCCACCTGTGACCACCCGGTGCGGGTGGAGTTCTGGGGCGACGAGGTGAGCGAGCTGCGCGCCTTCGCGGTGGCCGACCAGCGCTCCCTGGAGGACGTCGAGGTCGCCGTGCTGGAGGCGCCGGGCTGCCGGGAGATGCTGCTCACCGCCGACGTGCGGGAGCGGGCCCGTGCGCTGGCCGCCGACCACGCCGAGGACGCCGCCCTCACCGAGATGCTGGAGAAGCTGGCCGACGGCATCCCGGTGGAGGGCATGGAGGCCCTGCTGCCGGTGCTGCTGCCCGGCCAGCTGGAGCTGCTCACCGACGCGATGCCCACCGGCTCGCACGTGCTGCTGTGCGACCCGGAGAAGATCCGCACCCGCGCCCACGACCTGGTGCGCACCGGCCAGGAGTTCCTGGAGGCGTCCTGGACGGCGGCCTCGGTGGGGGCCGCCGCTCCGCTGGACCCCAAGGGGCTGAACCTGGGCGCCTCGGCCTACCGCGGCCTGGACGAGGTGCGCGAGAACGCCCAGCAGCACGGCACCCCGTGGTGGACGCTGAGCCCGCTGCTGTCCGGGCGCGACGGCTCCGGCGCGCTCACCCTGGACGTCACCGCCGTCAAGCCCGCCCGCGGGCTGGAGCCGGAGATCGCCGCCACCTTCGCCATGCTGCGCGCCCACTGCGCCTCCGGAGGCGCCGCCGCCGTGGTGGTGGCCGGCGCCGGCACGGCCCAGCGGGTGCTGGAGCGGCTGGTGGAGGCCGAGGTGTCGGCCGTGCGCGGCGAGCCCGGTGCCGCCCCCGAGCCCGGCCACGTCACCGTGCTGTGCGGCAGCCTCTCCGACGGCGTGGTGCTGCCCGGCGTCCGGCTGGTGGTGGTCTCGGAGTCCGACCTCACCGGCAACCGGGCCGCCGCCACCACCGACGGCCGCCGGCTGCCCGCCAAGCGGCGCAACCAGGTGGACCCGCTCGCCCTGAACGCCGGTGACCTGGTGGTGCACGACCAGCACGGCATCGGCAAGTTCGTGGAGATGGTGGAGCGCACGGTCGGCGGCGCCCGCCGGGAGTACCTGGTGGTGGAGTACGCGCCCAGCAAGCGCGGCCACCCCGGCGACCGGCTGTTCGTCCCGATGGACTCCCTGGACCAGCTCTCCCGCTACGTCGGTGGCGAGCTGCCCGCGCTGAGCAAGCTGGGCGGCTCGGACTGGGCGCACACCAAGCGCAAGGCGCGCAAGGCCGTCCGGGAGATCGCCGCCGAGCTGGTGCAGCTCTACGCCGCGCGCCAGGCCGCGCCCGGCCACGCCTTCGGCCCGGACACCCCGTGGCAGCGGGAGATGGAGGACGCGTTCCCCTTCACCGAGACCGTGGACCAGATGACCGCCATCAACGAGGTCAAGTCCGACATGGAGAAGCCGGTCCCGATGGACCGGGTGATCTGCGGCGACGTCGGCTACGGCAAGACCGAGATCGCGGTGCGCGCGGCGTTCAAGGCGGTGCAGGACGGCAAGCAGGTCGCCGTGCTCGCGCCCACCACCCTGCTGTCGCAGCAGCACCTGCAGACCTTCACCGAGCGGATGACGGGCTTCCCGGTCACCGTGCGCGGGCTGTCCCGCTTCACCGACCCCAAGGAGGCCAAGGAGACCTTGGCCGGCCTGGCCGACGGCAGCGTGGACATCGTGGTGGGCACGCACCGGCTGCTGCAGACCGGCGTGCAGTGGAAGGACCTCGGCCTGGTGGTGGTGGACGAGGAGCAGCGCTTCGGCGTGGAGCACAAGGAGCACATCAAGGCGATGCGCACCGCGGTGGACGTGCTCACCATGTCCGCCACCCCCATCCCGCGCACGCTGGAGATGAGCCTGGCCGGCATCCGCGAGATGTCCACCATCCTCACCCCGCCCGAGGAGCGGCACCCGATCCTCACCTACGTCGGCGCCTACGACGACAAGCAGGTCGCCGCCGCGGTGCGCCGCGAGCTGCTCCGCGACGGCCAGGTGTTCTACGTGCACAACCGGGTGTCCTCGATCGACAAGGCGGCCAAGCGCATCCGTGACCTGGTGCCGGAGGCCCGGGTGGCCGTGGCGCACGGGCAGATGAACGAGGACGTGCTGGAGAAGACCGTCGAGGGCTTCTGGAACCGCGAGCACGACGTGCTGGTGTGCACCACCATCATCGAGACCGGGCTGGACATCTCCAACGCCAACACGCTGCTGGTGGAGCGGGCCGACGCCCTCGGCCTGAGCCAGCTGCACCAGCTGCGGGGCCGCGTGGGCCGCAGCCGTGACCGTGGCTACGCCTACTTCCTGTACCCGCCGGAGAAGCCGCTCACCGAGACCGCCTACGACCGGCTCGCCACCATCGCGCAGAACTCCGAGCTGGGCGCCGGCATGGCGGTGGCCATGAAGGACCTGGAGATCCGCGGCGCGGGCAACGTGCTCGGCGCCGAGCAGTCCGGGCACGTCGCCGGCGTCGGCTTCGACCTCTACATCCGGCTGGTGGGCGAGGCGGTGGAGGCCTACCGCGCCGCCGCCGACGGCCACGCCATCCCCACCGCCGAGGAGGTCAAGGAGGTGCGGGTGGACCTGCCGGTGGACGCGCACATCCCCCCGGACTACGTGGACTCCGACCGACTGCGCCTGGAGGCCTACCGCAAGCTGGCCGAGGCGCAGGACGAGGACGCCCTGGCCGGCCTGCAGGAGGAGCTGGTGGACCGCTACGGCCCGCCGCCGGAGCCGGTGCACAACCTCTTCGCGGTGGCCCGGCTGCGGTTGCTGTGCCGGCACTACTCGGTGACCGAGGTGACCGTCACCGGCACCCAGCTGCGGCTGTCGCCGCTACCGCTGGCCGACTCCCAGCAGGTCCGGCTCAAGCGGCTCTACCCGAGCGCCCAGTACAAGCCGACCACCCACCTGGTGCAGCTGCCGCTGCCCCGCTCCGGCAGCGGCGGGATCGGGGCAGAGCGGTTGCGCGACACCGAGCTGCTGCAGTTCGTGGCGGACCTGCTGTTGCAGCTGGACGGCAAGCCGGCCGGCATGGTCAGTGTGACCCCGGCCACTGCTGCAGTGGGTTGAGGTGTGTGGCACCGTGGCGCCCGTGACCGTCTCCCAGCCCGTGCGGGCACCTCGCCGCCGGACCGCTCTTGCTCTCGCCGCTGCTGCCGCCGCCCTGGTCGTGACCGGCTGTGGGGGAGGTCCGACGCTGCCCGGCGCCGCGGCCACCGTCGGCGACGACCGCATCAGCGTGGAGCAGCTGCAGTCCCAGGTGGACTCGGTGCTCACCTTCCGCGGTGGACCCGAGAACGCCGCGGTGCGCGACCAGCTGCCCACGATCACCCAGCAGGTGCTCTCCGGGGAGGTCCAGCGCGCCCTGGTCGCCCGGGCGGTGCAGCGCACCAACCTGCCGGTGGACGAGCAGGCGATCGCTGACCAGGTGGCCAGGATCGACCCCAAGGTGCTGGACGGGCAGGGCGTCACCTTCATCACGCCGCAGACGCTGCCGCAGTTCGTCCACGACCAGCTGGTCATCGCCCAGCTGGGCGCCACCTCCTGGGACAGCCTCGCCGTGGTCGCCGACCTCACCACCGCCACCAACCAGGCCGACGCGGAGGCCAAGGCCCGGCGGATGGCGGAGAGCCCGGAGTCCTCCCGCGCCGTGGTGGACGAGGCGAAGGCCCAGGGCCAGCAGACCCAGGTCGGCTACCCGCTGAGCCCGGCGGTGCTGGAGGGACTGGCGGGCAGCCCGCTGTTCGCCGCCGCCGAGGGCAGCGGCATCGCCTTCCGGCTGGACCAGCAGTGGCAGGCCGCACGCATCGTCAGCCGCACCACCACCGCGCCGAAGACCACCTCCGCCGACGCCGTGGACGCCAGCCAGGCCCAGGCCAGCTCCACCTACGCCCTGGGCGTCACCCTGCTGCAGGAGCTGGCCGGCAACCCCGAGGTGCGGGTGAATCCCCGCTACGGCACCTGGGACCCGTACCAGGGCCAGGTGGTCAACGAGTCCGACCCGCGCTCCGTCGTCTTCAGCCCGCGGTCGTGAGCGCGCCCGACCCCGGGCAGGCGCCGACCGTGGTGCTGCTCGATCCGCTGCGCCCCGACGACGTGCCCGCGGCGGCGCTGGCCCTGCTGCGCGGCCCGGTCAGCTGCACCCCCGACGTGCCCGACGCCGTGCGGGCGGCGTGCACCGTGGTGGCCGACGCCCCCGTGCTGGTCAGCTCCGACGAGACCCACCCGCAGGTGCTGCAGCGGCGGGAGGCCGGTGCTGCGGTGGTGCGCAGCCACCCGCCCACCGGGTCCCAGCTGCTGGAGGCGGTGGCGGTGATGGACCGCCTGCGCTCGCCCGGCGGCTGCCCGTGGGACGCCGAGCAGACCCACGACTCGCTGCGCCGCTACCTGGTGGAGGAGTGCTACGAGCTGCTGGACGCGCTGGACTCCGGTGCGCCCGTGCACGTGGTCGAGGAGCTGGGCGACGTGCTGCTGCAGGTGCTCTTCCACGCCCGCGTGGCCGCCGAGCAGCCCGCCGCCGACGGTGGCTTTGACATCGACGACGTGGCGCGGGCCCTGGTGGTCAAGCTGGTGCACCGCCATCCCCACGTGTTCGCCGACCCCGCCCACGGCGCGGTGGAGCGGGTGGCCGACTCCGCGGCGCAGCAGCTGCGCTGGGAGGAGCTCAAGGCGGTGGAGAAGCGCCGCGACTCGGCGGTGGAGGGGGTGGCCACCGGTCAGCCCGCGCTGGCCCTGGCGGCCAAGATGGTCTCCCGCGCCACCCGTGCCGGCCTGCCCGCCGACCTGGTGCCCGCCGAGCTGGCGGCGGTGGGCGGCGGTGACGCCGAGGACACCCTGCGCCGGGCAGCGCTGCGCTTCGCCGCGCAGGTGCGGGCGGCCGAGGACGCCGCGCGCGGCGACGGCGTCGACCCCGCGGCGCTGTCCGAGCCCGACTGGCGGCGGTACTGGGCCCAGGCACGGGTGACTCAGCCGAACAGCGTGGAGCCCCAGTAGTCGGTGCTGCCCAGCCCCGGTGGGCAGGCGAACACGGCGGAGCCGTTGTGCTCCAGGTACTCGGTCATCGCGTCCCTGCTGGCCAGCGCCAGCTGCATCGGCACGAACTGCGTCTGCGGGTTGCGGCAGCAGGCCAGGAAGAACAGGCCCGCGTCGAGGTGGCCCACCCCGTCGGAGCCGTCGGTGAAGTTGTAGCCGCGCCGCAGCAGCTGGATGCCGCCGAGCTCCTCGGCCGAGGCCAGCCGCACGTGTGAGTCCACCGGGACGACCGGCCCCCGCGAGTCGCGGATGCCCAGGTCGACGGGGTCGAACTCGTCCACCTGGCCCAGCGGTGCACCCGAGCCCTTGGTGCGCCCCACGATGGTCTCCTGTTCCTTCAGCGAGGAGCGGTCCCAGGTCTCGATCTGCATCCGGATGCGCCGCGCCACCAGGTAGGTCCCGCCGCTGAGCCAGGCCGGTCCGTCGCCGGGCTGCACCCACACGTGCTGGTCCAGGGCCGCCGGGTCCTCCGCCTTGAGGTTGCGGGTGCCGTCCTTGAACCCGAACAGGTTGCGGGGGGTGGCCTGCGTGGTGGAGGTGGAGGAGGTGCGCCCGAAACCCAGCTGCGACCAGCGCACCGTCACCACCCCGAACCCGATGCGGGCCAGGTTGCGGATGGCGTGCACCGCCACCTGCGGGTCGTCGGCGCAGGCCTGGATGGCGAGGTCGCCCCCGCTGCGGGCCGGGTCCAGCTGGTCGTGCGGAAAGCGCGGCAGCTCGGTGAGCGGGTCCGGGCGTTGCCCGGCGATGCCGAAGCGATCCCCCTGGGCGGGGTGCGTGAACAGCGACGGGCCGAAGCCGATGGTGAGGGTGAGCGAGGAGGCGGGCAGGCCCAGTGCCTCGCCGGTGTCCCCGGGCGGGGCGTGGGCCTTGCCGCCGGTGGCGCCGTCCGGCACCGCCTCCTGCCCGGCCGTCATCCGCTCGGCCGCCTGGGTCCACTCCCGCAGCAGGTCCACCAGCTCGGTGCGGGAGTCGGTGGTGACGTCGAAGGCGACGAAGTGCAGCCGGTCCTGGGCCGGGGTGATGATCCCGGCCTGCCTGCTGCCGCGGAAGGCCACCGTGGCCGAGCCCGGCACCGTGGCCCCGCCGGCGGTCTCCCGCCCAGCCACCACCCCGACCCCGGCCGCGGCCACCGCGGCGCCGCCGAGCCCCAGCAGCCGGCGCCGGGAGAACCGCCCGCCCGGGGACGGGGTGCTCACTCCGCGACCGTCCCGGCCACGCTGCTCAGCGGCTCCGCCAGCGCGTCCACCTTGTCGGAGAGGTCCTTGACCTGCTCGGGGGTGAGCTGGTCGTAGAGCACGTAGCCGTCCCCGGACTGCAGCGCGGTGAGGGCCTGGTCCACCGCGGCGAAGCGGGCGTCGAGGGTGGGGACCAGGTCGGGGTTGCGCTCCTGCAGCACCGGGCGCAGCGACGCGACCGCGGCCTCGGAGCCGTCGATGTTGGCGCGGAAGTCCCACAGGTCGGTGTGCGAGTAGGCCTCCTCCTCGCCGGTCACCTTGCCGGTGGCCACCTCGTCCAGCAGGGCCTTGGCGCCGTTGGCCATCTCCAGCGCGGAGAGCTCCACGGTGCGGGCCCGGGTGGACACCTCGTTGACGTTGGTCTGCAGCTGGTCGGCCATGGCCACGGAGTCCGGCTGCAGGCCGTCGCGCCACAGGTCGCGCTCCAGGCGGTGCCAGCCGGTGAGCTCCTGGCCGGGCTCCAGGGCGTCCTCGCGGCCGTCGGTGATCGGGTCGAGGTCGCCGAAGCTCTCCGCCACCGGCTCGATGCGCTCCCAGTAGGTGCGGGCCACCGGGTACAGCGTCTTGGCCAGCGCCACGTCACCGGCCTTGACGGCGACGACGAACTCGGCGGTCTTGGCGGTGAGCGCGTCGGCCTGGCTGTTGACGTAGCGCTGGTAGCTGTCGGTGGCGTCGTCCAGCTTGGTGTCGGTGTCGCCCTGCACGGTGTCCCCGCTGACCAGGAAGTCCCCGCGGATGCCGTCGCCGACCATGCCGGGCTTGCAGGCGGTGGTGTAGCTGCCGGCTTGCGGCACCTCCACGATGAGCCGTCGGCTGAGCCCGGGACTGATGTTCTCCACCTCGCCCATGATCCGGTCGCCCTCGGCGTAGAGGTAGAACTCGGTGGTCTTGCTGCCGGTGTTGGTCACCTCGAAGGTGGTGTTGCCGGTGCTCGCGCTGGTGGTGGAGACCTCGCAGGAGCTGTCGCCGGCCTTGACCGAGACCACGCCGTGCGCACTGCTGCCGGCCTTGGCGGTGCACCCGGCCAGGGCGAGCGGCACGAGCACGAGGGCAGTGGCCAGCGAGAGAGGGCGGGCGAGGGGGGTGCGAGGCACGGCTGACACCTTCCGGGGCGGGGGCGCGCTCACGAGCGGAGCGCGGCGGTGGCGGGGGTGGGGGCGGCGCTGCGGGTGGGGCGCAGGAACAGGGTCAGCACGATCACCACGTAGAGCACCCAGACCACCGCCTCGAGCACGGTGGTGGCGGGGGAGAAGTTGAAGATGCCCTTGAGCAGGGTGCCCAGCCAGGAGTCCGGCCGAACGTGGGCGCTGACGTCGAACGCCAGGGTGTTCAGTCCCGGCAGGATGCCGGCCTCCTGCAGGTCGTGCACGCCGTAGGCGAGGATGCCGGCGGCCACGACGACGAGCAGGACGCCGGTGACGGTGAAGAAGCGGCTGAGGTTGATCCGCACGGCGCCGCGGTACATCAGGTAGCCGAGGAGGACCGCCGTCGCGAGGCCGAGGGCGAACCCCAGCAGCGGCTGGGCGGTGCCGCCGTTGGCCGCCTGGACGCTGGAGAAGAAGAACAGCGCCGTCTCCAGACCCTCTCGGCCGACCGCGAGGAACGCCATCACGGCCACCGCGACCGGGCCGGCCCGCAGCGCCGTCTCCATGCCCGCCCGGAGCGTGCCGGACAGCGAGCGCGCCGCGGTGCGCATCCACAGCACCATCCAGGTGACGAAGGCGACCGCCACGATGGAGGCGAACCCGCCCACTGCCTCCTGGGCGGTGAAGGACAGCTCGGAGGTGCCGTAGTGCAGGGCCGCGCCCACCGCCACGCTGAGGAGCACGGCCGCGCCGACGCCCAGCCACACCCAGCGCAGAGCGGAGCTGCGGTCGGTCTTGACGAGGAACGCCACCAGGATGAGCACGACGATCGCCGCCTCGAGGCCCTCCCGCAGGCCGATCAACGCGTTGCTGACGAGCATCGACTCTCCCCAGGTGAGGCAAGGCAAGGCTTACCCGAAGGTACCGACGAGGAGGCCGTGCTGCCGTGCGAGCGCGTGCCCACCGGCAGATCAGGCACCATGGTGTGGTGGCGCGCAGAGCTCGACGACGACGATCGATGCGCCCCGTGGTCGGTTCGCTGGCGCTGCTGCTGGTCACCGTGCTGGCGGCCGCGGCGCTCGTCAGCTGGTTCTCCGCCCTCACCAGCTCCAACATGATGGACCGGCGCGTGCGCGCGGAGGCGCCGCCCGCCCCCGGGGCACCGGTGCCCGCCCTCGACCTGGCGCTGCCCGTCGGCGCGCACCCGCAGCTCGCCGAGTGGGCGCAGCGCCTGTCCACGTCCGTCGGAGTGCCCGCGCTGGCGCTGCAGGCCTACGGCTACGCCGCGGCCAGCCAGGCGGCGGCCCGCCCCCAGTGCTCGCTCGGCTGGACCACGCTGGCGGGGATCGGCTCGGTGGAGTCGCGCCACGGCAGCTACGGCGGCGCCCGGCTCGACCTGGCGGGCACGGCCCGGCCGGCCATCATCGGGATCCCGCTGGACGGCTCGCCGGGGGTGCAGGAGATCGCGGACACCGACGAGGGGGTGCTGGACGGCGACAC
This sequence comes from Rhodococcus sp. Z13_19A, assembly GCF_058133575.1. Classification (NCBI taxonomy): domain Bacteria; kingdom Bacillati; phylum Actinomycetota; class Actinomycetes; order Mycobacteriales; family Nocardiaceae; genus Rhodococcus; species Rhodococcus sp. Z13_19A. The sequence goes on from NZ_JBYUNN010000002.1 coordinate 361,286, forward strand.
CGCCGTGGACCGGGCGGTCGGCCCCATGCAGTTCATCCCGGAGACCTGGCAGCGGTGGGGAGCCGACGCCAACGGCGACGGGGTGGCCGATCCGAACAACGTCAACGACGCGGCCATGGCAGCGGCCCGCTACCTGTGCTCCACCGGGGCCGACATGGGCTCCGCGGACGGGTGGCGATCAGCGCTGTTCACCTACAACCGGTCGGCGGTCTACGCCAACCAGGTGCTGCAGAACGCGGCCGGCTACGCGGTCGGGGTGGTGGAGTAGCGACAGGGGAGTCGGTGACCAGCACGAATGGTTCGTCGGCGTAACTTAACGGGGGATGGACCGTTGGACTTCTCGTGAGAGCACGCGGATACCTGGCACGCGTCCTGGTGGCCCTGGTAGCGGTGGGGCTCCTGGTCGGTGCTGTGGTGGGCGCCCAGGCCGTCACCTCGACCAGCGGCAGCACCCGTCCCGTGGTGGAGGCGCTGGCCCCGGTGGCGGTGGACGGCAGCCTGAGCAGCGATCCCGCCTCGGTGCCCGTCAACGCCGACGCCCCGGCCACCGCGCCGCTCCCGCCGCAGAACGCCGCGCTGCCCGCCCCGGCCGCTGAGCCAGGCGCCCCGGTGGCCGACCCCGTGCCCAACCAGCCTGCGCCCAACCAGCCGGCGCCGGTCCAGCCGGTGCCCAACCAGCCCCGGCCCACGACGGCGGTGCCCGCCCCCCGGCCCGCCGCTCCGGAGCCGCAGGCCTCCACCGTGCCCGCGGGGCTCTCGCCCTACTCGGCCTGGGCCGCGGGGCTGGCCAGGCGCATCGACGTGCCGGCCCGCGCGCTGCAGGCCTACGGCAACGCCCAGAACGTGCTGGCCAAGGAGCAGCCGCGCTGCAAGCTCTCCTGGACCACGCTGGCCGGCATCGCCCGGGTGGAGAGCAACCACGGTCGCTACAACGGCCGTGTGCTGCAGGCCGACGGTCGCTCGTCCGTGCCGATCATCGGCATCCCCCTGGACGGCGGGCCCAACGTGCAGGCCATCCCGGACACCGACGGCGGGGCGCTCGACGCCGACACCACCTGGGACCGCGCGGTCGGTCCCTTCCAGTTCATCCCCACCACCTGGGCGCGCTGGAAGGCCGACGGCAACGGCGACCGGATCGCCGACCCGCAGAACATCGACGACGCGGCCGTGGCCGCCGGGCGCTACCTGTGCGTCGGCGGACGCAACCTCACCAACGGCGAGGACTGGTGGCGGGCCATCCTCAGCTACAACCTGTCCAACGCCTACGTGCAGGACGTGTTCACCGGCGCCGACAGCTACGCCCGCGCTGCGCTGGACTGATCGACGGCTGGTGCGCACCCGACGCTGACCGGCGGGACCCGCTCCCGCGTGCCGCGCTCGGGCGGGCCTGCGGGGCCGATACGCTGGGGGTCACTTTGCCGTCAATCGCGTTGAGGAGACACACCCGTGGCCGTCATTGAACAGGTCGGAGCGCGCGAGATCTTGGACTCGCGCGGCAACCCCACCGTGGAGGTGGAGGTGGCGCTGGACGATGGCACCTTCTCCCGCGCGGCCGTGCCCTCGGGCGCGTCCACCGGTGAGCACGAGGCGGTGGAGCTGCGCGACGGGGGCTCCCGCTACGGCGGCAAGGGTGTGCAGAAGGCCGTGCGCGCGGTCCTCGACGAGATCGGCCCGGAGCTGGTCGGCATCGAGGCCGTCGAGCAGCGCATCGTGGACCAGAAGCTGGTCGACCTGGACGGCACGCCGGACAAGTCCCGCCTCGGGGCCAACGCCCTGCTCGGCGTGTCCCTCGCCGTGGCCCGCGCCGCGGCCGACTCCTCCGGCCTGGACCTGTTCCGCTACGTCGGCGGCCCCAACGCCCACGTCCTGCCGGTGCCGATGATGAACATCCTCAACGGTGGCGCGCACGCCGACACCGGCGTGGACGTGCAGGAGTTCATGGTCGCGCCGATCGGTGCCGCCAGCTTCCGCGAGTCCCTGCGCTGGGGCACCGAGGTCTACCACGCGCTGAAGTCGGTGCTCAAGAGCAAGGGCATGTCCACCGGCCTGGGCGACGAGGGTGGCTTCGCCCCCAACGTCGCGGGCACCAAGGAGGCCCTCGAGGTCATCGCCGAGGCGGTCAGCGCGGCGGGCTTCACCCTGGGCACCGACGTGGCGCTCGCCCTGGACGTGGCCGCCACCGAGTTCCACTCCGCCGAGGGCTACGCCTTCGAGGGACAGGTCCGCAGCGCCGAGCAGATGTCGGCCTTCTACGCCGACCTCGTCCGCGACTACCCGCTGGTCTCCATCGAGGACCCGCTGAGCGAGGACGACTGGGACGGCTGGGTCGCGCTCACCACCCAGCTGGGCGACCAGGTGCAGCTGGTCGGCGACGACCTGTTCGTCACCAACCCCGAGCGCCTGGAGGACGGCATCCTCAAGGGCGCCGCCAACGCGCTGCTGGTCAAGGTCAACCAGATCGGCACGCTCAGCGAGACCCTGGACGCGGTCACCATGGCGCACAGCTCGGGCTACCGCTGCATGATGAGCCACCGCTCCGGCGAGACCGAGGACACCACCATCGCCGACCTGGCCGTGGCCACCGGGTGTGGTCAGATCAAGACCGGTGCCCCCGCCCGCAGCGAGCGCGTGGCCAAGTACAACCAGCTGCTGCGCATCGAGGAGACCCTGGGCGACGCCGCCCGCTTCGCCGGCGACCTCGCCTTCCCGCGCTTCCGCATCGAGGGCTGACGTGGCGAGGGGCAGGGCGGGACGCACCTCGCGCACCAGCCGGACCAGCACCGAGCGGACGGCCCGCGCGCGGACGGGACTCGGCCTTCGGCTGAGCCTGTCCACCCGCCGGGCCGCGGTGCTGGCCCTGGTGGTGTGTGGTCTCGCCCTGACCCTCGCGGTGCCGCTGCGCACCTACGTCGGCCAGCGTCAGCAGCTGGCCGAGACGGTGGCCCAGCGGGAGGAGCTGCGCAACCAGGTCGCCGACCTGCAGCAGCAGCGGCTCCGGCTGGACGACCCGGCCTACGTGCAGTCGCAGGCCCGGGAGCGGCTGCGCTACGTCCGGCCGGGCGAGACGCCGTACCAGGTGCAGCTGCCCGGCGACGCCGAGCGTGCCGAGGCCGCGGAGAACCCGGTGAGCCCGCCCAGCACCGACTGGTACGCGGCGCTGTGGGCCTCGGTCAACCAGCCCGCGGGAGCACCGCGGTGACCAGCTTCCCCACCGACGGCGAACCAGCAGACCGCGAACCACCAGACAGCGACACGACCGGCAGCGACACGACCGGCAGCGACACAACTGATAGCGAACCAGCAGAGGACGAGGCAGCAGACGTGGACCCGAGCAGCGTGAGCACCGCTGACCTGGAGGCGGTGCACGCCCAGCTCAAGCGCGAGCCGCGCGGCGTGCTGGCCATCGCCGCGCGGTGCCGCTGCGGCAAGCCCACCGTGGTGACCACGGCGCCGCGGCTGCCCGACGGCACGCCGTTTCCCACCCTGTACTACCTCACCTGCCCCCGGCTCAGCGCGGCCTGCAGCACGCTGGAGTCCGAGGGCGTCATGCGGGAGATGACCGAGCGGCTGGGGGAGGACCCCGAGCTGGCCGCGGCCTACCAGCGTGCCCACGACAGCTACCTGGCCGAGCGTGACGCCATCGAGCCGCTGGGCACGAAGGTGACCGCGGGCGGCATGCCGGACCGGGTGAAGTGCCTGCACGTGCTGGTGGCGCACTCGCTGGCCAAGGGGCCCGGCGTCAACCCGCTGGGTGACGAGGCGCTGGAGCGGATCGGCGAGTGGTGGCGCAAGGGACCGTGCGTGTGACGAGCACCGTGGGTGGGAGGAGAGCTCGGTGAGCAGGGTCGGAGCAATCGACTGCGGCACCAACTCCATCAGGCTCCTGGTGGCCGACGTGTCACCCGGTGGTGACCTGCGGGACGTGCACCGCGACATGCGGGTGGTGCGCCTGGGTCAGGACGTCGACCGCACCGGTCGGCTGGCGCCGGAGGCGATCGAGCGCACCCGGGTGGCGCTGGTGGAGTACGCGGGCGTCATGGCGCGCAAGGGTGTGCAGCGGGTGCGCATGGTTGCCACCTCCGCCACCCGGGACGCGGCCAACCGGGAGGACTTCTTCGCCATGGTCCGCGGTGTGCTGGGCGTGGACGCCGAGGTGATCACCGGTGACGAGGAGGCCCGCCTGAGCTTCGCCGGGGCGGTGGGCGAGCTCGACCCGGACGAGGGCCCGTTCCTGGTGGTCGACCTCGGTGGTGGTTCCACCGAGCTGGTGCTGGGCGACGCCGACGGCGTGCAGGCGGCCTTCTCCACCAACATCGGCTGCGTCCGGCTCACCGAGCGCTGCCTGCCCGACGACCCACCCACGGCGGAGCAGGTCCACGCCGCCGAGCAGGTGGTCCGGGACGTGCTGGCGGAGGGCTTCGCCGCGGTGCCGGTGGCCAAGGCCCGCACGTGGGTGGGGGTGGCCGGCACCATGACCACCATCGCCGCGGTCAGCCACGAGCTGCCCGCCTACGACCGCGACCTCATCCACCTCTCCCGCACCCCGCTGGAGCGGGTGCGCGAGGTGTGCACCGACCTGACCGCCCGCAGCAGCACCCAGCGGATGGAGCTGCCCCCCATGCACCCGGGCCGCGCGGACGTCATCGGTGGTGGCGCCATCATCACCCGGGTGCTCGCCGAGGAGCTGGCCGAGCGGGCGGGCATCACCGAGCTGGTGGTCAGCGAGCACGACATCCTGGACGGCATCGCGCTCTCCATCGCCTGAGTGCCTGGCCGGGAGGTTGCTCCATCCGGCGGCGCCTCGCTGACCTGCCTGCTCGGACCAGTGTGGACGGTGCGAGGATCTACGCGTGAGCAACGCGAAGCCAGCCCGGATCCTCATCGTCGGCGGCGGCTATGTCGGCATGTACACCGCGCTGCGCCTGCAGAAGAAGCTGCGTCGGTCCGAGGCCCAGATCACCGTGGTGGACCCGCAGCCGCACATGACCTACAAGCCGTTCCTGCCCGAGGCGGCGGCCGGCTCCATCGAGCCGCGCCACGTGGTGGTGCCGCTGCGCAAGGCGTTGCGCAAGTGCAAGGTGGTCACCGCGCGGGTGGACAAGGTCGACCACTCCCAGCGCACCGCCTGGGTCTCCACCCCGGAGGGCGACACCTCCACCATCGAGTACGACATCCTGGTGATGTCGCCGGGTTCCATCGCCCGCACGCTGCCCATCCCGGGTCTGGCTGAGCAGGGCATCTCCTTCCAGACCGTGGGCGAGGCCATCTACCTGCGCAACCACGTGCTGTCCCGGCTGGACACCGCTGCCACCACCACCGACCCAGTGGGCCGGCAGAAGCTGCTGACCTTCGTGGTCATCGGTGGCGGGTACGCCGGCATCGAGGCGCTGGCGGAGCTGGAGGACATGGCCCGCTACGCCCTGCGCTACCACCAGGAGATCAAGCCCTCGGAGATGCGCTGGGTGCTGGTGGAGGCCACCAACCGGGTGATGCCCGAGGTGAGCCCCAAGCTGGGCGTCTACACGGTGCAGCGGCTCACCGAGCGCGGCATCCAGGTGTACCTGGACACCCGGGTGGAGTCGATGGTCGACGGCAACGTGCGGCTGTCCGACGGCACCGAGTTCCCCACCGGCACCATCGTGTGGACCGCAGGGGTCAAGGCCAACCCGATGCTCGCCAAGACCGACCTGCCCCTGGACGAGCGCGGGCGGGTGCGCTGCACCACGGCGCTGCAGGTGGCCGGCCGCTCGGACGCCTACAGCGCCGGCGACTGCTCCGCGGTCCCCGACCTGTCCAAGCTCGAGCAGGACTCCGGCGCCACCTGCAGCCCGTCGGCGCAGCACGCCGTGCGCCAGGCCCGGGTGCTGGCGGACAACGTCGTCGCCGGGCTGCGCGGCAAGGACGCCACCCCCTACGAGCACAAGTACGTCGGGTCGGTGGCCAGCCTGGGCCTGTACAAGGGCGTCGCCGACGTCTACGGCATCAAGCTCAAGGGGGTGCCGGCCTGGTTCATGCACCGCACCTACCACCTCAGCCGGATGCCCACCTTCAACCGCAAGGTGCGGGTGCTCATCGACTGGACCGAGGCGCTGCTGCTGCGCCGCGAGGTGGTCGCGCTCGGCCAGATCCACGACCCCAAGGCCGAGTTCGACCGGGCCGCCGCCAGCTAGAGTTCCGCACGCACGCCGCGCGGCACACTCGCGCGGCGCTCGCCCCCGTGGCCCAACTGGCAGAGGCAGACCCCTTAAAAGGGTTACCGGTGTCGGTTCGACTCCGACCGGGGGCACCGAGGGCACGCGGTCGGCGCGTCACGCGCCTCGCCGCCCCGTCCCGCGCGGCTTGCGGGGCTTGGGCGGCGGCACGCGCGCCGCGGTCTCCGCGACCACGCCCTGCAGCCAGTCGTGGTCCTCGAGCAGCTCACGGGGGATGCGCCAGTACGGCTTGGACCCCGGGAACAGCTCACCCTTGAGGTCATCGGTGAGCCGGTCGTCGACGAGCTCGGTGATCTTCAGGCTGAGCGTGTCGTCGGTGACGAACGCCGGGATCGTCCCGTTGAGGTACAGCGCGTGCCCCCCGAACAGGGGCCGGGTGGTCACCGGCAGCGGGGCGAGCTGGTCGAGGATGTGCTCGAGCAGCTCCGGATCCGTCGTCATGCACCGACGGTACAAAGGTCCACCGGCTCCTCGCCCGGTCAGCGTCCGATTTGTCTCGTCCGTGCCGGGAACCTTGTACCGTTGAGACGCGTTACTCCTGCAAACGGGCTGTTGCCCGTCGCTACTCATCCCGCAAGAAGGGAACACATCGTGCGCACCAGCAGCAACCCGGTATTCCGCACCCTGCCCAAGGACAGGAACGGGTACGCAACGTTCGGGTCCGGCGCGGCGCCCCAGACCGGCCAGGCCCCCTACGGCCAGGCCCCCTACGGCCAGCAGCAGCCCTACGGCCAGGCCCCGTACGGCCAGCAGCAGCCCTACGGCCAGGCCCCCTACGGCCAGCAGCCGTACGGCCAGCCACAGCCGGCGCAGCCGTTCTCCACCGAGCGGGCGATGACCATCGACGACGTCGTGGTGAAGACCGGCATGACCCTGGGCGTGCTCACCGTGGCCGGGATCATCTCCGCGCTGGTGTGTGCGGCCAACCCCGACCTGGTCACCCCGCTGGCCATCGGCGGCGTGGTGATCGCGCTGGTGCTCGTGCTGGTGGCCACCTTCGGCCGCAAGATGAACCCGGGCATCGTGCTGTCCTACGCAGCTGCGGAGGGTGTGGCCATCGGGGCCATCTCCTTCGTCTTCGCCGACCTCTTCGGCAGCGCCATCGTGGGGCAGGCGGTGATCGGCACCGTCGGTGTCTTCGCCGGCATGCTCATCGTCTACCGCACCGGGGCCATCCGCGTGACCCCCAAGCTCACCCGGATGATCGTGGGCGCCATGATCGGCATCCTGGTGCTCATGGTGGCCAACCTGGTGGGGTCGCTGTTCGGCCTGGAGATGGGCCTGCGCGACGGTGGGGCCCTGGCCATCGGCTTCAGCCTGATCTGCATCGCGGTCGCCGCGTTCAGCTTCCTGCTGGACTTCGACCAGGCCGACCAGCTCATCCGCGCGGGCGCGCCGGAGAAGGCCGCGTGGGGCGTGGCCCTGGGCCTGACCGTCACCCTGGTGTGGCTGTACCTGGAGATCCTGCGCCTGCTCAGCTACTTCCAGAACGACTAGCACCAACCCGCTCCCACCGGAGCGACGAGAAGGGCCCGGCAGCAGCGCTGCCGGGCCCTTCTCGGTGTCTAGCGGGTGATCAGCTGAGGCGCTCGATCACCATGGCCATGCCCTGGCCGCCGCCGACGCACATGGTCTCCAGGCCGATGCTCTTGTCCCGGGAGGACAGGTTGTTGAGCAGCGTGGTGGTGATGCGTGCACCGGTCATGCCGAACGGGTGGCCGATGGCGATGGCGCCACCGGAGACGTTGAGCTTCTCCTCGTCCAGGCCCAGCTCACGAGCGGAGCCGATGACCTGCACCGCGAAGGCCTCGTTGATCTCGGCGAGGTCGATGTCGTCGATGCTCATGCCGGCCAGCTTCAGCGCCCGGCGGGTGGCCTCGATCGGGCCCAGGCCCATGATCTCCGGGGAGAGGCCGGAGACGCCGGTGGACACGATGCGCGCCAGCGGGGTCAGGCCGAGCTCCTTGGCCTTGGTGTCGCTCATGATCACCAGGGCGGCAGCACCGTCGTTGAGCGGGCAGGCGTTGCCGGCGGTGACCACGCCGTCCGGACGGAACACCGGCTTGAGCTGGGAGATCTTCTCGTAGGTGGTGCCGGCGCGGGGGCCGTCGTCCTTGCTGACCACGGTGCCGTCAGCCAGGGTCACCGGGGTGATCTCCCGCTCGAAGAAGCCGCTGTTGATGGCCTCCTCCGCGCGGTTCTGGCTGCGCACGCCCCAGCGGTCCTGCTCCTCGCGGCTGATGCCGGTGTAGGAGGCGACGTTCTCCGCGGTCTGGCCCATGGAGATGTAGGCGTCCGGGATGAGGCCGTTCTCGCGGGGGTCCTGCCACGCCCCGGCGCCGCCCTCGGCGCTCTTGGCGGTGCGGGCCTCGGCGTCGGCGAACAGCGGGTTGTGGGTGTCCGGCCAGGAGTCGGCGTTGCCGCGGACGAAGCTGGAGACGCTCTCGACGCCGGCGGAGATGAAGACGTCGCCCTCGCCGGCCTTGATGGCGTGCATCGCCATGCGGGTGGTCTGCAGCGAGGAGGAGCAGTACCGGTTCACCGTGGTGCCGGGCAGGCCGTCGTAGCCCAGCTGCATGGCGACCATGCGCGCCATGTTGAAGCCGGACTCACCCGCGGGCTGGCCACAGCCGAGCAGCAGGTCGTCGATCGTGGTGGGGTCGAGCTCAGGGACCTTGGCGAGGGCAGCGGCCACCATCTGCGTCGCAAGGTCATCGGGACGAACGCTGGCCAGCGATCCCTTGAACGCTCGCCCGATCGGGGAGCGTGCAGTGGAAACAATGACGGCCTCGGGCATGGGAGAACTCCTCTGTCGGCGTGTTGAGCTACCTGCCGAGAGGTTACTGGTCGGTGGGGAGCGCCTCGCCACGGCGCTGGACATCGGCCCTGCGCAACAGCTCTGTGGCCCACCGTCCCCCGGTTCGCGCCCGCTGGTCGAGGTTCTGGTTCAGCGCGGCGGTGAGCCGCGAGGTGGGGCGCCGCGCCTCGGCGGTGACCGAGCGAAGGGGGAGCTCGGCCAGCGGCGGCCCACCCCACAGGCCCAGCTCGGAGCACAACGCCGGCAGCATCAGGGTGGCCGCTGCCTCGTAGCCGGCCGCCGAGGGGTGGAACTGGTCGGCGGAGAAGAAGACCTCGGGGCGGGTGAGGAACTCGGGGGAGAGCAGGTCGGCCAGCGGCACGGCGCAGCCTCCGGCGGCGGTGATGGCCACGCTCTGCGCCTTGGCCAGCCGCAGGCTCCAGGAGCGCACCACGCTGCGCAGCGGCTGGGGGATGGGACGGACAGCGCCCAGGTCGGGGCAGGTGCCGGCGACGACGGCGGTGCCGTGCCCGCGCAGCCGGGCCACCGCCGCGCCGAGGCGGTCCGCCGAGGCCTGCACCGACTGCTTGGAGGTGACGTCGTTGGCGCCGATGAAGATGACCGCGGCGTCCGGGGCGCGGCCGCCCTGCTCGGACAGCGCCCGGGAGATCTGGTCGTCCAGGGTGGTGGAGTTGGCGCCGACCACGGCGTAGGTGTGCAGCCGCACCGGGCGACCGGTCTCGTCGGCGAGGCCGCGGGCCAGCCGCACGCCGGGGAGCTCGGCCGCGGTGGCGCACCCCAGGCCGGCGGCGGTGGAGTCTCCGAACAACCCGAGCGTCAGCACGTCCGTGCCCGGCCCGGCGTCCGGGTCGAGCACCGCGCCGCCGGGGCAGGGCTCGGTGGCCTGCGGCTGGTACACGCCGTCGGCGCGCGGGGCGAGGGAACGGGGTGGGCCGATCTTGCGGCGGGCGTGCTTGGACTGCTCGATCAGCAGGCGGTAGGCCGTGCCCGCCGAGGAAGCAGTGACCACCGCCGCGACGGAGATTCGTCGTGTCCGGGCCACGCTGCTCCCCTCTGTCGGCGGTCGTCTCGCGAGCACGGTATACCTCGGTGCCGGTCTGCAGACCCGGCCCACGGGGCGACCTGACACGATGGGGTCATGCGCATCGCCGAACACATCGTCGACCTCGTGGGCAACACCCCCCTCGTCCGGCTGACCTCCGTCACCGACGGCCTGGTGCCCCTGGTCGCCGCCAAGGTGGAGTACCTCAACCCTGGTGGCTCCGTGAAGGATCGGATCGCCGTCCGCATGGTGGACGCCGCCGAGGCCTCCGGCGCGCTCAAGCCCGGCGGCACCATCGTGGAGCCCACCTCGGGCAACACCGGGGTCGGCCTGGCCCTGGTCGCCCAGCGTCGCGGCTACCACTGCGTGTTCGTCTGCCCGGACAAGGTGGGCGAGGACAAGCAGAACGTGCTGCGGGCCTACGGCGCGGAGGTCGTGGTGTGCCCGACCGCGGTGCCCCCGGAGCACCCGGACAGCTACTACAGCGTCTCCGACCGACTGGTTCGGGAGATCGACGGCGCCTGGAAGCCGGACCAGTACTCCAACGAGATGGGTCCGCTGAGCCACTACGAGACCACCGGTCCGGAGATCTGGAACGACACCGACGGCAAGGTCACCCACTTCGTCACCGGAGTGGGCACCGGCGGCACCATCACCGGGACCGGTCGCTACCTCAAGGAGGTCTCCGGCGGAAAGGTCCGCGTGATCGGCGCGGACCCGGAGGGCTCGGTGTACTCCGGCGGCTCGGGTCGGCCGTACCTGGTGGAGGGCGTGGGGGAGGACTTCTGGCCCAGCGCCTACGACCCGTCCATCCCCGACGAGATCATCGCGGTCAGCGACGCCGACTCCTTCGAGATGACGCGGCGGCTGGCCCGCGAGGAGGGGCTGCTCGTCGGCGGCTCCTGCGGCATGGCCGTGGTGGCGGCGCTGCGGGTGGCTGAGCGCGCCGGCCCGGACGACGTCATCGTGGTGCTGCTGCCCGACGGTGGGCGCGGCTACATGGGCAAGATCTTCAACGACGAGTGGATGTCCTCCTACGGCTTCCTGCGCAGCCCGCTGGACGGGCACACCGTGCAGACCCGGGTGGGCGACGTGCTGCGGGCCAAGTCCGGCGCGATGCCCGCGCTGGTGCACACGCACCCGCAGGAGACCGTGCGCGACGCCATCGAGATCCTCCGTGAGTACGGCGTCTCCCAGATGCCGGTGGTGGGCGCGGAGCCGCCGGTGATGGTGGGCGAGGTGGCCGGCAGCGTCAGCGAGCGCGACCTGCTGGACGCGGTGTTCGCCGGTCGTGCGCACCTGGCTGACCCGGTGGCCAAGCACATGAGCCCCGCGCTGCCGCTGATCGGGGCGGGCGAGCCGGTGGCCGAGGCCACCGCGGCGCTGACGGAGACGGACGCGCTGATGGTCATCGACGACGGCAAGCCCGTCGGGGTGATCACCCGCCACGACCTGCTGGGGTTCCTCAGCGAGAAGCTCTGAGCAACCGCCAGTCGGTTGCGGCTGTGCCGGGCGCGCACGAGCGGGGTTGCCGCGGCACGGGATTCGTGTCCTCGGGGCACGGTGCCACGCCGGGACGCTCGGCACCGAGTGGCGTCCCGGCGGGTTAACGTACCGCGATCACTCGCGCGCGCTTGCCCACCAGAGGAGTCACATGAGCGACAAGTCCTACGGCCCCCCGTCGGAGCAGGACCCGACGTCGGGCTCCGGGGCGTACCAGCAGGGTGGGCAGGGACAGCCCGCCTGGGACAAGAACGCCGGCCCCGGCCAGCAGGGCTGGGACCAGGGCGCCGGCTACGGGCAGCAGGCCTACCCGCCTGCGGGGTACGGCCAGCAGGGCTGGGACCAGAGCGCCGGCTACGGCCAGCAGGCCTACCCGCCCGCGGGGTACGGCTACCCGGCGCCCAACCCCGACGCCTACGCGTCGTGGCCGCTCCGCGCGCAGGGGGCACTGGTCGACTTCATCGCACCCGGCATGGCCTTCAACATCCTGTTCAGGATCGCTGAGTTAGCCATCGGCGGCGCAGTGGGCACCCTGCTCGCCTTGGTCGTCTTCGCGGCGTTCCTGGGCTTCGTCATCTGGAACTCCTTCATCCTGCAGGGCAGCACGGGCCAGAGCCTGGGCAAGCGGTGGGCCGGCACCCAGCTGGTCGACGAGCGCACCGGGCGGCCGATCGGCGGCGGGATGGCCTTCGTCCGCCAGCTGGCGCACATCGTGGACTCGCTGATCTGCTACGTCGGCTGGCTCTTCCCGCTGTGGGACGACAAGCGGCAGACGCTGGCGGACAAGATGGTGCACACCGTCGTGCTGCCGGTGGCCCCGACCAACCCGGGCCAGGGCTATGGCCAGCAGGGCTACGGCCAGCAGGGCTACGGCCAGCCAGGGTATGGCCAGCCGGGTCAGACCGGCCAGGGCTGGTAGCCCTGCGCGGCCAGCGCGTCGATCCGGGCTCGGTCCACCACCAGCCCCGCGGTCACCGCGTCGAACACCGCGCTGGCCGTGCGTGATCCCCACACGGAGCGGGTGCCCCCGAACACCTCGGGCGCACCCGCTCCGTCGTGCTCGGGGGCCGGCGGGCACGGGGCTGGTGGACACAGTGCTGGCGGAGGACACAGGGCGGTGACGGTGTCGGTGGCGGTGCCGGTGCCGGCCACCCCGAAGGTGAGCATCGCCTGCGTCTTGGCCTCGGTGACGGTGCCCACCAGGTTCACCAGCGCCGCGTCGGTGAGCGCCACGGGCAGCTGCACCACCACGTTGATGGTGCCCGGCCGGTAGGGCACCGCCGCGGCGCCCGCGGCCGCCCAGGTGGGGGCGCCCACCCCGGTGGTGGCGGTGACCACCACCCCGTCCTGCTCCACGGTGACGGCGGCGCGCACGTCCACCGCGGTGAGCAGCCCGACGCCGGGCCCGCCGAGCCCGAGGTGCTCGGCGATCTCGCGCAGGTGCGCCTCCGGGTCGGTGCGGCCGTAGTCGGCGGGCACGGTCGCGTTGACCACCCAGCCGCGGAGCCCGACGCCACCGCCCAGCGGGGCCGAGGAGATGGCCCGCCACGGTGTGGGGCTCACCCACAGCTGCAGCGGGTGGCCGTCGTGGACGTGGTTCGTGGGGTGCACCGACTCATTGTGTCGGCCAGGCACGTCGGCGCTGTGCCCGGCTCGGGGTGCCCCGCGCCCGCCACTAGGCTCGGGCGCATGACCCACGACTCGTCGCACAGTGCCGGCAGCAACCTCGCCGGTCCCGGATTCGCCACCCGCGCCATCCACGCGGGGCAGGAGCCGGACCCCACCACCGGTGCGGTGATCGTGCCGATCTACGCCACCTCCACCTACGCCCAGGACGGGGTGGGCGGGCTGCGCGGCGGCTACGAGTACTCCCGCACCGGCAACCCCACCCGGGCGGCGCTGCAGACCGCGCTGGCGGCGCTGGAGGGTGGCGCGCACGGGCTGGCCTTCGCCTCGGGCATGGCCGCCAGCGACACCGCGCTGCGCGCCATCCTGCGTCCGGGCGACCACCTGGTGATCCCCAACGACGCCTACGGCGGCACCTTCCGGCTGATCGACAAGGTGCTCAGCGAGTGGGGCATCGAGCACACCCCGGTGTCCATGAGCGACGTGGACGCGGTGCGGGCGGCGCTGCGGCCCAACACCAAGCTGCTCTGGGTGGAGACGCCCACCAACCCGCTGCTGAACATCGCCGACATCACCGCGCTGTCGGAGGTGGCCCACGACGCCGGGGTGACGGTGCTGGTGGACAACACCTTCGCCTCCCCGTACCTGCAGACGCCGCTGGCGCTGGGCGCCGACGTGGTGCTGCACTCCACCACCAAGTACCTGGGTGGGCACTCCGACGTGGTGGGCGGGGCGCTGGTCACCAACGACGCCGAGCTGGCCGCGGCGTTCGCCTTCCTGCAGAACGGGGCGGGCGCCGTGCCGGGACCGTTCGACTCCTGGCTGGTGATGCGCGGGGCCAAGACCCTGGCGCTGCGGATGGAGAAGCACAGCGACAACGCCGAGCGCGTGGTGGAGATGCTCAGCGCCAATCCGGCGGTCGCCAGCGTGCTCTACCCGGGCCTGCCCGAGCACCCTGGGCACGAGGTGGCCGCCAAGCAGATGCGCCGCTTCGGCGGGATGGTGTCGCTGCGCCTGGCCGGGGGCCGCGAGGCGGCGCTGGCGCTGTGCGCGCGGACCCGGCTGTTCACCCTGGCCGAGAGCCTGGGCGGGATCGAGTCGCTGATCGAGCACCCCGGCGCGATGACCCACGCGAGCACGGTGGGCTCGGCGCTGGAGGTGCCCGACGACCTGGTGCGGCTGTCGGTCGGCATCGAGGACGTCGCCGACCTGCTGGCGGACCTGGAGCAGGCCCTGCCGACGAGCTAGGGGCGGTTGCCCTGGCCGTCCGGCACGGCCGCCGGCGTGGTCGGGGCGCCGGGGACCACCAGGTCACCGGCGGCGACGCAGCCGCCCACCAGCTCCACGCCGCCGTCGGCGCGGGTCTGCAGGTGGGCGGGGGTGTCGCAGCCGGCCTGGGCGACGGTGAACAGTGCGCCGCCGATCAGGCTCGCGCTCGCCGCGACGGTGCAGAGCAGGCCGAGCAGGGAGGTGCGGTGTGCCCTCATCGGCCGGACCTCCTCGTTCGTGCGGCTGGGACGGGACTCGCGGACGAGCGAACCCCGGTGGCGCTCTGCCCTTGACGCTACCCACACCGGGTGCGGGGAGCGAGGAGGACCACCGGGGCAGGCACGTCAGGCCTGGTAGGGCTCCGCACTGGTGAGCGTGACCTTCATCGTGCCGCCGTTGGGCAGCGGGTACTCGCGGCTCTCGCCGACCTTGGCGTCCAGCAGGGCCCTGCCCAGCGGAGAGCTGGGCGAGTAGACCTCGAGGCGGCCGTGGCTGCCCTCCTCGCGGGTGGCGATGAGGAACGTCTCGGTGTCGGACTCGTCACCGTCGTAGTACACCTTCACGACCGAGCCGGGCAGGGCCACGCCTGAGGTGGTGGGGGCCTCGCCGACGTGGGCGTTGTTGAGCAGCTCCTGGAGCTGGCGGATGCGCCGCTCCTGCTGGCCCTGCTCCTCGCGCGCCGCGTGGTAGCCGCCGTTCTCCTTGAGGTCGCCCTCCTCGCGGCGGGCGTTGATCTCCTCGGCGATGACGGGACGGTTGGCGATGAGGTTGTCCAGCTCGGCCTTGAGCCGGTCGTGGGACTCCTGCGTCAGCCAGGTCACCTGGGTGTCGGTCATCGTGTCCACTCCCTCGTTGCGGGTCGACTACCTACGGTGGGCACCCGCTCAATACGACGAAACACGGCCCCGTGCGGGACCGTGCCATGAGCCAAGGCTAGCAGTCTTCCGCCGTCGGCGCCCGTCTCCGCGGCGGGCGCCGACGGCGTCAGCGCCGGCGCGTCAGGGGGTGAGCAGGTAGCTGGGGACGTCGTAGCCGCAGCCGAACACGTCTGCCACCACAGGCTTCTCGGAGGCCCGGATGACGGCGTCGTACTGGGCGATGTCGGTGTCGCTGGGCGGGATGAAGACCTCCCGGCGACCCGTCTCGGAGTGGTCCGTGGTCAGCGCACGCACGACGCAGACCGCCGGCTTGGCCGGGTCGTCGCGGGTGACGGTGAAGGTGACGCTGATGGAGGAGTCGTCGAGCGTCTGGTAGCCGGTGCTCTCGCTGGAGATGGGGCTGGAGCCGAAGCTGCGGTAGAGCAGCAGGGCGATCAGGGCGCCGAAGACGAGAGCGGCCACGACGGCCAGGGCCGCGGTGAGCCGGGGTGAGCGGTGTCGCTTCGTGCCCGTTGAGTACCGGCCGGCTGGCAGGGTGGTGGCCATGGGGTGCGACTCCTGGAGGTGCCGACGCGCAGCAGTGCGGTCAGATGGGATCATGGGTCTCTAGTGCGACATCTGTGTCGCACCACCCCAGGTTACGACCAGGCCGATGTACGAGGTGAGGACGCCGGTGAGTGGACTACGGCTGATGGCGGTGCACGCGCACCCCGATGACGAGGCCAGCAAGGGTGCGGCCACGACGGCGCGCTACGTGGCCGAGGGGCACGAGGTGATGGTGGTGACCCTCACCGGTGGGGAGCGTGGCGACATCCTCAACCCGGCGATGGACACCCCCGGGGTGCACGAGCGGATCCACGAGATCCGCCGCGACGAGATGGCCGAGGCAGCCAAGATCCTTGGCGTGCAGCACCGCTGGCTGGGGTTCGTGGACTCGGGGCTGCCCGAGGGCGACCCGCTGCCGCCGCTGCCTGAGGGCTGCTTCGCCCTGGTGCCGCTGGAGGAGCCCACCGAGCGGCTGGTGCGGCTCATCCGCGAGTTCCGCCCGCACGTCCTCACCACCTACGACGAGCACGGCGGGTACCCGCACCCCGACCACATCCGCTGCCACGACGTGACCATGGCCGCGTTCGAGGCCGCCGGCGACCCGGACCGTTTTCCGGACGCGGGCGAGCCCTGGCAGCCGCTGAAGGTCTACTACTCGCACGGCTTCAGCCGCCAGCGCCTGCAGCTGTTCCACGACGCCCTGGTGGCCAAGGGGATGGACTCGCCCTTCGCCGAGTGGCTGGCGCAGTGGGACCCCTCTCGCGGGGACGTGATGCAGCGGGTGACCACCCAGGTGGAGTGCGCCGACTACTTCGAGGTGCGCGACGCCGCGCTCAAGGCGCACGCCACCCAGATCGACCCCAACGGACGCTTCTTCGCCATCCCGGTGGAGATGCAGCGCGAGCTGTGGCCCACGGAGGAGTGGGAGCTGGCGCGCTCGCTGGTCGACACCGACACCCCTGAGGACGACCTCTTCGCGGGGATTCAGGAGACAGTTCAGGCATGACGGGCACACTCTCCCTGCTGGCCACCGAGGTCCTGCTGGGCCAGGGGCCGACCCCCACGCCGACGCCCAACCCCAACCCGAACTCCACGGGTGCGGAGTTCGGCAAGGCGGCACCGGCGGGCCTGGTGCTGGTGCTGCTGCTGCTCATCGGGCTGATCCTGCTGATCCGGTCGATGAACCGGCACATGCGCAAGCTGCCCACCGAGTTCGACCAGGCCAAGGCCGACGCGGAGTCTGGCCCGGCTGGTCCCGCGGGCTCCACCAGCTAGCGAGGCAGTGATTCTCACCCTGGGGCCCGCCACCCTGGGGTCCTTCGCCCAGGGGCCCTCCACCCTCGTCGAGGTCGGTCCCGGCCTGGTCGTGGCCATGGTCGTGCTCACCGCGGCCGCTGCGGCGGTCGCCGTGGCGGGCCGCGTGGGGGTCGGGCGCGAGGTGGTCGTGGCGGTGCTGCGCGCCGTGGTCCAGCTGGCCGCCGTCTCGCTGGTGATCGCCGCCATCGTCGGCTCGCTGGCCGCCACCGTGGCGTTCGTCGCGCTGATGGCGGTGGTGGCCAGCGGCACGGCCGCCCGACGGATGCGCACCGGGCGCAACGGCTGGTGGGCGGCGCTGCCGGTGCTGGCGGGCACCACCCCGGTGGTGCTCGGCCTGGTGCTCGCCGGCCTGCTGCCCACCACCGGGCTCGCGCTCATCCCGGTGGCGGGCATCCTCGTCGGCGGCGCGATGACCGCCACGGCGCTGGCCGGACGCCGCGCGCTGGACGAGCTGGCCCAGCGGCACGGGGAGCTGGAGGCGGGCCTGGCCATCGGGCTGCCCACCCGCGAGGCTGCCCTCCTCGTGTGCCGGCCGGCCGCGGGCCAGGCCCTGGTGCCGGCGCTGGACCAGACCCGCACCGTGGGGCTGGTGACCCTGCCGGGCGCGTTCGTGGGGATGCTGCTGGGCGGGGCGAGCCCGGCAGCTGCCGGTGCCGTGCAGCTGTTCGTGCTGGTGGCGCTGCTGGCGGTGGAGACCGTGGCGGTGGTGCTGGTGGTGGAGCTGGTCGCCCGCGGGACGGTGCGGCCGGTCCGCTAGCCCTGCTGCTCCTTGACCGAGGAGGCGTAGGCGTCGACGTACTCCTGGCCGGAGAGCTTAACGATCTCGGTCATGATCTGGTCCACGATGGCGCGCTCGGCCCAGCGGTCGCCGGCCAGGCCGTCGTAGCGGGAGAACTCCAGCGGCTTGCCGAAGTGGATCTCGATGCGGTGCGGGCGCCACATCTTCGAGCCCACCGGGTTCAGCTTGTCGGTGCCGATCACCGCCACCGGCAGCACCGGGGCGCCGGTGGCCAGGGCCACCTTGGCCACGCCGGTGCGGCCCTTGTACAGCCGGCCGTCGGGGGAGCGGGTGCCCTCCGGGTAGATGCCGAAGGCCATGCCTCGCTCGACGTGCTCGATCACCACGTCCACCGACGCCGAGGCGGCGCTGGCGTCGTCGCGCTGCACCGGGACCATGCCGATGGCGCCGAAGAAGATGGCCCGGGCCCGGCCCACCAGGCCAGTGCCGGTGAGGTACTCCGCCTTGCCCAGGAAGATCACCCGCCGCGGCATCACCAGGGGCACGACGAAGGAGTCGGCCACGGCGAGGTGGTTGCCGGCCACGATCACGCCACCGGTCTTGGGGATGTTCTCCCTGCCGGTCACCCGGGGGCGGCTGAGCAGCATCATGAACGGACCCGGGCACACATGCTTGAAGAGGAAGTAGAGCACCTGGTGAACCTACCGTCAGTGCGGGGCGCGGGGCAGCGACACCCGGAAGGTGGCCCCCGCGCCGGGAGCGCTGTCCACCCGTACGGTGCCCCGGTGGGCGGACACCAGCGCCGCCACGATGGACAGCCCCAGCCCGGTGCCGCCGCTGGCTCGGGTGCGGGAGGAGTCGGCGCGGTAGAAGCGCTCGAAGACCCGCTCGGCCGCCTCCGCGGTGAGGCCGGGACCGGTGTCGCTGACCTCCAGCACGCTGTGCTCGGCGTCGGTGCCCACCCGCACGGTCACCGCGGCCTCCGGCGGGGTGTGCACCAGGGCGTTGGTCACCAGGTTGCCCAGCACCTGGCGCAGTCGGCTGTCGTCGCCGAGAACCTCGGGCGTGCCTGGCCCGTCCACCACCTCCAGGCGGATGCTGCGCCGGGGGGCGACCGCCTGGGCGGCGTGCACCGCGTCGCTGGCCACGGCGAGCAGGTCCACCGGCTTCCGCTCCAGCGGGCGCTGGGAGTCCAGGCGGGCCAGCAGCAGCAGGTCCTCCACCAGCAGCCCCATCCGGGCCGACTCGTCCTCGATGCGCGACATCAGCCGCTGCACCGCCGCCGGGTCGGTGGCCGCCCCCTGCCGGTAGAGCTCGGCGAAGCCGCGGATGGTGGTCAGCGGGGTGCGCAGCTCGTGGCTGGCGTCGCCGACGAAGCGCCGCATCCGCTGCTCCGAGCTCTGCGCGGCCTGTGCCGAGGCCGCGGCGGAGTCGAAGGCGGACTGGATCTGGCTGAGCATGCCGTTGAGCGCCACCGACAGCCGGCCCACCTCGGTGCGCTGGCCGAGGTCGGGCACCCGCCGGTCGAGCTCACCGGTGGCGATGGCCGCCGCGGTCTCCTCCACCTCCACCAGCGGGCGCAGGCTGCGCCGGACGACGAGGTAGCCGAGCACGGCCAGCAGCAGCAGCACGACCAGCCCGATGGCGGTCTGCAGCAGCACCAGCCGGTGCACCGTGGAGCTGACGTCGGCCAGGCTGGTGGCCGCCACGACGCTCGCCGCGCTGCCGTCGGTGAGCACCACCGGCTCGGCCACCACCCGCCACTGCGGTCCGCCGGCGGTGGAGGTCACGGTGACCGGGCCGTGCGCGGTGCTGTCTGGGCGGATCGAGGTCAGGTCGGGGGCGGTGGCCAGGCCGGGATCGTCGATCACCTGCAGGGTGGTGCCGTCCGCAGCCACCAGGGCCACGTAGTAGCGGGCCGGTGGGCGTGGGGCGCCCGGATCGTTGAGCGGGGCGACCGGTGCGCTCATCCGGTGCAGGAACGCCCCGGCGTCCTGGCCCAGCTGGGCGTCGGTGCGCTGCACCAGGAAGTCCTTGAGGTAGGTGGTGGTGGCCACCCCCGAGGCGAGCAGGCCCAGGGTGACCAGGGCCAGCAGCGCCGCCACCAGGGTGACCCGCAGCGGCACCCCGCGGGCCGGCCCGGCCCGCCGGGGCAGCGTCACCGGCGGGGTTGCCGCAGCACGTAGCCGACGCCCCGGAGGGTGTGGATGAGGCGCGGCTCGGTGGTGTCCACCTTGCGCCGCAGGTAGGAGACGTAGGACTCGACCACGTTCATCTCGCCGCCGAAGTCGTAGTTCCACACGTGGTCGAGGATGCGCGGCTTGCTCAGCACGGTGCCGGCGTTGGCCATCAGGTAGCGCAACAGCTTGAACTCGGTCGGCGAGAGGGTGACCGGCTCGCCGGCCTTCCACACCTCGCGGGTGTCGTCGTCCAGGGTGAGGTCGGCGAAGGTCATCCGCGAGGAGCTGGCCAGCCCCTCCAGCGTCCCGGTGCGGCGCAGCACCGCCCGGATGCGGGCCACCACCTCCTCCAGGCTGAACGGCTTGGTCACGTAGTCGTCGCCGCCCAGCGTGAGCCCGGTGATCTTGTCCGCCACCGCGTCCCGGGCGGTGAGGAACAGCGCGGGGCACTGGGTGCCGTCCGCCCGCAGCCGGCGCAGCACCCCGAAGCCGTCCATCCCCGGCATCATCACGTCCAGCACCACCAGGTCCGGGCGGAAGGTCCTGGCGACGTCCAGGGCGCGCATGCCGTCAGCCGCGGTGGCCACCTCGAAGCCGACGAACCGCAGGCTGGTGCTGAGCAGCTCCACGATGTTGGGCTCGTCGTCGACCACCAGGATCTTGGCCTCGGGCGCCGTCGGGACCCGTGCCCCCGCGGACCGCGCTGCGTGCTGCATGGGGTCAGTGTCGCGCGTGCGCCTGTGCCGAGGCTGGCGGTTTGCTGTGAGCTCCCTGTGCGACCTCCGAGCGCCCGATTGGTCCGTTCTCGGTCACCGAGACGCTGGTCATCGCGTCGGTCTATGCCTAATAGGTTGAGTGCGCTCCGCCTGCTGGCGGAGCGCGAGCTCGCCCGACGTGGAGGACTGATGGAGCACGGCAGCGACGAGGTACAGCACCTGACGACGGTGCTGGCGCAGCAGCAGGAGGCCTTCCTGGCCGAGGGCCCGCCCAGCGTCGAGGTGCGCCAGGCCCGCCTGCAGCGCGTCATCGACATGCTGGTGGCCTGCCACGAGCCGCTGGTCGCCGCGATCGGGGCCGACTTCGGCAACCGCCACCCCGGCTACTCCACGATGAACGACGTGCTGGGCTCGCTGGCCTCGCTCAAGTTCACCCGTGACTCGGTGGCGCAGTGGATGGAGCCTGACCCGCGTCCGGCCTACGCGCCGTGGGACCAGATGGGTGCCACCGCGCACGTGCAGCACCAGCCCAAGGGCACCGTCGCCATCATCGGCACCTGGAACGCCCCGGTGTACACCCTGCTCGCCCCGCTGGCCTACGCCCTGGCTGCCGGCAACCGGGCGGTGCTCAAGCCCTCCGAGCTGGTGCCGCGCACCGCCCAGCTGCTCGCCGAGCTGGCGGCCGAGCACCTCGACCCGACCGAGGTTGCGGTGGTCACCGGCGGTCCCGAGGTCGCCGGCGCGCTGTCCTCTCAGCCGCTGGGACACATCATCTTCACCGGCGGGACCACGGTCGGCAAGATCATCATGACCAACGCCGCCAAGAACCTGGTGCCGGTGACCCTCGAGCTGGGCGGCAAGTCGCCGTCGGTGGTCTCCCGCAGCGCCGACCTGGCCATCGCCGCCGGCAAGGTGGCCGTGGCCAAGGCCACCAACGGCGGCCAGCTGTGCGTCAACGCCGACCTGGTGCACGTGCCCCGCGAGCACGTGGACACCTTCGTCGCCGAGCTCAAGACGCAGTTCGCCCAGCTGTTCCCGACCGTGGCCGACAACCCGGACGTGGTGGCCGCGATCAACGATCGCCACCGCGACCGGGTGCAGGGCTACGTGGACGACGCCGCAGCCCGCGGTGCCCGGGTGGAGGTGAGCCCGGAGGGGGAGCAGGTGCCCGCCGACTCCGGCCGCCAGCCGCTGCGCATCGTGGTCGACCCCGCCCCCGAGGCGGCGATCATGCAGGAGGAGATCTTCGGCTCCGCGGTGGTGGTGCTGCCCTACGACACCGTCGAGGAGGTCATCGCCGACATCAACGCCCGGCCCGCGCCGCTGGCGCTGTACTACTTCGGCACCGACGAGCAGGAGAAGCAGCTGGTGCTGGAGCGCACCCGCTCCGGCGGCGTGACGGTCAACGGCCTGATGCTGCACCCGGGCATGTCGGAGGCCCCCTTCGGCGGCGTCGGCGCCTCCGGGATGGGGCACTACAACGGGCGCGAGGGCTTCCTCGAGCTCACCCACGCCCGCACCGTCTTCGAGGCGCCCGCCGGCGCCGACCCGCGGCACGACTGGGGCATGCTGCCGCCCTTCGGCGAGCAGTTCCACGCCGGCATGGTCGCCGCCATCACCCCCTAGCCGGCGCCTGCTTCCACCCGCACCACCCCCACCCACCAGTACGGCTCGACCCAGAACTCAGGAGCAACTGTGCAGACTCGCGGCGCCATCATCCGGCAGGCCCCCGGCAAGTACGAGGTGGTCGACCTCGAGCTCGACCGGCCCCGGCAGAACGAGCTGCTGGTGAAGATGGTGGCCTCGGGGCTGTGCCACTCCGACGACCACCTCGCCACCGGTGACCTGCCGGTGGGCAGCTACCCGTTCTGCGGTGGCCACGAGGGCGCCGGCGTGGTGGTCGAGGTCGGCCCGCACACCCTGGACTGGGCCGAGGGCGACCACGTGGTGTTCTCCTTCCTCGCCGGCTGCGGACGCTGCCGGTGGTGCGCCACCGGCATGCAGAACCTGTGCGACCGGGGCGCCTCGGTGCTGGTGGGCAGCCGCCCGGACGACCCGTCCAGCTACCGGATGAGCCTGGACGGGCAGGCAGTGGCGCAGAACAGCGGCATCTCCACCTTCAGCGAGCACACCACCGTGCACGTCAGCTCCGCGGTCAAGGTGGACAAGGACCTGCCGCTGGACAAGCTCTGCCTGCTCGGCTGCGGCGTGGGCACCGGCTGGGGCGCGGCGGTCAACTCCGCCGAGGTCTACCCCGGCCACACCGTGGTGGTGATGGGCGTCGGCGGCATCGGGATGAACGCGGTGCAGGGTGCGGCCCACGCCGGCGCCGCCCACGTGATCGCGGTGGACCCGGTGGCCTTCAAGCGCGAGACCGCGCTGGCCCTGGGCGCCACCCACGCCGTGGCCACCATGGAGGAGGGCACCGAGATCGCCCGCTCCTTCACCAACGGCCAGGGTGCGGACTCCGCCATCGTCACCACCGGCGTGGTCACCGGTGAGCAGGTGGCGCAGGCCTTCGCCGCCATCCGCAAGGCCGGCACCTGCGTGGTGACCGGGCTGGGCAACGCCATGCAGATGGGCCTGCCGATCAACCTGGTGGAGCTGGTGCTGTACCAGAAGCGCATCCAGGGCTCGCTGTTCGGCGCCTCCAGCCCCAGCTCGGGCATCCCCTGGATGATCGACCTCTACACCAGCGGCAAGCTCAAGCTCGACGAGCTGGTCACCACCACCTACAGCCTCGACCAGGTGGCGCAGGGGTTCGAGGACATGCACTCCGGCAAGAACATTCGCGGCGTCATCCTGTTCGACTGACTCCCTCGCCCCGTCGGGAACACACCCGGCGGGGCGGAGGTTGTCCTGACACGATGGCCGTGCGGCTTGGGGGAGCCCGACCGACGCCGAGTGGAAGGACACCCAAGTGAACCAGCTGGCGGAGTCGTCTAGCCCGTACCTGTTGCAGCACAAGGACAACCCGGTGCACTGGCAGGAGTGGTCCGCGGCGGCGCTGGAGGAGGCCAGGCAGCGGGACGTGCCGGTGCTGCTGTCGGTGGGCTACTCCGCCTGCCACTGGTGCCACGTGATGGCGCACGAGTCGTTCGAGAACCCCGAGATCGCGGCGCAGATGAACCGGGACTTCGTCTGCGTCAAGGTCGACCGCGAGGAGCGTCCGGACATCGACGCGGTCTACATGGAGGCCACCGTGGCCATGACCGGCCAGGGTGGCTGGCCGATGACCTGCTTCCTCACCCCCGACGCCGAGCCGTTCCACTGCGGCACCTACTACCCGCCCACTCCGCGGCAGGGGATGCCGTCCTTCCCGCAGCTGCTCACCGCGGTCACCCACGCCTGGACGGACAACCGCGCCGAGGTGCTCAAGGCCGGCGTGGCCGTGGTGGCGGAGCTGGAGCGTGCCTCGGGGGTGCTGCCGCCGGCCGCCGTCACCCAGGAGGCGCTGGACTCCGCCGTGGGCAAGGTGCTGCGGGATGCCGACCTGGTGAACGGCGGGTTCGGCACCGCCCCCAAGTTCCCGCCGACCATGCTGTGCCAGGCGCTGCTGCGCCACTACGAGCGCACCGGCGCGGATGAGGCGCTGGCCACGGTGGTGCGCACCGCCGACGCGATGGCCCGCGGCGGCATCAACGACCAGCTGGGCGGTGGCTTCGCCCGGTACTCGGTGGACGCGGCGTGGGTGGTGCCGCACTTCGAGAAGATGCTCTACGACAACGCCCAGCTGCTGCGGCTGTACGCCAACCTGCACCGGGTGACCGGCTCGGCGCTGGCGCTGCGGACCGCGCAGAGCACGGCCGACCTGCTCCTGGGCGCGCTGCGCACCGAGCAGGGCGGCTTCGCCTCGGCCCTGGACGCCGACACCGACGGCGTGGAGGGGCTCACCTACGTGTGGACCCCGGCGCAGCTGGCCGAGGTGCTCGGACCCGACGACGGCGCGTGGGCGGCCGAGCTGTTGGTGGTGACCGAGGAGGGCACCTTCGAGCACGGCGCCTCGGTGCTGCAGCTGCCGGTCGACCCGGACGACTCCGACCGGTGGCAGCGGGTGCGGGCCACGCTGCTGGCCGCCCGGGCCCGGCGCCCGCAGCCTGGCCGCGACGACAAGGTGGTGACCGCCTGGAACGGGCTGGCCATCACCGCGCTGGCCGAGGCTGGTGCAGCGCTGGACCGACCGGAGTGGGTGGAGGCGGCGGCGACGTGCGCCGAGCACCTGCTGGCCACCCACCTGGTGGACGGACGGCTGCGGCGGGCCTCGCTGGGCGGGTCGGTGGGCTCGGCTGCGGCGGTGCTGGAGGACCACGCGTCGCTGGCGACGGGGCTGCTGGCCCTGCACCAGGCGACCGGGGCCCTGAGCTGGCTGGGGCACGGCTGCACGCTGGTGGACCTGGCCGTGGAGCACTTCGCCGACGGCACCGAGCCCGGCGCCTGGTTCGACACCGCCAACGACGCCGAAGCCCTGGTGCGCCGTCCGCGCGACCCGATGGACAACGTGACCCCGTCCGGGGCGTCCGCCATGGCGGAGGCGCTGCAGGTGGCTGCCGCGCTCACCGAGCCGGAGCGCTCGGCGCGGTACGCCGAGCTGGCCGACACCACCCTGGCCCGAGCCGGCGTGCTGCTGGACCGGGCGCCCCGGGCGGCGGGCAACTGGTGGGCGGTGGCCGAGGCTGCCCAGCGCGGGCCGCTGCAGGTGGCGGTGGCCGGCGGGGGAGCACTGCTGTCCTCGGCGCGGCGCAACGCCCCCGGCGGCACGGTGATCGTGGGCGGCAAGCCCGACTCCGCGCCGCTGCTGGCCGGACGGGAGCTCATCGACGGCCACCCCGCGGCCTACGTGTGCCGCGGGTTCGTCTGCGACCGCCCGGTGGCCAGCGTGCCCGAGCTGCTGCAGCTGCTGGGCCGGGGCGCCGACAGCGTCTAGGTCCACAGTCCCGCTCGCCGTTTCACAAGGGGAAGTACCTGGGTACGGGGACCACCAAGGCGTCCGGATTCACCGACTTCAGCACCGCATCGAGCGACCGCACGGTGGTGCTCACCTACAAGGTCGTGGGCGAGTGCAACGCGTGCCCGGCCAAGGGCTCGTCACGGTGAAGTACCACTGGCAGGACAACCGCGTCGTGATGGAAGGCGCCCCGCCGGAGCAGTAGGTAGTGATGCAGGCTTCGCCGCTGCCGGCAGCAGCGGAGCTGCACCACCTGCTGGAAGGTGGGCCGGTTCTGCCCCCTGATCGTGGGGCCGGTTACCCCACCGAACGGGGCGTGCATGTGCCTGCGCTCGCAGCGCTACCCGGTCCATGTCCGTGATACCCCCCACGTCAGCGTGCAGTGGGGTGAGCGTGATCGCCCGCTCACCCGAGCGTCAACAGGGTCGTTCAGGTGCCGAACGACGGCCCTGCGGGGCACCGATCAGCGGGAGCGCGAGGGGAGCGGGGCGGCCGCCGGGGCAGGCGCGTCAGGAGTAGATCGCCAGCCAGATGGCCACGTAGTGGCACAGCGCGGCGAGCACGGTGGAAGCGTGGAAGAACTCGTGGAAGCCGAAGGTGTCCGGCCACGGGTTGGGCCACTGCACGCCGTAGAAGATCCCGCCCACGGTGTAGAACAGCCCACCGATGATGAGCAGCAGCAGCGCGGCGAGCCCGGCGTGGTGCAGCAGCTCGGGCAGCACGAAGACCGCCACCCAGCCGAGCGCCAGGTAGAGCGGGACGCCCACCCAGCGCGGCGCCGAGGGCCACGCCATCTTCAGCACAACCCCCAGTGCCGCACCGGCCCACACCACGGCGAGAACCCGGTTGCCGGTGTCGCGGGGCATGCACAGCAGCGCGAACGGGGTGTAGCTGCCGGCGATGAACACGAAGATCATCGAGTGGTCCAGCCGCTTCATCCAGGTGCGCGCGCGCTCGCTGCGCCAGGCCCGGCGGTGGTACAGCGCGCTCACCCCGAACACCCCGCACACGGTGACTCCGTAGATACCGGTGCCGAGCGCCGCGCGGCCGGAGACGGTGGACGCGGCCAGGGTGACCAGCACCGCGGCGGCGACCACCGCGGCGCAGAACGACCAGAGGTGGATCCAGCCGCGCATGCGCGGCGTGACGAGCGAGGGGGCGGGGGTCAGGGTGGTCACGGGACGGCCTCCTCCAGCTGTGGTCACCGCACCAGCGGCGAGACCAATCACAGGGTACCCAGCCGAGGCGCTCACTCGGACACCGTTCTGGGCGGTCCGCTCCCAGGCGTAGGGTCCCCTCCCGTGGAGGGCGGCGCCAGGAGGACTCAGCAGTGACGGTCAGGGAGACGACGAGCAACCTGGCCTACGCCTTCTACGAGCGCCACCTGCTGCGCCAGCTCCGCGGCGTGGAGCGCCCGCGCCACATCGGCGTGATCATGGACGGCAACCGCCGCTGGGCCCGTGAGGCCGGCTTCGACGACGTCAGCCACGGCCACCGGGTGGGGGCGCAGAAGATCGCCGGGATGCTCGGCTGGTGCGACGCCGCCGGGGTGGAGGTGGTGACGCTGTACATGCTCGCCACCGACAACCTGCGGCGCGACCCCGAGGAGCTGGAGGCGCTGCTGCACATCATCACCGACGTGGTGGACGAGCTGTCCGGGCCGGAGGCCAACTGGCAGCTGCGCATCGTGGGTGCGCTGCACGCGCTGCCCGAGCCGTTCGCCAAGGGCCTGCGCGCTGCCGCCGAGCGCACCAAGGGCCGTCCGGGCGTCTCGGTGAACATCGCCGTTGGCTACGGCGGGCGCCAGGAGATCGTGGACGGCGTGCGCTCCCTGCTGGCGGAGCGGGCCGCCGCCGGCGTGCCGGCCGAGCAGCTGGCCGCGACGGTGACGGTGGAGGCCATCGGCCAGCACCTCTACACCTCCGGCCAGCCCGACCCCGACCTGGTGATCCGCACCAGCGGCGAGCAGCGGCTGTCGGGCTTCCTGCTCTGGCAGAGCGCGTACTCGGAGTTCTACTTCTGCGAGACCTACTGGCCGGAGTTCCGCCGGGTGGACTTCCTGCGGGCGCTGCGCGACTACGGGGCACGGCACCGCCGGTACGGCTCCTAGCCAGCACCGCCGGTACGGCTCCTAGCCGGCACCGCCGGTACGGCTGCTAGAGCTTGCGCAGCCGGACCCGGCGGATGGAGTGGTCGCGGTCCTTGCGCAGCACCAGCGTGGCCCGTGGCCGGGTGGGCAGGATGTTGGCCACCAGGTTGGGCTCGTTGATGGACAGCCAGATCCTGCGGCCCTCCACGCGCGCCTGCGCGTCGTCGAGGGAGGAGTAGTGGTGGAAGTGCGAGCCCGGCTGGGCGAAGGCCGTGCTCCGGAGCGCCAGGAAGCGCTCCACGTACCACCTCTGCAGGTCCTCCATGGCGGCGTCGACGTAGATGGAGAAGTCGAACAGGTCCGAGACCATCAGCCGCGGGCCGGGCTGCAGCACGTTGAGGCCCTCGACGATGAGGATGTCCGGCTTGGACACCACCTGCTCGGCCCCGGGCACGATGTCGTAGTCCTCGTGCGAGTAGACCGGAGCGGCGGCGCGCTCCACCCCGTTCTTCACGCTGGTGACGAAGCGCAGCAGGGCGCGGCGGTCATAGCTCTCCGGGAAGCCCTTGCGGTCCAGGATTCCGCGGCGGGTCAGCTCGGCGGTGGGGTAGAGAAAGCCGTCGGTGGTCACCAGGTCCACCTGCGGGTGGTCGGGCCAGCGGGCGAGCAGCGTCTGCAGCAGCCGGGCGGTGGTGGACTTGCCCGCCGCCACGCTGCCGGCCACGCCGATGATGAAGGGCACGCGGGTGCTGGCCGGGGTCTCGCCGAGGAACGTGGTGGTGGCGTTGTGCAGCTGCTGGCGAGCGGCCACCTGGAGGTTGATCAGCCGGGCCAGCGGCAGGTACACCTCCGCCACCTCGTCCAGGTCCACCTGCTCGCCGAGGCCGCGCAGGGCGCTCAGCTCGTCGTCGTTGAGCGGCAGCGGGGTGGAGAGCCGGAGGTCGCGCCACTGTGCCCGGTCGAGCTCCACGTACGGGCTGGGCTCCTGGGTGCTGCGCGTGCTGGTTCGAGCCACGGGACAAACGGTACGCATAGGCCTGGAGAGGGAGAAGCCGTGGGGCGCCTGGACCGGCGTGGCGACTAGGCTTGACGGTCGTGGACGCGAACACGCTGGTGCGCGAGTACCTGCTCCTGGGGCTGCGCTTCGACCGACTGGAGCCTGGGTTCGTCGACGCCTACACCGGCGACGCGGCCCTGCGCAGGCAGACCGAGAACGAGCCCCCGCCCGACCCGCGTGCGCTGGCCGCACGGGCGGCCGACCTGCGCGCCGAGCTCGCCTCGGTGGCCCTGGCACCGGAGCGGGAGCGCTTCCTGGACGTGCACCTGCGGGCGCTGGAGTGCTCGGGACGCAAGCTCGCCGGTGACGCCATCGACTTCGTCGAGGAGGTCGACGCCTACTTCGACGTCCGGATCACCCCGGGTGACCCGGACGAGTACCTGGCCGCGCACCGCGCCCTGGCCGCGGAGCTGCCCGGCGACGGCCCGCTGCCGGCCCGGCTCAACGCCGCCCGGGCCCTGGAGGAGATCCCGCCGGAGCGGCTCAGCGCCTGCGTGCACGCCTTCTCCTCCGCGCTGCGCGACCGGGTGCGCGACCAGTTCGCGCTGCCCGAGGACGAGACCGTGAGCTACGAGATCGTCGGTGACAAGCCCTGGTCGGGCTTCAACTACTACCTGGGCAACCACCAGTCCCGGGTCGCCATCAACTCCGACCTCAAGCAGCGGATGAGCCACCTGCCGCACCTGGTGGCCCACGAGTCCTACCCCGGACACCACACCGAGCACTGCCGCAAGGAGTCCGGTCTGGTGGCCGACGGGCAGCTGGAGCAGACGCTGTTCCTGGTGAACACCCCGCAGTGCCTGATGGCGGAGGGGCTGGCCGACCTGGGCCTGGATGCCGTGGTCGGGCCGGGCTGGGGCCTGTGGGCGCAGGAGATCTTCGCCGACCTGGGGCTGCGCTTCGACGGGGCGCGGGCCGAGCGGCTGCACAACGCCTCCACCCAGCTGCTCACGGTGCGCCAGGACGCGGCCCTGATGCTGCACTCCCAGGGCGCCGAGGAGGACACGGTGGTGGACTTCCTGCAGCGGTGGCTGCTGGTGCCCGCGCCCCGGGCCCGGCAGATGCTGCGCTTCCTGTCCGACCCGCTGTGGCGGGCGTACACCACCACCTACGTGGAGGGCTACCGGCTGCTGCACTCCTGGTTGGACGCCCGGCCCGCCGACGAGCCGCTGGGCACCCGCTACCTGCGGCTGCTGGACGAGCCGCTGGTGCCCGCCACCGTGCGCGCGGAGATCGCCGCCGCCTGAGGGCCCGTGAACGCCCGGTAAACCGTGGCGTGTCCTGCATCACCCTGGCGGTGGCGGCGGCTAGCGTCGGCGGTGTCGGGTGGTGGGGAAGCCACCCGTCCGGGAGGTTCCAGTCGTGAGTGTCTGCACGAGGGGGCCGGCACCCGGTCCTCGTCACCGTCAACCCTGACGGCGGCCAGGAACGGTCCGGCCGAGCAAACCGCTTGCGCGGGTGCCGCGCTGGTGAGGGAGCCTGCTGTGGCTGCACGAACGTACGTCCTGGACACCTCAGTGCTGCTGTCCGACCCGTGGGCGCCGACCCGCTTCGCCGAGCACCAGGTCGTGCTCCCGCTGGTGGTGATCAGCGAGCTGGAGGGCAAGCGGCACCACCCCGAGCTCGGCTGGTTCGCCCGCGAGGCGCTGCGCCTGCTGGACGACCTCCGCCTGGAGCACGGACGGCTGGACCAGCCGGTCCCCGTCGGCGCCCACGGCGGCAGCCTGCACGTCGAGCTCAACCACACCGATCCGGCGGTGCTGCCCTCGGGCTTTCGCACCGACTCCAACGACTCCCGCATCCTGGCCTGCTCGTTGAACCTGCGGGCCGAGGGGCGCGACGTGGTGCTGGTCAGCAAGGACACCCCGCTGCGGGTGAAGGCCGGGGCGGTGGGCCTGCCCGCCGACGAGTACCGCGCCCAGGACGTGGTGGACTCCGGCTGGACCGGCATGACGGAGCTGGCGGTGACCCAGTCCGACGTGGACAACCTCTTCGCCACCGGGCTGATCGACCTGGACGAGGCGCGGGACCTGCCCTGCCACACCGGCCTCCGGCTGCTGGCCGGGCAGCAGTCCGCGCTGGGCCGGGTGACCCCGGGCAAGCAGGTGGCGCTGGTGCGCGGGGAGCGGGAGGCCTTCGGGCTGCACGGGCGCTCGGCCGAGCAGCGCATCGCCCTGGAGCTGCTGATGGACCAGAGCGTGGGCATCGTGTCGCTGGGTGGGCGTGCCGGCACCGGCAAGTCGGCGCTCGCCCTGTGCGCCGGGCTGGAGTCTGTCCTGGAGAGACGCGAGCACCGCAAGGTGGTGGTGTTCCGGCCGCTGTACGCCGTGGGTGGGCAGGACCTGGGCTACCTGCCGGGCAGCGAGGCCGAGAAGATGGGGCCGTGGGGGCAGGCGGTGTTCGACACCCTTGAGGGCCTGGCCGACCCGGGCACCATCGAGGAGGTGCTGGCGCGGGGGATGCTCGAGGTGCTGCCGCTGACCCACATCCGGGGGCGGTCGCTGCACGACTCGTTCGTGATCGTGGACGAGGCCCAGTCGCTGGAGCGCAACGTGCTGCTCACGGTGCTGTCCCGGCTGGGGTCGGGCTCGCGGGTGGTGCTCACCCACGACGTGGCCCAGCGGGACAACCTGCGGGTGGGCCGGCACGACGGGGTGGCGGCGGTGATCGAGAAGCTCAAGGGGCACCCGCTGTTCGCGCACGTCACCCTCACCCGCAGCGAGCGCTCACCCATCGCTGCGCTGGTCACCGACATGCTGGAGGAGTTCGTGCCGGAGTCCTGACCTGCGGAGCGGGGAGCGCGGTCTACCAGCGGCGGTTGGCCAGCACGGGCAACGACGCCCGCGCCGCAGCCACCGCGGCGAGGTCCAGGTCGACCACCAGCAGCTCTGGGTCGGACTGCGCCCCCGCCAGCACCGCGCCGGTGGGGGAGACCACCACGCTGTGACCCACCCCGGTCGGCGCGCTGCCGGGCTCCTCGCCCAGGCTCGCCGGGTCGGCCTGCCCGCAGGCGAGCACGTAGCTGGTGCAGTCCAGCGCCCGGGCCCGGGCCAGCAGCTCCCACTGCGCCACCTTGTCCGGGCCGGCGCCCCAGGACGCCGACACCACCACCACCTCCGCGCCCCGGTCGGCCAGCTGCTGGTACATGCCGGGGAAGCGGATGTCGTAGCAGGTGCTCAGCCCCACCTGCACCCCGTCCACCGGCACCACCACCAGCTCGTCGCCACCGGCCACGGTGCGCGACTCGGTGAACCCGAGGGCGTCGAACAGGTGCACCTTGTCGTAGTGGGTGTCCACGTCCGGCCCCACCACCAGCAGCGTGTTGCGCACCCGCCCGTCGTCGGCGGGCGTGAACATCCCCGCTACCACCGTCACGCCGGCCGACCGGGCGGCCTCCCGCACGCCCTCGGCCCAGGGCCCGTCCAGCGGCTCGGCCACCGGCCCCAGCGGCACCCCGAACCGGCACATGCTCGCCTCGGGGAACACCACCAGCGACGCGCCGGCGGCGGCGGCCAGCCCCACCTGCTCGCGCACGGTGGCCAGGTTGGCGGCGGGGTCGGTGCCGCTGAGCACCTGTGCCAGCGCGACCCGCATCAGTCCTGCTTGACCCGGGCCATGGCCAGCACGTCCAGCGCCGCGTCCAGCTTCTCCTCGCTGATGCGGTCGGGCACGTGCCCACGGTCGATGACCACCTCGCGGATGGTGCGCCGCTCGGCCAGGGCCTGCTTGGCGACCTTGGCCGCCTCCTCGTAGCCGATGGCGGAGTTCAGCGGGGTGACGATGGACGGCGAGGACTCCGCCAGCTCGCGGCAGTGGTCCTCGTCGGCCTCCAGGCCGTCGATGCAGCGGTCGGCGAGCAGCCGGCTGGAGCTGCTGAGCAGCCGGATGGACTCCAGCAGGTTGCGGGCCATCACCGGGATCTGCACGTTCAGCTCGAACGAGCCTGACGCGCCCGCCCAGGCGATGGCGGCGTCGTTGCCCACCACCTGCGAGCACACCTGCAGGGTGGCCTCGGGGATCACCGGGTTCACCTTGCCCGGCATGATCGAGCTGCCCGGCTGCAGGTCGGGCAGCCGGATCTCGCCCAGGCCGGTGCGCGGTCCGGAACCCATCCAGCGCAGGTCGTTGCAGATCTTGGTGAGCGACACCGCGATGGTGCGCAGCGCGCCGGAGGCCTCCACCAGTGCGTCCCGGGCGGACTGCGCCTCGAAGTGGTCCACGGCCTCGGTGAGCACGTCCAGGCCGGTGGCGTCGCGCAGGGCGGCCACCACGGCCGCGCCGAAGCCCTCCGGGGCGTTCAGCCCGGTGCCCACGGCGGTGCCGCCGATGGCCAGCTCACCCAGCCGGGGCAGGCAGGCCTGCAGCCGCTCGATGCCGGCGGCGACCTGGCGGGCGTAGCCGCCGAACTCCTGGCCCAGGGTGATCGGCACCGCGTCCATCAGGTGGGTGCGCCCGGCCTTGACCACGTCGCGCCACTGCTGCTGCTTCTGCACCAGCGAGGCGTGCAGGTGCTCCAGCGCCGGGACCAGGTCCTTGACCACGGCCTCGGTGGCGGCCAGGTGGGTGGCCGTCGGGAAGGTGTCGTTGGAGGACTGGGAGGCGTTCACGGTGTCGTTCGGGTGCACGGTGACGCCCGCCTTGCCGGCGAGGGTGGCGATCACCTCGTTGGTGTTCATGTTGGAGCTGGTGCCCGAGCCGGTCTGGAACACGTCGATGGGGAACTGCTCGTCGTGGCGGCCGGCGGCGATCTCGTCGGCCGCGCTGGCGATGGCCGCGGCGTCGGCGTCGGCGATGATGCCCAGCTGGGCGTTGACCCGGGCGCACGCGCCCTTCAGCAGCCCCAGGGCGCGGATCTGGGCGCGCTCGAGGCCGC
This sequence comes from Rhodococcus sp. Z13_19A, assembly GCF_058133575.1. NCBI lineage: Bacteria > Bacillati > Actinomycetota > Actinomycetes > Mycobacteriales > Nocardiaceae > Rhodococcus > Rhodococcus sp. Z13_19A. The sequence continues at coordinate 395,096 of NZ_JBYUNN010000002.1, forward strand.
GTCCGCTGATGGGGAAGTTCTCCACCGCGCGCTGGGTCTGCGCCGCCCACAGCGCGTCGACGGGCACCCGCACCTCGCCCATCGTGTCGTGCTCGATGCGGTAGCCGTCCTGGGTCTGTGTCTCGCCGTTGGTCATGGGCCCGACCTTGCCACTCGGCGTGGGCGCGGGCCAGCGCGCGGGTGCCCCACCGGCTCCCACGGTGAGCCGGGTCACGAATCGGACCGGCTCTGCCTAGGGTGGGGAGTCACAGCCGAGACGAGGAGTTCGTGTGACTGAGACCACGTGTGACTTGTTGGTGGTCGGCGCAGGGCCGGCCGGCCTCTACGCCGCGTACTACGCCGGGTTCCGCGGGCTGTCGGTGGTCGTGGTGGACACGCTGCCCGAGCCCGGCGGCCAGGTCACCGCCATGTACCCGGAGAAGATGATCTACGACGTCGGTGGCTTCGCCGCGATCAGGGGCCGCGACCTGGTGGCCGGCCTGGTGGAGCAGGCCGGGCAGTACAAGCCCACCTACCTGCTCGGCCGCCAGGCCGTGCACCTGCACGACGCCGCGGACGGTGGCTTCGACGTGGAGCTCGACGACGGGCAGGTGGTGGGCAGCCGGGCGGTGCTGGTCACCGGGGGGATGGGCACCTTCACCCCGCGCCCGCTGCCGGTGGGGCAGGAGTGGTCCGGGCGCGGGGTGGTCAACTTCGTGCCCGCGCTGGCCGCGCACGCCGGCCAGGACGTGGTGGTGGTCGGCGGCGGCGACTCCGCCTTCGACTGGTGCCTGGCCCTGCACCCGGTGGCCAAGAGCGTCACCCTGGTGCACCGGCGCGCCAAGTTCCGGGCCCACGCCGGCACGGTGGACGCGGTGCGCAGCCTCGGGGTCGAGCTGGTCACCGACGCGCAGGTGAGCGCGCTGCGGGCGGGGGAGAGCGGCGCCCTGGCCGAGGTCGACATCGAGGTGGACGGCGTGGTGCGCACCCTGCCGGCGCAGTCGGTGATCGCCGCGCTCGGCTTCACCGCGGACCTGGGGCCGCTCACCGAGTGGGCGCTGCAGATCGACCGGCGCCAGATCGTCGTCGACTCGACCATGCGCACCGCCCGGCCGCTGGTCTACGGGGCGGGCGACATCGTCACCTACCCGGGAAAGGTCAGCCTGATCGCCACCGGCTTCGGCGAGGCGGCGACGGCGGTGAACAACATCGCCGTCGAGCTGGATCCGTCGGCGCACCTGTTCCCCGGGCACAGCTCCAGCGAGGGCTGACGCACCACCGGCGCCGCTCCCTGGTGGGGGCGGCGCCGGTGGTGGTGTCCCGACCTGCGATCAGGGGAGCGGGCGGTCGCCCTCGTCGCCGGCGTTGTCGAAGTCGATGCTGGAGTACTCGCGGAGCTTGGTCAGGCGGTGGTAGCCGTCGATCATGCGCAGCGTGCCCGACTTGGACCGCATCACGATGGACTGCGTGGTGCAGCCGCCGCCGCGGTAGCGGACGCCGCGGAGCAGGTCGCCGTCGGTGATGCCGGTGGCGCAGAAGAACACGTTGTCCCCGGAGACCAGGTCCTCGGTGGTGAGGATCCGGTCGAGGTCGTGACCGGCGTCCAGGGCGCGCTGGCGCTCGGCGTCGTCGGTGGGAGCCAGCCGGCCCTGGATGGCGCCCCCCATGCAGCGCATGGCGGCGGCGGCGATGATGCCCTCCGGCGTGCCACCGGTGCCCAGCAGCATGTCCACGCCGGAGTCGGGGCGGGCGCAGGCGATGGCGCCGGCCACGTCACCGTCGGAGATCAGCTGGATGCGGGCGCCGGCGGAGCGGACCTCGCGCATCAGGTTCTCGTGTCGGGGGCGGTCCAGGATGCAGACGGTGACCTCGGAGACGTCGCTGCCCTTGGCCTTGGCCACGCGCCGGATGTTCTCCGCCACCGGGACGCTGATGTCGATGACGTCGGCGGCCTCGGGGCCCACCGCGATCTTCTCCATGTAGAACACCGCCGAGGGGTCGAACATCGCGCCGCGCTCGGCGACGGCGAGGACGGCGATGGCGTTGGGCATGCCCTTGGCCATCAGGGTGGTGCCGTCGATCGGGTCCACCGCGACGTCGCAGTCGGGCCCGTCGCCGTTGCCGACCTCCTCGCCGTTGAACAGCATGGGCGCCTCGTCCTTCTCGCCCTCGCCGATGACGACCACGCCGCGCATGGAGACGGAGCCGATGAGCTTGCGCATGGCGTCCACGGCGGCGCCGTCACCGCCGTTCTTGTCGCCGCGGCCGACCCAGCGGCCACCCGCCATGGCCGCAGCCTCGGTGACCCGGACCAGCTCCATCGCGAGGTTGCGATCCGGCGCCTCCCGGCGGCGTTGGGTCGATGGAACCTGCTCGGTCGGGTTGGTCACTGAGGGCCTCCTGGTCGGCGCGCGGGACGCGGGGTTTGCGGTGATTCTCGCAGAAGGAGGTGTTGCCCGCCTCACCCTGGGCCGGTGGACGGGCCACAGGCTGGTGGTAGGCGTGCTGAGCGGTGCGATGATGGAGCCGTGCCTGCCGACAAGCCCCGCCACCTCCAGACCAGCGGTGACATGTTCATCACGATCATTCCGCTGGTCCTGATCGTCATGGCGCTGGCCGGGCTCTCCCGGGCCTGCAGCTTCAGCCCGGGTGGTCCCACCGAGGGTCCGCCGCTGAACGTGGACGTGGCCGCCGAGCTGCGCACCGACGCCGCCGTGCTGGACTTCCCCGTCCGCCTGCCCCAGCTGCCCCCGGAGTGGCACGGCAACTCCGCCAGCCGCGGCGAGGTGTCCGGCCCGCAGGGTGGCCCGAGCGCCACCGTCGGCTGGATGACCGGCTCGGGCCGCTACCTGCGCCTGGTGCAGAGCACCGCCGGCGAGGACGCCCTGCTGGCCAGCCAGGTGGGTGGCGTGCGCAGCGCCTCAGGCACCAGGGAGGCCGGCGGGCGCAGCTGGGTGGTGTACCCCGAGCAGGACGCCGAGGCGGTGTGGGTGGCCGACCTGGGCGACGTGCGGCTGCTCATCACCGGCAGCGGCAGCGCGGAGGACTACCAGACGCTGGCCACTGCGGCCGCCGAGGCCCAACCGCTCAACGGCTGAGCCCGGCCGGAGCGGCCTAGGAGCCGGAGCCGTTGGCGCCCTTGGCCAGGGCCTGCTCCACCCGGGCGCGAGCACCGGCCAGGTGCTCGTCGCAGCGCTTGGCCAGGGCCTCGCCGCGCTCCCACAGGGCCAGCGAGGCGTCCAGGTCCAGCCCGCCCTGCTCCAGCAGGCGCACCACCTCCACCAGCTCGTCGCGCGCCTGCTCGTAGCCGAGCTCGTGGGGCGGGGTGGTCACTGCGGGGCCTCCGGAAGGTCGGGCGGGGTGGTGTCCTGGCTGGTGCTGGCGGGCACGACGCGGGCGTGCACGGCGCCGTCGGCCACCCGCACCCGCAGCGCGGAGTCGAGGGGGGCGTCGGCGGTGGAGCGCAGCACGTGGGCCGCGCCGCTGTCGTCGATGCGCTGCACCACGGCGTAGCCGCGGGCCAGGGTAGCGGCCGGACCGAGGGTGGACAGCCGCGCCCGCAGGTGGGCCACGGCGGTCTCCGCGCGCTCGAGGTGGCGGCGCACGTCCCGACGCCCGCCGGCCCGCAGCCGGGTGATCTCCTCGGCCCGGTTGTCGATGGTGCGCAGCGGGTCGGCCAGCACGGGGCGGCTGCGCAGCTGCGCGAGCGAGCGCGACTCGCGCACCACCCACGCCTGCAGCGCGGCCCGGCTGCGAGCCCGCATCTCCGCCACCCGGCGGCTCTCCTCGGCGGCGTCGGGCACCAGGCGCTTGGCGGCGTCGGTGGGGGTGGCGGCGCGCACGTCGGCCACCAGGTCCGACAGCGGGTTGTCCGGCTCGTGGCCGATGGCGCTGACCACCGGGGTGCGACAGGCCGAGATGGCCCGGCACAGGGTCTCGTCGGAGAACGGCAGCAGGTCCTCCACGCTGCCCCCGCCGCGAGCCAGCACGATGACGTCCACCTCGGGGTCCCGGTCGAGCTCGGTGAGCGCGGCGCAGATCTGCGCCACGGCGGTGGGACCCTGCACCGCGGTGTTGCGGACCGCGAAGCGCACCGCCGGCCACCGGGCGCCGGCCACGCTGAGCACGTCCCGCTCGGCCGCGCTGGCCCGTCCGGTGACCAGGCCGATGGTGCCGGGCAGGAAGGGCAGTGGGCGCTTGAGCCGGTCGTCGAAGAGCCCCTCGGCGGCCAGCAGGCGGCGCAGCCGCTCGATGCGGGCCAGCAGCTCGCCGATGCCCACCGGGCGGATCTCGTCCACCCGCAAGGAGAAGGTGCCGCGGCCGGCGTAGAAGGTGGGGGAGCCGTGCACGATGACGCGGCTGCCCTCGGTGAGCGGGACCGGGCTGGCCTGCAGCAGCCGCGGCGAGCACGTCAGCGTGAGGGAGACGTCGGCGGCTGGATCGCGAAGCACCAGGAACGCGGTGGCGGTGTTGGGCCGGGCGTTGATCTGGGTGAGCTGACCCTCCACCCACACGTCACCCAGACGCTGGATCCACTGCGCCACCTTCATGGAGACGGTGCGCACCGGCCACGGCTGTTCCGGGGTGCTGGGGGCGGTCACGAGCAACGAGCAGTGGTGACTCGACTCACTGCGAGGTCAGGCTCACTGGGCGTTCACGGTGCTGATGCGGTTGTCCAGCATCGTCAGGTACGGGGCCCGGGCGCGCTGGGCCTGCTCGTAGGCCAGCAGCGCCTCCAGCTCGACCAGCGTCAGCGTGCGCAGGCGGGCGCGCAGCTGGGCCAGCGTCATGGTGTCGTAGCCGCTCACCGGCTCCTCGGCGCCCACTGCGGAGCCGGACTCCTCGGTGTCGTCGCTGTCCGCGGTGGTGGCGTCCACCGGCACGTTGGAGTACAGCGCGAACCGTCCGTTCCCGCTGCGGCGCACCGACTCCGACGGCGCCTCCGGCCGCTGGATGGGCTCGTCGAAGGTGGCCCACTCCGGCTTCTCCTGGGCGGGGTGCAGGAAGGACAGCACCTCGTCACCGCGGATGGCCAGTGCCGTCACCTGCTGCTGCACCCGCATGAGGTTCTGCAGGACCTGGCTCACGGCGGTGACCGGGAGCGAGACGACGGTGCTGGGGAGGTTGCGCACCTCCGTGGCGGTGGCGGCCGCGAGCCCGGCGGCGACCCGCACGGCGAGTGGGATACGAGGCATGGCACCAGAGTGCCTCATCCGCTGGTGAGACACACAACTGGCCACCGCCGCAGCGTGTCACCGTAGGCTGGGGCCATGTCGTCTGTACTTGATGCCCGACCTGCCGGCTCCACCAAGCGCGTCCTGCTGGCTGAGCCCCGCGGCTACTGCGCCGGCGTGGACCGCGCCGTGGAGACGGTGGAGCGGGCGCTGGAGAAGCACGGTGCGCCGGTGTACGTCCGCAAGGAGATCGTGCACAACCGGCACGTGGTGCAGACCTTGTCCGACCGTGGCGTGATCTTCGTGAACGAGGCCGACGAGGTGCCCGAGGGCGAGCTGCTGGTGTTCTCCGCGCACGGCGTGTCGCCCGCGGTGCACGCGGAGGCCGCGGGCCGGAACCTGCGCACCATCGACGCCACCTGCCCGCTGGTGACCAAGGTGCACCAGGAGGCCAAGCGCTTCGCCCGCGACGACTTCGACATCCTGCTCATCGGCCACGAGGGCCACGAGGAGGTGGAGGGCACCGCCGGGGAGGCGCCGGAGCACGTGCAGCTGGTGGACGGTCCCGCCTCGGTGGACAAGGTGACCGTGCGCGACGAGTCCAAGGTGATCTGGCTGTCCCAGACCACCCTCAGCGTGGACGAGACCATGCAGACCGTGGCCCGGCTGCGCGAGCGCTTCCCGCTGCTGCAGGACCCGCCGAGCGACGACATCTGCTACGCCACCCAGAACCGGCAGGTCGCCGTGAAGGCGATGGCGCCGGAGTGCGACCTGGTGATCGTGGTGGGCTCGCGCAACTCGTCCAACTCGGTGCGCCTGGTGGAGGTGGCGCTGGGTGCCGGTGCCCGGGCCAGCTACCTGGTGGACTACGCCGACGAGATCGACGACGCCTGGCTGGACGGCGTGCAGACGGTGGGCGTCACCTCGGGCGCCTCGGTGCCGGAGATCCTGGTGCGCGGGGTGCTGGACCGGTTGGCCGAGCGGGGCTACGGCGAGGTGCAGCCGGTGACCACGGCCAACGAGACGCTGGTGTTCGCGCTGCCGCACGAGCTGCGGAAGGGCCGCGGCCCCCGCTAGCCCGCAGACCGGCTGCCCCTCGGAGCCGCTGTTCCTCAGGCCCGCTGGCGCTCAGGCCCGGTGCTGTTCAGGCCCGGTGCTGCTCAGGCACCGCGGCCGGCGGTGGCCTCGGACCGGGTCTTGCTGCTGGTCGGGGCGGTGGGCCGCTGGATGAGCTGGCGGCGCGGCCGGTAGCTCTCCCGGTCCGACTCGATGCGCTCCGGCGTGTCGCTGGGGTACGCCCGACGCTGGATGAGGATGCGCGCCACGCCCAGCCCGACGGTGACCGCGGTGGTGACGGCCATCGTGGGGAAGCCGTTGATCAGCGGCAGCGCCAGGGTGATGATCTCGTTGCGCAACCCGCCGCGGGCGGAGCTGCCGAGACTGTGCACCACCAGCGGCACGGTGACCGCGAGGATCAGCGGCGGCTGCACCATGGCGGCGAAGATCCCGCGGTGCTGGACCGCGAGCACCGCCGCGACGCACCCGACGGCGTAGAAGACCAGGAAGATCTTGGTGAGCGTGTCGCCCAGGGTCAGGTCGATGGCGATGCCCGTGCCGGTCATCGCGAACGCGCCGAGGACTGCCCCCCACCACGGCACCCCGGTCTTGGTGGCCACGACCGAGCGGTCGGCCAGGGGGACCCGTCGCGCGGGTGGGATGGTGGTGCTCACGGCGCAACCTTACCGTCCGGCACTGCTAGGCAGTGTGCTCCTGCCGCTCCGGCGACGCGGTGTCCTGCAGCTCTGCGGCCATCACCCGGCGCGGCAGCCGGTCGATCTGCGTCGGCTGCGGCACCTCGGTGGTGGACACCTGCAGGTCGTTGAGCCGGCGTGCGGTGACCAGCACCCGACTCTCCATCGAGCTGACGGTGGCGTTGAAGGAGTCGACCGCCCGGCCGAGCTGGGAGCCCAGCTTGTCGAGGTGGCCCCCCACCGTGGCCAGCCGCCCGTGCAGCTCCCGGCCGAGCTGGTGGATGACCGCGGCGTCGCGCGAGAGCGACTCCTGCCGCCAGGTGTGCGCCACCGTGCGCAGCAGCGCGATCAGCGTGGTGGGGGTGGCGATGACGATGTTGCGGGCGAAGGCGTGCTCGAGCAGCTCGGGGTCGGCGGTGAGCGCCGCCTCCAGGAACGGGTCGCCGGGCACGAAGAGGACCACGAACTCCGGGCTCGGGCTGAACGCCTTCCAGTAGGTCTTGCTGGAGAGCTGGTCGACGTGGGTGCGCAGCTGGCGGGCGTGCCGGCTCAGCAGGGCGCGGTGCTCGGCCTCGTCGGTGGCCTCGGTGGCGTCGAGGTAGGCGGCGAAGGGGACCTTGGCGTCCACCACGATGTTGCGGTCGTTGGCCAGGCGCACCACCATGTCCGGCCGCAGCCGCACCGGTCCGTCGGCGTCGTCCAGCGTGGTGGAGACCTGGGTGGCGAAGTCACAGTGCTCCAGCATCCCGGCCAGCTCCACCACCCGCTCCAGCTGCAGCTCGCCCCAGCGCCCGCGGACCTGCGGGGCGCGCAGCGCCGTCACCAGCTGGTTGGTCTGGCTGGACAGCAGCGAGGAGGTGCGGTGCATGCCGGCCACCTGCTCGCGGAGACCCGAATAGGCGTCCAGCCGGGAGCGCTCCACGGCGTCCAGGTGCGCGGCGAGGGCGCCCACCGCCTCGCGCAGCGGCCCGACCACCCCGGCGACCTCGCTGCCGATGGCCCCGGACTGCCGGCGGGCGGAGTCCTCGCTCAGCAGGCTGATGGAGCGGCGCACCGCCTCCTCGTTGGCCCGGCCGGCCTCCAGCGCGGCCTCGGCACCGGCCAGCCGGGCACCGCTGCGCGCAGCGTTGGCGAACCACCCCAGCGCCGCTCCGATGAGCAGCACGACGAGCAGGGCGAGGGCGGTGAGCAGGTCCATGGCGCCCATGGTGGACGTGGGCACCGACACTCCCGGCACCACCCCAGTTCTGTCGGAGCCGTGCCCTAGCGTGCTGGGCATGCGAATCCTGCACACCTCCGACTGGCACGTCGGCCGCACCTTCCACGGCGTGGACCTGCTGGCCGACCAGGAGCAGGTGCTGGCTGCGCTGGCCGATCAGGTCGCTGACCAGCGAGTGGACGTGGTGCTGCTGGCCGGCGACGTCTACGACCGTGCGGTGCCCAGCGCGGAGGCGGTGGCGGTGTGCACCCGGGCCCTGGAGCGCATCCGGGACGCCGGCGCGGTGATCATCGCCACGTCCGGCAACCACGACTCCGCGCCCCGGCTGGGTGCGGCCGCGTCCTTCGCCGCCGCCGGCGGGCTGCACCTGCGCACCCGGGTGGCCGAGCTGGACACCCCGGTGCTCTGCCCCGACGAGCACGGCCCCGTGGCGTTCTACGGGCTGCCGTTCCTGGAGCCGGACACCGCCCGCCACGCCCTGGCCGAGCCCGCGGCGCGCAGCCACGCGGCGGTGCTGGAGGTGGCCATGGACCGGGTGCGCGCCGACCTCGCCCAGCGCCCGGGCACGCGCAGCGTGGTGCTGGCGCACGCCTTCGTGGTGGGCGGGGAGAGCACCGGCTCCGAGCGCAGCATCTCCATGGGCGGGGTGGAGACCGTGCCCGCCAGCGTCTTCGACGGGGTGGACTACGTCGCGCTGGGCCACCTGCACTCCCCGCAGACCCTCACCGAGCGGGTCCGCTACAGCGGCAGCCCCCTGCCGTACTCCTTCGGCGAGCGCAACCACCGCAAGGCCACCTGGCTGGTGGAGCTCGACGCCACCGGGCTGGGTGCGGTGCAGCGGCTGGACCTGCCCGTGGTGCAGGGGCTGAGCCAGCTGCAGGGCACCCTGCCCGAGCTGCTCAGCGACCCCGCCCACGCCGCGGCCGAGGAGCACTACGTCTCCGCCGTGCTCACCGACGAGGTCCGACCGCTGGACGCCATGCGCCAGCTGCAGAAGCGCTTCCCGCGGGCGGTGCACCTGGAGTGGTGCCGGCCCGGGGGACAGCCGGCGATGCGCTACGCCGAGCGGGTCCGCGGGCGCAGCGACGCCGACGTGGCGCACTCCTTCCTCACCGACGTCCGCGCCGCACCGGCCGCGGCCGAGGCGCACCTGCTGGAGCGCGCGTTCGCCGCGGCCCTGGGCAAGGAGTCGCGATGAGGCTGCACTCGCTGCAGGTCAGCGCCTTCGGCCCGTTCGCCGGCACCGAGCAGGTGGACTTCGACACCCTCGGCGCCGACGGGCTGTTCCTGCTGCACGGGGAGACCGGCGCGGGCAAGACCACCGTCCTCGACGCCGTGGCCTTCGCGCTGTTCGGCCGGGTCCCGGGGGCGCGCAGCGAGGCCAAGCGGCTGCTGTCCGACCACGCCGCACCGGGCGCCCGCCCCGAGGTCACCCTGGAGCTGACGGTGGGCGGGCGGCGGATGCGCATCGTGCGCAGCCCCGAGTACCAGCGACCCAAGCGGCGCGGCACCGGCTCCACCAAGGAGCAGGCCAAGGCCTCGCTCACCTGGGTGGACGAGCCGGGGTCAGAGGGCCTGACGCGGCTGGACGAGATCGGCGCGGCGGTGTCGGACCTGCTGGGGATGAGCGCGGAGCAGTTCTTCCAGGTGGTGCTGCTCCCGCAGGGGGAGTTCGCCCGCTTCCTGCGGGCCAGCACCGAGGAGCGGGCGACCCTGCTGCAACGGCTGTTCGACACCGGCCGCTTCGGTGACGTGGAGGCCTGGTTCCGGGAGGAGCGCCGAACCAGCGCCGCCCGGGTGGCGCAGTCCGAGGCCGCCCGCACCGTGCTGCTCGGCAAGCTCGCGACCGCCGCCGGGGTGGACGACGCCGAGCCCGGCGCCGAGCAGGACCCGCAGGAGTGGGCCGCCGAGCTGCTGCACGCCGCGGAGACCGCGGCCGTGCAGGGCGACGTCGACCTGGAGGCGGCGCGGGTGGCCGCCAAGAAGGCCAGCACGGCGCTGTCGGCGGCCCGGGAGCGCGCGGCCCTGCTGCAGCGCCGTCGGCGGGCGCAGGGCGAGCTGGCCGCGCTGGAGGCCGACCGGCCCCGGCTGCAGTTGCTCGACCAGGAGCTGAGCGCCGCACGCAAGGCGCACCCGGTACGGCTGGCCGTCGCCGACGCCGAGGAGGCCCGCGCCCGCGCCCGCACGCTCGCTGCGGAGGTCACCCAGCTCAGCGAGACCGTGCGCAACGACGTGGACGGGGCCTGCGGGCTGGAGGCCGAGCTGGGCGACTCCCTGGCGCAGTGGCGCGCGGAGATCGGCCGGCTCACCGAGCTGGTGGACCTGGCCGAGCGGACCGAGGCCGACGTCGCCGCGCTGGCCGGGCTCCGCACGGAGATCGACACTGCCACCGCCGCCCTGGAGCAGCTGCGCCAGCAGCTCGAGGCCCTGCCCGGCGCGATCGAGACCGCCGAGCAGCACCTGGGGCAGACCCGCCGCGCCGCCGACGCGGTCCCCGCCCTGGCGGCGCAGCGCACCCGCGCGGCCGAGGCCGCCCAGGCTGCCGGCACGCTGGAGAAGGTGCGGCTGCAGGCCGCGGAGGCCCGGCAGGCGCAGCTGCACGCGATCGAGGCCCACCAGGAGGCCAAGCAGCACTGGCTGAACCTGCGTGAGCGTCGGCTGGACGGCATGGCCGCCGAGCTGGCCAGCACCCTCCTTCCCGGCGAGCCCTGCGCGGTCTGTGGCTCCGCCGAGCACCCGGCCCCGGCCACCGCCGGTGAGCAGCGGGTGACCCGTGCCGAGGAGGACGCCGCGCACCAGGTGGAGCAGCGGGCTGCCGCGACGGCGGAGGCCGCCACCGGGGCACTGCACGAGCTCGACCGCACCGTCGACAGCCTCACCGTCCGCACTGGCGGCGTGACGCTGGAGGAGCTGCTGGCCACCCAGGCCGAGATCGACGCCGAGCACGCCCGCACCCAAGCGCTGGCCGACGAGGCCGACACGGCCGCGCAGCTGCTCACCGCGCTGCGGGCCGAGCGCGGCCGGCTGGACGCCGAGGCCGCGACGGTGCGCAGCGCCATCGACACCCACCGGGAGCGGGTGCGGGCCACGGAGGAGCGCATCGCCGCCGCCAAGGTTCGGCTGAGCGATGCCTGTGGGCCCGACGCCGACGTGCACACCCGCCGGGTGCGCCTGCAGCGCCTGGCCGAGGCCGCGGAGGCGCTGCTCACCGCACAGGTGGCCGCTCGCGCCGCCGAGCGCCAGGCCGAGCAGGCCCAGGCCAAGGCTGAGCGTGCCGCCGCCGACGCCGGGCTGGGGGAGCTGACGACGGCGCTGGCCGCCGTGCGGTCCGACGCCGAGGTCCGCGCGCTGGAGGAGCAGCTGCAGCAGGCCCGCGGCGCCGAGGCCGCAGCCTGCGCGGTGCTCGCCGAGCCCGAGGTGGCCGCCGTGGCCGATGCGGAGGTCGACCTGGACACCCCGCAGCAGACGTGCGAGACGGCCGAGGCTGCGCTGGCCCAGGCCACCGGGGCGGCAGCCGATGCCTCCCGCCGGCGCAAGGAGGTGCGCCGGCTGCAGACCGAGCTGGACCAGCACTGCGCGGCGCTGGGTCCGGAGCTGGCCCGCCACGCCGAGCTGGCCGCGCTGGCCGACGTGGTGAACGGGCTGGGGCAGAACAGCCGCCGCGTCTCCCTGCACTCCTACGTGCTGGCCGCCCGCCTGGAGGAGGTGGCTGCGGTGGCGTCGGTGCGGCTGCGCCGGATGTCCGGGGACCGCTACGAGTTCGTGCACTCCGACGCCCCCGGATCGCGGGGCACGCGCGGCGGGCTTGGGCTGGACATCCGCGACGACTACACCGGCGCGGTGCGCTCGGCCAAGACGCTCTCCGGCGGGGAGTCGTTCCTGGCGTCGCTGGCGCTGGCGCTGGGCCTGGCCGAGGTGGTGGCGGCCGAGGCGGGCGGCATCCTGCTGGACACCTTGTTCATCGACGAGGGCTTCGGCTCGCTGGACGCCTCGACGCTGGAGGAGGTGATGGCGGTGCTCGACGAGCTGCGCGCCGGCGGCCGGGTGGTGGGCCTGGTCAGCCACGTGGACGAGCTGCGCCAGCGCATCCCCAACCGGCTGCTGGTCTGCAAGGGGCGCACCGGCTCACACCTGCAGATGAGCTCGGCGTAGCGCGCCGCGCCTAGGCCTGGTGCCGGCGGTCGGGCTCGGCGGGCTGCTGCATGGCTCGCCGGTGGCCACAGCCGCCGGGGCCGCGCAGCAGCATCGCCAGACCCGGGGACAGCTCGGCCACCGACTGCACCGGCCGGTCGAAGCTCAGCCGCAGCGTGTTGGCGCCCGCGTCGTCGAGGATGCTCAGCTCCAGGCCGTAGCGGTCCAACCGGCGCGGGTCGGCCCACAGCACGCCGGTGTGGCCGTGGGCCCGCACGCAGGCGGTGAGGTCGGCGCCGTGGTGGTGGCGCAGGTGATCCAGGATCGCCGGCGCCTCGTCGCGCAACGGGTCGGCCGTCGCCGCCCAGTACTCGTCCACGTCCACCGGCTCGCCGACCCGCTCGCCCACGCGCACCGCGCCGACGTCGAGCCGGTAGTGGGTCAGGCCCTGGTCGTCGGCGCGCTGCAGGCGCCGGGCGGCGCCCTGGATGGTGACGGTCTCGCACCCCTCGGGGGACAGCCGCACGGTGCCCAGCGGGCGTCGCTCCAGCGTCTGGGCCGCGAGGGTGTGCCGCGGCAGCCGCAGCAGCAGGGCGCCGTCGGCGTCGCTGACCTCCACGGTGGCCAGCACCGAGCGGGCGTTGCGTGGATAGGTGGTCAGCACCGCCACCCGGGCACGGGCAACAGCGGTACGGGCGAGCTCGGCAGAACTGGGCGTGGACATGGTGGCGGCTCCGGTAGTTAGGGCAACCTTACCTAATATCGTCCGAGCCGCTGTGTCAAGGGTCATCCCGCTCTAGAGCTGGCCGGCCAGCACCTTCCTGGCCATGTCGTCCATCACCGCTTCCTCGTCGGCGGTGCTCACCAGCAGCCGGGGCAGCCCGAGGTGGCGCAGGCGGTCGCAGATCGCCTCGCGCACCTGCGGGGAGTGCTCCCCGATGCCACCGGTGAACACCAGGGTGTCCCAGCCCGGCAGCACCGCGGCGGCCGAGGCGATGGCCTGCGCGGCGCTGCGGGTGAACACCCGCACGGCCAGGTCGGCGGCGGCGTTCTCCGTGCGCTGCGCCAGCAGGTCGCGCATGTCGGTGGTGCCGCCGGAGACCCCCGCCAGCCCGCACCGCTTGTCCAGCAGGATGCGCAGGTCGGGCACCTTCCAGCCGTGCTGCTCCACCAGGAACAGCGCCACCTCGGGGTCGAGGTCGCCGCTGCGGGTGGCCGAGATCATCCCCCCGGTGGGGCTGAAGGACATGGTGTTGTGCAGCGAGCGGCCCTGCGACACCGCCGTCACGCTGCAGCCGCTGCCCAGGTGGGCCACCACGGCGTTGCCCAGGTCGGGGATGCGGTCCACCACGTTCTGCACCGACAACCCGTGGAACCCGTAGCGGCGAATGCCCAGCGCCACCAGGTCGTCGGGCAGCGGCAGGCGCTTGCCCTCGTCGGGCATCGTGTTGTGGAAGGTGGTGTCGAAGCAGGCCACGTGGCTCAGCTGCGGCCAGGTGGCGCGGGCGGCGGCGATGGACTCCAGGTTGCCCGGGGTGTGCAGCGGCGCCATCGGCGTCACCGACCTCAGGGTGGCCACCACGTCGTCGGTGATCACCGTCGGCTCCAGCAGGGTGGGGCCGCCGTGCACCACCCGGTGAGCCACCGCGGCGACGTCGATGCCGCGCCGGCGCAGCTCGGCGGCCACCGCCTGCACTGCGTCGGTCAGCGTCCGTCCCGGCGGCGCCTTCTCCGAGGTGCCCGCGGAGTCGGTGAACCACAGCTCGGCCCGGTCGGTGCCCAGCCGCTGCACGTGCGCGTTGACCACCACCTCGTCGGTGCGCACGGTCGCCTTCAGCGACGACGAGCCCGGGTTGAGGGCGAGTACTGCCGCGGTCACACCGGCTCACCGGCCCACGTCCACTGCGCGATCTCCGGGATGTCCTCGAAGTGCTCGCGCACGTAGCCGTGGTGCTTGGTGAGCATCTCCCGGCAGTGCGCCGCCAGCTTCTCCCCGTTCTCCGGCACCCGGCGGGAGCGGCGCAGCGCCTCCAGCACCAGGTCGTAGCGGCTCATCCCGTTGAGCACCACCATGTCGAACGGCGTGGTGGTGGTGCCCTGCTCGTTGAAGCCGCGGACGTGGAAGCGCGCGGCGTTGGTGCGGCCGTGGATCAGCTCGTGCACCGCGCGGGGGTAGCCGTGGAAGGCGAAGACCACGTCGGTGTCACGGGTGAACAGCTCGATGAACCGCTGCTCGCTGTAGGCGTGCGGGTGGTCGCCGGGAGCCAGCAGCGCCATCAGGTCCACCACGTTCACCACCCGCACCCGCAGGTAGGGCACCCACGTGCGGAGCAGCTCGGCGGCGGCCAGCGTCTCCTGCGTCGGCACGTCCCCGGCGCAGGCCAGCACGATGTCGGGGTCCTCCGGTGCACCGATGGCGGCCGGCGCGTTCTCCGTGCCCGCCCACTCCCAGATGCCGGCACCAGCGGCGCAGTGCGCGTTGGCCTCCTCCATGTTCAGGTACTGCAGGTGCATCTGCTTGTCCGCCACGATCAGGTTGACGTGGTCGTGGCTGCGGAAGCAGTGGTCGCTGATGGACAGCAAGGTGTTGGCGTCCGGCGGCAGCCAGACCCGCACCACCTCGGGCGAGAGCGGGATGGCGGTGTCGATCAGGCCGGGGCCCTGGTGGCTGAACCCGTTGTGGTCGTTGCGCCACGCGGTGGAGGTCAGCAGGATGTTCAGCGAGGCCACCGGTTGGCGCCAGGGCAGCTGGTTGGCGTGCTGCAGCCACTTGACGTGCTGCACCAGCATGGACGCGCTGACCATGGCGAACGCCTCGTAGGTGGCGAAGAGCCCGTGCCGGCCGGTGAGCAGGTAGCCCTCCAGCCAGCCCTGGCACAGGTGCTCACTGAGCACCTCCATCACGCGCCCGTCCGGGGAGATGTGGTCGTCGGTGGGCAGCAGCGGCAGCTGCAGGCACCGGTCGGTCACCTCGAAGACGTCCTGCAGCCGGTTGCTGGCCGTCTCGTCGGGGGAGAACAGTCGGAAGGTGCCGCCACCGTCGGCGGTGGTGGTGCGCTGGTAGATGTCGCGCATCATCGCGCCCAGCGGCTTGGTGGTCTGGTGCATCACCTGACCGGGTGCGGGCAGGTCCAGGGCGTAGTTCTCCATCGGCGGGACGTCCAGCGCCCGCAGCAGCCGCCCGCCGTTGGCGTAGGGGGTGGCACCCATCCGCTTGTCGCCCTCGGGGGCGAGGCTGGCCACGTCCTCGACCAGCTTGCCCTCGGCGTCGAACAGGGTGTCGGGGGAGTACGAGCGCAGCCACTTCTCCAGCGTCTGCAGGTGCTCGTGGTTGTGGATGATGTCCGACAGCGGGACCTGGTGGGCCCGGAAGGTGCCCTGCACCTGCTTGCCGTCCACCACGTCGGGGCCGGTCCAGCCCTTGGGGGTGCGCAGCACGATGGCCGGCCACTGGACGAGCTCGTGCTCGGCACCCGGAGTGCGGGCGGCGTCCTGAGCGGCCTTGATCCGGGCATAGGCGTCGGTCAGTGCCTGGTAGAAGGCGGGGAAGACCATGGTGGGGTCGTCGCCCTCGACGATGATGGGGTCCCAGCCCTGCGAGGCCAGGAAGCGGCGCACGTCCCCGTCGGAGGTGCGGCCGAGCACCGTGGGTCCGGCGATCTTGTAGCCGTTGAGGTGCAGGATCGGCAGCACCGCGCCGTCGCGGCGGGCGTTGAGGAAGGCGGGCAGCTTCCACGACCCCGCGAGCGGGCCGGTCTCCGCCTCGCCGTCGCCGATGACACAGGCGACCACCAGGTCGGGGTTGTCGAACGCCGCCCCCGCGGCGTGGATCAGCGCGTAGCCCAGCTCGCCGCCCTCGTGGATGCTGCCGGGGGTCTGCACGCTGACGTGGCTGGGGACGCCCCCGGGGGTGGAGAACTGCCGAGCCAGCCGGCGCAGCCCCTCGGCGTCCTCGGAGATCTTCGGGTAGACCTCGGAGTAGGTGCCCTCCAGGTAGACGTTGGCCACCAGGGCCGGGCCGCCGTGGCCGGGCCCGGCCACGTAGAGGCAGTCCACGTCGGTCTTCTTGATCAGCCGGTTGAGCAGCGTGTAGATCATCGACAGTCCCGGGCTGGTTCCCCAGTGCCCGAGCAGCCGCGGCTTGATGTCCTCGATGGTCAGCGGGTCGCGCAGCAACACGTTGTTCTGCAGGTAGATCTGGGCGACGGTCAGGTAGTTCGCCGCGTCCCACCAGCGGAGGTCTCGCTGCAGCTCGGAGGTCGGGTAGCTCGCGGTGTCCGGGTTGCTCATCAAGGGGCCTCCGTCGTCGTCGGTAGTACCAAGGATGCGCGAGGACGTGGGTTCGCGCACTGGTCCAGGAGTGGGTAGGTGAGGGATGGGCGGGGTCACGAGGACCCGGAGGCGGCGACGGTGGTGACCGTGACCGCGCTGAGCACGGCGGCCTGCACCGCCTGCACCGACTGGGCCACGGCGCCGGACACCGCGGCGCTGGCCTGGGTCTCCTGGGAGATCGCCTTGGCCCGGGCCTTTGCTGCCTTGCGGTGCGGCTTGTCCACCGCCCTGCCCGCCAGGTCCAGCGGGTGCAGCAGCGCGATCAGCAGGGCCGTCCGCGGGTCGGGTGTGGTGCCGTCCACCAGCACCGAGCCGAGCCGGGCGCGCAGCACCTTCTCCGGGCCGCTGTCCACCGTCGGCCAGGTCGTGGTGGGGAAGAGCTTGAGCACCCTGCGGTGCTCCTCGGTGAGCAGCCCTCGCTGCACCAGGGAGCGCCCGACCGTGGGCGCCAGCGGCTTCAGTGCGGTGGGGAGCCTGCGCACCCAGTGTCCGGCGGAACGGGGACGGTCGGCGGCCAGCAGCTCGTCGTGGGCTGCGGCCAGCAGCGGGTGTGCCGGCGTGCCCGGTGCCGCGACGACGGTCTTGCCCTTGGCGCCCAGCAGCGACTCCGCGGCCAGGTCCAGCAGCAGCGCCCCGGCCAGGCCCTCGTCCAGCGCGAGGGTGACGTCAGCCTTGCCCGAGGTGTCGTCATGGGTCAGCAGGAAGAGCTCCTCAGCGAGGAGCAGCTGGTCCGTCATGCCAGCTGATCATTCCACAGTGGCCTGGACGAGGGGTGGCTGGACACGGCTGCCGACGGCTGACGAAACGTCTTGGCTGGCCTGGGCTACGAGGAGGCGGCGACGACGGCGATCGCGAACCGCAGCACCGTCCAAGCGGGCAGGAAGGCGAAGCCCAGGACGATGGCGGTGATGGCCAGGTACCGGTTGCCCGGCCGGGGCTGGTCATGCCTCGGGCCGGGGCGCGAGAGGGCGTTGAACGCCTGGGCCAGGGCGATGACCCACAGCACGAACGTGGGCAGGGCAACCGCCCAGAGCCAGCGACCTGCGCTGGCCGCGGCCGCCTCCTCAGGTGAGCCGGGCTCGGTGTACACCACGGCCTCGTTGAGCACTGTGCCGAACAGCTCCACCGCCACCGCACACAGCGGGAGCACGAGAACCATGAGCAGGATCGCGACGACGGCCTGCCGCTCCTTGCGGGCCAGCACCGCCTGCACGGGCTCGGGCCGCCACTGCGCGGGCAGCGGCTGGTGGTCGTTGGCTGCGGGGAACGGGTGGCTGCTCATGCCCCTCACCCTTGCCGCACCAGCGCCCGGTGTCGTGAGTAGCGCTACCTGGTTCGCTGCCCAGACCTAGGCAACCGGGTGCAGTGGTGACCGGCGACTACCGTCGCCCCGTGCCCGCTGACGCTCTGCTCCCGCCCAGGTCGGCCCCCGGCGCCGACCTGCCGGTGCGCCCCGCGCTGCCGCAGCTGGTGGCCGCGCTGCGCAGCCACGGAACGGCGGTGCTGGTGGCGCCGCCCGGATCGGGCAAGACGTCGCTGCTGCCGCTGGCTCTGGCCGACGCCGTCGATGGCACCGTGGTGGTGGCCGAGCCGCGACGGCTGGCGACGCGGGCGGCCGCGCACCGGCTGGCCGCGCTGGTGGGGGAGCGCCCGGGCCAGCGGGTGGGCTACGCCATGCGCGGGGAGCGCACGCCGGGCTCGCGGGTGGAGGTGGTCACCACCGGCCTGCTGCTGCAGCGCCTGCAGCGTGACCCGGAGCTGCCCGGTGTCGGCGCGATCGTGCTGGACGAGGTGCACGAGCGCCACCTCGACGCTGACCTGGCGCTGGCCTTCGGCGTGGACGTGCGGGCCACCCTGCGCGAGGACCTGCTGCTGGTGGCCACCTCGGCCACCCCGGACACCGATCGGCTCACCGCTGCGCTGGGCGGCGCCCCAGTGATCACCGCCGAGGCCACCACCTACCCCCTGGACGTGGTGTGGGCACCGCCGGAGCGCGCGCTGCCGCTGCTGGCCGACGCACGGGTGGACCCGCGGCTGCTCGACCACGTGGCCGACGTGGTCCGCCGCGCCCTCACCGAGGCGCCGGGGGACGTGCTGGTGTTCGTGCCCGGCGAGGCCGAGGTGCACGGCGTGGTGCGGCGGCTGCACGGCGTGGCGGCCGACGTGCTGCCGCTCTACGGGCGGCTGGCCAGCGCCGAGCAGGACCGGGCGCTGCGGATGGGGGAGCGCCGGCGGGTGGTGGTGAGCACGTCGGTGGCGGAGAGCTCGCTGACCGTGCCGGGCGTGCGGGTGGTGGTGGACGCCGGGCTGGCCCGTCAGCCCCGCACCGACCACCGCCGTGGGCTGGCCGCGCTGGTCACAACCCGGGTGTCGCAGGCCTCGGCCGACCAGCGCGCCGGGCGGGCCGCGCGGGAGGGCCCTGGCCGGGTCTACCGCTGCTGGTCGGCCGTCGAGCACACCCACCTCGACGCCCACACCCCGGCCGAGATCGCCACCGCCGACCTCACCGGGTTCGTGCTCACCGTGGCGGCCTGGGGCGCTCCCGGTGGGCGGGGACTCGCGCTGCTCGACCCGCCGCCCGAGCCAGCGCTGGCCGCGGCCACCACGCTGCTCACCGAGCTGGGTGCGCTGCACGCCGACGTCCGGATCACTGCGCGGGGGCAGCGGATGGCGGCGGTGGGCGCGCACCCGCGGCTGGCCCGCGCCCTGCTCGACGGTGGTGAGCTGGTGGGGCCGGGGCGGGCCCGCGAGATCGTGGCGCTGCTGTCTGACGACACCCTCACCGGCCGCGACGACGACCTGGTGGCCCGCTGGCGCTCACTGCGCCGCGGCACCGACCGGGCGGCCACCGCCCGCTGGCGCGCCGAGATCCAGCGCCTGGGCCGCGGCGGTGGCAGCGCCACGACCGACCTGCCGGACGACCTGGCCGTGGGCACGGTGGTGGCCCTGGCGCACCCGGACCGCATCGCCAAGGCCCGTGCACCGGGCTCCGCCGACTACCTCCTGGCCGGCGGCACCGGGGCCGTGCTGGACGCCGGCTCACCGCTGCGCGGCAGCGAGTGGCTGGCGGTGGCGGTGGCCGACCGACCAAGAGGTCGGGTGGCCGCCCGCATCCGCTCCGCCGCACCGCTGGACGAGGCCACCGCCCGGGAGGTCGCGGCACCGATGGTGCACGAGCAGGTGCAGGTGCAGTGGCGCGACGGGGCGCTGCTGGCCCGGCAGCGGGAGAGCCTCGGCGCCATCACCCTGCGGGAGACGCCGCTGGCCGACCCGGACCCCGCCGCCGTGCTGGCCGCGGTGCGCGAGGGCCTGGCCAGCACCGGGCTGCGGGTGCTGCGCTGGACCCACGACGCCGAGCAGCTGCGGGCCCGGCTGGCCTGCGCGCACCGCGCCCTGGGTGCACCCTGGCCGGACGTCGGCGAGGAGGCGCTCCTGGCCAACCTCGACGCCTGGCTGGGCCCGGACCTGCTGCGGGTGCGGCGCACCGCCGACCTGGCGCGCATCGACGTCGCCGCCGCGCTGCGCCGGCTGCTGCCCTGGCCGGCGGCGGCCCGCTTCGACGAGCTGGTGCCCGAGCGGCTGCCGGTGCCGTCGGGGTCGAAGGTGCGCCTGGAGTACGCCCTGGCCGACGAGCCACCGGTGCTGGCGGTGAAGGTGCAGGAGGCCTTCGGCTGGACCGAGTCGCCGCGGGTGGCCGACGGGCGCGTGGCGGTGGTGCTGCACCTGCTCTCGCCGGCGGGGCGGCCGGTGGCAGTGACGTCGGACCTGGCGTCGTTCTGGCGGCAGGGCTACCCGCAGGTGCGGGCCGAGCTGCGCGGGCGCTACCCGCGCCACCCCTGGCCGGAGGACCCGCTGACGGCCACCCCGACCCGGCGGGTCTCGCCCGGCGCTAGGTAGCTACAGCAGGGAAGCGAACAGGAACAACACCAGCAGGACGGCCGGCAGCGCCAGCACCCCGATGCCCAGGGTCCACGCCGGCAGGCGCCGCTGCCGGCGCAGGTCCAGGCGAGCCAGCGCCACCAGGGCCATGCCCATCGAGGCCACCCACAGGACGAAGGCCACCGCCTGCAGCGACCAGAACGGGACGATCGCGGCCTCGGTGTCGGCCTGCTGCTGCGGGGTCTGGGCGTTGTCGAACACCCCGTCGGCCACCGGCCCGAGGTAGAAGAACGAGGCGACCAGGGCGGCGTAGGCCGCCACCAGGGTGAGCGCGGCAGCGATCGACAGGCCCTGGCCCCACTGCCGCGCGGGACGGACCGGGCGGCGCTGCGCCTGCGTGGTCATAGGCACGCAGCATTGCCCATCGCGGGACAGACTGCACGCGGGGGAGGGGCCGCGCGGCAACCAGCACCGACCGCCGCCGGAACACTGCCCGCCAGCGCCGTAGACTCCACAGACCGTGAGCCTCACCCTTGGAATCGTCGGTCTGCCCAACGTCGGCAAGTCCACCCTGTTCAACGCGTTGACCAACAACGACGTGCTGGCGGCGAACTACCCGTTCGCCACCATCGAGCCGAACGTGGGCATGGTGCCGCTGCCGGACAAGCGGCTGGACGAGCTGGCCAAGATCTTCGGCTCGGAGAAGATCGTCCCGGCCACGGTGTCGTTCGTCGACATCGCCGGCATCGTCAAGGGCGCCAGCGAGGGGCAGGGGCTGGGCAACAAGTTCCTGGCCAACATCCGTGAGGCCGACGCCATCTGCCAGGTGGTCCGGGTGTTCGCCGACGACGACGTGGTGCACGTCGACGGCAAGGTCGACCCGCTGGCCGACATCTCCGTGATCGAGACCGAGCTGATCATCGCCGACCTGCAGACGCTGGAGAAGGCCATCCCGCGCCTGGAGAAGGAGGCGCGCACGCAGAAGGATCGCAAGGCGGTGGTGGAGGCGGCCAAGGCGGCCGAGGCCGTGCTGAGCGACGACCGCACGCTGTACTCCGCGGCCAAGGAGCTGGACCTGGAGCTGCTGCGCGAGCTGAGCCTGCTCACCACCAAGCCGTTCCTGTACGTGTTCAACGCCGACGAGAGCGTGCTCACCGACGACGCCCGGGTGGCCGAGCTGCGCGCCGCGGTGGCCCCGGCCGACGCGGTGTTCCTGGACGCCAAGGTGGAGCAGGAGCTGCTGGAGCTGGACGAGGAGTCGTCCCTGGAGCTGCTGGAGTCCATCGGCCAGGCCGAGCCCGGCCTGCACCAGCTGGCCCGCACCGGGTTTCACACCCTGGGGCTGCAGACCTACCTGACGGCCGGTCCCAAGGAGGCCCGGGCGTGGACGATCCCCAAGGGCGCCACCGCCCCGCAGGCCGCCGGCGTCATCCACACCGACTTCGAGCGTGGCTTCATCAAGGCCGAGGTGGTCTCCTACGACGACCTCGTCGAGGCCGGCTCCATGGCGGCGGCCAAGGCCGCGGGCAAGGTGCGCATGGAGGGCAAGGACTACGTGATGGCCGACGGCGACGTGGTGGAGTTCCGCTTCAACGTCTGACCTGTAACTGTTGCACCGGTCAGGGGCGGTTCGCGAGCCTTCAGAGCCGTTCTGGCCCTCACCGTGCCCTCACCAGAACCAACGACTTCGGTGAACAGGTGCGCCGCGGCGTCCCGCACGCGGTCCTCCGCGACCCGCGACTCCGGCCTGTTCCAGCGTGCCCAAGCGGACCGTCTACGCCTGGCGAACCACGGGCTACGGCCACGAGGGCTTCCGCGTCCGGAAGGCACCTCCGCTGGCAGGCCGCGATGGTGATCACCTGGGCGCTGGGACTGAAACAGTACCGGGCGAGACCGAACCAACAATTGTGCATCGAGCCACACCCTCGCGAGCGTGCGGGCAGCCAAAAAGATAGCGAACTCGCCAGGCACCTCGCCCGGACCTGGCTGGACGCCGGTCCTCTAGTAGCCCAGAATGACGCGCCTCGTGGCCGGCAGACCACCCGACGGACCGTCTAACTCCTGGCTCGATTTGGTCGCGGTCGCACTAGAGGGACGTGGCCTGACTAGGGTGGGCATCATGGCAGCGCGAACACCCCCATTTCTCCTTCGGTTGACTGTGGAGAACTATCGGAGCCTTCGGCACGTGGACGTGACTCTCGGAGCAGTTAATGTGCTGGTCGGCGCGAACGGCGCAGGAAAGTCCAACCTGCTTGACGTGCTCCAGTTCTTGGGTGACAGCGTGCGACTGGATATCGCTGGAGCGGTCCAAGCGAGAGGAGATCTCGATCGAATAATATTTCGTGGCGCGCAAGGGAAACAGCGGGTCGTCACTATCAAGGTTGTGGCGGCAGTCACGAAGAACAGCAACCGAAACGCCACGGACAACTACGAGTTGTCCTTCCGACCAGTAAGAGTCGTAGCGCGCGGTTCGCGAAGAAACATTCGACCGGGCCTACAGCGGACGGAACGGTTCCTTTTTAAGCGTACAGCTGGCCCCGGACGCCGAATCACGCTTGAGGGCAGAGATCTTCACGTGATGGGGGAGGATTCGCAACGACCGGAGCGGGAGCTTGATCTCAACGAAGGGACTCTCGCGCTCGCGACCCTCCCCCGGTTGGGTCCGGCGGAAGGCGGAGACCAAGTTGACGCGGTAGCAAGCTTGTTTGCGAGTTTTCGAGTCTTTGATGTCAACGTGGACGCCGCGCGTCGCCCCTCTGATTCCGTGAGCAGTCCGCAGTTGGCGAACGATGCGTCGAACCTTTCGTCGTTCTTGCGCTATCTAAGCGACTCCCATCCTGCCGAACTGAGTCGGCTTGAAGAGGACGCCCGACACTTCATCCCCGGCCTTGAGGGCATCGTCATTGAGAAGATCGGGGGAGCATCTCAGGCTTCGTATGTCCAGTTGCGCGAGGCGGGATTGCCAGGCACGACCCCTCTGGCGGACGCGTCTTTTGGGTCCATCAGAGCACTTGCCCTGCTTGCGTTACTCTACGACCCAGCGCCGCCTCGCCTGACTTGCATCGAAGAGATCGACCACGGACTGCATCCCTACGTCTTGGACCGCTTGGTGGAACTTATCCGAGAGGCTAGTAGGCGGACCCAGTTCATTATCGCCACTCATTCCCCGTCCCTCGTTAACCGGCTCTCAGCAGACGAGCTGATCGTCTGCGAGCGCGATCCAGATGGCTCCTCGCGCATCCCTGCTATCGACCCGAGCGTGGTTCGACGCATGGAGGCAGCAACCGGTGGGGAGCTTCAACTGGGTGAGTTGTGGTTCAGTGGCGTGCTTGGCGGAGTGCCGGAATGAGTCGGCATTCCGCGTCGAACACGACAGGGTCGCGGATATTGGTCTTTGGCGAGGACGCTTCCGATAGGGATGCGATCATCACTCTCGTTCGGGCACTTCGCCCGGACCTTCCTGTCAAGTACCGCCCACTCAAGCAACCCTTGAGTCTAGTCAGGGGAATGCGGCCCGAGAATGCGAAAAGCCGTCATCACCGGATTATGTTGGCGATCAAAGCCTCCAACGTCGAGTCACATGTAGTAGCGACACTGCTTCACGAGGACGCAGACGATGTCGAGCCTGCCCACGTCGGCCTGATTCATGCGAAGGAGGCAGCTGTAGCTGGCGCGCCTGGCAAGGTGGTCGCGGTAGTTCCGGCGTGGGAGATAGAGACTTGGTGGTTATTGTGGCCCGACGCCGTTTCGGGCTTGCATGCTGGTTGGAGAGCTCCAGACAAGTACGTAGGCCGTAACGTCGGCATGGTGAAGAATTCTAAAGAGGAACTAAAGCGGCTCCTTCGCCCCACTGGTGCGGCGCGTGCCAAGGTCCCTGACTACGCGGAGCGGGATTCTCCCAAGATTGCAGAGAAGATTGCGATTTCGGGAGAGCTCGCAGCTCCGAGAGCAACAAGCGCCAGTTGGAATGATTTCGTGCAGCGGATTATGGCCATCTAGCTTCGTCGAAGGTGGCCGTCGGCCACGCCCTCTGAGGCAAAGTCTGAGGTCGCGGAGACTCCGAGGATGCGCATGTCTGAATGCTCGCAATAGCGCCGACGGCCCGTAGAACTGCCAGTTCTCGCGCCAAAGTCGCTCGCATAAGAATTGTCTTGGCGGCAACCCTGAACTCGCCCAGTGTGAAAACGCGTCACTGCACCCGAATGCGGCCTTAGCGAGGAAGGTGCGGTTGTGCGTTCGTGATTCTTCTCTTCCGGGGTCCGTCTACCCGTTCAAACAACTCGTTGAACCAGTCGACGGCAGAGGACGCAGCAGCTTCACGGTTCAGGACCGTGCCCGAGAGGTAGCGGGAACCGTCGTATACGACTCCGAAGGACATTCCGGCACCGATTCGACGCAGTCCCACGAGCTGGGGACCACCGCCAGTGTAAGGATCGGCGCCTGTCCGCATAGACTCGCAGAATGCACTGAACACCGCTCGGCTCGTCTCGGAGTGCGCGCTTGCTTGCCACAATGTCTCGGCCGCGACGATCTCGGCGGCGCCACTGCCGGAGTGCACAAGTGACGAGGATGAATCCGGCATATGTTCCTCCCGCAGGTGCCACGTCTGTGTTGCAGCATTGAAGGTCATCACGGCGACAGAAAAACGCGCCGCCATCTTCGTCCCGAGTCTTGATGCCATGATGATCGAGAAGTCACGATGCTCTTCATGCGGGTACTCCTGCCACAATCGGCGGATGACGCTACCGATCTCCCCAAACATCGATCGCGGACCCGGGTTAATAGCCCCGCAGGCTAAATGATCCAGCACGACAGGTAGGATCATTGACGGAAAAAGGACGTCTCCACAGTACCCAAAGATATAGGGGTGGGCCGCGGAAGCAAACGTCTTCCGACCGCGATCCCAGACGTGACTTGAGCCCCAACTGATCCGACTATCGCTGGCAATGTAGACGGATGCCGGGCCACGCTCGTCCACACCTACCCACGAGATTATCGAGGTCACGGCCGTATCCATTCTGAGCGGCGACCGCCACTCGGCATGCGTCGAGGATTGCTCGGTTCGCAGTCTGGTTTCATGAGGTCCAAAAACCCGAGTGCCCACCGCCCAGTTTAGGGGCGGTGGGCAGGGACACCTCGTACCGCCATGATGTTGGCGGCCTCGGGAGTTGCGTCCTTGAGGGGGCGGCGAAACCCTCCCCGAGGTGCCAGCGCTGCCGGCAAGCAGAACATTACCTGCCCCGAGCCCGCGGAAGGGCGGAATCGCTAGTTCACCGGCCGAAGTTCACCGCATCGGACTCGGGCGTGCGAGGACCTGCTCCATTCCGCCGGTGGACGTGCTGGTGAACAACGCGTTGACGCGGTAGGCCGCAGGGAAGTTCCTCGGGCCGCGTGGTCGCCGGGGAAGTAGACGGCACCGCGAAGGATTACTCGTAGCGGCTCAAGTCCCGATCCGCGGCCAGAGGACCGCTCAACGTGAACGAGCTCTGTCCCACGAACAGCGCGACCAGGCCCGTGATGATGACGCTCGAGGCGACTGCCGAGCGGCGCAGGGCCGTACTGCGCAGAAGACGCCAATTGACTCGCACTACGACCGAACTTCTCACGGTTACCTCGTCCGGCGAAGGTGACCGTCGGTCATCGTGTAGCTCGAGGTTGCGAAGTCCTGGGCGAGGGGGCCGTGCGTAGCCAGCACCACGCACGTGCCGTCGACGCACAGCGACCTGAGCGTCTCGAAGAGAGCCAGCGAGTTCGCCGAGTCCAGTGCCCCGGTGGGTTGGTCGGCGAGGAGGACGTGACGGTCCCTGACGAGAGCTCGAGCAATGCCCACCCGTTGCCTCTGCCCCCCAGAGAGCTGCCGTGGCAGGCGGTCGCTCAGCTTCTCGATGCCCACGACAGCCAACTGCGCCCGCGGCGGCGCGTGCCCTCGAGCGGCAACTTTCCGTTCTCGACGGGCGTGAACTCCTCGATCAGGTTGTGGTCTTGAAAGACCACTCCCATGCGAGCAAGACGGAAGGCGGTGAGCTCCTTCTCGCGCAGCTACGTCAGGTCGGTTCCCGCGACACAGATGGTTCCGTTGTCGGGGCGGTCCAAGCCCTGCGATGAGGTTGAGCAATGTGGTCTTGTGTGAGCCGCTGGCCCCCAAGAGGAACACCGGCTCCCCTCGTCCGACGACCAGATCGACGTCGCGACCTACGTGAACGGTATCGGCGCCGGTCGCGTACTACTTGGTCGCGTGGTTGCGTTCGATCACCAGGGACGAGTCATTTTCCGAGAGTGCCCGCATTACGCGATGTTCCGGGCCACCGCGACGAGACTGAGCCGTCCGGCAACTCCGGCGAGGGTGTGGTGGCGATGATGGCTCACTACTGGTTCACGTCTTCCCTCGCAGGACACTCCGGCTCCAGGTGGTTCCGAAGCCGTCACTTGCAGGCCGAGCGCAACACTGAAACGTTTTGGTGTCACGAACACGTTGAAGATTGGGGACGAGTTCGCTCGATTGTCTGGACCGGCGGGCGTCGCCGCTCATGAGCCTCACCACGGCCGCGGTGGTGAGCACCAGCGGGTCCGGGTGCGGGGTTCATCGGCCAGTGGGCGGCTCCGAACTACTCGGGTCGGGGATACACCGGCGCGGGTCGGACTCGCGTGTGGCTGAGGTGTCCGCAGGTCGCCCGAACGAGGCATCTTGCCCTCAACTTGCCCTCAACTTGCCCTCACCAGCACCGAAATCGACCGCAACGAAGACTACCCATCAGCAGGCCAACACGGATGTTTGCGCAGGGCAGAGCGTGTTTTCCGCAAGGATCGGCGAGGGGCCGAAAGTACCAGAACGTACCGCTTCAACGTCTGAGCCGGTCAGCCTTCAGCTGATCAGGCCTTCCGCATCTGGTCAGCGATCACCTCTCCCACCAGCACGGCGCTGACCGCCGGGCCGCGCAGCGGGGCCGTGGGCAGGATCGACGTGTCGGCCACCCGCAAGTGGCGGACCCCGTGCACCCGCCCGTCCGGCGCGACCACTGCGGCCGGGTCGTCGGCCGCGCCGAACGGGGCGGTGCCACACGTATGGAAAGAGGTGCTGAGGTGGGCGGCGATCCAGCCGTCCAGCCCGTCGTCGTCCGAGGCGGTGGCGACGTCGAGGTCGACGACGCCGGCCGACACGTCTCGGAAGGCGCGGGCGGTGAGCACGTCGACCGACGCCCGAACGGCCTGCCGCATCCGGCGGCGGTCATCGGCAGTGGCGAGGTAGCCATAGTCGAGGAACGGCGTCTGCCGAGGATCCGCCGACCGCACCTCGACCCGCCCGGACAGCACCGGCGCGTGCACGGCGACCAGCAGCGGCAAGGGGGCCCCGGGCACGGGCGGCCCGCCGGCCAGCACGGGCAGGGGCACGAGGGACTGCAGCACCTCCGTGTCGCCCGAGGCCGGTCCGCCGCCGAGGGAGACGTTGAGCGCGGCCCCCGTCCACGAGCCCCCGGGTGCGGGCAGGTCCACCCGGGGTTGCCACTCGACCACGACCTGGGGGTGGTCGCTGAAACCCCCGACGGGGGCGTCGCGCACCACCGGCAGCCCGAGCCGCTCCAGCACGCCGCGCGGGCCGATGCCGGAGAGCACCAGCAGGTGCGCCGACCCGACCGCCCCTGCGGCCAGCACCACCTCGCCGGCGGACACGGTCTCCACCCGACCGTCGCGCTCGACCTCACACCCGGTGGCCACGCCGTGCTCGATGATCACTCGGCGCACCAGCGTGCCGCCCAGCACGGTGAGGTTGGGGCGGGACAGCGCAGGCACCACGTAGGCCAGCCCCGTGTTGACCCGCACGCCGTCCACCACGTTGCCCGGCACCGGGCCGACGCCGCCCACCCCGGCGGCGTTCTTGTCCGGTTCGGCGGCGTGTCCCAGCTCAGTCGCTGCGGCGACGAAGGCGGCAGCGGCGGGGGAGTCCAGCGCTGGGCGCCGCACCGGCATCGGCCCGGTGCATCCGTGCTCCGGAGCCGAGCCGAAGTCCAGGTCGTGCTCGAGGGTGCGGAGGAAGGGGAGGACGGCATCCCAGCTCCACGTCGTGCCGCCGGTGGTTGACCAGCGGTCGAGGTCCTCGGGCCGTGGCCGCACGAAGTAGCCGCCGTTGGTCGTCGTCGAGCCGCCCAGCACCCGGCCCCGGGTGACCACCCAGGGGCGACCGTGGGCCAGGCTCGCGGGGAACCGCCAGCTGGTGGGTGCGCTTGGTTCAGCGCCGGGCACCCGGCGGGCATCCAGCAGACCAGGGGGGAACGCACTGCGACGGGTCGGCGCCGGGCCGGCCTCCAGGAGCAACACCCGCCGGCCGGCGTCCTCGCTGAGCCGGGCCGCCAGCACCGCACCGCTGCCGCCCGCTCCGATGACGATCACGTCCCACGCGCTCATCCGCTGCTGTCTCCTGATCGCTCCATCACCCGAGACGAGAAGTGGCACTGGCGCTCACCCTACGGCGAGGCCGCTGTTTTGCCTGTTCTTTACGATACGCACCCGTTCCGTATCGTGTTAGCCTCGGCGTCGTGCAGATCAGCGACACCGATGCAGCCGCGCAGGAGCCCCGGCGGGGCCGCCCTCGGGACCCGAGCCGAGACCACGCGATCATCGACGCGACGATCGACGTCCTCGTCCGGGACGGCTACGACCGCCTTTCCATGGAGGGCGTCGCCACCGCGGCGGGCGTCGGCAAGGCGACGGTGTACCGCCGGTGGGGCAGCAAGGCCGAGCTCGTCATCGACGCGATGATGTCGCTCAAGCCCGTCGTCGACACCATCGACACCGGCTCGCTCGAGGGCGACATCGAGCTGCTGACCGCCGCCTCCTGCAGCCCGCGCACGCAGCGCCTGCAGGAGGTGATGGTGAGCATCTGCTCCGCCCTGCCCCGCGAGCCCGAGCTGCTCGAGGCGTTCGCCACCCGCTTCACCGAGCCCCGCATCGCCCGCATCACCACGGTGCTCGAACGTGCCCGGGACCGCAGCGAGCTGGGCCCCGAGGTCGACATCGCCATGGCGGCGAGCCTGGTGCCGTCGCTGATGCTGCAGCGAGCACTCATGACCGGCAAGCCCGCCGGCCGCGCCTACGCCGAGCAGGTGGTGGGCAGCGTGCTGCTCCCGGTGCTCGGGCGCCCCCCACGACCCACGCTTACTGATGTGGAGACCCCCCATGACTGACGCACCACCCGCGCAAGCGACCCGCAACGGCGGTCTCGCCCTCACCGTGATCTGCGTCGCCCAGCTCATGGTCGTCCTGGACGCCACCGTCGTGAACGTGGCGCTGCCCAGCATCCGCGCCGACCTCGACTTCTCGCTGGACAACCTCACCTGGGTGGTCACCGCCTACTCGCTGGCCTTCGGCGGGCTCCTGCTCTTCGGCGGACGCACCGGTGACCTCTTCGGCCGGCGGCGCATGTTCATGATCGGCGTCGCGCTCTTCGCGGCCGCCTCGCTGGTCGGCGGCCTCGCGAACAGCGAGGCCATGCTGATCATCGCCCGGGCCGCGCAGGGTGCCGGTGGGGCGATCGCTGCACCCACCGCGCTCGCCCTGCTGGCCACCACCTTCACCGAGCCGGCGGCACGGTCTCGCGCCTTCGGCGTGTTCGCGGCCATGGGGGCCTCGGGAGGCGCCTTCGGGCTGCTGCTCGGCGGCATCCTCACCGACTACGCCAGCTGGCGCTGGGCGCTGTTCATCAACGTCCCGATCGGCGCGATCGTGCTGCTCCTGGCCCCGCGCGTGCTCCACGAGTCCCAGGGCTCGGGCACCAAGCTCGACCTGCCGGGCGCCATCACCGTCACCGCCGGCATGTCCACCCTGGTCTACGGCCTGACCAAGGCCGCCAGCGACGGCTGGGGCTCCACGTCGACGGTGGTGACCCTCGGCATCGCCGCGGCGCTGCTGGTCGCCTTCGTCGCGATCGAGCACTTCGCGACCCACCCGCTCATGCCGTTCCGCATCTTCGCCAACCGCAACCGCACCGGCGCGTACCTGATCATGCTGTTCCTGGCCGCGGGCATGTTCACGACGTTCTACTTCCTGGCGCAGTACCTGCAGAACGTGCACGGCTGGAGCCCGGTGCGCACCGGCGTCGGCTTCCTGCCCATGCCGACGACGATCATGTTCCTGTCCGTCGTCGTGGTGCGCCGCCTCATCCCGCGGATCGGCATCCGCCCGTTCCTCACCATCGGCCCGATCTTCGCCCTCGCGGGGATGGTGTCGTTCGCGCAGCTCGACGCGAACAGCAGCTACTGGCCGTTCCTGGGCGGCCTCCTGCTGCTCGGCGTGGGCATGGGCTGCAGCTTCGTGCCGCTGACCATGACCGCCGTCAACGGCGTCGCGCCGCACGAGACGGGCCTGGCCTCGGCGCTGCTCAACACCGGTCAGCAGGTCGGTGGTGCCATCGGGCTCGCGGTCTTCGGCACGGTCTTCGCGCACGCCGCGACCGATCGCGCCGGCGAGCTGGGTAGCGGTGCCGGCACCGCAGCTGGCCAGATGGAGGTCTTCGTGGCCGGGCAGCAGTCCGCCTTCCAGGCGGCCGTCGTGGTGACCGTGCTGGCGCTCGTCGCGTCGCTGGCGCTCATCCGCGTCAACAAGGTCGCTCCGCCGACGGCGTCGCCGGCCACCACACCGGCCTCCGACCCGGCCCGCGAGGAAGAGTCCGCCCGCACCGCTACCCGAGCGTGAAGTGCGCGAGCGTCGGTTCGTCGAGCATCGCGGCCAGGGTTGGCTTGTCGAAGGGCCACAGGTCGACGGTGCCGTGCTCGGTGAGGTACCACGAGCTGCAGCCGGTGTTCCACACCGTGGGCCCCATGGCCTCGGCGACGCTCTGGTTGAACTCGTCGGTGGCCTCCTCGGTCACCGTGACGGACCTCGCCGTGCCGGTGGCGAGCAGCTCGAGCAGGTGCACCAGGTACCGCGCCGTGCGCTCGGCGGAGTACTGCAGCGAGATGGACCCGGTGGGCGAGTTCGGCCCGAGGATCGTGAACAGGTTGGGCAGGCCCGGGATGGCCGTCATCCGGTAGGCGCGCGGGCCCTCGGCCCAGAACTCGTCCAAGGTGGTGCCCCCGGGCCCGGTGATCGTCATCGGCCGCATGTAGCTGTGCGCGTCGAACCCGGTGGCCAGCACGAGGGCATCAGCCCGGTGGTGGGTGCCGTCGGAGGTGGTGATGCCCGCAGGGGTGACCTCGACGATCTTGTCGGTGACCAGCGCAGCGTTGCGGCGCTGGATGGCGCGGTAGTAGGTGCCGGAGACCACTGGCCGCTTGCAGAGCGGCTCGTCGTCGGGCGTGAGCTGGCGGCGCAGCTGCGGGTTGCGCACCTGGGCACGCAGGGACAGCCGTGCGTAGGCCTGGACGAGGCGGCGCCGCCACGACGGGCGCGTGGTGACGTCGGCCAGGAATCCCGAGCCAAGGAGCAGCGTGTCGTAGAGGGTGCGGTGCAGCGCAGGGAACCGGCGCAGCAGCGTGCCGACGGCCTCGAGCTGGCGCAGCGACATGGGTGCCCAGAGGATCCACTGCGGGGTGCGCACGAAGTGGGTGATCGCGGCGGCCTCCGGCTGCAGGGCCGAGACGATCTGCACCCCGGTGGAGCCGGTGCCCACCACGGCGACAGTGCGGCCGCGCAGGTCGAGCTCGCTGTCCCAGCGCGCGGTGTGCACCACCGGGCCGGTGAAGGTGTCCAGGCCGGGGATCGGCGGGGTGGCCGGGTGGTGGAGGATGCCGGTCGCGCAGATGACGACCTCGGCCTCGAGGTGCTCGCCCTCGGAGGTGGTGAGCGTCCACGACGAGCGTTCCTCGGACCACTGCGCAGAGACCACCTCGGTGTTCAGCCGCAGGTGGCGGTCGAGGTGGAGGTCGCTGACCACGTCGCGGTGGTACTGCTGGATCTCGGCGCCGCTGGCCCAGACGTGCGTCCAGTCGGGCTTTGGCGCGAAGCGGAACTGGTACAGCTGGGACGGCACGTCGCAGGTCAGGCCGGGGTAGCGGTTCCAGTGCCACACCCCACCCACGTCGGAGGCCTTGTCCACCACGGTCACGTCGGTGAACCCGTGCTCGGTGAACACGTGCAGCGCGGTGATGCCGGAGAGTCCGGCGCCGATGATGACGATGCGCGGGCGGTGCCGCTCGACGGTCATGGGCGTGGAGCCCCGCGGCCAGAAGGTCACGGGGCTCCACGCTACTGGCAGCTCTGGGAGCGTGGGGCTCAGCGTGCGTCGCGGCCCTGTGCCGCTGAGGTGACCAGGTCGCTCTTGGGCAACGGCTTGCCGGCCTGCAGCGCAGCAACCCAGGTGTCGGTGTCGGCCACCGCGGCCCAGCTCGAGTGGAGCAGCGCCATGAGGGTCTCGTGCACCTGCCGGGCGGGCACACTGCCGGCGTCGTTGGTCAGGTCGATCGCGCCGGTGGCGTCCGAGAGGACCTCCACGGAGAAGCCGAGGCCCTCCGAGCCGGCGGCGGAGGCGAGCACACAGTTGTTGGTCATGTAGCCGACCAGGGTGATCGTGTCGACGTCCCGCTCCCGCAGCCACGCCTCCAGATCGGTGCCGGCGAAGACGCTGGAGAGCTGCTTGGTGATGCGCTTGGACACCTGGCCCTCGCGAGCGGCGACGTCGGGGTGGTTGGCGAAGGTGGCCGATCCGGAGGCGAAGACCGGGGCCTCGGCGGGGAGCCCGTGCTGGACGAGCACGACCGGAGCGCCTGCGTGCTCGGCGGCGTCCATCGCCACCCGGATGCGCGCAACGGACTCGTCCGGGTCGGGGTGCTGGATCCGGAGCAGCCCGTCGAAGTACTCCTGCTGGGCATCGATGACGATCAGGGCGCGGCGGGGTGTGGTCATGTCGTTCTCCAGGGTGTCGGGGTGGGGTGCGAGCGGACGGGTCGTCACGCGCGCGGGAGGTGGTAGTGGTCGGCGAGGAGCTCGATCCCGTGCTCGTCGAGGGTTGCCGAGTGCCCGCTGACGACGAGCATCAGCTCGTCGGCGCCGGTGCGTTGGTGCAGGCGCTCGAGACGGTCGGCCACCGCGGCAGGGGTGCCGTGGAAGCTGCGGCTGGTGTAGGCGTCGAGGATCTGCCGCTCCTGCGATGTGGCCGAGTACGCCTCGACCTCCTCCGGCGGCAGGAGCAGGTAGCCCTGGCCCTTGAACATCCGCAGCATCGCCATCGCCGACGTCGCTGCCTGGCGCTGTGCTTCGGCCGGATCATCGCTGATCGCGACGGGCACGCTGACCAGGGCGTGCGGGTGATCGAGCACGTCGGAGGGCCGGAAGGTCTCCCGGTAGATGCGCAGGGCTGTGTCGACGTCGGCGTCGCCGAACTGCAGCGCGAACGCGTAGGGCCGGCCGAGCTGCGCGGCCAGCTGCGCCGAGTACGGCGAGGAGCCCAGCACCCAGACGTCCGGTCCGACCGAGTCCGAGGGCACCCGGTTCTGGGCGGCCTGCCACGGACCGGGCACCGCGTGGACGTTCCGGTACGGGTGCCCGGCTGGGAACGCCTCGCCCAGGAAGCCCAGCAGCTCGAGCAGCTGCTGGGGGAACCCGTCGTTGGCGTCGGCTCCGCGGCGCAGGGCCGCGGCGGTTGCTCCGTCGGTGCCCGGGGCGCGCCCCAGCCCGAGGTCGATGCGGCCGGGGGCCAGCGCCTCGAGCATCCCGAACTGCTCGGCGATCAGCAGGGGAGCGTGGTTGGGGAGCATCACCCCACCTGCGCCGAGACGGATGCGCGCCGTCTCGGCGATGAGCCGGGCGACCATCAGCGGCGGGGAGGACACCGACGTTGCGCCCATCGCGTGGTGCTCGGACATCCAGAACCGGTGGTACCCGAGCACGTCTGCTGCCCGGGCCAGCGAGACGGTGCTGGCGAGTCCCTGGGTCGCGGTGGTCCCGACGCCGGTGCCGCCGCTGGCGAGCACGGACAGGGCGACGGACGCCGTGCCGGAAGGGGGTGGCAGCTGCATGCATGACCTCAGATCTCATGGAAATGTCTAACGTTTGACGTGGCCGGAGGCTAGCAGCAGTATCACGGTAAAATCCACCTGATACCGTGTAACGCATGGTGGAGAACTCACAACCGGTGGTGCCGGGCGTGCAGGAGCACCCCAGCCTGGCCCTGGTGAACAGCGTCACCGACCAGCCCGGCGGCAGGCGTCACGACGACCTGGCCGACCCGGTCGCTGCGACGGCCTGGCTGGTCGACCGCGACCTGGTCGCGCCGGAGGCCGTGCTCTACGAGCACTGCCGGGGCAGGCTCGCCGAGCTGCGTGCGGAGCTGCGCGAGCTCTTCACCGCGCACGTCACGGGGCGCCCGCCCAGGCCCGAGGCGGTAGCGGCGCTCAACCGGGCGCTGACCAGCGCTCCGGGAGCCATGCTCCTGCGCCACCACCCCACGACAGGGTTCTCCCGCAGCGCCGACCACCCGGCGACGCAGGTGGTGGAGAACGCGATGGCGGTGATCGCCGAGGACGCCGCCGCCCTGCTGGCCGGCGACGAGGCGTCGTTGCTCGCCGCCTGCGAGTCGGAGTCCTGCCAGTGGTTCTTCCTGCGCACGCACGCACGGCGGCAGTGGTGCTCGAACCGGTGCGGTGACCGGGTGCGTGCTGCGCGCGCCTATGCCCGCCGACGCGCGGTGCTCAGCGAGCAGACCAGCTGAGCGGCCGCTGGCCGTCTGCAGGGCTCAACGGTCTTGTGCGGCAGCCTCAGCCTCCAGCGCCGCACGGACGGTGGCCGGCGCGGTGCGCATCGCCGACTCGAACGCGCGTCGTCGCCTGCTCTGGAGCATGAAGTGGGCGCCCAGGCCAGCGAGGTCGGCGGCGCTCGGCAGGATCGGCACCGCCTGCTGGCCCCGCGCGCGTGCGGTGGCGATCTCGGCGGCGAGGGTGGCGGACATCGGGCGCCGGATCACCCGGTCCTCGAGCACGCCGCCAAGGCCGGGGACGCGGACTCCTGGGTCCGACGCCATGGGGGCGATGACGATGATGCGGTCGGCGTCGGCCGGGGAGATGAGGTCGACCGACGCGGTGGACGCGGCGCCGCCGTCGACGAAGCTCCTGGTGCCGATGGTCACCGGTCGCATCCAGCCGGGGATCGCCCACGATGCGCGCAGGGCCTCCGACACGGTTGCCGGCGGCGCGTCAGGGGCGCCGAAGGCAACCCGCTCGCCCCGTTGGTAGTCGTAGGCCACCATGCGGACGGGCCGAGCGAGGTGCCCGGTGGAGTCGGTGAAGTCGTCGGCGAGCTGCTGCAGCCAGGCTTGGCTGCCCGTGCCCCGCGGCACTAGGCCGGTGAGAGCGGCGAGGCCCGACTGGGTCTTGAGCAGGGACGGGTTCAGCAGGGGCAGCCGTGGAAGAGGCGGTCGTCCGGACGGGGTGTTGTCGAGGTGCCGACGCAGACGGGGATCGTCGCTCTCTTTTCGCTGCATCGCCACGAGGTCATCGACCGTGGCTCCGCCGCCCAGCATGGTGAGCAGCTCCGCCCCGGCTGAGGTGCCCTGCACAACACTGGCCTGGGCGGGGTCGAACCCCGACTCGTCGGCGAGCGCCTTGAGCGTGGCGATGATCCAGGCGCCACCGATCGTGCCACCGCAGCCGAGGACCAGCGCCGTCCTCGTCATCGCCTGCGTCCGGTGCCCGCACTCGGGTGACCAAGCCGTGTCGTGGATCCGACTGCCGCCAGCGCCGCGGTGGCCATTGTGGATGTCTGGTCCGCGGCTCGGACGCGCCGAACTCTCATGGAATCCCCCTCTGCTCGAGTGCTGACCGTACGGGCAGTGGGTGACCCAGATGCTCGGAGACTTCGGTTTAGGGCTGCGAAGGGAAAATCCCGCGGACCTGTGACCGCTGCGCTCGGAGTCGTCGCCAAAACTGATGGAGTAGCGGGACCTTGCCAGTCCGCGACGTCAGTCGTCCGAGTCGGTGCTCTCGTCTGGCGCGCCGGAAGTCTCCTCCGCGAGCGCCCACAACTCGCGGTCTTGCGCTTCATACCCGGAACGTCCAAAGTTCTCGAACAGACTGCTCGGTTCGCGAAACCAATAGCCGATGTTGTTGAACTTCTTGCCCTTCGTTCCCTGCCTCATGGACTCGAGGATCCGCTCGGCGCTGGCTGAATCGAATTGCGAGGAGCAGTTGACGCGTCTCCTCGAGCTTCTCCTCGCTCGACGGTGGCGCGTCCTGCTCAACCAGCAAGCGGCCCTTGCGCTCGATGTGCTCACCGAGACGGAGTTGCCATCCGATTTGGTGCACGTGACCGACGACAGCACGGACGGCCTCGTCGTCGGCGACCCTCTGCGGCATAACGGGGTCCCCTCGGGTGTGACATCGACATAAAGGCCGTGCTGCTTCACCGAGTTGTGATCGCGCTTCCACTCGTCGATGGCGCCGAGCACCCGCTTGTTCTCCTCCGGGTCCGCAGCCTGCGTGCCGAACCAATACTCCTCGCGTGCCAGGAAGTCGTGCACCGTCTCGAGCTTGAGAGTGTGACGCGCCCACAGATCCGTGAGGCCCTGATCCACGAACGCCTCACCCTCGGGCGCGATCGCCATCATCACCCGGCGCTCGTGCAGCGCGATCGCCTTCCCCGACTCTTCCATGCCGAGGATCGCCAGGGACCGGGCAAGCGGTAAGTCGTTGTTGTCAAGCATCGTCAGCGCCGCCGTCAGGAGCCGGTCCGCGTTTGCGAGCAGGGCGTCCTGCAGCGCGATGACCTGGGCGGGGGAGAGGTCTGCGGGTAGATGCTGTGTGCGAGCCATGCTCGAAGTCTGGCGCACGGCTCCGACAACCTCGGGTGGAAGGAAGGGCCGCCGGCAATGGCAGAGGTTCTAGTGTTTGCCGCCCGCCGACTCGCCCGAAGGGTCTCGACCTGACTTGAGACACTGGCGGAGGCAGGCACCATTTGATGCAGCGTGTCGTCAACGAGCTGCGCGCGACTTTGGCCGCACTGATGTGTGGGTGACCTGCGAGGAAGACTCCGTCGGCGCCGCCACGACCTGAGCGTGAAGTGTGGGAGCGTAGCTTCGTCAAGCGCGGCGGCCAGGTCCGACGGCGACGGATAGAGTAGTTCCACTTCAACGTATAGGCGCGTGGCGGCCCCACGGTGGTGCGAGAAGGTTCTCGTCCCATAGAGTAGCCCGATGCCTGAATGGGTCTCCGGAGTCTTGTCTTATGGATCTGCCTCGTTGGTTGGCGCCTTCTTTGGAGCGCTGGCCGAGAGGTTTCTCGATATTTCGGGTCGGTTGACTCAACCGCTCTGGTACAGAACCTTTGGGAAGATTTCCCGGCGACGACGCCTCCGGGAGGAATCCCGGCTTATCGGCGCCGCGGAGACCTTTGCTGTCGGTGCGGCAAAGCACGAGATCTACGTCAGACAGTTCGCTGTGGAGGGATTCCGACCGGAAAACCTCTGTTCCGCAACAGTGCCGCAACAGTCCTCTGCCACACTCGTCGCGCGGCTGCCTCCGAGGCTGTGGCCCGATCCGGCCACAGAGCTGGAACAGAAGATCGAAAACAGACGCAGAGACCTGGAGGCGGCTCCGGATGCATGGAACGCTGAGAAGCTAGCCCTGCGAAAGCTCGAGGTTTCCCGGGTCGGCTCCCTCGAGCTGCCAGTGCTGAAGCTCCACTTTGCGAGAACGGACTATGCGTCCTTCCAGGTCGTTGCCTCGGAGTGGGAGAAGCGATTTGTGGCCGGTCTGTCGGGAGGGGAGCTCAAGGGGGAGGAACTTCTAGACGTGTTCCCTGGGCTCTCGAACTCGTTTGGCATCAACCTGACGGTCGAGACGGCGGATGACCAACTAATTCTCACAAGACGAAGTGGGAAGACCGCCGGTGGCAAGAACCTTCGGCACATCTCCGTCAACGAAGGCATGGCG
The DNA here is from genome assembly GCF_058133575.1 of Rhodococcus sp. Z13_19A. Lineage (NCBI taxonomy): Bacteria > Bacillati > Actinomycetota > Actinomycetes > Mycobacteriales > Nocardiaceae > Rhodococcus > Rhodococcus sp. Z13_19A. The sequence continues at coordinate 433,412 of NZ_JBYUNN010000002.1, forward strand.
CTGGTAGACCAGGACCCGAGAACTGGTCTTCCGGACCCATACCGCACGGCGCTTCGGGGAATATCGGAGGAACTGGGAATCGACCTTGAGGGGGAGCCGGACATTCGTGAACGTATCACCTTCCACAGCCTTGTCTGCGACGTCACACGGTATGAATGGGCCCTGCTGGGCCACGTGAACTTGACGCAGACTGAGTGGACTAACGCGTCCTTCATTCATGCCCGGAGGCTCGGCATGGGCCCCGATGATTGGGAGTCGAACAACCTCGAATTCATCCCGTTGACCAAGGCGGCGGTCGAGGAGGCCCTGCGTGACGACTCGGACTGGGTAGGGCATGGATACATGAATCTCGTTCTGTCCTCAATGCACCGTCTCAGAGGTGAACGGCGGGCCCTCCTCACAGCCGCCCGTGCCGCCCTCGTATGACGTAGCTGTCTGGGCGCGCGCCAGGAGTGGAGATCCACCGCCTCGAGCGGGCAAAGGCGGCCCATGCCCAGGGGCATCAACGCCACCCCGCGGGGCCGTTCCCGAGCCCTGGCGCCGCCTGGCGGGTACCTGCTCCAGCGTTCGCCACAGAGGCTGCCCAGCCCATGCCCAAGCCGCCTACTGGCGAGAGATCTGCGGCACGCTGATGCGGCTGACCCGCGAGGAAGACCCGTCGGCGCCACTACTCGAGCGAGAGCAAGGCCGCGAGCTTGCCCTGTAGCAGGCCGCGCTCGCGCTCGTTGCCGCAGTGCTTCACCGCCTGTTCCAGCTCGTGCCGCGCCTCCCCAGTGCGCCCCAGCCGGGTGAGCAGCTCACCCCGCACGCTGGGCAGCAGGTGCGAGCCCGCCAGCGCGCCTGCCGCCGCCAGCTCGTCCACGATCACCAGCGCAGCCGCCGGGCCCTGCGCCATCGACACCGCCACCGCCCGGTTGAGCTCCACCACCGGAGACGGCGCGAGCCGGCCGAGCACCTCGTAGAGCAGCACCACGCGTTCCCAGTCGGTCGCGTCCACCGAGGGGGCCACCGCGTGGCACTCTGCGATCGCCGCCTGCATGCCGTACGCGCCCAGGCCACGGCCAGTGCGGCTGGCCCGAGCCAGCGCCGCCCGGCCGCGGCGGATGGCGGAGGTGTCCCAGCGCCGCCGGTCCTGCTCGGCCAGGAGCACCGGCTCACCGTCGGCACCCACCCGCGCGGGAAACCGCGCCGCGGTGAGCTCCAGCAGCGCCAGCAACCCGTGCGTCTCCGCCTCCTCCGGCGCCAGCCGTGCCACCACCCGGGCCAGGCGCACCGCCTCGTGCGCCAGGTCCGGGCGGATCCACTCCGCGCCGGAGGTAGCAGCCGATCCCTCGGTGAAGATCAGGTACAGCACGCTGAGCACCGAGCCCAGCCGCTCCCGGCGCTCCTCGGGCGCAGGCACCGCGAACGGCACCTGCGCGGCGGCCAGCGTCTTCTTCGCCCGGGTGATGCGGGCCTGCACGGTGGCGGTGGGCACCAGGAACGCCCGGGCGATCTCGTCGCTGGTCAGCCCACCGAGCACCCGCAGCGTCAGCGCCACCTGCGCCTCCCGGGAGAGCACCGGGTGGCAGGCCATGAACATCAGCGCCAGCACGTCGTCGTCGACGCGATCGGGGTCCCACAGCAGCCCGTCCTCGGAGCCCGAGCCGGAGGCAGCGCCGGCCTCGCGAGCGAGGACGGCGTACCGCTCGTCCAGCGCGGCGCGACGTCGGTAGGTGTCGATCGCCCGGCGCCGCCCCACCGTGAGCAGCCACCCCGTGGGGTTGCGCGGTGCACCCTCCCGGGGCCAGGTCACCAGCGCCTCGGCCAGCGCCTCCTGGGCCAGGTCCTCGGCCAGGGCGAAGTCGCCGGTGAACCGGGCCAGGGTGCTCACGATCCGCGCGGAGTCGATCCGCCAGACCGCCTCCACGGCCTGGCGTCCGGTGCCGGACGGGCTCAGAGCTGGCCGGTTTCCTCGCGCCACGCCCGCTCCCGCTTGACCCACTCGTTGTCCTGCGGGAACTCGTCGATGCTGGCGATGCGACGAATCTCGGTCTTCATCCCCGCCCCCGCCATCGGGGCCCGCCTGGCCCACTCCACGGCCTCCTGCTGCGACGCGACGTCCAGGATCCAGAAGCCGCCGAAGAGCTCCTTGGTCTCGCCGTAGGGCCCGTCGGTAACCACGGGCGGGGTGGCGGAGTAGTCCACGACCAACCCCGTGGTCGGGTCGTCCAAGCCCTCGGCCGCGACCATCACCCCGGCCGAGATCATCTCCTCGTTGAAGCGGCCCATCGTCTCGAGCATCTCGTTCATGTCGACGTCCTGCATGGCGGCGTAGCCCTCGTCGGTGCCGCGCATGATGAGCATGTACTTCATGGTGATCCCCTTCCCTGGGAGGGCCCTGGGTGGACCCTCTCACCTGCAGGTCGAACGGGGGAACCCCCAGATCGACACCCGGCCCGGCACAATCAGGTGCCGCACCGTCCACGCTCAGGAGCCCCCCGTGAAGCTGTCCATCGTCGACCTGGGCACCGTGGCGCCCGGCACCACCGAGCAGGACGGCATCGCCGACTCCCTGGCCGTCGCGCGCCACGCCGACGCCGTGGGCTTTCACCGCATCTGGTTCGCCGAGCACCACCTGAGCCGGATGGGCGCCTCCCACCACCCGGAGCTGCTCATCGCCGCCGCCGGGATGCAGACCAGCGGCATCCGCATCGGCTCGGGCGCGGTGCTGATGAACCACTACAGCCCGTTCAAGGTGGCCGAGATGTTCGCCCAGCTGGCGGCGATGTTCCCCGGCCGGGTGGACCTCGGGATGGGCCGGGCCACCGCGGGTCCGGCGATCGACCTGGCGCTGCAGCGGGACCGTCAGCACCCGGCGCAGGCCGATCACCAGCAGCAGGTGCTGGAGACCCTCGCCTGGCTCTACGAGGCGTTCCCACCCGACCACCCCTTTGCCGACAAGCCGCTGGTGCACACGCCGGCGGGCAAGCCGCAGACCTGGCTGCTCGGCTCCAGCCCCAGCGGGTCGGCCCTGGCCGCGGGCCTGGGCATCGGCTACACCTTCGCCGGGTTCATCAACCCCACCGGCGCGGCCCCGGCGCTGCGGCACTACCGCGAGCAGTTCCAGCCGCAGGGCTTCGGCCTGGAGAAGCCGCGGGCCATCCTCGCGGTGAACGTGACGGTGGGGGAGAGCGCCGCGCACGCGCAGCACCTGGTCGGCTCGGCCAAGGGCTACTACGCCCGGCTGCGCACCGTGGGTGGCGGTGCACTCCTGCCCTCGGCCGAGGAGGCCGCCCGCGAGCTGAGCCCGACGGAGAAGGCGCAGCCGACGACGATCGTGGACGGCCGGTGGCCGCAGTTCGTCGCCGGGGACCCCGCCCAGGTGCGCGCCACGCTGGAGCAGATGATGGCCCAGAGCGAGGCGGACGAGGTGATGGTGCAGAACCTCATCGCCGACCCCGCCGACCGGATCCGCTCACACCAGCTGCTGGCCGAGACCTTCGGCCTGACCCCGCGAAACAGCTGACGTCCCCCTCGGCGTGGTGACGCTGAGTAACGGATGTCCGGATCTACGATCACCAGGTGCTTGCACCGCCGTACTACCTGATCGGCTCCGCCGGATACCCGAACTTCGGTGACGAGCTGATCGCAGCGTCCTGGCTGCGGCACCTCGCCGAGGTGGCCCCGGCGGTGGACGTCTGGCTGGACTGCCCGCAGCCGGGCATGGCGCAGAACCTGTTCGAGGGCCTGCACCCGCGGCTGCGCACCACCAACACGCTGTGGCGGGCCGTCGGCGATGCCGCTCACCTGCCGGTGGAGGAGGTCGGGCCGCGGGTGGCGGCGCTGATCCACGACCTCGGCTCACCGCACTACGACCTGGGTCTGCTGCGGCTGCGCAGCGTCCGGTCGATGCACCTCATCGGCGGTGGCTACGTCAACGGCGTCTGGCCGCACCACGCCGGCCTGGTGGAGGGCATGAAGGCGGTCAAGCAGCTCACCGGTGCCCCGCTGTACGCGACGGGGCAGGGGCTGATGCCCGCGGCCGTCGACGCCGCCCGGGAGCTGTTCGCGGACTTCGACCACGTCACTGTGCGTGACGACGCCAGTGCCCAGGCGCACCACCTGCCACTAGGGCTGGACGACGCCTTCCTCGGCGCGCAGGCGGAGATCGCGCGCCGCCCAGCCCCGCCGGCGGGGCTGTACGTGTGCATCCAGAGCGACATGGCCGACGAGGGACGGTTCGACGAGGTGGTCGCGGCCGCTCGGCCCCTGGTCGAGCACGCCGCCCGGCAGGGCAAGGCGGTGCACTACGTGGAGGCCATTCCCGGCGTGGACCGGCTGGCCTACGACCGGCTCGCCGACCTCATCCCGGACGAGCGCTTCGTGCCCTTCTCCGACGTGTGGACCCGCGGACTGCCCGTCTCGGCCGAGCAGGAGTGGATCACCACCCGCTTCCACCTGCACCTGCTGGCCTCCGCGGCCGGTGCCCGGGGGGTCGCGGTGCCCATCCGCCACGGCTACTACGACGTCAAGCACCACTCGCTGCGTCGGCTGGGCAGCGGCTGGGGAGTGGCCGACGGTCCCGGCCCCCTGCAGGTGCCGCAGGGGACGGGCAGCCTCGCCGAGGTGCTGCCTGGCCTGGCCGCCCGCAAGCGCGCCGAGGCCGACCTGCTCTACCCGCTGGCCCGCACCCCCGAGGTGCTCGGGGTCTAGCGGGGCGCGCCAGCACATCGGCCGCGCCCCGGCGGCGCCGCGACCGTAGTCTCCTTCGCATGCCGAACGATCTGGTCGGGGCGCCGCTGTCCGAGCCGGCCACTGCCCGCCGCCGTGCCCAGCTCGGAGTGATGGCCTCGGTGGCGTTCACCGTGGTGGTGATCGGCTCCAACATCCCCGCTCCGCTGCTGCCGCTGTACCAGGAGCGCCTCGGGCTGTCCGCGCTCACCACCTCGGCGCTGTTCGTCATGTACTTCGTTGCGCTCATCGCCGTCTTCGTGCTCATGAGCCGCACCCACCTGGCGCGGTTGTCGTGGCTGCTGCTGCCGGTGGCCCTGCTGATCGGGGTGGTGGGCGACGCGCTGCTGTCCGTCGGCGCGGACAGCGTCGGGCTGCTCTTCGCGGGGCGGGCCACGGCCGGCCTGGCGGTGGGGCTGGCGACCGGCTCGGCGGCCACGCTGGCGGTGGTGGGCAAGGGGGAGCGGGGCCGCACCATCGCCGCCAGCGGCGCCATCGCCGGGTCGCTGCTGGGGCTGGTGCTCGCCGCGTTGGTGGGCGACCTGCTGCCGCGCCCCACCGAGCTGATCTACCAGGCGCACGCGGTGCTGCTGGTGCTCGCCGCCACGTCGCTCAGCGTGGTGCTGTGGCGCAACCGCGCCGTGCTCGCCGTGGCGCTGGCGCACCTGCCGGCACCGCAGGACACCGCGTCGGTGCTGCCGCGTCCCCGGCTCGGGCGGCGGGCCGCCGCGGGCTACGTGCTCGGTGCCGCGGGCTGGACCGTCGGGGGCATCGCGCTGGGAGTGTTCCCCTCCGCGCTGCGCTCCGGGTCAGCGAGCGACTCGCTGCTGCTGGGGGTGGTGGCCGGCGTGGTGCTGCTCGCGGCGGCCTGGGCCACGCCGCACCTGCTGCGGGCGCTGGGCCGGGCGTTCACCGCTCCGCAGGCCCTGGCCATCCTGACCGTGGGCACCGTGCTCAGCTGCGCGGGCCTGCTGGCGGACGCGCTGTGGCTGATGATCCTGGGCTGCCTGTTCTGGGGTGCCGCCCAAGGCTTTTGCTACGCCTTCGGCCTGCGCCTGCTCACCCAGGGGCTCTCGCCGGTGATGCAGGGACGGCGCACCTCGGTGTACGCCTCCACCTCCTACGGCTTCTGCGGGGTGCTGGTGCTGTGCATCGGTGGGCTGACCACGGCGTGGAACGTGGACGCCGCGATGGTCTGCGCGACGGTGGCGTTCCTGGGCTGGTGCCTGCTGGCGGCCGTGCTCGGCCACGGGCGGTGGGCGGCGGACGCGGCGCCCGTGGAGGACCAGGAAGGCCCGTACCTGCCGACGGCGGGCACCGAGGCGCGGTAGCGCCCTGGCACCCGCCGTCGGCGGTAGTCAGTGCTCGATCAGTGGGCCAGTGCTCGATCAGTGGGCCAGTGCCTCGGTCTGCTCGACCACCGGCGTCTCAGCCCTCGGGGTGAGCGTGGCGAAGGCCAGCATGGACAGCACGGTGCACACCAGCATGGCCACGGCCATCGGGACCGCGGTGTGCTCCCCGCCGATGCCCACCAGCGGAGTGATGGCCGCAGCCAGGAGGAACTGCACGAAGCCGAGGAACGCCGAGCCGGTACCGGCGTGCGAGGTGACCTGCGCCAGCGCCAGGGCGGTGGCGTTGGAGAAGATGAAGCCGAGCGAGCCCTGGAAGATCGCGAACAGCACCAGCGTCGGCACGGTGGGCAGCCCGCTCAGGGCGGACACCAGCAGACCTGCGGAAGCCAGCGTCATCACCGTGACGCCACCGACGACCATGCGGCGGTAGGACACCCGGCCGGCCAGTGCCGCAGCGACGCTGCTGGTGAGCACCACCAGCAGGGCGTTGCCACCGAAGACCAGGGAGAACTGGCCCTCGGAGAAGCCCAGCACGTTCTGCACCACGAACGGTGACGCCGAGATGTAGGCGAACAGCGCCGCGAAGGAGAAGCAGAAGGTGAGCAGGTAGCCGACGTAGCTGCGGTTGGCGAGCACCGTGCGCGCGCCCTGGACGACGGAGGCGAAGCCACCCGGGTGCCGCTCGCTCGGCGGCAGGGTCTCCTTCGCCAGCGTCACCGCACCGAGCAGCATCAGCGCGGTGAGGGCGGCCAGCGCCCAGAACACCACGCGCCAGCTGGTGCTGGCCACGATCGCTCCACCGGCCAGCGGGGCGACCACGGGCGCGATCACCATGATCACCATCATCACGCCGATCAGCTTGGCCGCGGCGGCGCCCCGCGCGGTGTCGGAGATGATCGCGCGGGCCAGCACCACCCCGGCCGCGCCGCTCAGGCCCTGCACCAGGCGGGCGACGGTGAGCAGCTCGACGTTGGGGGCGACCGCGCAGGCGACGGTGGCGACCAGGCACACCACCGAGCCCACCAGCAGCGGCTTGCGGCGCCCGATGGAGTCCGACAGCGGTCCGATCAGCAGCTGCCCCACACCCATGCCGAGCAGGAACGCGGTGAGGGTCAGCTGGATGCTGGTGGCACTGGTGCCCAGCTCGTCCGCCATCTCGGGAAACGCCGGCAGGTACATGTCGGTGGCGAGCGGGGACACCGCGGTGAGCAGGGCCAGGATGAGGATGAGCGGGGTGGAGACGGGGCTCCGCGGCCGGGTTGGCGCAGAAGTAGGTGGCGCAGCAGAGGTTGACGCAGCCGAGGTTGACGCAGCCGAGGTTGACGCAGACATGGGTGCCTTCCGGACAAGCAGGAACCACGGGAGCGGAGTCGGCGGGGGCCGGACTCATCACAGGCGCACCGCGGGGGGTGCACCCGTCGTCGGTCTACAGCGGAACCGAGCCGGGAACACCATGGTAGGTCCGCCGAGCGGGTGTCCGGAAACTCGTCAACGGTGCTGATTCTCACGCCTGCTCGGCTTGAGATCTGCAGTCCTGGTCGCTACCAACGCACCCGCTGACCGGCGTGTGCCGGTGCGGCACGTTCCTTCTCGGGATGGTGTGGCCTACGTTCGGACAACACCACCCACCTCAGGAGGTCCCGTGTCGGACGAGCTGCGACTGGACGGTCAGGTGGCCATCGTCACCGGAGCTGGCGGCGGGCTGGGGGCGGCGCACGCCGCGCTGCTCGCCGAGCGCGGCGCGCGGGTGCTGGTCAACGACCTCGGCACGCCGGGGGTGGCCGGGGACGGCGATCCTGGTGCGGCGGAGCGGGTGGCCGCCGCCATCCGGGCCGCGGGCGGGCAGGCGCTGGCGGACACCCACTCGGTGGCCACCGTCGACGGCGCAGCGGCGATCGTCGACCACGCGCTGCAGGAGTGGGGCCAGGTCGACGTCGTGCTGAACAACGCGGGCATCTTCGGCCGCGGCGCCTTCTCGCCGCCCGAGGTCTACGACGCGGTGCTGTCCACCCACCTGATGGGCACGGTGAACGTGCTGCGGGCGGTGTGGCCGCACTTCCTGGAGCGCGGTTACGGCCGGGTGGTCAACACCGCCTCCTCATCGTTCCTGGGCACTCCCGGCTCGGGCGACTACGCCGCGGCCAAGGGCGGGGTGATCGGGCTGAGCCGGGTGCTGGCCACCGACAACCGCGACCGCGACATCGCGATCAACGTCCTCATGCCGGTGGCGCACACCCGGATGACGGCCGCGGCGCCGGACCCGGTGTACACCGACTGGCTGCAGCGCTGGTTCACCCCGGAGAAGGTGGCGGCCTTCGCGCTGCTGCTGTGTCACCGGTCGGTCCCGGTGTCCGGGGAGACGTTCCTGGTGGGGGCGGGGCGAGCATCACGGGTGCTGTTCGCGACCACGCGCGGGCACTTCGAGGACGACCCGTCGCCGGAGTCGTTCCGGGACCACTTTGCCGAGGTCATGGCGGGCCACGACCTGCAGACGCCGACCAGCGGGCAGGGCGACCTGATCCGCTACGCCGAGCTGCTGGGCGACCCGGGACCGTTCGCCCCGGCGGTGCCCGGCTGAGCTAGACCTCGGCAGCGCCCTCGATCAGCTCGTTGCCCAGCTCGCGCAGGCGGGAGTGCATGTTGCCCGGCGGCATCTGCTCGGCGATGAGCACGCACTGGTTGCCCAGGCGACGCATCAGGTCCGCGGCCACGGCCGGGTCGGGTGCGTCGCTCTCGAGCTCGCCGCGCAGCTCGGCGAGCATGCCGCCTATCTCCTCCAGGAGCGGTCCCTCGACACCGTCGAGGCGGTTCTGCCACCGCTCGATCTCCAGCACTCCGCCGGCCAGTCCCAGGTCGGTGGGGCCGGCCTTCAGCGCGCTCGTCGTCAGCTCGAGGTCGTGCTCTGCGGGATCGCTCATCTCTCGAGTATGCGCCCGGAGACGGAGTGGCGTCGGGGCCGCGGACGGGGCCGGTGCTAAGGTCCGATCAAGCGCTTGCTCAACAACAGGAACCGCAGCACCTCAGACAGCCTCGGGGCCGCCGGCCCCGGCCGAACCGACGGAGCACACCGCCCTGATGACGACCACAGCAGGCGCACCGGGCCTGGCCACCACGCCCGCCCTCGACGCCGACCACCGGGAGGCCGCCGAGGACCTGGTGCGCGCGGCCCGCGAGGTGATGCTCGCCGTGGCCACCAGCGAGGCCGAGCCCGCCCAGCTGCGCGCGCACGCGGCCCGGCTGCGGGCGGCTGTCGCGGACATGGGGAGCCAGGGCCGCCCCCGCGCGATCCGCGCGCCCTTCCCCGGCCCCGCTGCCGCCAAGGCCGCCGGGCCGGACCAGCCGTGGGCGCTGTTCCGGTACAACCCGCAGGGCATCCCGATCGACGTCTTCTTCGACGGCACGACCGCGCGGGCGACCCTGCGCACCGACGCCCTGCTGGAGGGCCCGCCCGACCACCTGCACGGCGGCTTCAGCGCGCACCTCATGGACTGCATGCTCGGGGTGCTGCTGCAGGCCCAGGGCAAGCTCGTGGTCACCGCCACCCTGGACCTGCGCTACCTGCACCGCACCCCGCTGGACGCCAGCGTCGAGCTGCACGCCCGCATCCTCGACGTCAGCGGCCGCAAGACGGTGGCCGAGGGCTGGATCGAGGTGGACGGGGTCCGCACCGTCGAGGCTCGTGGCCTGTTCATCGAGATCACCCGCGCCGAGCTGGCGGCCAGGTCGGCCGCCGGCAGCCGGCTCACCGCACCCGCCGTGGAGGTTTGACGTGGAGACGTTCGCCGAGATCGTTCGGTCCCGAGCAGGCGACCAGGCGGTGGGTCTGCGCTTCGGCGACGAGCAGTGGACCTGGGACCAGGTGGTCCAGGAGTCCGCCGACCGCGCGGCGGCGCTCGCCGCGCTGGCCCCGGTGCCCGTGGACCGGCAGGTGCACGTCGGCGTGCTGCTGGAGAACGTCCCGGACTTCGTCTTCTGGCTCGGCGCGGGGGCGCTGGCCGGTGCGGTGGTGGTGGGGATCAACGCCAGCCGCAGCGGGCCCGAGCTCGCCCACGACATCGCCCACGCCGACATCGACGTCATCGTCACCGAGTCCCGGCTCAAGCACCTGGTCACCGGCACCGGTCAGCCGGTGCCCGCCGAGCGGGTGCTGGACGTGGACGACCCCAGCTACCAGCAGCTGCTGGCGCCGCACCGGGGCGGCGCGCTGCCCGAGACGCTGCCCGGCCCGGAGCAGCTGGCGCTGCTGATGTTCAGCTCCGGCTCGACTGGTGCCCCCAAGGCGGTGATCGTCGGTCAGGGCCGTCTCGGTCGCCTCACCGGGGCGCTGGTGGACCGGGTGCGGATGGACCGCTCCACCGTGGCCTACCTGTGCATGCCGCTGTTCCACGGCAACGCGGTGATGCTCAACCTGGCTCCGGCCATGGCCGTCGGCGGCACCGTGGTGCTCACCCGCAAGTTCTCCGCCACCCGCTTCGCCGCCGACATCCACCGCTACGGCGTCACCTTCGTCAACTACGTGGGCCGGGCGCTGTCCTACGTGCTCAACCAGCCGGAGGACCCGCGCGACCGCACCAGCACGCTGCAGCTGGCGTTCGGCACCGAGGCCTCCGAGGTGGACACCGCCCGCTTCCGGGAGCGCTTTGGCTGCGACGTGGTGGAGGGCTACGGGCTCAGCGAGGGGGTCTTCCGCATCGGCAAGACGCCGGACACCCCGACCGGCGCGCTGGGCCTGCCGCAGAACAACGCCGACATCCGCGTCTACGACGAGAACAGCGGGCAGGAGTGCCCCCGCGCGCGCTTCGACGAGTCCGGGCGCCTGCTCAACCCCGAGGCCACCGGACAGATGGTGGCGGTCGGGCTGGCCCACACCTTCGAGGGCTACTACCAGAACCCGGGCGCCATGGCCGACCGCGTCAAGGGTGCGGACTTCTGGTCCGGCGACCTCGCCTACCGCGACGAGGACGGCTACTTCTACTTCGCCGGCCGCTCCTCGGAGTGGCTGCGGGTGGACGGGGAGAACTTCTCCGCCGCACCCGTGGAGCGCATCCTGCAGCGCGTCCCCGGCGTCACGGCGGCGCCGGTGTACGCCGTGCCCGACCCGCGCACCGGCGACCAGGTGATGTGTGCGGTGGAGCTCAGCGCCGGGGCGTCGTTCGACCCGGCGGTCTTCGGCGCCTTCCTGGCCGACCAGCCGGAGATGGGCGCCAAGTGGTGGCCCCGCTTCGTCCGGGTGGTCCAGCAGGTGCCGCTGACCGGCAGCAACAAGGTGAACAAGGCGCCGTTGCGGGCGCAGGCGTGGAACACCGCCGACCCCGTCTTCGAGCGGGTGGGGCGCACCAGCGAGTACGTGCCGCTCGACGACGCCCGGCGCACCCAGCTCGAGGCGGAGTTCCGCGAGCACGGGCGGCTGGCGCTGCTGCCCGCCCCGCTGGAGCAGCAGGTCGGCTGAGCGGCGGGCGCGGTGCCGGGTCAGCCCTGCTGGCCCGGCACCGCGAAGCCGGAGAAGAACAGCGTCGTCATCAGCTCGGCGAACTCCTCCACGGTGTGCCCGCGCCGGTTGGGCCAGTGGTTGGTGGCCCACAGGGTGTCGCGCACCGTGCGGTAGAAGACCTCGGCCGGGATGTCGGTGCGGAAGGTGCCGTCCGCGGCACCGGTCTCGATCGCGGTGAGCCAGTGGGCGCGCACGCCGCGGGAGGCGGTGTCGATGGGCTCGAGCAGCCCGTTGTCGCGCAGGTACTGGCGGTCGTTCTGGTAGATCGCGGTGGGGTGGGGGTGCTCGTCGATCACCAGCAGCGTCTCCCGGATCAACCCGCGGACGGTCTCCGCGGGCGAGCTGGTGCCCCGGTCCACGCGGTCGAAGCGCTCCAGGATGTCGTCCATGAACAGCCGCAGGATCTCGCTGGCGATGGCGTTCTTGGACTTGAAGTAGTGGTAGAGGCTGCCGGAGAACACCCCGGCGGTCTCGCCGATGTCGCGCACGGTCGTGGCGGCGATGCCTTTCTCCGCGAACAGCTCCGCGGAGGACGACAGGATCATCGCGCGTCGATCGGGTGTGGCGGCCACCGGTGTCTCCCACTGTCTGCGGCACCTCTGCTGAGGATGCCGGCCGTTGATGCTAGGGCAGGTCGCCCTCCTGGCGTGCTGTGTCACCGCGTGGTGCGCGCGGTTGCGCCGTCGGGCCTGCTCCGGTGCTACTGTCTGATCAAGCGCTTGCTCAACTAGAAGGGTCCGCCGTGCAGAGCCTGGAGAAGCAGCTCGAGCAGTTCCTGGGGGTGGAGGCGGAGCCGCCCCGCGTCGCCCGGTACGAGGTCAACGCCCCGATGATCCGCAACTGGGTGGAGGCGCACGACGACCGCAACCCCGTCTACGTCGACGCCGAGGCCGCGCGCGCCACCGGGCGCCCGGACGTGGTGTGCCCACCGGCCATGGCCTCGACCTGGGTGATGTCGGGCTACCGCCGCTACCGCGACGTGCAGCGGATGCGCAGCGAGGGAGTGGTGGAGGACTTCGCCTACTCCCGCCTGCTGCAGCTGCTGGACGACGCCGGCTTCACCTCGGTGGTCGCCACCAACCTCGAGCAGGAGTACCTGCAGGAGATCCACCCCGGCGACCACGTCACCACGCACTTCACCATCGAGGCGATCTCGCCGGTGAAGAAGACCGGCCTGGGTGCGGGCTGCTTCATCACCCTGCTGAAGAAGTACGTCAACCAGCACGACGACCTTCTCGTGGAGGAGCGCTTCCGCCTGCTCCGCTTCAACCCCAGCACCCAGGAGGGCGCGGCATGAGCGCACCGACCGAGAACACGCCCGTCCGGTCCACCACGGTTCCGCACCTCGTGGTCACCCAGGACAACGAGTTCTTCTTCACCGCGGCAGCGCAGGGCCGCCTGGAGATCCAGCGCTGCACCAGCTGCGAGACGCTGCGCCACCCCCCGGCGCCGGCCTGCCCGCAGTGCCGCTCCTTCGACTGGGACACCGTGACCGCCAGCGGCCGCTGCACCCTGCACAGCTACACCGTCATCCACCACCCGCAGGACCCCGCGTTCGAGTACCCGCTCGCGGTGGGCCTGGTGGACCTGCCCGAGGGCACCCGGCTGGTCGCCGACATCGCCGGGGTGGACCACGCCGAGCTCAGGCCGGGCCTGGAGCTGGAGATCGGCTTCGCCGAGCACGCCCACGGTGCGGTCCTGCCCCAGCTGCGCAAGCCCGCCGGCGGTGCGGCATGAGTACCGCCACCACCGCCCGCTTTCCCGAGGCCGCGGTGGGCGACACCCTGCCGGTGCTCGAGCTGGACCTGGACCGCACCCTCATCGTCGCCGCGGCCATCGCCTCGCAGGACTTCGAGGACGTCCACCACGACCCGGGCAAGGCCCAGGACCGCGGCACCCCGGACATCTTCCTGTCCATCAACTCCACCAACGGCTTCCTGGACCGCTACGTCACCGACTGGTCGGGCCCGGCGTCGCGGATCGCCAGGATCTCCCTGCGCCTGGGCGTGCCGAGCTTCCCCGGCGACACCCTGCGCCTCGCCGGTGAGGTGACCGCGGTGGACGGCGACGCCGTCACCCTCGCCCTCCGCGGGGAGACCAGCCGCGGAGTCCACGTCACCGCCACCGCCACCGTGGTTCCCACTGCAGGAGGAGCAGCATGAGCACGCGAGGTTTCTCCCGCGACGCCGCCATCGTCGGCATCGGCGCCACCGAGTTCTCCAAGAACAGCGGCCGCTCCGAGTGGCAGCTGGCCTGCGAGAGCACGCTCGCCGCGCTCGCCGATGCCCAGATCGGGGTGGAGGAGGTGGACGGCTTCGCGCTGTTCACCATGGAGACCAACCCGGAGATCGCGGTGGCCCGCGCGCTCGGCATCCCCGAGCTGACGTTCTTCAGCCGCATCCCGCACGGCGGCGGTGGCGCGTGCGCCCCGGTGCAGCAGGCGGCGCTGGCGGTCTCCTCCGGCGTGGCCGACGTGGTGGTGGTCTACCGCGCGTTCAACGAGCGCTCCGGCCACCGCTTCGGCGCCGGCCCGCCGCCGTTCGCCTACAACGCCAACACCGACCAGGAGTACCGCAACTGGATCAACCCCTACGGGCTGCTCACCCCGGCCCAGCAGGAGGCGTTCCTGGCGCGCACCTACATGGAGCGCTACGGCGCCACCAGCGAGGACTTCGGGCGGGTGTCGGTGCTCTCCCGCAAGCACGCCGCCAACAACCCCAAGGCGTGGTTCCACAACCGGCCGATCACCCTCGCCGACCACCAGGCCTCGCGGATGATCGCCGACCCGCTGCGGATGCTCGACTGCTGCCAGGAGAGCGACGGCGGCCAGGCGCTGGTCATCGTCAGCGCCGAGCGCGCCCGCGACCTGCCGCACCCGCCGGCGCTCATCGCCGGGGCCGCCCAGGGGGTGGGGCCGCAGCAGATCTCCATGAGCAGCTACTACCGCGACGACATCGACCGGATGCCCGAGGTGGAGCTGGTGGCCAAGCAGCTGTGGCAGCAGTCCGGCGGCGGCCCGGAGAGCATCGACGCCGCGATCCTCTACGACGCGTTCACCCCGATGGTGCTGCTGCAGCTGGAGGAGTACGGCTTCTGCGGGCGCGGCGAGGCCAAGGACTTCCTCCGCGAGGGCCACGCCGACCTCGACGGACGCCTGCCCATCAACACCCACGGCGGACAGCTGGGCGAGGGCTACATCCACGGCGTCAACGGCATCGCCGAGGGCGTGCGGCTGATCCGCGGCACCTCCACCAACCAGCCGTCGAAGTCCCTCGACAACGTCCTGGTCACCGGCGGCTCGCCCGTGCCGCACAGCGCCATCGTGCTCTCCGCCGACCGCTGAGGCGCCCGCACCGCACCCCTGACCCCTGAAGGAGCACCACCATGACCGAGCGCATCACCTACGCCCGCGCCACCCACGGAGAGGAGGAGATCCAGGCGGTCGTGGACGTGCTGCGCAGCGGCCACCAGGGGCTGCGCATCGGCAAGAACGTGCACGAGATGGAGACCCGCGTCGCCGAGCTCAGCGGCAAGGCGTACGGGGTGATGTGCAACTCCGGGTCCTCGGGGCTGTACCTGGCCATCGAGCTGCTGGACCTGCCCGCCGGCAGCGAGGTCATCACCTCGCCGCTGACCTTCTCCACCGACGTGGCCCCCATCGTGCGGGCCGGGCTGGTCCCGGTGTTCGTCGACGTCGAGCCCAACACCTTCAACGTCGACGTGGCCAAGATCGAGGCGATGGTCAGCGACAAGACGCGGGCCATCCTCATCCCGAACCTGGCCGGCAACTGCCCCGACTGGGACGCCATCCGAGCGGTCGCCGACCGGCACGGGCTCAAGGTCATCGAGGACACCTGCGACGCGCTGGGCCCACGCCTGCACGGCACCCCCACGGGGGCCCGCGCCGACATCAGCGTGACCAGCTTCTCGATGGCCCACATCATCACCTGCGCCGGCACCGGCGGCATGGTCATGGTGGACGACGTGGCGCTGCGCGACCGCGCGCTGCTGCTGCGCCGCTGGGGCCGGCGCTCCGAGCCCAACCTCTTCGGCAGCACCGGCACCGGCCGGGTGTTCCGCGAGGAGCTGGACGGGGTGGACTACGACAACGACTTCATCTTCGACGAGCTGTCCTGGAACTTCGAGCCCTCCGAGCTGGGCGCGGCCTACGGCGTGGTCCAGCTGGACAAGCTGCCGGCCAACTACCGGCGTCGTCAGCAGACCTTCACGGCCTACACCGCGGCCTACGGCGCCCACCCGGAGCTGTTCACCACCCCGGTGCAGACACCGGGCCTGGACACCGCCTGGCTGTGCTACCCGGTGATGATCAACGCCGACGCGCCCTTCACCCGCAGCGACCTGCAGGAGGCCATCGAGGGCGACGGCATCGACACCCGCACGGTGTGGAGCGGCAACATCACCCGCCACCCGATGATGGCTGGCATCGACTTCCGCCAGCCGGAGGAGGGCCTGCCGGAGGCCGACGCGGTGTTCGCCCGCGGGATGACGCTGGGCATGAGCCACGGCCTCACCGACGCCGAGGTGGAGCGCATCGCCGAGAGCATCCGCCGCTTCGCCGCGAAGTGGCAGTAGCCGCGCGCCGGACGACCTGACCACTTCCCCCACCACCCGCAGGAGCCACCCCGATGCACCTGGACCTGTCCGCCGAGTCGAAGCAGCTGCGCCGCGAGCTGCGCGACTACTTCGCCGCCACCATCAACGACGAGGACCGCCGCGCGCTGGTCCACCAGACGGAGGGCGGGCCGGTCTTCACCCGGATCCTGCGCCAGATGGGCCGGGACGGGTGGCTGGGGCTGGGCTTTCCCGCCGAGTACGGCGGCCGGGGGGAGGACCCGGAGGCCCTCTACGTCTTCTACGACGAGGTGATCCGGGCCAACGCCCCGCTGTCGCTGGTCACCCTGAACACGGTGGCCCCGGCGCTGATGAAGCACGGCACCCAGCAGCAGAAGGACTTCTTCCTGCCGCCCATCCTCACCGGTGAGCTGATCTTCGCCATCGGCTACACCGAGCCGGGCGCGGGCACCGACCTGGCGTCGCTGCAGACCAAGGCCACCATCGACGGCGACGAGCTGGTGATCAACGGCAACAAGATCTTCACCAGCGCCGGCGTCTTCGCCGACTGGATCTGGCTGGCCGTGCGCACCGACCCCGACGCCCCGCGCCACCAGGGCATCTCGGTGGTGCTGGTGCCCACCAGCGCCCCGGGCTTCTCGGTCACCGAGATCCACACCGTGGGCGGCATCAGCACCGCCGCCACCTACTACGACAACGTCCGGGTGCCGCTGACCAACGTGGTCGGCGAGCTGAACGCCGGCTGGCAGCTGATCACCCACCAGCTCAACCACGAGCGGGTGGCGCTGGCCGCCCGCGGCGGGGTGGCCAACGAGCTGTTCGCCGAGGTGCTGGCCTGGGCCAAGGAGACGCACCAGGACGGCCGCCGGCCCTACGACCAGCCCTGGGTGCGCGCCAAGCTGGCCGAGGTCTACACGCTGCTCAGCGCGGCCGACCTGATGAACCTGCGGCTGGTGGCCGACGTGGCCGCCGGCACCCTGGGCGGTGGGGACTCCGCGGCGGCCAAGATCTTCGGCACCGAGGCCGTGGTCAACGCCTACGGGATGCTGCAGGAGGTGCTGGGCGCCGAGGGGCTGCTCCGCGCCGAGAGCCACGGCGCCGCCATCCAGGGCCGGGTGGAGGCACTGGCCCGACGGGCCCAGAACAACACCTTCGGCGGTGGCACCAACGAGGTGATGCGCGAGATCGTGGCCGCCAAGTGTCTGGGCATGGCCCTGGCCGCCCGGCGCCGCGAGGACCCGAAGCAGCCCAGCACGAGTGGAAAGAGCTGACATGGAGTTCGAGCTTGACGACGACCTGGCCTCCGTGCGCGAGCTGGCCGGGCAGATCTTCACCGACCTCGGCGAGGTGGACCGGCTCCGCGCCGCCGAGCGCGACGGCAGCGGCTTCGACGAGAAGCTGTGGCGGGTGCTCAGCGAGGCCGGCCTGGTGGGCATCGCGGTGGGCGAGGAGCACGGCGGCGCCGGGCTGGGCACGCTGGGGATGATCACCCTGCTGGAGCAGCAGGGCCGCCGGGTGGCGCCCGTGCCGCTGTGGGCGGTGCTGAGCATGGCCGTGCTGCCGCTGGCCGAGCACGGCTCGCCCGAGCAGCAGCAGCGCTGGCTGCCCTCGCTGCTGGACGGCTCCACCCTGGTCACCGGCGCCTTCGACGTGCCGGCCGGGGTGGCGGCGGTGCTGCGGGCCGAGCCGGCGGGGCAGGGCTGGACCCTGCACGGGGAGGTGCCGGTGGTCCCCGCCGCGCAGCGCGCCGCCGCGGTGCTCGCCCCGGCGCTGCTGCCCTCCGGCGAGGTGATGGTGGTGGTGGTGCCCACCGACCGCGCCGGCGTCACGGTCACCCCGGTGCACGTCACCAACCACGAGAGCGCGGCGGCGCTGAGCCTGTCCGGGGTGGCGGTGGGCCAGGAGGACGTGCTGCCCGGCGACGGCGCGGAGATCACCGCCTGGGTGCGCCGACGGGCCCAGCTGGCGCTGGCGGCGCTGCAGCTGGGCGTGTGCGAGGAGGCGCTGGCGATGACCGCCAGGTACACCTCCGAGCGGGTGCAGTTCGGTCGGCCGCTGTCCACCAACCAGGCCGTGGCGGTGCGCGCGGCGGACGCCTACCTGGACACCGAGAGCATCCGGCTGACCACCCAGAAGGCGGCCTGGCTGATGGACGCCGGGCAGGAGGAGGAGGCGCGGGCGGCCACCCTGGTGGCCAAGTGGTGGGCGGCCAAGGGTGGGCTCCGCGCGGTGCACGCCACCCAGCACCTGCACGGCGGCATGGGCGCGGACATCGACTACCCGATCCACCGCTACTTCCTGTGGGGCCGCCAGATCGCCTTCACCCTGGGCAGCGCGGCCGCGGTGGAGGCAGAGCTGGCCGAGGTGCTCGAGCACGGCGGCGCGATCGGCTCCCCTGCCTGAGCCCGGCGGCCCCCTTCGGGCGTTCAGCTTCGAGGCGTTCAGGGCCCGCAACGCCCTTCTTGGGGGCCGTTGCCGGCGATGCGGGCCCTGAACGCCGGGGGGAGCGGGGGAGTCAGGCCCAGGTGAGGGTGTCGGCCTGCTCCAGGCGGGGCAACCGGTCGAACCAGGCGTTCTCCGCGGCGGGGTGGCCGATGTTGACCACCAGCTGCGAGCGCCAGCGGCCGTCGGCGAAGAACTCCGCGTCGATGCCGGCGTGGTCGAAGCCGGCCATCGGGCCTGCGGCCAGGCCGGCCGCGCGCACGGCCAGGATGAAGTAGCCGGCCTGCAGCGCGGCGTTGAACGTGCCCATGCCGGTGCGCATGGCCTCGTCCGCCTCGAAGGCGTCGCGCATCCCCGGGTTGATCGGGAAGACGGTGGGCAGGTGGTCGTGGAAGCGGCTGTCCACGGCGAGCACGGCGACCGCGGGGGCGGAGGCGGTCTTGGCCTGGTTGCCCTCGGCCATGTGCGGCAGCAGCCGCGCCTTGCCTTCGTCGGTGCGCACGTAGAGCACCCGCATCGGCTGGGTGTTGGCGGCGGTGGGCGCCCACTTGGCCAGGTCCCAGATGCCGGCGAGCTCGTCGTCGGTCACGGGGGTGTCGGTGAAGGCGTTGGCGGTGCGCGCCTCGGTGAACAGGATCTGACGGCTGAGCTCGTCGATCGCGGTACCGGCGGTGGAGCTCGTCGTGGAGGTCACGTGGGTGCTACCTACTTCCTATTGGCTTCGAAAAAACAAGCAACAAGAGAGACGCTAGCACCTGCCTATGATGGTGTGGTGAGTCCAGCTGAGAGTGCCCCCCTGCACGAGCCGCGCGTCTGTGACGCCGCGCTCGCGCGGGCGTTCGGGTTCCTGGGCAAGCGCTGGAACGGCGTCATCCTCGCCACCCTGCTGGCCGGGCCGGCCGGCTTCGCCGTGCTGCGCCGCGGGGTCGGGGGCATCAGCGACTCGGTGCTCTCCGAGCGGCTCAGCGAGCTGAGCAAGGCCGGGCTGGTGCAGCGCACCGTCGCGGAGGGCCCGCCGGTGGCGGTGGAGTACAGCCTCACCCCCGCCGGTCAGGCGCTGCTGCCGGCGCTGAGCGAGCTCACCGCCTGGGCCAGGGACAACCTGCCCGAGGGCGGCTGCCCCAACAGCTGACCGCGCTGCGGCTCAGCCCTGCTGCAGCTCAGCCCTGCGGAGCGCAGGTGCTCGGCGCCGGGCCGGTGCTGCCGGTGGCCGCAGCCACGAAGCGCTCGTAGAGCCAGCGCTGGGCGTCGGGCGCACCGAGCACGAACGGCAGCGCGTGGCCGATGCCGACCCCGGGGAACACCGCCGGCAGGGTGATCTCCTGCAGCTGCACCCGGGTGCCCGGCTGGGCGCACCAGTCCGCGGCGAGCTGGCGAACCTGCCCGATCGGGACCACGTCGTCGTTGGTGCCGCTCCAGAGGTAGACCGGGGCGTCCGGGGTGTGCCGACCCACCCGCAGGTCGGCCAGCGCCGAGGCGAAGGGCTCGGTGAACAGGAAAGAGGTGAACGGCTGACCGTCGACGGTGTACTGGCCGGACTGCTGGAAGCCGAACCGCAGGATGGTCTCGCCCAGGCACTGCGTGCGCACGGCCTGGACGAAGTCCTTGCCGCGCTGGTTCAGCCGAGCGTCGAAGGCGGCCGCCAGCTGGGGGTCGTTGGCGGCGAGGCTGTTGATCGCGTAGCCCAGCGCCCCGGAGAGGATGGTGCCGTCGCTGCCCATCGCCACCGGGACCACGTCGGCCGGGGGAGCCCCCACCGCGCTGCCCACCAGGTTCACCTGCGGGGCGTAGGTGGAGTGCAGCTCGGCTGCAGCCCCCGCCGCCTGCCCGCCCTGGGAGTAGCCGTAGATGCCCACCGGGCCGTCGGCGGGGACGTCGAGGCCGGGCACCTCGCGGCCCAGGTTCTGCGCAGCGGTGGCGGCGTCGAGCACGGCGTGCGCCTCCTCCACCGGGTTGAGGTAGCTGTGCACCCGGTCGGGGGTGCCCAGGCCGAGGTAGTCGGTGACCACCACGTTGGCGCCCGCGGCCAGCAGCGAGGGCAGGGTGATCGCCTCGTACTCCAAGCCCTGGCCGAGCAGCACCGACGGCGCGCACTGGTCGCCCTGACCGATGGTGCCCACCGCGTAGCTGATCAGCGGGCGGTCGCCGCCGCCACGCCACGGGGCGGTGGCCTGCAGCACCGTTCCGGTGACAGCCACGGCCTCGCCGTTCGCGTCGGTGCTCTTGTACATGATCGTGGTGGCGGGCACGCCCAGGTAGGCCACGGTGGCGGGCCGGTGGCGGACGAGGTCGCCGTTGGTCGCGGGCAGCTCCGCGGGTGGCGTGTAGAACGCAGCCCCGCCCAGGGCAGCGTCTCCGGGAGCGGCGGCGCCGGCGGGCGCGGTGGCCAGCACCGTCAGCCCCACTGCGGCCAGGGCGATGACGGGGATGGTCCGCAACCGGTGCCGAGCGAGCATGGGTCCTCACCTCTCCTTGCGGGACAGGTGCGCGACGACTGCCGCGGCAGCGGGCTGCCCGGGCTCACCGTGACACAGCAAGTGGCCTGAGTCACGCACCACGGCGCCGCCGCGCTCGGTGGCCGGTGACCTGCCCTTGTCCTGCTCACCTCGACGTGGCTGGATGGACGGTGGCGGGGGCCAGCGAGGCCCTTGGCGGTGGCCGGAGGTGCGCATGAGCCTGGTGAGTGGACCGATCTTCCAGATCTGCTGGGTGGTGGAGGACCTCGAGGCCGCCGAGCAGTGGTTCACGGACACGCTCGGGGTGCCGCACTGGATGCGGGTGCCCAACGTGGTGTTCGGGCCCGAGCACGCCACGTACCGCGGGGAGCCCGCCGACTTCGTCATCGACGTGGCGCTGGGCTACTTCGGGGAGCAGCAGGTGGAGCTCATCCGGCCGGTGTCCGGGCCCAGCCTCTACACCGAGCACCTGCAGACCAGCGGCCCCGGGCTGCACCACGTGGCCTGGGTGCCCGAGGACTTCGACGCGGCGCTGGAGCAGGCCCGTGCCCAGGGGCTGACGGTCACCCAGTCGGGCACCTTCCCCGGTACCGGCATGGAGTTCGCCTACCTCGACGGCACCGCGGGCGGCGCCCCGCACGTCGAGCTGCTGCGCCTGTCCCCGGACATGGTGGCGCTGTTCGACTCCGTGCGGCACCCGGGCTGAGGCGGCACGCGGCTGAGCAGTCGGCGTGGTCCGATGTGTCCGATTTATCAGTACTGCCCGTGAGCAGGGCAGCATCCACCGGTAAGATGTGGATAAACCTCCCGCCCGTGCTGCCGGACCGTGTGCGTCCGGCTGTGTGACCCACTGACGGAGCTCCCCCTGCTCGTACTGCTGATCATCTATGCCGCCGCGGCGCTGCTCGCGCCTGCGCTCGTGCGCTGGATGGGTCGCAGGGCGTTCCTGGTCCTGGCCGCTGTTCCCGCCGCCGGCCTGGTGTGGTCGGTGCGCACCATGGGCACCGTCCAGGAGATCTACCACCAGTGGATACCTGGCCTGGACCTCAACTTCGTCCTCCGGCTGGACCCGCTCGCCTCGATCCTCTGCGTGCTGGTCACCGGGGTCGGTGCGCTGGTGCTGCTGTACTGCTCCCGCTACTTCGACGACGACGAGCCGCGCCTCGGGCTGTTCGCCGGTCTGATGGTGGCCTTCGCCGGGGCCATGTACGGCTTGGTCCTGAGCGACAACATGCTCCTGCTCTACATGTTCTGGGAGCTCACCACCGTCCTGTCCTTCCTGCTGGTGGGTCACTACGCCAGCAAGGCCCGCAGCCGTCGGGCCGCCACGCAGGCGCTGCTGGTCACCACTGGTGGTGGCCTGGCGATGCTGGTGGGCATCGTGATCCTGGGCCGGCTCACCGGCAGCTACCTGCTCTCCGACGTGGTGGCCGCCGGCCCCGGGCTGATCACCTCGCACAGCTGGCTCACCGGTGTGGGCATCGTGCTGGTGCTCGTCGGTGCGCTGAGCAAGTCGGCCATCGTCCCCCTGCACTTCTGGCTGCCCGGCGCGATGGCCGCTCCCACCCCGGTGAGCGCCTACCTGCACGCCGCGGCCATGGTGAAGGCCGGCATCTACCTGGTGGCGCGGCTGGCACCGGGCTTCGCCGACGCCGCCGCGTGGCGGCCCCTGGTGATCACCCTCGGCCTGGCCGCCATGCTCATCGCCGGGTGGCGGTCGCTGCGGGAGAACGACCTCAAGCTGGTGCTGGCCTTCGGCACCGTCAGCCAGCTCGGCTTCCTCACCGTGCTGGTGGGTGCGGGCACCCGGGACATGGCGCTGGCGGGGATGGCCATGCTGGTGGCCCACGCCCTGTTCAAGGCCACCCTGTTCCTCGTCGTCGGCATCATCGACCACTCCACCGGCACCCGGGACCTGCGCAAGCTCAGCGGGCTGGGCCGAAAGCAGCCACTGCTGGCGGTGATCGCCATTGCTGCGGCCGCGAGCATGGCCGGCGTCCCGCCCTTCATCGGCTTCGTGGGCAAGGAGGCGGCCTTCGACGCGCTGCTGCACTCCGGCCTGCCGGCCACCTGGGGCCTGAGCGCCGGGACGGCCTCCACCCTCACCCTGGTGGGCCTGGTCGCCGGCTCGGCGCTGACGGTGGCCTACAGCCTGCGCTTCGTCTGGGGTGCGTTCGGCGCCAAGGGTGAGGCGGAGCCCAGCGCCAAGGTGCGCAAGCTGCACGCCCCCAGCCCGCTGTTCCTGGTGGCACCCGCCGTGCTCACCGTGGCCGGTCTGCTGGACGGGCTGTTCGCGCCCCTCATCAGCGACATCTTCGCCGACTACGCCGACACCCTGCCCGGCTCCCAGTCCTACCACCTGGCCCTGTGGCACGGCCTCGGCCCGGCGCTGGCGCTCACCGGGGTGGCCTTCCTCGGGGGTGGTCTGCTGTTCGTGGCGCGGGAGCAGGTGGTGCGCCTGCAGTGGGCCAGCCCGCCGCTGGGCAACGCCGACCGGATCTACGACGGCGTGCTGCGCCAGGCCGACGTGCTGTCCCAGAAGCTCACCGGCACCACGCAGCGCGGCTCGCTGCCGCTGAACCTCACCACCATCCTGCTGGTGCTGCTGGTGCTGCCCTCGGTGTTCCTGGCCATCGGCACCGACACCGGTCTCCGGCTGAAGCTGTGGGACGCGCCGCTGCAGGTGGTGATCGGGCTGCTGGCGGTGGTGGCCGCGCTGGCGGCCACCCAGGTGCGCAACCGCCTCGCCGGGGTGCTGCTGGTCGGCGTCACCGGCTACGCCAGCGGCGTCATCTTCGCCCTGCACGGTGCCCCGGACCTCGCCCTCACCCAGTTCCTGGTGGAGACGCTGCTGCTGGTGACCTTCGTGCTCGTGCTGCGCAAGCTGCCGCCGGAGATGCTGGACAGCAACTCCATCGGCCGTCGGGGACCGCGTGCCGCGCTGTCGATCGCGGTGGGCACCCTGCTCACCGTGCTGGGGGCGTACGCGCTCAACGCCCGCAGCACGCTGCCGATCGCGCTGCAGCTGCCCGACCTGTCGTACCTGGAGGCGGGCGGGCGCAACGTGGTCAACGTGCTGCTGGTGGACATCCGCGCCTGGGACACCATCGGCGAGATCTCGGTGCTGCTGGTGGCGGCCACCGGCGTGGCCAGCCTGGTGTTCGGCCACCGCCGAGTGGGCACCGCGCCGCGGGTGTCGGACGTCGACGACAGCGGCGGCGGCTCGCTGCCGCCCCCGGAGAACCAGCCCACCGCGAGCTCCGCCCAGGAGCCCGGCTTCCCGGAGAGCTCACCGCGGTCGCAGGAGGGCACCACCTGGCTGCGCGGCGGCGACGTGATCGACCCGCGCTACCGCTCGCTGATGCTGGAGATCACGGCCCGGCTGGTGTTCCCCACGATCATGGTGCTGTCGGTGTACTTCCTCTTCGCCGGCCACAACGCCCCCGGTGGCGGCTTTGCCGGTGGCCTGGTGGCGGGGCTGGCGCTGGCCGTGCGCTACCTCGCCGGCGGCCGCTACGAGCTGGGCGAGACGTTGCCGGTGGACGCTGGGCTCATCCTCGGCCTGGGTCTGCTGATCTCCGGCATCACCGCCGGAGCCTCGGTGCTCCTGGGCGCCCCGGTGCTGTCCTCGGCCATCATCGAGGTGACGCTGCCGGTGCTGGGCCACGTCAAGCTGGTCACCGCGCTGTTCTTCGACATCGGCGTCTACCTCATCGTCATCGGGCTGGTGCTGGACGTGCTCCGCAGCCTCGGCGCCGGCCTGGACCTGCAGGAGGAGTCCGACGAGGAGGTCCGCGACGCGGACAACCGCGAGTCGCTGGAGGCGGCCAACGCAGGGGACTGGACCGGCAGCGACCCCACGGCTCACACACAGCGAAAGGAGTGGAACCGATGACCGCGAACCTGGGGATGCTCGTCGTCATCGGGGTGCTCTACTCCTGCGGGATCTACCTGCTCATCGAGCGCAGCGTCACCCGGCTGCTGCTGGGAGTGCTGCTGATCGGCAACGCCACCAACCTGCTGCTGCTCACCTCGGGCGGACCCTCCGGGAGCGCGCCGATCGTGGGCCGCGGTGACGGCGGCCCGATGGCCGACCCGCTGGCCCAGGGCATGATCCTCACCTCGATCGTCATCACCATGGGGCTCGCCGCGTTCGTGCTGGCGCTGACCTACCGCGCGTTCCGGCTCAACCGGCAGGACCTGGTGGAGAACGACCCCGAGTCGGCGAAGATCTCCCGCCGCAGCCTGGCCGAGGCTCCCGACCGGGACCGCTCCGACGACCCCGTCACCGGTGAGCCCGCCCCCGAGGTGGACGAGTCGGAGTTCGACCCGTCGGAGTTTGACGTCGAGGACCCCGAACCGGTGGGCGCCGACGGCGTGCCCGGGCCGGGCGGCCGCACCCGGGGGGAGCCGCAGTGATCGCCACCCTCGCTCCGCTGCCGGTGCTGCTGTCGCTGCTCGGTGCTGCCGCCACCATGGTCATGGGCCGCCGGCCCCGCGCGCAGCGGCTGATCAGCATCGTCGTGCTCACCGCCGTGCTCGCGGTGGCGGTGGCCCTGCTGGTGCTCGTCGACCGCGACGGCATGGCCGCGGTGCAGGTGGGCGGCTGGGCCGCTCCGGTGGGCATCACCCTGGTGGTGGACCGGCTCTCCGCGCTGATGCTGGTGGTCTCGGCGGTGGTGCTGCTGGCCGTCCTGCTGTTCGCGGTGGGCCAGGGTGTCAGCGACGGTGACGAGCAACGTCCGGTGTCGATCTTCCAGCCCACCTACCTGGCGCTGTCGGCGGGCGTGAGCAACGCCTTCCTGGCCGGCGACCTGTTCAACCTCTACGTGGGCTTCGAGGTGCTGCTGGCGGCCAGCTACGTGCTGCTGACGGTGGGCGGCTCGGCGGAGCAGATCCGCGCAGGGGTGTCCTACGTGGCGGTGAACCTGCTGTCGTCGCTGGTGTTCCTCTCCGGCATCGGCTTCGTCTACGCCGCCACCGGCACGCTGAACATGGCCCAGATCGCCCAGCGGATGCCCGACGTGCCGGAGGGAACCCGCAACGCCATCTTCGCGGTGCTGCTGGTGGCGTTCTGCCTCAAGGCCGCGGTGTTCCCCATGTCGGCGTGGCTGCCCAACAGCTACCCGACCGCACCGGCACCGGTCACCGCGGTGTTCGCCGGCCTGCTCACCAAGGTGGGTGTCTACGCCATCATCCGCACCCAGACGCTGCTGTTCCCGGGTGGGGCGATGGACCGGGTGCTGATGGTGGCCGGGCTGCTCACCATGCTGGTGGGCATCCTGGGCGCGCTGGCCCAGAACGACATCAAGCGGCTGCTCAGCTTCACCCTGGTCAGCCACATCGGCTACATGGTGTTCGGCATCGCGCTGTCCTCGCAGGCGGGCCTGTCCGGCGCCATCTACTACGTGGTGCACCACATCGTCGTGCAGACCTCGTTGTTCCTGGTGGCCGGGCTGGTGGAGCGCCAAGGTGGCTCCACGTCGCTGCGACGCCTCGGCGGCCTGGCCGTGGCCAGCCCCCTGCTGGCGGTGCTGTACTTCATCCCGGCGATGAATCTGGGTGGCATCCCCCCGTTCTCCGGCTTCATCGGCAAGACCTCGCTGCTGCAGGCCGGGGTCGCCGACGGCAGCGTGCTCGCCTGGGCGCTGGTGGTGGGCAGCGTGCTCACCAGCCTGCTCACCCTCTACGCCGTTGCCCGGGTGTGGACCAAGGCGTTCTGGCGGCCCCGCGAGGATGCTCCCGAGGGGGAGCTGGCCGAGACCGGCCCGCTGGCCAAGGTCCCCGCCGCCTCGGACACCGCGGTGGCCGAGAAGGTCGGGCCCATGCCCGCCAGCATGCTGGTGCCCACCATCGGCATCATCGGGGTGAGCATGCTGCTCACCGTGCTCGCCGGCCCACTGGTGGGCATCACCGACCGCGCCGCCACCGACCTGCGCCAGCCGGCGCACTACGTCGAGACGGTGCTGGGGCCGGGTGCGGGCCGATGAAGATCCTGCGCCGCAACTCCCTGCACGGCGCCGCCGTGGTCGCCTGGCTCGCCTCCGTCTGGGTGCTGCTGTGGGGCAACATCTCCGCCGCGAACATCCTGGGCGGCATCGTCGTGGCCATCGTCATCCGCACCCTGCTGCCGCTGCCCCCGGTGCCGGTGGAGAGCCGGGTGCACCTGTGGGCGCTGGTCAAGCTGGTCGCCCACGTGGTGTGGGACCTGGTGGTCTCCAGCACCCAGGTGGCGCTGCTGGCCATCCGCCCCGGACCACCGCCGCGCAGCGCCGTGGTGCGCACGCACATGCGGGTGGAGTCCGAGCTGGTGCTGGCCCTCACCGTCACCACCCTCACCCTGGTGCCGGGATCGATCGTGATGGAGATCGACCGCACCAACCGGGTGATCTACTCGCACGTCCTCGACGTCCGCTCGGAGAAGGACATCCGGCGCTTCAAGGAGCAGGTCCGACGCCTGGAGGACCGGTTCATCGCGGCGTTCGAGTCCCCGGACGAGCCGAGCGCGGTGTCCCCGAGCGGGGGAGGTGTGCGATGACCGTGCTCGCCGTCGTGCTCGCCGTGATCTTCACCCTGGCCGGTGCGTTCACCGTGGTCCGCATCGTGCGTGGCCCCACCACGCTGGACCGGGTGGTGGCGGTGGACGTGCTGGTGGCCGTCATCCTGTGCGCGCTGGGCGCGCAGGCCGCGGTCACCAAGGACTCCTCCACGGTGCCCGCCATCGTGGCGCTGTCGCTGCTGAGCTTCGTCGGCAGCGTGAGCGTCGCCCGCTTCCGAGTGAGGGACGACCAGTGAGCACCTTCCTCGACGTGATCTCCGGCATCGCCCTGCTCGGCGGTGCGCTGCTGGCCCTGACCGCCTCGATCG
This sequence comes from Rhodococcus sp. Z13_19A, assembly GCF_058133575.1. Lineage (NCBI taxonomy): Bacteria > Bacillati > Actinomycetota > Actinomycetes > Mycobacteriales > Nocardiaceae > Rhodococcus > Rhodococcus sp. Z13_19A. The sequence goes on from NZ_JBYUNN010000002.1 coordinate 461,326, forward strand.
CCCTGGTGCGCTTCCCCGACACCATGTCGCGCATGCACGCCGGCGCCAAGCCGCAGGTGCTCGGCCTGCTGCTGGTGCTGGCCGGCGCCACCATCCGGCTGCGCGGCAACGTCGACGTGGGGATGCTGGTGCTGGCCGGGATGTTCCAGCTGATCACCGCCTCGGTGGTCGCGCACCGGCTCAGCCGCGCGGCCTACCGGGAGCGGGACCGCTGCGTGCGCGCCGACCTGCTGGTGGCCGACGAGCTGGCCGAGGACGAGGGCACCGGCGAGGCGATGTGCGAGTGCGAGGTGCCGCCGCCGGTGGCCCAGCCCCGCCCGGAGCCGGCCGTGCGCGAGGAGCCCGTGCACGCTCAGTCCCCCAACGGAGTGGGCCGGGGCTAGCCGGGCTACAGGGTGCTGACCTCCTGCTGGTGCAGGGACCGCGGCTCCACCCCGGCGCGGTTGAGGGCGGCCACCACCTCCGGCAGCCGCGACTGGTCCACCAGCACCTCCACCCGCAGCCGGTCGTGGAAGCTGGACTGCTGCAGGCTCCCGCGGAACATCGCCGAGCGCAGCTCACCGGTGTACACCGCGGCGCTGGTGAGCTCCAGCGACTGGGCGCCGGCCGCCAGCAGGGCGTCGCGCAGCTCGTCGACCTGCTCGCTGCGCACCGTGGCCGTCACCAGGCGCAGGGCCCCGTGCCCGTCGCCGCCGGCGTCGGCCGGGGTGAGGCGGTGACCGTTGGTGCGGGCCGGCACCGCCGACTCGGTGAGCCGGCTGGTGACGTCGCCCAGCGCGTAGCCGGTGGCGCCCTGCTGCACCTCGTCCAGGTGGTCCTGCTCGTCCAGGGGCTCGCGCAGGCCGATGGTCAGCTGCACCGCCATGGCGATGATCCAGCTGACCACCAGCGAGAAGACCACCACGCTGACCAGGGCCACCACCTGGTGCCACAGCAGGCTGCCGCCACCGCCGTAGAACACCCCGTCGGCGCCGACGGGGTTGATGTCGCTGCTGCCGAAGAACCCCAGCAGCAAGGTGCCCAGCACGCCGCCGAGGAAGTGCACGGCGATGACGTCGAGCGCGTCGTCGTAGCGCAGCAGGAACTTCAGCCGCACCGCCAGGTTGCACAGCAGGCCGGCGATGAGCCCGATGGCGACGGCGCCGCCGGTGCTGACGAAGCCCGCGCACGGGGTGATGGTGGCCAGCCCGGCGATCGCGCCGGAGACGGCGCCCACCAGGGTGGAGTGGCCGCTGGTGAGCTGCTCCACCAGCAGCCAGGTGAGCATGGCGGCGGAGGCGGCGATGTGGGTGTTCATCATGGCCTGCGCGGCCACTGCGTCGGCCTGCAGGCCGTCACCGGCGTTGAAGCCGAACCAGCCGAACCACAGGATCCCGGCGCCGACCAGCATGAGCGGCAGGTTGTTGGGGGAGGAGGCGGTGCTGGACCACCCCTTGCGCCGGCCGACCACCAGCAGCACCGCGATCGCGGCTGCGCCCGCCGAGGCGTGCACCACCATCCCGCCGGCCCAGTCCTGGGCGCCCAGGTCGGCCAACCAGCCCTGTGGAGCCCACAGCCACCGCGCCACGAGCGGGTACACGACGATGGACCAGATCACCAGGAAGCACACCCAGCCGAAGAACTTGAGCCGCCCGGCCACCGCGCCGGTGAGCAGCGCCGGGGTGATCACCGCGAACATCATCTGGAACGCCACGAAGGCCAGCGCCGGAATGGTGACCGCTCCGGCGACGGTGTGGAACTGCGGGGCGTCCACCTCCAGCAGCGAGAAGGCGTCGACGTTGCCGATGACGGAGTTGCCCTCGTTGGAGAACGCCAGGGTGTAGCCGACGATCACCCAGGTCAGGGAGATGACGCAGAGCGGAATGATGTTCTGCATGATCATGGTGAGCACGTTGTTGACGCGCACCATCCCGCCGTAGAACAGCGCCAGGCCCGGCGTCATGAACATGACGAGCGCCGCGCAGACGAGCACCCACGCGGTGTCGCCGGCGTTCATCGCCAGGTCCCGAGGTCGAGTGCCGGTGACGGGCTGCAGCTTCGGTACATGGCGACCACCAGTTTCGTGTCTGGTTCACGGGAGCTGTCGCCGAGCGCTCCCCGCCTCGGCGCTGCACGGGCCTCATTAGTCTACCGGCAGAAAAATTGCAACCAAAGTGTGGGAATTCACCACAAACGGGCGGGCGGACGGGGTTCCGGTTCAGCGGCGGCGCACCCGGTTCTGGGCCCAGGTGATACGCAGCCCAGGAACCGCCTGCGGCGGCACGCCGGGCAGGCTGAACACGGAGCCGTCGCGCAGCTCGATGCGGGCCTGCTCGTCGCCAGGACGGGGGTCGAGCACCCAGCGGACCTCCCACCACGGCACGAAGATGCGCCGCATCACCAGGCGCAGCCCGTCCGGGGTGACCACCGTCAGCGGGACCAGCCAGATGGCCGCGATGCCCAGCGCGGCCAGCGGCACCAGCACCACCCAGGCGATGCTGTGCGAGGCGATGGTGAACATGACCAGCCAGGCCATCGTCATGCCGAACAGCATGGTCAGCCAGGTGCGTGCGTAGCGCGCCCCGCGGAAGCGGCCCAGCGCGGGTCGTTGGTCGTCGTCGTCCCTGCGTGCCACTGATCGAGGATATCGCCGGGCCCCGAGCGCGCCGCGGGCCCCGGTTGTCCGGAAGGATGGGGCGCCTGGCCACCGGGCCGGAGCGCGACCGACACCGAGGAGCAGCACATGACGGGCTTTGCGGAGCAGCTGGGACTGCAGCCGGGCACCACCGAGGACGGTCGGGCGGAGCTGGACTTCACGGCGACCGAGGAGCACCTCAACCCGGCCGGAGCCGTGCACGGCGGGGTGCTCGCGACCCTGGTGGACACCGCGATGGGCCTGGCCGTGCGCAGCCGCACCGGCGAGGACGACTCCCCGGCGACCAGCCAGCTGACCATCACCTACCTGCGGCCGGCCAAGCCGGGGGAGCTGCGGGCGGTCGGCAAGATCCGCACCCAGGGCGAGCACCTGATGGTGTGCGAGGCGGAGGTGCTGCAGGGCGAGGAGTCGGTGGTGCACGCCCTGGCCACCTTCGCCCTGCTGCACCGCTGAGGCCCGACCCGTGTCCGGCCCCGGCGGCGGTGACCCCGCGACCGACGACGTCCACCCGATCTGCGTGACCTGCGGGGTGCAGTACGACCCGCTGCTCGTGGTGGACGGCCGCTGCGTCGTGTGCGAGGACGAGCGGCAGTACGTGGGCTGGGACGGCCAGCGCTGGACCACGCTGGCCGAGCTGGCCGAGCAGGGCCACCAGACGGTGCTCCGCCAGGAGGGCGCGCTGTGGGGCGTCGGCACCGAACCGTCCTTCGCCATCGGGCAGCGGGCCCTGCTGGTGCCCGGCGAGGGCGGGAACCTGCTGTGGGACTGCGTGTCCTACCTCGACGCGGAGACCGTGGCCGCGGTGGCCGAGCAGGGTGGCATCGCGGCGGTGGCCGTCTCGCACCCGCACTTCTACTCCTCGGCGATCGCCTGGAGCGAGGCCTTCGGTGGTGTGCCGGTGTACCTGCACGCCGCCGACGCAGAGTGGGTCTGCCGCGACGGCAACATCGTCTCGTGGACCGGCGACACCCTGGAGGTGCTGCCGGGCCGGACCCTGCTGCGGGCCGGGGTGCACTTCGCCGGCGGCACGGTGCTGCACTGGGACGGTCGCGACGCCGGCGGCGTCACCCTCGCCGAGCCCGCGCTGTGCACCGGCGACATCCTCACCGTGGTGATGGACCGGCGCTACGTCTCCTTCATGTACAGCTACCCCAACCACGTGCCCGAGTCGCCCGCGGTGATCGACCGGGCGCTGCGGCTGCTGGAGCCCTGGCCGTTCGACACCATCTACGGCGGCTGGTGGCGGCGGGTGGTCACCGTTGACGCCAAGCTGGCCGTGCAGCGCTCCGCCGAGCGGTACCTGGCCCGGCTGGAGCACGAGCCGGACTAGTGCCGGGGCGGACTAGGGGCGGGAGCGCCGGGTCCAGGCCAGCAGGTCCGCCACCGGCCAGGTGTTCACCACCCGGTCGGGGTCGACGTCGCACTCCTCGGCCCGCGCACAGCCGTAGGCCTGCCAGTCCAGCTGGCCGGGGGCGTGGGCGTCGGTGTCCACGCTGAACAGGCAGCCCGCGGCCACCGCCTGGCGCAGCAGCCGACGCGGCGGGTCCAGGCGCTCGGGGCGGCTGTTGATCTCCACCGCCACGTCGTGCTCGGCGCAGGCGGCGAACACCGCCTCGGCGTCGAAGTCGCTCTCCGGGCGCACCCCCCGGTCGCCGGTGACCAGCCGGCCGGTGACGTGGCCGAGGACGTCGGTGTGCGGGTTGCGCACGGCGGCCAGCATCCGCGCGGTCATGGCGGCTCGGTCGGTGCGCAGCTTGGAGTGCACGGAGGCCACCACCACGTCCACCTCGCCCAGCAGCTCGTCGGTCTGGTCCAGCGTCCCGTCCACGTTGATGTCGCACTCGATGCCCGACAGCAGCCGGAACGGTGCCAGCTGCTCGTTGACGGTGGCCACCAGGGCGAGCTGCTCGCGCAGCCGCTCGGCGGTGAGGCCACGGGCGACGGTCAGCCGCGGGGAGTGGTCGGTCATGGCCAGGTACTCGTGGCCCAGCTCGACCGCCGTCGCCGCCATCTCCTCCACCGGGCTGCCGCCGTCGCTCCAGCTGCTGTGGCAGTGCAGGTCGCCGCGCAGCTGCGCCAGCAGCTTCTCCCCGCCCTCCACCAGGTGGCCGGCGGACTCCTCCAGCCGGACCAGGTAGTCGGGGGTGTGCCCGGTGTGCGCCTGGGTGATCACCGCGGCGGTCTTGGGGCCGATGCCGCCGAGGTCGGTGAGCGTCCCTGCCGCCACCCTCCGGTCCAGGTCGGTGGGGGAGAGCCGGGTGACGACGTCGGCGGCGTTGCGGAAGGCTTGCACCCGGTGGCTGGCCTCGCGGGCACGCTCGAGCAGGAAGGCGATCCGTCGCAGGGCCGTCACCGCGTTCATGGGGTGAGGCTAGCCAAGGTGGGCGGGGCTAGCCCAGAGGAAGATCAGCCGCTCGGCACCAGGACCTTGGTGAGCACCTCGAGCTCCAGGTCGTCGCGCAGCGGCACGCCGAACCGCTCGTCGCCGTAGGGGAAGGGGCGCCGCTCGCCGGTGCGCCGGTAGCCGCGACGCAGGTACCAGGCGATCAGCTCGGCACGCTGGGTGATCACCGTCAGCTCCATCGTGGAGCAGCCCAGCTCGGTGACGGCGCGGCGCTCGGCCTCGGCCAGCAGCAGCCGGCCCAAGCCCTCGCCCTGGTGCCCCGGGCGGATGCTGAACAGGCCGAAGTAGGCCTGCCCGGGAGTGCCCTGCCCGGGCGTGGGGCCGGTCAGCTCGCAGCACCCCAGCAGGGCCCCGTCCGCCGCGCACAGCAGCAGCACCTGGGTACCCGGCCGGGCCAGCAGCTCGCGCACCTGCCCGGTGTCGGTGCGCTGGCCCCGCAGCAGGTCCGCCTCGGTGGTCCACCCGGACCGGCTCTCCTCGCCGCGGTAGGCCAGCTGCACCAGCGCCGCGACCGCCTCGACATCGGTGTCCTGGGCAGTGCGGAAGGTCGGGGAATCGGTCACCACGGTGCTAGTCCTACGCCACCGGGATGTAGCGGGCCCGTGCGGGTTCGCGGGCCCGACCGGTGTGACCTGAGTCGCTATACATTGGAGAGGTGAGCGTCCGGCACCCGCACGACATCGTGGAGCACGAGCTGGCGGTGCTCTTCCGTCGGGCCCGCTCGTTCTCTGGCGAGCTCGCCCGCGAGGTGCACCCCGGCCTGGAACCGGCGGCCTACGCGCTGCTGCAGCGGGTGGAGGAGGTGGGCGAGGTCCGGCTCACCGACCTGGCCGCCTTCTACGGCGTGGGCAAGCCGACGCTGAGCCGTCAGGTGGGGCTGCTGCTCAAGCTGGGCCTGATCAAGCGGGTGGAGGACGCCGCCGACCGCCGCTCGGCCAAGCTGTCGATGACCGACGACGGACTGGTGCGGCTGGCGCACGCCCGCACCGCCCGGCGCCAGCGCTTCGCCCGGCTGCTGGACGACTGGTCGGCGGAGGACGTGAGCCGGTTCGGGGAGCTGCTGGTGCAGTTCAACCGCATTCAGGACTGAGGCCGACGAGGCTCTAGGGTGGGCGGGTGCGACTCCAGCAGGTCATGTCCCGGGCCCTCGCGCTGGTGCAGTCGCACTGGTGGCTGGCGCCGCTGGTCCTCCTCGTCTCCGGTGCCTCGCGCCTGGTGCTCAGCTTCCTCACCCGCACCGGGCTGAACATGGTGGACCTGCGCGTCTACAGCTTCGGCGCGCAGTCGCTGGAGCGCGGGGAGCTCTACACCTTCACGTTCTCGGAGATGACCCCCAACTTCCCGCTGCCCTTCACCTACCCACCGTTCGCGGCGCTGCTGTTCTTCCCGCTGCACTACGTGCCCATCACCGCCCTGGCCGTGCTGTGGCTGGTGGTCACCATGGTGGCGCTGTGGGGCGTGGTCCGCCTGAGCCTCACGCTGCTGCTGGGTGCGGAGCGCTCGGCCGAGCCCTTCTGGCGCAACGCCGCCATGTTGTGGGCCGCGGTGGGGATCTGGATGGAACCGGTGCGCACCACGCTGGACTACGGCCAGGTCAACGTGTTCCTGGTGCTGGGGGGCCTGGCCGCGGCCACCACCAGCCGGTGGTGGCTGGCCGGCGGCATCGTCGGCGTGCTGGCCGGGGTGAAGCTGACGCCGGCGATCACCGGCCTGTACTTCCTGGCCCAGCGCCGCTACCTGGCGGCGGTGTTCTCCGCCGTGGCCTTCGCCGCCACCATCGCCATCAGCTTCCTGGCCATCCCGGACGCCACCCGCACCTACTTCGGTGAGCTGCTGGGCAAGGCGGACCGGATCGGCCCGGTGGGCTCGGCCATCAACCAGTCGCTGCGTGGGGTGCTCAGCCGCTTCGCCGGCCACGACGTGGGCACCGGCCCGGTGTGGGTGGTGGCGGTGCTGCTGGCTGCGGCGCTGTGCGTGTGGGCCTGGCGGGGCCTGGCCGCCGACGACCGGCTCGGCACCTTGGTGATCGTCCAGCTGTTCGGGCTGCTGGTCTCGCCCATCTCGTGGAGCCACCACTGGGTGTGGCTGGTGCCCGCCGTGCTGTGGCTGGCCCACGGCCCGCTGCGCCAGACCAGGCTGGCCTTCGTCGCGAGCCTGGTGTGGGTGGTGGTCATGCTGATCGGGGTGATCGCGCTGCTGCTGCTGCAGCAGCCCAGCATCTGGGAGTTCGAGCGGCCCCTGCTGGAGTCGATCTCCGGCGCGATCTACCCGGCCGGCACCGCCTTCATCCTGGTGCTCATGGGGTTGCAGCGGCGTCTGGTCAGGCCTCGGCCAGCAGTGCCGCAACCTGCTGTGCCAGCTCCACGTCCCGTTGCGTGACGCCACCGGCGCTGTGCGTCGTGCACGCGAAGGTCACGGTGCGCCAGCGGATGTCGATGTCCGGGTGGTGGTTGCGCTGTTCTGCGACCTCGCCCACCGCGGCCACCAGCGCCAGCACGGCGGGAAAGCTCGCCAGCTCGGTGGTCAGCTGCAGGCGGTTGTCGGTGAAGGCCCAGCCGGGCAGCTCGGGCAGCGCCGACTCGATCTCCGCCCGGGTCAGCAAGGTCGCCATGGTTGATGGTGGCACGGGCCGGCACTGCCGGCACGGACAGCCCGGACGGCGCCGGTGACCGCCGCACGCCTGGAGCGCGACGTCGCGGCGCCGCTGGCCACCACGGCCGGCGCCGTGCGCTCGGTGGTGGTGGCCGCCGCGCTGGCCGGACACGCCCGGGTGCAGGTACCGCGAGCACAGGGCCTCCTCGCCCCCGGGGACGTGGTGGCCGTGCGGCCCCGGCGCCTGCCGGTCACCCTCGGCCTGCGGGTGGCGGTCGCCGAGCTGCACCAGCTGCGGCTGAGCCGGCAGCGCGGCCCCCTGCCGTCCCTGGAGGTCACCGTCACGCTCGCGCCCACCACGGCGGGCACCCGCCTGGTGGCCCAGGTGCGGGGTCCGTCGGGTGGTCTGGTTCGCGGCTGGGTGCAGGCCGTGCTGGGGGAGTGGGTGGACCACGTGAGCGCCGCCGCCACCGCGATGGCCGCCGCCCGGGAGGTGGTGGCCGGTGCCGTGGTCGCCGACGGTCGGCTGCTGGTGGCCCAGCGGCGACGCCCGCCCGCGCTCGCCGGGAAGTGGGAGCTGGCCGGCGGAGGGGTGGAGCCGGGAGAGAGCCCGCAGCAGGCGCTGGTCCGCGAGCTCGACGAGGAGCTCGGCGTGGTGGTGGAGCCGGGCGAGCAGGTGGGCGCGGACGTGCTGCTGCCCGACGGTCGGGTGCTGCGCGCCTACCGCGCAGAGCTGGTCCGGGGCCCCGCCGAGGCCAGGGAGCACGCCGCGCTGCGGTGGGTGGGAGCCGGCGAGCTCAGCCGGTTGGACCTGGTGGTGAACGACCGGGGCTGGCGTGCTGAGCTGGCCCCGCTGCTGGTCGAGTGACCTGCAGTGCAGGAAAAGTTCGTGTGAGCGGGTAAGATGTTTGTCGCCGCAGTGGCTGAGTGGTGCGCGACGGACGAGAAGCACAAAAAGTCCGCGCATGCGCCCAGGTCGACGGCCACCCCGACCACGGATCGAGACCCTTCTCGGACCGTGGACTCTAGAGCTTTCAGGAGAACCTACCCAGTGACTAGTGCGCCCCGCACCGCCTTCCGCAACGTCGCCATCGTCGCCCACGTCGACCACGGCAAGACGACCCTCGTCGACGCCATGCTGCGTCAGTCGGGCGCTTTCGCTGAGCGGGCGGAGCTCGTCGACCGAGTCATGGACTCCGGTGACCTCGAGCGCGAGAAGGGCATCACCATCCTCGCGAAGAACACCGCGGTGCGTCGGCACACGCCCGACGGCGACGTGGTGATCAACGTCATCGACACCCCCGGCCACGCCGACTTCGGTGGCGAGGTGGAGCGCGGGCTGTCCATGGTCGACGCCGTGGTGCTGCTGGTCGACGCCAGCGAGGGCCCGCTGCCCCAGACGCGCTTCGTGCTGCGCAAGGCGCTGGCCGCCTCGCTGCCCGTCATCCTGGTGGTGAACAAGACCGACCGTCCCGACGCCCGCATCACCGAGGTGGTCGAGGAGGTCCACGACCTGCTGCTCGACCTGGCCTCGGACCTGGAGAACGAGGCGGCGCACGCCGCCGAGCTCGCCCTGGACCTGCCGGTCATCTACGCCTCCGCCCGCGCGGGCAAGGCCAGCATGACCCAGCCCGCCGACGGCGAGGTGCCCGACGCCGAGGGCCTGGACGCCCTGTTCGACCTGCTCATGGAGTACGTCCCGGCGCCCAAGGGCGACCCGGACGCCCCGCTGCAGGCGCACGTCACCAACCTGGACGCCTCGTCCTTCCTGGGCCGCATCGGCCTGGTCCGCATCCACGCCGGTGAGCTGCGCAAGGGCCAGACCGTGGCCTGGATGCGCACCAGCGCCGAGGGCGTGACCGAGACCCACAAGGTCAAGATCACCGAGCTGCTGCGCACCGAGGGTGTGGAGCGCGTGGCCGCCGACCTGGGCGAGGCCGGCGACATCGTCGCCGTGGCCGGCATCCCGGACATCATGATCGGCGACACCCTGGCCGACGTGGACAACCCCGTCGCCCTGCCGCCCATCACCGTCGACGAGCCGGCCATCTCGGTCACCGTCGGCATCAACACCAGCCCGCTGGCCGGGCGCAACGGTGGCAAGAAGCTCACCGCCCGCCTGGTGAAGAGCCGGCTGGACTCCGAGCTCATCGGCAACGTGTCGCTGCGGGTGCTCAACACCGACCGTCCGGACACCTGGGAGGTGCAGGGCCGTGGTGAGCTGGCGCTGGCCATCCTGGTGGAGCAGATGCGGCGCGAGGGCTTCGAGCTGACCGTGGGCAAGCCCCAGGTGGTCACCAAGATGGTCGACGGCAAGATGCACGAGCCCTTCGAGCACCTCACCGTGGACGTCCCCGAGGAGCACCTCGGCGCGGTCACCCAGCTGCTCGCCGCCCGCAAGGGCCGGATGGAGGAGATGGTCAACCACGGCACCGGCTGGGTGCGCATGGAGTTCGTCGTCCCCGCCCGCGGCCTGATCGGCTTCCGCACCGAGTTCCTCACCGACACCCGGGGCACCGGCATCGCCAACACCTACTCCGCCGGCTACGAGCCGTGGGCCGGCGAGATCCGCAGCCGCCACACCGGCTCGCTGGTCTCCGACCGCGCCGGCGTGGTCACCCCGTTCGCGATGATCCAGCTCTCCGACCGCGGCACCTTCTTCGTGGAGCCGGGCACGGCCACCTACGCGGGTCACGTGGTGGGCGAGAGCCCCCGCTCGGAGGACCTGGACATCAACGTCTGCCGCGAGAAGAAGCTCACCAACATGCGGCAGTCGTCCTCGGACACCTTCGAGGCGCTGGCCCGTCCCCGCGTGCTCACACTGGAGAGCGCGCTGGAGTTCTGCGCCTCCGACGAGTGCGTCGAGGTCGCGCCGGACGTGGTGCGCGTGCGCAAGCTGGTGCTGGACGCCAACGAGCGCGCCCGCACCCGCTCCCGCGACAAGCTCCGTGACAAGGCCGCCAGCTGATCTAGTCTGGGCGGACGCACCGGGCGAACCGGTGCAGCAGGCGGCCCCCGCGCGTGTGGGGGCCGGTCACGGTGAGCAGGGAGATGCACAGGTGCGCGGTCGGCACGGTGCCCGCCGAGGCGGGCGTTGGGTGGGGGCCGCAGCTCTTGCGCTGGTCGCGCTGACTCCGGCCTGCACCGCCCAGCCGGCGCCGGTGGTGGTCAGCACGGCCACCACCGTCACGCCGCCGCCCAAGGCGACGGTGACCAACTCGGTGGTGGTGGCCATCGACGAGGTGGGCCCGGGGTTCAACCCGCACCAGCTGGCTGACCTCTCCCCGGTGAACAACGCCGTCAGTGGCCTGGTGCTGCCCTCGGTGTTCCTCCCGGAGGCCACCGGCTCGGGGTGGACGCTGGATCCCTCCATCGCCGTCTCGGCCACCCCGGCCGCCACCACCAAGCCGACGGCACCGTTCCAGGTGACCTACGTGCTGCGCAACGAGGCGCAGTGGTCGGACGGGGCTCCCATCGCGGCGGAGGACTTCCGCTACCTGTGGCAGCAGATGATCTCCCAGCCCGGGGTGGCCGACGCGGCCGGCTACGACCTGATCACCGACGTCGCCTCCTCCGGCGGGGGCAAGACGGTGACGGTGTCCTTCGCCGCCGACTACCCGGCGTGGCAGCAGCTGTTCCGCTCGCTGCTGCCCGCGCACCTGCTCAAGGACCTGCCCGGGGGGTTCACCGCGGCCCTGGACGACGGGCTGCCGGTGTCGGGCTCGCGGTTCAAGGTCAAGAGCGTCGACCGCGACCGCGGCGAGGTGCTGCTGGAGCGCAACGACCGCTTCTGGGACACCCCCACCGCCCTGGACTCGATCCTGCTGCGCCGCGACGGCACCCCCAACCAGCTGGCGGAGTCGCTGCGCTCCAAGGACGCGCAGATGGCCCAGCTGCACGGCAGCGACGCCACCCGCACCCAGCTGGCGGCCATCCCCGACGTGCGCACCCTCACCGTGGCCCAGCCCTCCACCATGCGGGTGGCCGTGGACGTGGGCGCCAGCGGGTTGTCCGACGTCAACGTCCGAGAGGGCCTGCTCGGGCTGCTGGACGTGGACGCGCTGAGCATGATCGGTGCGGGCCGGGCGGTGGGGCAGTTCCGCGCCGACGCCCAGGTGCTGGCGCCGTCGGAGCCGGGCTACCTCGCCACCCGCCCCGCTGGGGGCACCGTCACCGCCGCGGTGGAGGCGCTGGGCCGGGCCGGCTACAGCGTGCAGGCGGGTCGCTACCTGAAGAACGGCACGCCGCTGACGGTCATGGTGGGGGCGGCCAAGGAGGACAGCGCCGCCACCTCGGTGGCGCAGGCCGTGGCCGACCAGCTCACCAGCGCGGGCATCAACGCCAAGGCCTCCATCGTCACCTCCAGCGAGCTCTACGGCGACCGCCTGGGCAGCGGCGAGATCGGGATGCTCGTCGGCCGGGCGCCCGCCGGTGGGGACCCGGCCACCACGCTGGCGTCGACCTTCGGCTGCACCGGCTCGGCTGGTGTCGCTCCCGCCGGTGCGCCCACCCCGACCGCAGCCGCCGGCCCCACCGGCACCCGCAGCGCGCCGACCACCCGGCTGGGCAACGTCTCCGGGGTGTGCGACCCCTCGCTGCAGCCGCAGATCGACGCCGCACTGAGCGGCGCCGTCGACGTGGCCGCCACGCTGGCCGAGCTGGAGCCGCGCCTGTGGGCGCTGCACGCGGTGCTGCCGCTGTACCAGGACAGCACCGTGCTGGCCGTGCGCAAGCAGGTCACCGGCGTGGACGAGCCCATCGGGCTGCGGGGCGGCCCGTTCGCCGACGCCGCCACGTGGTCGCGGAACGACCGATGAGCCTGCGGCGCCCGCGGCTGCTGCTGGTGCACGCCCATCCCGACGACGAGACCCTGACCACCGGCGGCACCATCGCCCACTACGCCGCACGCGGGGTGGAGGTCACGGTGCTCACCTGCACCCTCGGCGAGGAGGGCGAGGTGATCGGGGCGCGCTGGGCCGGGCTGGTGGCCGGGGAGGCAGACCAGCTGGGCGGCTACCGCATCAGCGAGCTGAGCCGGGCGCTGCACGCCCTGGGCGTGGGCGGGCCGCACTTCCTGGGCGGGGCCGGGCGGTGGCGCGACTCCGGCATGGTGGGCACGCCGTCGGCGGAGAACCCCCGCGCCTTCGTGCACGCCGGGCTGGCTGGCGCGCACGCGATGACCGAGGTGATCCGCCGGGTGCGCCCGCACGTGGTGGTCACCTACGACCCCCACGGCAGCTATGGCCACCCCGACCACGTGCAGGTGCACCGACTGACCACCGACGCCCTCGACCACGCCGCCGACCCGGCGATGTTCGCCGACGCGGGGCCTGCGTGGGAGGTGCCCAAGGTGTACTGGACGGTGGTGGAGCACCGCGCGCTGACGGCGGGCATCGCCGGGATGACCGACCTGCCGCAGGGCTGGCGGCTGCCCGAGCCCGGTGAGCTGCCCAGCGTGTCCGACGCCGACGTGGACGCCGTGATCGACGTGCACGCTGTGCGGCAGGCGAAGCTGGCGGCCATGCGCGCCCACGCCACGCAGGTCACCGTGGCGCCGAGCGGCACCGAGCTCGCCCTGTCCAACAACATCGCCCAGCCGGTGCTGCTCGCCGAGCACTACGTGCGGGTGCGCGGCGAGGCCGGTGAGCTGGGCCCGGACGGCCGGGAGCACGACCTCTTCGCGGGCATCACCCCGTGACCCGGCTCTGCCTGGGCCTGCTGGTCCTCTACGCCGCGGTGCTCGCGGTGCTCGAGTCCCTCTTCCTGCCGGTGTACGTCGGTGTGGTCCCGCTGCCGGTGGGTGCGTTCGCCGCGGCGCTCACCAACGCCGGGCTGGTCTGGCTGGCCGGCAGGCTCACGCCGCGAACCGGCGTGGCCGCCCTGCCGCTGGTCGGGTGGGTGCTGGTGGTGCTGGCGCTGGCCACCGGGGGTCCCGGCGGCGACCAGGTTCCGCCGCAGGACTGGCGCCTGATGGCGCTGTTCGGCTTCGGAGTGGTGCCGGCGGTGGTGGTACTGGGTGGCCACCTGGGCGAGGCTGCGAGGCAACGGGCAGTATCGGGGTCGTGACAACTGAGCCCGTGGATCTTCCGACCCCACCCCCGGTCGAGGTGACGCCCTCGGAGTCGGCGCTGCGGCGCGCGCTGCGGCGCGCCACCGACGGCAAGACCCTGGACGCCACCGAGGCCCACACCCTGCTGCACGCCCGCGGGGAGCAGCTGGACACGCTGTGCGCGGCTGCGGCCCGCGTGCGCGACGCCGGTCTGCTCGCTGCCGGCCGGCCTGGTGTGGTGACCTACTCCCGCAAGGTGTTCATCCCGCTCACCCGGCTGTGTCGGGACCGCTGCCACTACTGCACCTTCGTCACCGTGCCCGGCAAGCTCGCCGCCGCCGGGCACGGCATGTTCCTCGACCCCGACGAGGTCCTGGAGATCGCCGCGCAGGGTGCGGCGCTGGGCTGCAAGGAGGCCCTGTTCACCCTGGGCGACCGGCCCGAGGACCGCTGGCCGGAGGCCCAGGAGTGGCTGCACTCCCGCGGCTACGACTCCACCCAGGCCTACCTGCGGGCCATGTCCGTCCGGGTGCTGGAGGAGACGGGTCTGCTGCCCCACCTCAACCCGGGCGTGATGACCTGGGAGGAGATCTCCCGGCTCAAGCCGGTGGCGCCGTCCATGGGGATGATGCTGGAGACCACCTCGCTGCGGCTGCACACCACCAAGGGCGAGTGCCACTACGGCAGCCCGGACAAGCACCCCGAGGTGCGGCTGCGCACCCTCACCGACGCCGGCCGCCTGGGCGTGCCCTTCACCACCGGCATCCTGGTGGGCATCGGCGAGACGCTCACCGAGCGCGTCGACTCCATCCTGGCCGTCCGCAAGGCGCACAAGAGCTTCGGGCACGTGCAGGAAGTGATCGTGCAGAACTTCCGGGCCAAGGACGACACGGCCATGCGTGCCGCCCCCGACGCGGGGCTGGACGACTACCGGGCCACCATCGCCGTCACCCGGCTGCTGCTGGGCCCGGCGATGCGCGTGCAGGCCCCGCCGAACCTGGTGGACCTGGACGACTGCGCCGCCCTGCTGGGTGCGGGCGTGGACGACTTCGGCGGTGTCTCCCCGTTGACGCCGGACCACGTCAACCCGGAGCGGCCCTGGCCCCAGCTGGACGCCCTCGCCGCGGCGAGCGCGGCCGCCGGGTTCACCCTCACCGAGCGCCTGGCCGCCCAGCCGGAGTACGTGCTGGCCGGCTCGCCGTGGATCGACCCCCGCATCAGCGCGCACGTGCGCGCGCTGGCCGCACCGGACGGGCTGGCCGACGCCGCAGCGGTGCCCACCGGGCTGCCGTGGCAGGAGCCCGACGCCTCCTGGGAGTCCAGCGGGCGCACCGACCTGCACAGCGCCATCGACACCGATGGCCGCAACACCGAGACCCGCTCCGACCTGGGCTCGGCCTTCGGCGACTGGGAGACGGTGCGCGAGCAGGTGCTGGCCATCGACGCCCCCGCCCTGCTGGGTGGGGACGTCACCGCCGCGCTGCGGGCCGCCGCCGACGACCCGGCCGGGTGCACCGACGAGCAGTACCTGGCCCTGGCCACCGCCGAGGGCCCGGCCCTGGAGGCGCTGTGCGCGCTGGCCGACGACCTGCGCCGGGAGACCGTGGGCGAGGACGTCACCTACGTGGTGAACCGCAACATCAACTTCACCAACATCTGCTACACCGGCTGCCGCTTCTGCGCCTTCGCCCAGCGCAAGGGCGACGCTGACGCGTTCACCCTGAGCCTCACCGAGGTGGCCGACCGGGCCGAGGAGGCCTGGAACCTGGGCGCGTCCGAGGTGTGCATGCAGGGCGGCATCGACCCGGAGATCCCTGCCGGCGGCTACGCCGACCTGGTCCGCGCGGTCAAGGAGCGGGTGCCGGGCATGCACGTGCACGCCTTCAGCCCGATGGAGGTGGTCAACGGGGCCGCGCACTCCGGGGCCAGCATCCGGGACTGGCTGGTGGAGCTGCGCGACGCGGGGCTGGACACCATCCCCGGCACGGCCGCGGAGATCCTCGACGACGAGGTCCGCTGGATCCTCACCAAGGGCAAGCTGCCCACCAGCTCCTGGATCGAGGTGGTGACCACCGCGCACGAGGTGGGGCTGCGCAGCTCGTCCACGATGATGTACGGCCACGTCGACCACCCGCGGCACTGGGTGGGCCATCTCAACGTGCTGCGCGGCATCCAGGACCAGACCGGCGGCTTCACCGAGTTCGTGCCGCTGCCGTTCGTGCACCAGTCCTCGCCGCTGTACCTGGCGGGGGCGTCCCGTCCGGGACCGACCATCCGGGACAACCGGGCGGTGCACGCGCTGGCGCGGATCATGCTGCACGGGCGCATCGACAACATCCAGACCAGCTGGGTCAAGCTGGGCACCGCCGGCACCCAGGCGATGCTCAACGGCGGGGCCAACGACCTGGGCGGCACGCTGATGGAGGAGACCATCTCCCGGATGGCGGGCTCGCAGCACGGCTCGGCCAAGACGGTGCAGGAGCTGACCGAGATCGCCGCGGGCATCGGCCGGCCCATCCACGAGCGCACCACCGGCTATGGCCGCCGGGACGTTCCCGCCATGGCGAGCGGGCAGTGATGGCGCCGGCGATCACCGACGCGTACGTGGTCAGCGCACTGAAGGTGGTGGTGCACGGCAGCGGACCGGTGCTGGACGCGCTCACCCACACCGACCCGTTCCACCTCAAGGCGCGCACCCACGAGCGGCCCGACCCCGAAGTGGCTGAGGTGCGCAGCACCAGCCTCAAGAACCGGGCGGTGGGCAAGGCGGTGGACGCCTTCTACCAGGTGGAGTTCCCCGGCACGGCGGCGTGGCAGTCCATGACGCCGCAGCAGCGCACCACCTGGTGGATGAACCGGGTGGGACGCTTCACCACGCTGATCGTCGCCATCCCGGGCTTCGGCGGGGTGGTGGCCGACCGGCTGCCGCTGCAGCCGGCGTTGGGCAGCGCCAGCCAGGCGATGCTGCTGTGCGCGGTGGCCCGCGAGTGGGGCGTCACCGACGAGGTGGAGCAGGTGCGCATGCTCGCCTGGGTGCTGTGCGACCGCGACGTCAGCCGTGCCCTGGTGGAGGGCACCGCGGCGAAGCAGGAGGAGCAGCCGGGCAAGGGCAGCGCCCCCGAGCGGGGGGCGCTGGTCGGTGCGGCCCGGGCGCTGTGGCGCTACGCGCGGGTGATGCGAGGCATCCTGGGCGAGCTGGACAAGCGCCCGCAGGGCCGCCTGCCCTACCGGGCGCTGGGCAAGGTGCCGGTGGTCGGGCTGGCGGGGGACTACCTCAGCGAGCACTCCGCCCTCAAGCGCGCAGTACGCAAGGCGGACAAGTGGGTACGCAGCTCGCGACACACGACGGGGTGAATTCACACCAGAAGGATCATTCGGGGATACTTGCTCACGAGTAGCCCCCGGCGAGATCAGGAGAACCGCAGTGACCTACACGATTGCTGAGCCTTGCGTGGACGTGCTGGACAAGGCCTGCATCGAAGAGTGCCCCGTCGACTGCATCTACGAGGGTGGGCGCATGCTCTACATCCACCCCGACGAGTGCGTGGACTGCGGTGCTTGTGAGCCGGTCTGCCCGGTAGAGGCCATCTACTACGAGGACGACGTGCCGGACCAGTGGTCGGGCTACACCAAGGTCAACGCCGACTTCTTCGTCGACCTCGGCTCGCCCGGCGGCGCCGCCAAGGTCGGCAAGACCGACTTCGACCCGGAGCCGGTGGCCAGCCTCCCGCCGCAGAGTGACGGCGAGTGAGCAGGAAGCACCTCAGCCTCCCCAGCTTTCCGTGGGACTCGCTCACCGGCGCCGCACAGCGTGCCGGTGAGCACCCCGACGGCATCGTCGACCTCTCGGTGGGCACCCCGGTCGACCCGGTCGCCGAGGTCATCCAGGACGCGCTGACCGCTGCTGCCCACATCCCGGGCTACCCCGCCACGTGGGGCACCACCTCGCTGCGGGAGACCGTCGTGCAGGCCCTCGCCCGCCGCCACGACGTGCACAGGGTGCCCGCCGACGCGGTGCTGCCCACCATCGGCTCCAAGGAGCTGATCGCGTGGCTGCCGACCCTGCTGGGGCTGGGGCCGGCGGACACCGTGGTGGTGCCCGAGCTGGCCTACCCCACCTACGAGGTCGGCGCCCAGCTGGCTGGCGCCCAGGTGGTCCGCTCCAACAGCGTGACCCGCCTCGGGCCGGCCACCCGGGGCTCCGGGCAGCCGGCCGTCCTGTTCCTCAACTCCCCGTCCAACCCCACCGGCGCGGTGCTGGGGGTGCCGCACCTGCGCAAGGTGGTGGAGTGGGCGCGCGAGCGGGGCACCGTCGTGGTCTCCGACGAGTGCTACCTGGGGCTGGCCTGGGACGCCGAGCCACGGTCGGTGCTGCACGCCGACGTCAACGACGGCGACCTGACCGGGCTGCTCGCGGTGCACTCGCTGTCCAAGACCTCCAACCTCGCCGGCTACCGCGCCGGGTTCGTCGCCGGCGACCCGGCACTGGTGGCCGAGCTGCTGGAGGTGCGCAAGCACGCCGGCATGATCGTGCCTCGGCCGGTGCAGGCGGCCATGGAGGCGGCGCTGTCCGACGACACCCACGCCGCGGCGCAGCGGGAGATCTACCGCAGCCGGCGGGCGAGGTTGCTGCCCGCCGTGCGAGCCGCGGGGCTGCAGGTGGAGCACTCCGAGGCCGGGCTGTACCTGTGGGCCACCCGTGACGAGGACTGTCGCGCCACCGTGGCCTGGTTCGCCGAGCGCGGCATGCTGGTCGCGCCCGGGGAGTTCTACGGCCCCACCGGCGGACAGCACGTGCGGATCGCGCTCACCGCCACCGACGAGCGCATCGACGCCGCGGTCGCTCGCCTGCAGGGCTGACCGGCGCCTGCGCAGCGGCGGTGTCGTTGCGGCGCTTCGTGATCGGGCAAGACTTCAGAAGAGTCTTGCTTGACACAGAGCGGCACATGGCAGTTACTGTGCGCTGCACGGGCACCTCGTCCCTGCGTCGTTGCTGCTCGGGCCGTCGTGGGGTCTTGAGCAGCCCTGCCCTGGAAGGCTTTCATGACCACTAGCTCGGGTACCCCTGGCGCGTTCCCCCCTCCGCCGCAGGCGCAGCCGTTCCCGTCCCACCAGGGCCAGGCGCCGGTTCCCCCCGGCACCAACACCGTGGCGATCCTTGCGATCGTCTTCGCGTTCGTGTTCTCCCCGGTGGGCATCGTGCTCGGCTTCGTCGGGCGCGCGCAGACCAAGCGCACCGGGCAGAAGGGCCGCACCCTCGCCACCGTCGCCGTCGTGCTGGGGTTCGTTTTCCTCGCGCTCAGCGTGCTGGCGATCGTGCTCGTCGGAGTGCGCGGCGCCAAGATGGTGGACCGCGACTCCGTGGAGTCCCAGATCAGCCAGCAGTTCGCGGCCAACGGGCTGGGCAC
Organism: Rhodococcus sp. Z13_19A; assembly: GCF_058133575.1. Classification (NCBI taxonomy): domain Bacteria; kingdom Bacillati; phylum Actinomycetota; class Actinomycetes; order Mycobacteriales; family Nocardiaceae; genus Rhodococcus; species Rhodococcus sp. Z13_19A. The sequence goes on from NZ_JBYUNN010000002.1 coordinate 480,414, forward strand.
CCCCGATTCGGTGACCTGCCCGGGTGACCTCAAGGCTGAGGTCGGCGAGACCATGACCTGCACGGTGCGGGGCGAGACGAACGTCGAGGTTGGGCTCCGGGTGACCTCGGTCAGCGGCAACACCGCGCTCTTCGACATCGAGCCCAAGTAGCGGCTCGGACGCCGCGCCCACCTCGAGCGCAGACAGCACCGCCCGGACGCACGTCGCGTCCGGGCGGTGCTGTCTGCGCTCTGTGCGTCAGGTGCGCAGTAGCTCAGTTGCTCGGCTGCTCAGTCGTTGGCGTGCAGGGCCTCGTTCAGCGCCACCCCAGAGCCCTCCCGCGCCACCACCTCCACCGCACCGGTGACGGAGTTGCGCCGCAGCAGCATCCCGTTCTGCCCGGACAGCTCGCGCGCCTTCACCGCGGTGCCGTCCGGGCCGGTGACCTTGGTGCCGGCGGTGACGTACAGGCCGGCCTCCACCACGCAGTCGTCGCCCAGGGAGATGCCGATGCCGGAGTTGGCGCCCAGCAGGCAGCGCTTGCCCAGGGAGATGGTCTCCGTGCCGCCGCCGGAGAGGGTGCCCATGATCGACGCACCGCCGCCCACGTCGGAGCCGTCGTCCACCACGACGCCGGCGGAGATGCGGCCCTCCACCATGGACGAGCCCAGGGTGCCGGCGTTGAAGTTCACGAAGCCCTCGTGCATCACGGTGGTGCCGGCGGCCAGGTGCGCCCCCAGCCGGACGCGGTCGGCGTCGCCGATGCGCACCCCGGAGGGGACCACGTAGTCGACCATCCGCGGGAACTTGTCCACGCTGTAGACGGTGACCGGGCCGCGGGCGCGCAGCCGGGCGCGGGTGAGCTCGAAGCCCTCCACCGCGCAGGGCCCGTGGTTGGTCCAGACCACGTTGGACAGCAGCCCGAACTGGCCGTCCAGGTTCACTCCGTGCGGCTGCACCAGGCGGTGGGAGAGCAGGTGCAGGCGCAGGTAGACGTCGCGCGCGTCGATCGGCGCGGCGCTGAGGTCGGCGATGGTGGTGCGCACCCCCATCACCTCCACGCCGCGGGCCTCGTCGGTGCCCAGCATCGCGGCCAGGGCGGGGTCGAGCTCCTCGGCAGTGAGCCGGGCGCTCGCGGACGCCTGGTGCGCGCCCAGCTGCGGCTGCGGGAACCACACGTCCAGCACGGTCCCGTCGGCGAGGACGCTGGCCACTCCGTCTGCTTGTGCTCCGGTCACGCCGGGCTCCAGTTGTGTGCTCACGCCGCACAACGCTACCGGCGCACCGATAACCTGCATGGGTGGCTCCCCGTGACGTGACTCCCGCTCTCGACCTCAGCTCCGACCCCGTGGACCTCGCGGCCGTGCTGGTGGACATCCCCAGCGTCTCCCAGCAGGAGAGCGTCCTGGCCGACGCCGTCGAGCAGGCGCTGCGCAGCCAGGCCGGGCACCTGGAGATCGTCCGCAGCGGCAACACCGTGCTGGCCCGCACCCAGCTGGGCCGCGGCAGCCGGGTGGTGCTGGCCGGGCACCTGGACACCGTGCCCATCGCCGACAACGTGCCCAGCCGCCGCGAGGGCAACCTCCTGCACGGCTGCGGCACCGTGGACATGAAGTCCACCGACGCGGTGTTCCTGCACCTGGCGGCCACCGTGCCCGAGCCCGCCCGCGACGTAACCCTGGTGTTCTACGACTGCGAGGAGATCGCGGCCGTGCACAACGGCCTCGGCCGCATCGAGCGGGAGCTGCCGGAGTGGCTGGTGGGCGACCTGGCCATCCTGGGCGAGCCCACCGACGGCACGGTGGAGGCCGGCTGCCAGGGCACCATGCGGGTGCGGCTGAGCACCACCGGCACGCGGGCGCACTCGGCCCGCTCGTGGCTGGGCAGCAACGCGGTGCACGCGATGGCGCCGGTGCTCGACCGCCTGGCCGCCTACTCGGCCCGCCAGGTGGACATCGACGGCTGCCTGTACCGCGAGGGCCTGCAGGCGGTGCGCATCAGCGGCGGCGTGGCCGGCAACGTGGTGCCCGACCGCTGCGAGGTGGACGTGAACTTCCGCTTCGCCCCCGACCGCAGCCAGGCCCAGGCCGAGGACCACGTCCGCGCGGTGTTCGCCGGCATCGACGGCCTCGGCTTCGAGGTGACCGACTCCGCCGCCGGTGCGCTGCCCGGGCTGGCCGCACCCGCCGCCGCCGAGTTCGTCACCTCCGCCGGGGGCGTGGCGCAGGCCAAGCTGGGCTGGACCGACGTCTCCCGCTTCGCCGCCCTCGGGGTGCCCGCGGTGAACTACGGCGCGGGTGACCCCAACCTGGCGCACAAGCGGGACGAGCACGTGCCCGTGGAGCAGATCACCCGCTGTGCCGACGTGCTGCGGGCCTACCTGACCTGACGCGTGGTGGCACCTGGCTACCCTTTCCCCATGGCAGCAGAGGATCACGGGGCAGGGCCCCGCGGGGTGCGCAACCGCGGGCCGGTGCAGGTGCGCGGTGAGCGCAACAACGACCTCAGCACCACCGACCAGCGCCTGCTGGACCACCGCGGCCCCAGCGACTGGGTGCACACCGACCCGTGGCGGGTGCTGCGCATCCAGAGCGAGTTCGTGGAGGGCTTCGGCGCGCTCGCCGAGGTGCCCAGCGCGGTCACCGTGTTCGGCTCCGCCCGCACCCCCGAGGACGACCCGGTGTACGCCCAGGGCCGCGCCATCGGCAAGGCGCTGGCCACCGCGGGGTACGCGGTGATCACCGGCGGCGGCCCGGGCGTGATGGCCGCGGCCAACCGCGGTGCCTGCGACGCCAGCGGCAGCTCCATCGGCCTGGGCATCGAGCTCCCGTTCGAGCAGCAGCTCAACCAGTGGGTCGACCTGGGCATCAACTTCCGGTACTTCTTCGCCCGCAAGACCATGTTCGTGAAGTACTCCCAGGCCTTCGTCTGCCTGCCCGGCGGCTTCGGCACGCTGGACGAGCTGTTCGAGGCCCTCACGCTGGTGCAGACCCGCAAGATCACCCGGTTCCCGATCATCATGTTCGGCACCAGCTACTGGTCGGGCCTGATCGACTGGATCCGCAGCTCGGTGCTGGCCGCGGGCAACATCTCCGAGGTCGACATGAGCCTGCTGCACTGCACCGACGACGTGGACGAGGTGGTGGACATCATCGTGGAGTCCCGGCGCACCGGCGCGCTGACCACCCGGCACCTGGACGAGCCCGGTTCCGCCGACGACCTGCCCAGCGGACTGCAGTCGTGACCCGGTTCGTGGCCGGCTACTGCGCCTCCGGGCCGGTCGACCCCAGCTACCTCGACCTCGCCGAGCAGGTGGGGACCGGCATCGCCGCCCGCGGCTGGGGCCTGGTGTGGGGTGGCGGGAACACCTCGATGATGGGCGCCCTCGCCCGGGCCACCCGCCGCGGCGGTGGGCCCACCGTGGGGGTGATCCCGAAGGCGCTGATGGCCGCCGAGCACGCCGACGCCGCCGCCGACGAGCTGCTGGTCACCGACACCATGCGCGAGCGCAAGCGGCTGATGGACGAGCGCGCCGACGCCTTCCTGGCCCTGCCCGGTGGGCTGGGCACGCTGGAGGAGCTGTTCGAGGTGTGGACCTCGGGCTACCTGGGCATGCACGACCGACCGGTGGTGCTGCTGGACCCGACCGGCCACTACGACGGGCTGCTCAGCTGGCTGCGGAGCATGCCGGCCGGCTTCGTGTCCCAGCGCGGCCTGGACCACCTGGTGGTCACCCGCGACGTGCAGACCGCGCTGCAGGCCTGCGCGCCCCGAGCCTGAGGGTGTCGATGACCCCTGTGCCGACCACGGTGTTCTGCGGACGTCGGGTGCCGGCTGACCGCGCGCTGGTGATGGCGATCCTCAACCGCACGCCCGACTCCTTCTACGACCGCGGCGCCCACTTCGCCGACGACGCCGCCCTCGCTGCGGCTGATCGCGCGGTGGCCGAGGGTGCCGACATCCTGGACGTGGGCGGGGTGAAGGCCGGCCCCGGCGTGCTGGTGGACGCAGCCGAGGAGGCGCGCCGCGTGGTGCCCTTCGTCGAGCGGGTGCGCGAGCGGCACCCGGACGTGGTGATCAGCGTGGACACCTGGCGGGCCGAGGTCGGCCGGCTGGCCTGCCAGGCGGGGGCCGACCTGGTCAACGACACCTGGGCCGGCTACGACCCGCACCTGGCCGAGGTGGCCGCCGAGCACGGCGCCGGGCTGGTCTGCTCGCACACCGGCGGCGCCCGCCCGCGCACCCGTCCGCACCGGGTGCACTACGCCGACGTGGTGGCTGACGTCATCGCCGACGTCTCCGCCCAGGCTCGCCGGGCCCAGGAGCTGGGGGTCGATCCCGGCTCGATCCTGGTCGACCCCACGCACGACTTCGGCAAGAACACCTTCCACGGCCTGGAGCTGCTGCGCCGCACCGACGAGCTCGTCGCCACCGGGTGGCCGGTGCTGATGGCGCTGTCCAACAAGGACTTCATCGGCGAGACCCTGGGCGTGGGGCTCACCGAGCGGCTGGAGGGCACCCTGGCCGCCACCGCGCTGGCCGCCGCGGCCGGGGCCAGGGTCTTCCGCGCCCACGAGGTGCGTGCCACCCGCCGCGTGGTGGAGATGGTGGCGGCCATCGCTGGGCAGCGCCCGCCGGCCCGCACCACCCGGGGCCTGGCGTGAGCGCGCCGGAGCCGGCCTGGTTCACCACCCACACCTGGCACGAGCCGCCGTGGACCGCTGCCGAGCTGGTGGCCGCCAAGGCCGGACGGACGGTGTCGGTGGTGCTGCCCGCGCTGGACGAGGAGGAGACGGTGGCCGCGGTGGTGGCTGCCGTGCACCCGTTGCTGGGCACGCTGGTGGACGAGCTGGTGGTGCTGGACTCCGGCTCCACCGACGCCACCGCCGCCCGGGCAGCCGCGGCGGGGGCCCGGGTGGTCAGCCGCGAGCAGGCCCTGCCCGGCGTCGACCCGGTGCCGGGCAAGGGCGAGGTGCTGTGGCGCTCGCTCGCGGCCACCACCGGCGACCTGGTGGTGTTCCTGGACTCCGACCTGGTGGAGACCGACCCCGGCTTCGTGCCCGCGCTGCTCGGGCCGCTGCTCACCCGGCCGGGCACCGCCCTGGTCAAGGGCTTCTACCGCCGGCCGCTGCGGGTGGAGGGCGAGCACAGCGAGTCCGGCGGCGGCCGCGTCACCGAGCTGATGGCGCGTCCGTTGCTTGCCGCGCTGCGCCCGGAGCTGAGCGGGGTGGTGCAGCCGCTGGGCGGGGAGTACGCCGCCACCCGGGAGCTGCTGGAGAGCGTGCCCTTCGCCCCCGGCTACGGCGTGGAGATCGGGCTGCTGCTGGACACCTACGCCCGCTGCGGGCTCGATGCCATCGCCCAGGTCAACCTCGGCGTCCGCAAGCACCGCAACCGCTCGCTGCTGGAGCTGGGTGTGATGAGCAGGCAGATCCTGGGCACCGCGCTGCGCCGCTGCGGGGTGGCCGACACCGGGCACGGGCTCACCCAGTTCGAGCAGCGCGAGCACCAGTGGCACGGCGTGGGCCACGAGGTGGCTCTCGCCGACCGCCCACCCATGCGCGAGGTGCTCGCCCAGCAGCGCTAGCCCGCCAGCGCCAGCCCGGGGCGGCAGCGCCCGTGCGATCATCGGAGCATGGGTACCGCGCTGATCTACCTGCTGGTCATGGTGGTCGTCGCCGGGGTGCTCTTCTGGGTGGCCGCGACGGTGTTCGGCCGCGGTGAGGAGCTGGCGCCGCTGCCGCCGGGGCGCACCGTCACCGAGCTGCCCGAGCACGACGTCCGCGGCGACGACGTGCGGGCGCTGCGGTTCCAGCAGGTGCTGCGCGGGTACAAGGCCGCCGAGGTGGACTGGGCGCTGGCCCGGCTCGCGGGCGAGGTCGACCAGCTGCGCGCCGAGCTCGCGCAGGTCCGCCCCAGCGGTGCCGGCGACCGGCGCGAGGGCGGCAGCCGCGACGCTGCGGCGGAGCGCGAGTGAGCACGCGGACCGCCCTGCAGCTGCACCAGGACGTGGCCGCCCCGGCGCAGAAGGTGTGGGACGCGCTGGTGGACTGGCCGAGCCAGCACGAGTGGATGCTGGGCACCCGGGTACGGGTGAGCGCTGGTGACGGGCGCGGCGTGGGCTCGCAGCTCGCGGCCTTCAGCGGTGCGGGGCCGCTGGGTTTCCTGGACACCATGGTGATCACCGAGTGGGACCCGCCGCGACGCTGCGTGGTCGACCACACCGGCCGGGTGGTCCGCGGAGCCGGCGTGTTCGCCGTGGTGCCCCGCAGTGCCCACGAGTGCACCGTGGTGTGGCGCGAGGAGCTCGACCTGCCCCTCGGGGTGCTCGGCATGCTGGGGTGGCCGCTGGTCCGCGCGCCCTTCGCCGCCGGGGTGCGGTTGTCGCTGCGGCGGCTGGCCCGGCGCTGCGAGGGCCCAGGAGAGACGGGCCCAGGGGAGGCGGGCTCAGGGTGAGCGAGCATCCGCTGGTGCTGCCCGCCGGGTCGGTGCAGGGCGAGGGCGGGGTGCGGCGCTGCTCGTGGGGGCAGGCGCCGGAGATCTACCGCCGCTACCACGACGAGGAGTGGGGCCGGGTGGTGCACGGCCGCGACGCGCTCTACGAGCGGCTGTGCCTGGAGGCGTTCCAGGCCGGACTGTCCTGGATCACGGTGCTGCGCAAGCGGGAGGACTTCCGGCGGGCGTTCGCCGGGTTCGACCCGGAGCGGGTGGCCGGCTTCGGCGACGCCGACGTGCAGCGGCTGCTGGCCGACGCGTCCATCGTGCGCAACCGGGCCAAGATCGAGGCCACCGTGAGCAACGCCAGGGCGGTGCTGGACGTGGACGACCTGGACGCGCTGCTGTGGTCGTTCGCGCCGGCGCCGACAGGTGCGGACCAGTCCTGGGACCCGACCACCTGGACCCCACGGGCCACCTCGCCGGAGTCGGTGGCCATGGCCAAGGAGCTCAAGCGGCGCGGCTTCCGCTTCGTCGGACCGACCACCGCGCACAGCCTCATGCAGGCGGTGGGCATGGTCAACGACCACCACCCCGGCTGCTGGCTCGCCGACCCCCGCTGGCAGCCCCGGGACGCCTGACCCGGGCGACCGGGCCCGGTCCGGCTGCTCCTGGGCGGTGTGGTGCACACGCCGCGCCGCGCCGCGCCGTGCGGCCTCAGTTACCCACCAGCGCACCAATAGGGGACAATGGGACGGTAGGACAGCGGCGGCCGGTACACAGCAGGCCAGCAACGATGCGGAGGGCACACGATGGCGGCCATGAAGCCCAGGACCGGAGACGGACCCCTCGAGGCGACCAAGGAGGGGCGGGGCATCGTGATGCGCGTTCCGCTCGAGGGCGGCGGCCGACTGGTCGTCGAGCTGACGCCCGACGAGGCCTCAGCCCTCGGTGACGAGCTCAAGGGCGTGACCAGCTAGATCCTGACGGGCCAAGCGGCTCGCCACGCGTACGGGGCCCCCGGTCGAGCACGGCCGTGGGGTCCCGCGTCGTCCGGTGCATGTTCTCCGGTGAAAGGTCGTGCAGCAGTGCCTCCCAGCGTCCATCCCCGTGTGCCCACCGACCTGGTCCAGGTGGAGCTGGTCGGCGCCGCCGAGGACGGGGTGCCCCAGGTGGTCACCTGCACTCCCGGCGACGCGGGCACGGTCGTGGTGGGCGAGGGTGGCGACCTGCCGCGGCAGGACTCGACGGTGCTGGCGCAGCTGGGCTTCACCGCCGACGCCGGCGCCACCCAGGTGGTGGCCCTGCCCGGAGCCGACACCGACCACTTCTGGCTGCTCGGCACCGGCGACGCCGACGAGCGGGCCTGGCGCACGGCGGGGGCCCGGCTGGTGCGGGCGGTCGACGACCGCCTCGCCCGCACCGGCAGCGCCGGGCACGGCGCGGCGCTGCAGCTGTGGCTTCCCCCCACCGTCGACCCGCAGCAGGTGAGCGCGCTGGTCACCGGCCTGGTGCTCGGCAGCCACCAGCTGCGCGTCACCGGCAGCGACCAGGGGCCGCGGCTGGGCTCGGTCGCCCTCATCACCACCGCCACCTACGAGCTGCGCGACGCCGTGCGCCTGGGCTCGGTGCTGGGCCGGGCCACTGCCCTGGCCCGCGACCTGGCCGGGATGCCCTCGGACGTGAAGAGCCCGCAGTGGCTGGCGGAGACCGCGGAGCGGGCGTGCACCGAGGTGAGCGGGTTGCAGGCCATCGTCCGCGACGAGCAGTGGTTGGCCGACAACGGCTTCGGTGGAGTGCTCGCCGTCGGTGGTGGGTCCTCGCGCCCGCCGCGGCTGCTGGAGCTGAGCTGGCAGCCGGCTGGTGCCACCACCCACGTGGTGCTGGTGGGCAAGGGCATCACCTTCGACACCGGTGGCATCTCCATCAAGCCCGCCGAGGGCATGCACCTGATGAAGACGGACATGTCCGGTGGCGCTGCGGTGATCGCGGCCCTGCGCGCAGTGGCCGAGCTGGAGCTGCCCATCCGGGTGAGTGGGCTGGTGCCCTGCGCGGAGAACCACGTCTCGGGCTCGGCCTACCGTCCTGGCGACGTGGTCACCCACTACGGCGGGCGCACCACCGAGGTGAGCAACACCGATGCGGAGGGCCGCATGGTGCTGGCCGATGCGCTGGCCTACGCCGTGGACACGCTCAGCCCCGACGCGATGGTGGACGTTGCCACGCTCACCGGCGCCATGAAGGTGGCGCTCGGGCTGCGCACCGGCGGGCTGTTCGCCACCACCGACGAGCTGGCCCAGCAGATCAGCACGGCCGGCGCCCGGGTGGGGGAGCAGTGGTGGCGGATGCCGCTGCTGGCCGACCACGCCGAGGCGGTGGTGAGCGACATCGCCGACCTGCGACAGGGTCCGCCTGGGCCGGGTGGCATCACCGCGGCGCTGTTCCTGCGAGAGTTCACCGGCGGGCTGCCGTGGGCGCACCTGGACATCGCCGGCCCGGCGCGCGCGGAGCAGGGTTACGACGAGGTGGCACCGGTGGCCACTGGCTTCGCCGCGCGCACCCTGGTGGAGCTGGTGCGGGCCATGGCGCCGACCGCCAGTCGCCCGCGGCTGCTTCAGACGTCGCCCAGGTAGAACCGCCCACCCTGGTCGTCCAGGCACTCCGCGGTGACGCCGTAGGGCTGGCGCTCGGGGCCGGCGACCACCGTTCCTCCGGCGGCGCGCACCCGGTCCACCGCGGCCGGCACGTCCACGGCCTTCCACATGGGCACCGTGGTGCCGTCCCCGCCGCCTGCCATCCCGGCCATGGGGTGCACGCCCACCGGTTCCCAGCCGTCCGGCGCCTGACCAGGGACGAGCGTCCAGCCGAGCACCCTGCGGTAGAAGTCCCGCACCGGCGCGGAGCTCCCGCGTGGCCGGAAGGTGACGTAGCAGAGGTCTCCGGTGACGGTGCCGGTCAACGGTGGGCGATCCTCGCGCGAGGACTGCTCCTGCACGGCGAACGGGGTGCCCTGCACGTCGGTGCACCGGGCCACCAGCCCACCCGGGGTGTGCTCGGGGGCCTCGGCCGTGCCGCCGGCGGCACGGACCGTGCGCACGGCGACCTGCACGTCGTCCACGGCGAAGCAGCAGTACAGGGTGCTGGTGTCGTGGCCGCCCTCCACCTCGTGCGCTCGGGTCACGTTGCGCACCCGCGGGGCGGTGGCGGAGAAGCTCCAGCCCAGGACGGCGCGGTAGAACCGCTCCGCCCGCTCGGCGTCGGGCGTGCGCCAGGTGGCGGCGACGATGTCGCCCTGGTGCACCGGCTCGGTGGGGGAGCGACGGGTGGGGACCGGGGCGCTGAGCATCCACCGGTGGCCGAACGGGTCCACCAGCACGGCGCCGCGCCGGCCGTGGTTGTCGCTGGGCGGGCGCTCGAGCGTGGCGCCGGCCCGCAGGGCGCGGGCCAGGGCCGCGTCGGCGTCGGCCACCGGGAGCATCAGGCTCACCGACGTCGCACCGGCCTGCGGAGCGCGCAGGCCCAGCTCCGGGTACTCCTCGGCCAGGTAGACGACGCCGCCGCCCATGGCCAGCTCGCTGTGGCCGATGCGGCCGTCGGGCATGCGGATGGGCTCGCCGACCAGTCGGGCACCGAACGCCTCGACGTAGAAGTCGATGGCCTGCTGGGCGCCGCTCACGGTGAGGTACGGCAGCGCACCGGGGCGGGGAAAGCCCTCGGCGCGCCGGTCCAGCGACGGCTCCAGCATCTCCTCCACGCGGGGGTCGGGGGACAGGTCGAGATCGGACGAGTCGGACATGGTGGCTCCTTGCGGGCGGGCGAGGGCAGCGGCGACGCGGTCGCGCAGCGCGGTGGCGAAGTCCGGGTCGGGGGACAGCGCGTCGATCGGGGTGGCCAGGGCGTCGAACGGGTCGGCTCCGCTGCTGCGGTCCGGGCGGCGTGGGTCAGGCACGGGGTCCCTCCTCTCCGGTGGCAGCGGCGGGATAGGCAGCGCGAAAGGCCCGGCGGGCACGGACCAGCAGCGCCTCGGTGGCGTGCACGGTGCGGTCGAGGACGGCGGCGCACTGCTGCACGGGGAGGTCGTCCACGTAGCGGAGAGTGAGCGCAGCCTGGTGCGCGGGGCTCAGCCCCCGCAGGGTCTGCGGGGCGAGCAGGCGGTCCAGCTGGGCGTCCCAGGGGTCGTCGGTCAGGTCCTCGGCCAGGTCCACCGTGGTGCTCTGCTGGTGCTCGCGCAGGCGCTGCTGCCTGCGCCAGTGGTCGGCGAGCTTGTGCCGGGCCACGCCGATCAGCCACGCCTGCGTCAGCGGGGCCGGCGCACCGGAAGGCTTGCGGGTGGCCTCCACCGCGGCGAGGAACGTCTCCGAGGTGAGGTCCTCGGCCAGGCCCCGCTGCCCGCAGCGCGACACCAGGTAGCCGTAGACGTGGGGCAGCGCCTCGTCGTAGAGCGCCAGCAGGGCCGTGCCCGCTGCCGTCGACGCACCTGTGCCGCCACCCATGCCCTGATAGTCGTCCCGGACGGCCAGGTTCCGACACCCCGGAGCGCTGTTTTCTGCCCTGCCCCCAAGGTGCTGAGGTGGACTAACGAGTTGGGGGCTCCTACCGTGCAGGCATGACGTCGACGCTGGGCCGCGGGACCGACCTCCCGGACCCCGTCGAGGCGGGCACCGGCGACTACCGGCGCATCTCCCTGGCCCTCTTCCTGGCGGGCGTGGCCACCTTCGGCCTGCTCTACGACACCCAGGCCGTGCTGCCCCAGCTCGGCGCGGACCTCGCGCTCTCGCCCACCCAGGCCAGCCTCAGCGTCTCCGTCGCCACCGGCGCCCTGGCGCTGGCGGTGCTGCCGCTGGCCACGCTGTCGGAGGCGGTGGGCCGGCGCCGCACCATGCTGCTGGCGCTGGGGGTGGCCGCGGTGGTCGGCGTGCTGCTGCCGCTGGCCCCCAGCTTCGGCACGCTGCTGGGCATGCGAGCCGTGCAGGGCGTGGCGCTCGCCGGGCTGCCGGCCACGGCGATGGCCTACCTGGGCGAGGAGATGTCCGCCAGGGCGCTGGGCGGGGCGATGGGCCTCTACATCGCGGGCAACAGCATCGGCGGCATGACGGGGCGCCTGGTGTCCGGACTGGTCGCGGACGTGAGCACCTGGCGGGTGGGGCTGGCGGCCAACGCCGCGGTCGCGGTGGTCTGCACGGTGGCCATCGTGGTGCTGCTGCCCGCCTCGCGGCGCTTCCGGCCGCAGCCGTTGCGGCTGCGGCCGCTGCTCGGCGGGGTGGGGGCCGCGCTCGCCGACCCCGCGCTGCGCTGGATGTACGCCGTCGCCGCCCTGCTCATGGGCACCTTCGTCGGGGTCTACAACTACCTCGGCTTCCGGCTCACCGACGAGCCCTTCGACGTGGCGCCGGCCCTGGTGGCGCTGCTGTTCCTGGCCTACGCCGTCGGCTCGCTCACCGCCCCGCTGGCCGGGCGGATGACCGTGCGCCTGGGCCGCCCCGCGGTGCTGGCGGGGTGGATCGTGGTGACCCTGCTGGGCGTGCTCCTCATGCTGGTGGCGGCGCTGCCCGCGGTGCTGGTGGGGCTGGTGCTGATGACCGGCGGGTTCTTCGCCGCGCACGCCACCGCCAGCGGCTGGGTGGCCGCCCGGGCGCAGGGGCGGGCCCGGGCCCAGGCGTCGGGGCTGTACCTGTGCGCCTACTACGCGGGCTCGAGCGTCGGCGGCTGGGCGGTGGGGGTGCCCTTCACCGACCACGGCTGGACCGCGCTGACGGTGGTGGTGCTCGGCTTCCTGGTTTTGGCGCTGGCGTGCGTGGGGGCGGCGGCCCGACTGGTGCGGCCACGGCCGGTGAGAGACTGGGCCGGTGCTCCCTGACGTCGTTGCCGTGCTCGCCTGTCCGCACTGCACGCAATCCCTGGAGCAGGTGGGGCCGGCGCTGCGCTGCCCGGCCGGGCACAGCTTCGACCTCGCCCGCCAGGGCTACGTGGCCCTGCTGACCGGTGGGGGCCAGGCCGCCACCGGCGACAGCGCCGCGATGGTCGCCGCCCGCGCTCGCTTCCTCGACGCCGGGCACTACCAGCCGATCATGGACGCCGTGGCCGGCGAGGTGGCACGGGTGCAGCAGCGCCACCCCGGTGGCTGCGTGCTCGACGTCGGGGCGGGCACCGGGCACTACCTGGCCGCGGCGCTGGAGCAGGCGCCGGCGGCCTGCGGGGTGGCGGTGGACGCCTCCAAGGCGGCCGCGAAGGTGGCGGCTCGGGCGCACCCGCGGGCCGGCTCGGTGCTGGCCGACGCCTGGCGCCAGCTGCCCGTGGCCGACGCCGCGGTGTCGGTGGCGCTGACGGTGTTCGCCCCGCGCAGCGCCGGCGAGCTGCACCGCGCGCTCACCGACGACGGGTCGCTGGTGGTGGTCACCCCCACCCCGAACCACCTGGCCGAGCTGGTGGGTCCGCTGGGGCTGCTGCACGTGGACGAGCGCAAGCCGGAGCGGCTGGAGCAGGCGATGCAGGGCTACTTCGCCCGGCGCCGGCACACCATGCTCGAGTTCACGATGACGCTGCGCCACCAGGACGTGCAGGACCTGGTGGGCATGGGGCCGTCGGCCTTCCACACCAGCGCCGCGGAGCTGGCGGAGCGGGTGGCGGGGCTGGAGGACCCGCTGACCGTCACCGCGTCCACCGTGGTCTCCGTGTACCAGCCGCTGGTGCGGGTGGGCAGCGCCGCCCCGCAGCACGGCTAGGGGTTGGGAGCTAGGGGCTGCTGCAGCACAGTCCGGTACACGGCCAGGGTCTGCTCGGCGATGGACGTCCAGGAGAACTCGGCGATGGCCCGCTCGCGGCCGGCCGCACCCATCCTGGCCGCACGGGCGGGGTCGGCGACCAGCTCGTTCACCGCCGCGGCCAGGTCGCGGCGGAACGCCTCCGGGTCGGCGGCGTCGTGGTGCACCAGCAGGCCGGTGCGCCCGTCGTCGACCACCTCGGGGATGCCGCCCACGTCGGAGGCCACCACCGCGGTGCCACAGGCCATCGCCTCCAGGTTCACGATGCCCAGCGGCTCGTACACCGAGGGACAGACGAACACCGTGGCCGCTGCCAGCAGCTCGCGCACGTCGCCGGCGGGCAGCATCTCCCGCACCCAGAACACCCCGCTGCGGGTGGCGGACAGCTCGGTGACGGCCTGCTCGATCTCGGTGGCCAGCTCAGGGGTGTCCGGTGCGCCGGCGCAGAGCACCAGCTGGGCGTCGGGGTGCAGGTGGTGGGCGGCCGCCACCAGGTGGCCCACGCCCTTCTGCCGGGTGATGCGGCCGACGAACACCACCACCGGCCGGTCCGGGTCCACGCCCAGGCGCTCGAGCACCTCGGTGCCCGCGCCAGGGTGGTACGCCTCGGTGTCGATGCCGTTGCGCACCACGTGCACCCGTTCCGGCGCCAGGGACGGGTAGCAGGCGAGCACGTCCGCGCGCATGCCCTCACTCACGGCGATCACGGCGTCGGCGTGCTCCATGGCGGTGCGCTCCACCCAGGAGGAGACGCGGTAGCCGCCACCGAGCTGCTCGGCCTTCCACGGGCGGCGCGGCTCCAGGGAGTGCGCGGTGAGCACGTGCGGCACCCCGTGCAGGAGCGCCGAGAGGTGGCCGGCCATGCCGGTGTACCAGGTGTGGGAGTGCACCAGGTCGGCTCCCGCCACGGCGTTGACGATGGAGAGGTCCGCCGACAGGGTGGCCAGGGCGGGGTTGGCGCCGGCCAGCTCGGGCGCAGGGGAGTGCGCGACGGCCCCAGGGCGTGGGGCCCCGATGCAGTGCACGTCCACCTCGCACAGCGCCCGGAGCTGGGTCACCAGCTCGGTGACGTGCACGCCGGCCCCGCCGTACACCTCGGGCGGGTACTCCTTGGTCAACACAGCTACTCGCACACCACGAACCGTATCGTCTCGCCGCCGAGACGCCACGCCGCACCGTGGGTGGACGCCGTGTGGCTCGAAGCGGGCGGAACGGCTAGATTTGCGCTGTGCGTAGTCAGCCGAACGTGCTCGGGATCGTCCTTGCGGGTGGTGAGGGCAAGCGTCTCTACCCCCTCACTGCAGATCGGGCCAAGCCCGCGGTGCCGTTCGGGGGTGCCTACCGACTGATCGACTTCGTGCTCTCCAACATGGTGAACGCCGGCTACACCCGGATCTGCGTGCTCACGCAGTACAAGTCGCACTCGTTGGACCGGCACATCGCCCAGACCTGGCGGCTGTCCGGTCTCACCGGTGAGTACATCGCCCCGGTCCCTGCCCAGCAGCGCCTCGGGCCGCGCTGGTACACCGGCAGCGCCGACGCCATCTACCAGTCCTGGAACCTGGTGGACGACGAGCGCCCGGAGCACGTGGTGGTGTTCGGCGCCGACCACGTCTACCGGATGGATCCCGAGCAGATGGTGGCGCGCCACATCGAGTCCGGCGCCGGCGTCACCGTGGCGGGCATCAGGGTGCCGCGCAGCGAGGCCCACGCCTTCGGCTGCATCGACGCCGACGCCGACGGCAAGATCACCCGCTTCCTGGAGAAGCCGGTGGACCCGCCGGGGACCGCCGACGACCCGGACGTCACCTTCGCCTCCATGGGCAACTACGTGTTCTCCACCGAGGTGCTGCTCAAGGCCATCCACGCCGACGCCGGCCAGGACGGCTCCGACCACGACATGGGCGGGGACATCATCCCGGCCCTGGTGGAGGCGGGCCTCGCCCACGTCTACGACTTCGCCGACAACGTGGTTCCCGGCGCCACCGAGCGCGACCGCGGCTACTGGCGCGACGTGGGGACGGTGGACGCCTTCTACGACGCGCACATGGACCTGGTGTCGGTGCACCCGGTGTTCAACCTCTACAACCAGCGCTGGCCGATCCGCTCGGCCACGGACATGCGGCCCCCCGCCAAGTTCGTGCACGGTGGCCTGGCCCAGGAGTCCATCGTGGGTGCCGGCAGCATCATCTCCGGTGCGACCGTGCGCAACTCGGTGCTCAGCTCGGACGTGGTGGTCAGCGAGGGCGCCAGCGTGGACGGCAGCGTGCTGATGCCCGGCGTGCGGATCGGCCGGGGCGCGGTGGTGCGCAACGCGATCCTGGACAAGAACGTGGTGGTCGACCCGGGCGTGATCATCGGGGTGGACCACGAGCACGACAGGCAGCGCTACACCGTCAGCCCCGGCGGCATCGTGGTGGTGGGCAAGGGCTTGCGCGTCGACCACGGCTGAACGACCACGGCTGAACGACGACGGCTGAGCGCGCCCCGTGGGTGCGCTCAGCCGTGGTCGGAAGCGGGGTGGAGCCGGCTAGCTGGTGAGCATCGCGGCCTGCAGGCCCTCGCCCACGGGCAGCAGGACCGAGACGAAGCGGTCGTCCTCGGCGATCAGGCGCTCTGTCTCGCGCAGGGCCACGGTGGCCGGGTCACGCTGGGCCGGGTCGGCGATGCGGCCCCCGGCCAGCGAGCCGTGCAGCACCACCACGCCGCCCGGACGGAGCAGGCGGGTCGCCTCGGCCAGGTAGCGCGGGTGGTCGGCCGGAGCGGCGTCCACGAACACCAGGTCGTAGCCGCCGTCGGTGAGGCGCGGCAGCACCTCGAGCGCGCGACCGTTGATCAGCCGGAAGCGGTGCGAGGGCAAGCCGGCGTCGCTGAACGCCCGGCGCGCGGCGCGCTGGTGCTCCGGCTCGATGTCGATGGTGGTGAGCACGCCGTCGGGGCGCATGCCGCGCAGCAGCCACAGCCCGCTGACCCCGGTTCCGGTGCCGACCTCCACCACGGTGCGGGCCGCCATGACGCTGGCGAGGAAGGACAAGGTGGCGCCTGCCGAGGCTGTCACGGGCTTGGCGCCAAGGTCCTCGGCGCGCTCCCGGGCCGAGTGCAGCACCTCGTCCTCCACGACGGAGCTCTCCACGTGGGCAAAGGTGCGCTCGGCTGGGTTCGGTGGCACGCTAGAAGTCACCTAGCGAGGTTATCGTCACGGTGCGGTCAAGAGGTGTAGGCGCGCTGTCATCGCCACTCTCAGGTGTCGCACAGGTGGTTCTCATCGTCGTCTCACCCGGAGCGGGAATGCTCGAGGCTTCGACGCAGGCATGAGGCGAACCGGTCGAGCGGAACAGCGCGAACCTCATGTGTGTTGAACAGAACGCCTGGTGTCCACGACACGGCCCCAGGCACTGACCGGAGGCAGCCACCACCACATGACACCCGCCAGCGAACGCCGCCAGGACCTCCCGTCCACTGACAGCTCGCCGGCTGCGACCGCCCACGTTGCCGGCTTCAGCCCCGAGGACACCGAGTGGGTCCTGCCCACCTGGGACGAGGTGGTGCGCGACCACGCCGACCGGGTTTACCGGCTGGCCTACCGGCTCTCGGGCAACCAGCACGATGCGGAGGACCTCACCCAGGAGACCTTCATCCGGGTGTTCCGCTCGCTGTCCAGCTTCCAGCCGGGCACGTTCGAGGGCTGGCTGCACCGCATCACCACCAACCTCTTCCTGGACATGGTCCGCCGCCGCAACCGCGTGCGCATGGAGGCCCTCCCGGAGGACTACGACCGGGTTCCCGGCGACGAGCCCAGCCCCGAGCAGGCGTTCGCCTCCGCCCACTTCGACTCCGACCTGCAGGAGGCGCTGGACGCCCTCCCGCCCGAGTTCCGGGCCGCCGTGGTGCTCTGTGACATCGAAGGGTTGTCATACGAGGAGATTGGGGCAACGCTGGGGGTGAAGATGGGGACGGTGCGCAGCCGGATCCACCGGGGCCGGCAAGCGCTGCGGGCCGCCCTGGAGCGCAAGGGCAGGATGGGCGCGTACTCGGCAGCCGCCGGTTGAGCGTGGCTCCGCTCGGCCCGGGCACGGGGTCGTGAGAGCACCGAGCACGACCAGAGAAGCAGCGAGAGACAGCACTGAGGAGGTTGCGGATGAGCCAGGACGCCCCCGGCTCTCGCGGCGCGAGCCGCTTGCGCAGCGCATGGGCCTCCGCCGGCCGATCCTCGACCGAGCACCTCGCCTCCGAGGCCGTCGTGGCCTACGTCGACGGCGAGCTGACCATGACCGCTCACCAGCGTGCCGCTGCCCACCTGGGCACGTGCCCGGAGTGCGCGGCCGAGGTGGACGGCCAGCAGCGTGCGCGCTCAGCGGTGCGCTCCGCCGCCCCGCTGGCGGTGCCGGCCGGGCTGCAGAGCCTGCTGTGCGGGATACCGCAGAGCCAGCAGCGCACCCGTCCCCAGCAGGTCGCCCAGCGCCAGGTTCCCCAGCGCCAGGTTCCCCAGCGCCAGGTTCCCCAGCAGCAGGTCACCCGAGAGCGCAGCCCTGGTCGGCGCAGCACCCCCCCGCCGCGCCGCAGCAACCGGGGCGCGGTTCCGCTGGCCGTGGCCACGGTGTCCGCGCTGGCGGTGGGCGCGCTCACCATGGTGGTGACTTCTCCTGCTGCCGGACCCCGCAGCGCGCCGACCCCGCGGGCCAGCAGCTCGCCGACCGTGGTGGGCGCGACCCTGCAGTCGGCCAAGGTCCCCGCACGCGCGATCGGCGCCAGCGTCAGCGCCACCTCCTGGGCAGGGCAGACGCGGACTTCACCGTAGGTCGGGCAGGCTAGCCCCCTATCCTGGCTGCCACGGGACTCTGCAAGGGCGCCCGGACGCCGTCGACACCGATGAGGGGTATCCGCCGAACATGACCGAACCGGGCGTGAGCTCCCCTCGTGCGGGCGAGCGCGGTCCCGAGGGGAGCCAGCCGCCGCGCCTCCAGCCGCGCCGCGTGCAGCGTCCCCCGATCGACCCGCAGCAGGCCCAGGTCTTCGGCCGCCCCCACGGCGTGGCTGGTTCCTTCGCTGGCGCCGCCCAGCGCCGTCGCGACCCGCGGATGGTGTCCGCCCCGCCGCCTGACCCGGCGCTGGCCCAGGCGTTCGGCCGTCCCCCCGGCGCGCAGGCGAGCCTGCAGCGCGGGGCCCCGGAGACCGTCGGGCCCACCGAGCTGGCGGAGAGCGACCCCTGGCGCGACGCCCGCTCCGGTGCGCGCCCCGGGCCACCGGCTCTTGGCGAGGACACCGAGCCGGAGGCCGAACCTGGCCCGCCCACGGCGAAGCTGGGTGCCCGTGAGCTGCTGCTGGGCTCCCGGGTCCGCCCGAGCGCCCTGGCCGCGCTCGTGGTCCTGGCGCTGGCGGTGGGAGCGATCGGCGGCCTCGTCGGGCGCGGCACCGCCGACGTCACCTCCGCGCTCACCGACGCCAACGTCACCCTGGCCCAGGTCGACGACGGCGCGGCACCGCCGGCCAACGGAGTGGCGGCGACGGCTGCCGCCGTGCTGCCCTCGGTGGTGTCGGTGGAGGTCCGTGCCGGGGACACCGGTGGCAGCGGGTCCGGCGTGGTCATCGACGGCGGCGGCTACATCGTCACCAACAACCACGTCATCTCCCAGGCGGCCACCAACCCCTCCGGGGCCACCCTGGACGTGGTGTTCTCCGACGGAACCCGGCAGCGGGCGCAGATCGTCGGTCGCGACACCAAGACCGACCTGGCCGTGCTGCGCGCCACCACCCCCAACCTCACGGTGGCGCAGCTGGGCCGCTCCAACCAGCTCAACGTCGGCGACCCGGTGATCGCCATCGGCTCTCCGCTGGGCCTGGCCGGCACCGTCACCACCGGCATCATCAGCGCCAAGCAGCGTCCGGTGCGGTTGTCCGGCGACGGCACCGACACTGACGCGGTGATCGACGCGCTGCAGACCGACGCCGCCATCAACCCCGGCAACTCTGGCGGTCCGCTGGTGGACTACGAGGGTCGGGTGGTGGGGATCAACTCCGCCATCCGGACCTCCGGCGGGGACTCCGGTGGTTCCATCGGCCTGGGCTTCGCCATCCCCGTGGACCAGGTGACGGCCGTGGCTCAGGAGATCATCCGCACCGGCTCGATGCGCCACCCCACCATCGGGGTGAACGTCCGCTCGGTGACCGACGGCTCCACCGACGGGGCCGCGGTGGCCAACGTGCAGGACGGCAGCGCCGCCGCGCGGGCCGGGCTGGCCGAGGGCGACGTCATCGTCCAGGTGGGCGACCGCACCATCGCCGGCGCCGAGGAGCTCACCGTGGCCATCCAGGAGCGGACCATCGGCGAGCCGGTGCCCCTGCGCGTGGTGCGGGCCGGTCGCACCATCGACATCCAGGTCACTCCGGACTCCGACTGAGCCCCTCGGGCCGTAGGCTGGGCCCGTGTTCGGAAACATCGGCTGGGCCGAGTTCGCCGTCCTGGCGGTCGCAGGCCTGTTCATCCTCGGCCCGGAGCGCCTGCCGTCGGCGGCAGCCTGGCTGGCCCGCACCCTCAAGCAGGTCCGCGAGTACGCCACCGGTGCGCGTGACCAGCTCAAGGACGAGCTGGGCCCGGAGTTCGACGATCTGCGCAAGCCGCTGGCCGACCTGCAGGAGCTGCGCAACCTCAACCCCCGCACCGCCATCACCAAGCACCTCTTCGACGGCGACGAGTCGTTCCTGTTCGGGCCGAGCTCCCCGGCCGGTCAGGTCACCGAGGCCGTGCAGGACGCCCGGGGCGCGGTGGACATGACCAAGCCCGGCGCAGACCTGACCAAGACCCGGGTGAACCCGGAGACCCGCCCCGCGCCGCTGGCCAGGGACGAGCGGCCGCCCTACGACGCCGACGCCACCTGAGCCCACGCACGAGGCGCGGCTCAGGTGGCGCGGGGCTGGCTGGCCAGCAGCGTGCCGGCGGGACGCGCTGGTGTCAGGCGCTGCGGGACGGGCTCACGTTCAGCGACATCCCGGCCAGCCCACGGGCCCGGCGGGACAGCTTGTCCGCCACCGACTGGAGCGCGATCGCGGCGGGGGAGTCCGGCGCGCTGAGCACGATGGGCACTCCGGCGTCGCCGGCCTCACGCACCCGGGTCTCCAGCGGGATCTGACCCAGCAGCGGGACGTCGGCACCCACGGCCTGGGTGAGCCGCTCGGCCACCGCGGCGCCGCCGCCGGAGCCGAAGACGTCCATCCGGGTGCCGTCGGGCAGCTCCAGCCACGACATGTTCTCCACCACGCCGGCCAGGCGCTGGCGGGTCTGCAGCGCGATGGCGCCGGCTCGCTCGGCCACCTCGGCGGCAGCCTGCTGCGGGGTGGTGACCACCAGGATCTCCGCCCCCGGGATGAGCTGGGCCACCGAGATGGCCACGTCACCGGTGCCCGGCGGCAGGTCCAGCAGCAGCACGTCCAGGTCACCCCAGAACACGTCGGCCAGGAACTGCTGCAGCGCGCGGTGCAGCATGGGTCCGCGCCACACCACCGGGGCGTTGCCCGGGGTGAACTGGGCGATGGAGATCAGCTTCACCCCGTGCGACTGCGGGGGCATGATCATCTTCTCCACCTGGGTGGGCGCGGCGTCGGTGCCCATCATGCGGGGGATGGAGTGGCCGTAGATGTCGGCGTCCAGCACGCCCACGGACAGGCCCTTGGCGGCCATCGCCGCAGCCAGGTTCACCGTCACGCTGGACTTGCCCACGCCGCCCTTGCCGGAGGCCACCGCGTAGACCCGGGTGAGCGAGCCCGGCTGGGCGAACGGGATCACCGGGTCGGCGGAGTCGCCGCGCAGGTTCTTGCGCAGCTCGGTGCGCTGGGCGTCGTCCATCACCGACAGCTCCACGTTCACCGCGCCCACGCCAGGGACGTCGGCGACCGCGGTGGTCACCCGATCGATGATCTCGCTGCGCATGGGGCAGCCGGCGACGGTGAGGTACACGCCCACGTCGACCCGTCCCTCGGGGCCGATCACGATGTCCTTGACCATGCCCAGCTCGGTGATGGGCTTGCGGATCTCGGGGTCGTTCACACGGGAGAGCGCGGTACGGATGGCGTCTTCACTGGGTTCCACTGGCGCCATGGTAGGGGGACGCGCCGAACCCGCCGCGCTCAGGCCCGCTCGCCCTGTGGTGCCGTGGCCGTGCCGGCGTCCAGGTCGTGCTCGACGAGCAACGTCTTGAGGTCCTCCAGCTCGCGCCGCAGGTAGTCGCGGGTGGCCACCTCGCCGATGGCGATGCGCAGCGCGGCGATCTCCCGGGCCAGGAACTCGGTGTCGGCCTTCGTCTGCGCCGCGCGCAGCCGGTCCTCCTCGAGCGAGACCCGGTCCCGGTTCTCCTGCCGGTTCTGGGCCAGCAGGATCAGCGGGGCGGCGTAGGCGGCCTGGGTGGAGAAGGCCAGGTTCAGCAGGATGAACGGGTACGGGTCGAACCGCCAGGCCACGGCGACGACGTTGATGGTGATCCACACGATCACCACGGCGGTCTGGATGGCCAGGTAGCGGCCGGTGCCCAGGAAGCGGGCGAAGCGCTCACCGACCTGGCCGACGGAGTCGGGGTCGACGTTGAGCTGGAAGCGCCGGCTGCCGCGCGGCGTGCCCAGGCGCTGGCGGGCGGCGGAGGTGTCAGGCATGGCGAGCTCCCTCCGCGTTCAGGTCGGGCCGGGTCAGGTGGGTCTCGGTGAGGCGCCAGTCCTCCGGCAGCAGGTGGTCGAGCAGGTCGTCCACCGCCACCGCGCCCAGCATGTGGTTCTCCTCGTCCACCACCGGGCCGCACACCAGGTTGTAGGTGGCGAAGAAGCGGGTGACCTCCGACAGCGTGGAGGTGGGCGAGAGGGTGGGCAGGCCGGTGTCCAGCACCCCGCTCACCAGGTTGGCCGGCGGTTCCCGGAGCAGGCGCTGCAGGTGCACGCACCCGAGGTAGCGGCCGGTGGGCGTGGCCGTGGGCGGGCGCACCACGAAGATGATGCTGGCCAGGGCGGGGGTGAGGTCGGGGTTGCGGGCCCGGGCGAGCGCCTCGGCCACCGTGGCGTTGGGCGTGAGCACCAGCGGCTGCGGAGTCATCATGCCGCCGGCGGTGTCGGGGGAGTGCTGCAGCAGCCGGCGCACCGGCTCGGACTCCTCGGGGTCCATCAGGCCCAGCAGCGCCTCGGCCTCGCTGTCGGGCAGCTCGCCCAGCAGGTCGGCGGCGTCGTCGGGGTCCATCGCCTCCAGCACGTCGGCGGCGCGCTCCAGCTTGAGGTGCATGAGCAGCTCGGTCTGGTCCTTCTCCGGCAGCTCCTGCACCACGTCGGCCAGGCGCTCGTCGTCGAAGGCCTCGGCGACCTCCATGCGCCGCTTGGTGGGCAGCTCGCGCAGCGCGTGCGCCACGTCGGCGGCGCGCATGTCCTGGAACTGGGCCATCAGGTGGTCGGTGTTCTGCCCCGGCTGCGCCAGGGCCTTGCGGGTGAGCCCCTCCACCTCGTCGAAGCTGACCACGGTCACCGCGCCACGGCGGCCCAGCCGGGCCCGGCGCGGGCGCACCGCCACCTTGCTCACCACCCAGTCCCGGGTGCGGGTGGCCTCGATGGCGACGTCGGTGACCACCACGTCGCCGGTGAGCTCGGGGGACTCCGCCTGCACCGGGGAGTCGAGCACCTGGGCCAGCACCAGCACCTCGGTGGGCCGCTGGACGAAGCGGCGCAGGCTGACGTTGCCGGTGTTGAGGTTGATGGAGGTGGGCTCGATCGCGGTGACCCGCAGCATCGGCACGAAGATGCGTCGTCGGGTGGCCAGCTCGACCACCAGCCCCAGCACGCGCGGCTGCTCCCGGGAGATGCGCATGGTGATCACCACGTCACGCACGCGGCCGACGGTCTCCCCGTCGGGGCCCAGCACGGGCAGCCCAGCCATCCGGGCGACGAAGACCTTGCTCACGGCTGCCATGCGGCCAGGTTATCGCCTGGTCCCCGCACGCCAGGGACCCGCTCAGGCGAGCTGGAGCTGAAACACCTCGTGCCAGTGGGCCACCCCGTTGCGCCGGGCGGTGCGCAGCGCCGTGGCGGCGGCGGCGTCGGGCTCGATGCGCCGGGCGGTGCAGGAGATCTCGGCCAGGCGGCTGCGGGTGCCGGGAGCGGCCACCACCACCTGCACCTCAGCACCGTCGACCAGGCCGGGGACCTGCTGCTCGGTGCCGCCGGTGGCGACCAGCAGCGACCCCGCCAGCGGCGGGCGGGCGAACCACACGCCCCAGACCAGCCGGCTGGGGTGGCCCTGGGGCTGCACCCACACCGCCGCGGCCTTGCGCAGCGCGGCGTCGAGCTGAGGCTTGGAGACGGTCGCGGTCACCGGGGCAGGCCGTCTAGTAGGTGGAGCTGTCGGAGGCGGCCATGGCGACGAGGATGATGAACCCGGCGAACAGCACCCAGAGCGCGGTGACCGACCAGCCGATGATGATGCCGGCGAGCGCCATGCCCCGTCCCTCCTCGCCGGTGCGCTTCATCTGGCTCATGGCCACGTGGCCGAGGATTGCTCCGACGAACGACAGCAGCCCCCCCGTCACCGGGAGGGCGGCCAGCGCGGTGACCAGCGCGGCGATGGCCATCCCGTTGGTACGGGCGGCTTGCGGGTAGCCGGGGTACTGCTGGCCGTAGGGCTCAGCGCCGTACTGCCCGTACTGCTGGCCGTACTGCTGGCCGTGCTCCTGCCCGTAGGCAGGCTGGGCGTACTCCTGCTGTCCGTAACCGGGCTGGGCGTAGGGCTGCTGCTCCGGGTAGCCCCCGCCGGCGTAGGGGTCCTGCCCGCCACCCGCATAGGGGTCCTGGCGGGGCGCCTTGGCGAAGGGATCGCTGGGCGGGGTGTCGTCGCCGCGTGGGGTGCTCATCGGTCCAGTTCAGCAGTTCCGGGCGGAGCGCGTCTAGTCGTCGGGGTCAATCAGTACGGCTGTCCGGGACCCTGGTGGCCGGCGGCGGCGGACCGGCGCACGAGGACCACGACGAGGGCCACCGCTGCTGCCCCCAGCAGGATGACGCCGAGTGCGACCCACAACCACGGGCTGGTGCCCGAGTCGGGCTCGGCGGGGGCGGCCTCCGGGGTGGCCGCGACCGGCTCCGCGGTGGGCGTGGGGGTGGCGGTGACGGGCGCGGTGAAGGCGGCGGTGCTGGCCTCCACCCGGATCGGGTACTCCAGGTCGCTCACCGGCAGCTTGCCGGTGCAGGAGGAGCCCTGGGCGAGGGTGACGGTGAGGTAGTAGGTGCCGGGCGCGGCGATGCTGCTGGAGTCAGACTTGGTCTCCCCCACGGCCTCGTTGCTGGAGGTGACGCTCTCCGCCGCGGCGGGCTTGCGACCGTCGAAGCTGAAGACGTCGGTGTCCACCCGGTCGCCGCGGCCGTTGACGAGCTGGACGGTGCCGGCGCCCGTGCAGGCGTTGTCCACGGCGGAGGGGTCGCCACCCACCAGCACCAGCCCGCGCAGGCGCTGGCCCTTGGCCACGTCGACGGCGTACCAGGCGGTCTCGCCGAAGCGGAGGGTGTCGCGGACCGGGGTCGCGGGGCTCAGCCTGGGCGCGTTGGTGGACGCGCTGCCGGCCACCAGCGGGGTGGCGGGGGCGGGCGAGGCGGCGCTGAGGCCCTTGACGCTCACCTGGAGCTGGTAGTCGCGCTGGGGCAGCGGAGGCTGGCCGCCGGAGCAGGTCTGCCGGGTGAGCTCGACCTTGAGGTACCAGGTGCCGGCGACGTGGTTGGGGTACGAGGCGTCCTTGCTCAGCGGGGGCACCGCGTTGGTGCGCTCGCCGAGGTTGTTCACCGCGGTCACCGACTGCCGGCCGTCGAAGGACTTGGACGCGTTGTCCACCGTGCTCGCGCTGGGGCTGAGGATGGCACTGGTCAGCTCGCCCTTGCAGGACTTGTCCGCCACCGTCGCGGGCTGGTCGTTGCCCAGGGTGGTGGAGGTCTCCGGGCGGTCGTCCACGGCGGTGGGCAGGGCGTAGTACTTGGTCTGGCCCGGTGCGATGGTGTCCCGCACGGCGCTGCCGTCGGTGGGCAGGAACGGCGCGTCCACGGGGCTGGCGCCACCGCCGGCAGCGGCGCCCGCGGCGTTGAAGCCCCGCAGGGCGCGCTGGGAGGAGCTGGTCAGGGCCGCGGCGAGCTGGCCAGCGTCGGCGGCGTCGCGGTACTCGCCGCCGGTGGCGCCGGCGATGCACTGCAGCTGGCCGCGAGCCGGGTCGCCGGCGGGCAGGTTGAAGCCGATGGCCTCCACGGTCACCGGCACGCCGTCGGCGCTGAGCTGCCTGGCCACCTCGCAGGGGTCCGGGGGAGCGCAGGTGTCCAGCCCGTCGGAGACCAGCACGATGGTGCGGGGACCGGTGCTCGGCAGGTCCTTGGCGCCCTGCTGCAGGGCCAGCCCGATGGGCGTCCACCCGCTGGGCTGCACGCTGCCCAGCGCGGCGTTGATCGCAGCGGGGTTCACCGGGCCCACCGGCACCAGCAGCCTGCTGTCCTGGCAGCCCGCGGCCTTGTTGGACTCCTCGCTGCCCACCGTCGAGCCGTACACCCGCAGGCCCACCTGCGAGCCGGCCGGCAGCGCGGCCACGGTGCTGCTCACCGCGGTGCGCGCCTGCTCGATGAGGGCGGCGCCGCCCTGGCCGGGCGCGGCCATCGATCCGGAGACGTCCAGCACGACGAGCGCGGCGGGGCCGGTAGCGCCCTGTGCCCCGGCCGGCGGGGCCACGGTCAGCTGGCCCAGCGTCGAGGTGAGCAGGGCGGCCAGGACGAGACCGAGTGGACCGCGCAACCGTGAACGCATCGTGCTCCCTGGGTATCAGCGAGAGTTGATGAACCCGATCGTCTGGCCACAGCGGAACCACGCATTTCGGGCGTCGCGATCTTTGCACACCGGCGCGGCCTTGTCCCGCCTCATCTGCGAAGATGCGTTCGGCCGTCGACTCCTCCGGCGCGCGTCGTGGCGAAGAAGTATGGTGCAGGCATGGCCAATTCACTTCATTACACAGTTCCCGGAATGAACCCAGAGGACGGCGCGACGGTGGCCGCGACCCTCCAGAAGCGGCTCTACGCACTCAACGACCTGCACCTGACCCTCAAGCACGTGCACTGGAACGTGGTGGGCCCGCAGTTCATCGCCGTGCACGAGATGCTCGACCCCCAGGTCGAGGCGGTCCGTGCGATGGCCGACGCGGTCGCGGAGCGCATCGCGACCCTGGGCGCCTCGCCCAACGGCACCCCGGGCGCGCTGGTGCGCGACCGCACCTGGGACGACTACTCCGTCAACCGTGCGGGCTCCATCGCCCACCTCGGTGCCCTGGACGTGGTCTACACCGGCGTCATCGGTGACCACCGCAAGGCGATGGAGGAGGTCGGCGAGCTGGACCCGGTGACCGAGGACCTGCTCACCGGCCAGTCCGGCGAGCTGGAGCTCTTCCACTGGTTCATCCGCGCCCACCTGGAGAGCGCCGGCGGCGAGCTGTCCACCGACGGTGCGAGCAGCGAGGCCGAGGCGGCCAAGGACGCAGCCGACGCGGTCTGACCTGGGCGACAAGGCTTTTCCGCACGCCACCCGTGGCGTGCTCGTGAGGGGGTGTGCATCAGCACACCCCCTCGCGGCGTTGTGGGTGCAGCCGCCATACTGGCGAGTAACTTGTACGGGACCCGGTGTGCAGCCGGCGCTCCGACACGTTCGCCGGCAACCCGTCGCAGCGCTCACCACGCTGCGGCGTCCGACCCCTTGGAAAGGTGTTCTCTATGGCACGGCTCGCCCAGACTGCGGACCTCACGGAGATCCAGCAGGAGATCCTCTCCACCGTCCGTGACTTCGTGGACAAGGAGATCATTCCCCGTGCCCAGGAGCTCGAGCACTCCGACACCTACCCGCAGGAGATCGTGGACGGGATGAAGGAGATGGGGCTGTTCGGCCTCATGATCCCGGAGGAGTACGGCGGCCTCGGCGAGTCGCTGCTGACCTACGTGCTGGTGGTCGAGGAGATCGCCCGGGGCTGGATGAGCGTCTCCGGCGTCATCAACACCCACTTCATCGTCGCCTACATGCTGATCCACCACGGCACGCCGGAGCAGAAGGAGTACTACCTGCCCCGAATGGCCACCGGCGAGGTCCGCGGCGCGTTCTCCATGTCCGAGCCGGGCCTGGGCTCCGACGTCGCCGCCATTCGCACCAAGGCCACCAAGAACGCTGATGGTGACTACACCATCAACGGCGCCAAGATGTGGCTGACCAACGGTGGCTCCTCCACCCTGATCGCCGCGCTGGTGAAGACCGACGAGGGTGCGGACAAGCCGTACAAGAACCTCACCACCTTCCTCATCGAGAAGCCCTCCGGTTTCGGCGAGGTGAAGCCGGGTCTCACCATTCCCGGCAAGCTCGAGAAGATGGGCTACAAGGGCGTGGACACCACCGAGCTGGTGTTCGACGGCTACCAGGCCAAGGCCAGCGACATCCTGGGCGGCGTGCCCGGCAAGGGCTTCGGCCACATGATGGACGGCGTCGAGGTCGGTCGCGTGAACGTGGCGGCCCGGGCCTGCGGCATCTCCATCCGCGCCTTCGAGCTGGCCGTGGCCTACGCCCAGCAGCGCGAGACCTTCGGCAAGCCCATCGCCCAGCACCAGGCCATCGCCTTCCAGCTGGCCGAGATGGCCACCAAGGTGGAGGCCGCGCACCTGATGATGGTGAACGCCGCGCGGCTGAAGGACACCGGCAAGCGCAACGACGTCGAGGCCGGCATGGCCAAGATGCTCGCCAGCGAGTACTGCGCCGAGGTCACCACCCAGAGCTTCCGCATCCACGGCGGCTACGGCTACTCCAAGGAGTACGAGATCGAGCGCCTCATGCGCGAGGCGCCGTTCCTGCTCATCGGTGAGGGCACCAGCGAGATCCAGAAGACGATCATCAGTCGGGGTCTGCTGAAGGAGTACGCGCAGCGGCGCTGATCCGAACGACGAACCGGGCACGAAACGCGTGCTCGGTTCGTTGCACCGGAGAGACTGCAGTCCGTATCCCGATAAGGAGCTGAACCGATGACCAGCCCCATGTCCAACCGTGCGCTGTCCAACCAGGGCAAGGGGTTGTCGATGCCGACCCCACCGACGGGATGGCCCATCGGCTCCTACCCGACCTACGCCGAGGCTCAGCGGGCGGTGGACTACCTGTCAGACCGCGAGTTCTCGGTGGAGGACGTGACCATCGTCGGAGTCGACCTCATGCAGGTCGAGCGGGTGCTGGGGCGGCTGACCTGGCCCAAGGTGCTGGGGGCCGGTGCCGCCTCCGGCGCCTGGCTCGGCGTGTTCGTGGGACTGCTGCTCAGCCTCTTCGGCGAGGGCGGCCTGGCGGTGCCGCTGATCACCGGCATCGTCGTGGGTGTGGTGTTCGGCCTCATCTCCGGAGCCATGACCTACGGCGCCACCAAGGGCCAGCGGGACTTCTCCTCCACCATGCAGCTGGTCGCGGGACGCTACGACGTGCTGTGCGAGCCGCGCACCGCCGAGCGGGCCCGCGACCTGCTGAGCAAGCTGTCGATGGGCAACCAGGGCTGAGCCAGCACGACACGACTGGTTCAATGGGGCAATGGCTGAGGTGCTCGACCAGGTAGACGTCCACTTGCGCACCCACATCGTCGGGCCGGCTCCCGAGCGGGCGTCGGTGACCTTTCTCGGGGTGCAGTCGCTGGACGTGCTGCGCTTCGGGCCCGACTCCGACCGGATGGTTCGCTACGCCACCGTGGGCTGCTCGCGCCACCCCATGGGTGACCCCGAGGCGATCATGACCGACAGCGTGCACGGGCCCCGCGCCGAGCTGGTGCTGTCAGTGCGGGGTGGGGTCGACGGCGTGGTGCGCACGCTGGCCATCCTGGCCGCTGCTCCCGTCGTCGAGGGACTGGTGCTGCAGCCCGACGCGCTGATCGACCTGCGCGAGCCGCTCTGGGAGGGCTCGGCCTTCACCGCGGTGGTGCTGGGCGAGAGCGACGTCCCGGAGTTGGCGCTGGCCGAGCCGATGGACCCGGTGCGCTTCCTCGAGGTGGTGCCGGTGACCGGCACCGAGGCGGCCTGGGTCCGGCTGCGCGGCGCCCAGGCGCTGCGGGAGGCGTGGGAGGAGGCGGGCGTGGACGTCCGCGACCCCGGCCGCTCCGCAGTCACGCTGTGACGGCCCCCGGCCACCTCGGGCTCCCCGCGACCGGGTAGCGCGGCGGGCCGGCCGCCCGCGGGTCGCCGCACGATGGCCTGGCTCACTCCGTCACACTGAGACGTCACGTCGGACAAAGATCAACCGGGGCACTGCGCCCCGTGGAACCCAGCCTGGAGGTAGACGGTGCAGTTCGGTCGGTACTACGAGGAGTTCGAGGTCGGCGATGTGTACAAGCACTGGCCCGGAAAGACGGTCACCGAGTACGACGACCACCTCTTCTGCCTCATCACCATGAACCACCACCCGCTGCACCTGGACACCAACTACGCCGAGGAGACCACCGACTTCGGCAAGAACGTCGTGGTGGGCAACTACATCTACTCGCTGCTGCTGGGCATGAGCGTCGCCGACGTCAGCGGCAAGGCGATCGCCAACCTCGAGGTGGAGTCGCTGCGCCACGTGAAGCCAACCTTCCACGGCGACACCATCTACGGCGAGACCGAGGTGCTGGACAAGACCCCGTCGAAGTCCAAGGACGACCGCGGCGTGGTGTACGTGGAGACCAAGGGCTACAAGCAGGACGGCACCGTGGTCTGCATCTTCCGCCGCAAGGTGATGGTGCCCAAGCGCTCCTACGGCGAGGCGCGCGGCGGCGAGCAGCCCGGCCGCCCCGAGCCGAAGGCCTAGCGCACCAGCGACAGTCGCTTTCTGTCCTACCCGGCGGGCACGTGCCCGCCGGGCAGGACAGCCGATCCAGGGACCAGGAAGGAGTGAGGACGCGTGCGCATCGACCTGCACACCCACTCGAAGGTCTCGGACGGGACCGACACCCCCGCCCAGCTGGTGACCGCCGCCGCCGCCGCGGGGCTGGACGTGGTGGCGCTGACCGACCACGACACCACCTCCGGGTGGGCGGAGGCTGCTGCTGCGCTGCCGGAGGGCCTCACCCTGGTGCCGGGCATGGAGCTGTCCTGCGCCTCCCCGGCCGAGGGCTTCGGGCCCGGCGCGGGTGGGCGCCAGGTCGCGGTGCACCTGCTGGCCTACCTGTTCGACCCCGAGCACCCCGAGCTGGCGGCCGAGCGGCTCCGGCTGCGCGGGGAGCGCACCCGGCGGCTGCGGGTGATGGCGGAGCGGATGGCTGCTGACGGCCTGCCGGTCGACCCCGACGCCGTGCTGTCGGCGGCGGGCCCCTCGGCGGGCCGGCCGCACCTGGCCCGCGCGCTCATGGAGGCCGGAGTGGTGGCCTCGGTGGGCGAGGCGTTCAGCGACCTGCTGTCCAGCCGTGGCCGCTACTACGTGCACAAGGAGGACACCCCGCTGCTGCGCGGGGTGCACCTGGTGGCCGCCGCCGGCGGGGTGAGCGTGCTGGCCCACTGCCGGGCGCAGAGCCGCGGCGCGATGCTCACCGACGACGCCATCGCCGAGCTGGTCCCGGAAGGGCTGGGCGGGGTGGAGGTCGACCACGTGGACCACGACGACCGCGACCGCCGCCACCTGCGCAGCCTGGCCGCCGAGCTGGGGCTGTTCACCACCGGCTCCAGCGACTACCACGGGCGCAACAAGGTGGTGCGCCTCGGCACGCACACCACTGGGCCGCAGGACTACGAGCAGCTGCTGGACGCCGCCACCGGCGCCACGGTGGTGCGGCGGTGAGCGGCCGCCGCCGGGCGGTGGCCCCCGGGGGCAGCGACCAGCTGGGCCTCGACGGGATGCCCACGAGGCTGGTCAAGGTCACCCCGTCCAAGCTGGGCACCTGGACCGCCTGCCGCCGCCGCTACCGGATGACCTACCTGGACCGCCCCGCGCCACCCCGAGCCGGGGCGTGGGCGCACAACACCGTGGGCGCGGTGGTGCACGCCGCGCTGCGCACCTTCTTCGACCAGCCCGCCGCCCGCCGCACGGTGGAGGACGCCCGCGCGCAGGTGCGCACCGCGTGGAGCGCGGTGCAGGGCGCCAGCGGGTTCGCCGACGCCGAGCAGTCCGCGCGCTACCGCGAGCGTGCCCAGGACTGGGTGGCCGACTACGTGGAGTCCCTCGACGGTGGCGCGGCCGAGGTGGAGCCCGTGGGCCTGGAGCGCTGGGTGGCCGCCCCGGTGGGCGCCATCGTTGCGGAGGGGCGCGTCGACCGCATCGACGCCCGGGTGAACGAGCAGGCACCGGAGGGCACCGAGCTGGTGGTGGTGGACTACAAGACCGGGCGCCGCCCGCTGACCGTGGACGACGCGCGGGGCTCGCAGGCGCTGGCCCTGTACGTGCTGGCCACCCGGCGCACCCTGCGCAAGCCCTGCCGCCGGGTGGAGCTGCACCACCTGCCCACCGGCGAGGTGCTCGCCTTCGACCACACGCCGGAGTCCCTCGCCCGGCACCAGCAGCGGGCCGAGGAGTCGGCGCAGGAGATCCAGCTGACCACGGACACGCTCGCTGCCGGAGGCGACCCCGACGTGCTGTTCCCGCCGAGCCCGGGGGCGCAGTGCTCCTGGTGCGACGTCCGCCGCAGCTGCGACCTGGGCCGGCAGGCGCCGGAGCTGGCGCCGTGGGCGGGGTTGGCGCCGTGAGCACCGTGCGCAGGAGAGAGACGTACACCGGGGGCCCGAGCGCGGGCGAGCGCCTGGCTGGGCTGGTGCGGATGATCTCCGGGGTGCTCACCGGCGGCCTGGTGATCCTCGCCGTGGTGGTGGTGGGCGCCACGGTGCTGGCCGCGCAGCGCGGGGCCATGGGCCCACCGGCCACCATGATGGCCGCGCACCTGCTGGTGGCGCTGGCCGCGGTGCTGGTGCAGGTCTACGGCGACCGCCGAGGGCCGGCCGCGGCCGTGGGCTCCGCTGCGGTGGTGCTGGCGCTCACGGGTGGTCTGCTGTGGACCCAGTGGTGGAGCTAGCCGCCCGCGCCCAGGCCTGCTGAACGGGCGGGCCCACCCGCACCCGCTCCGGCAGCGCCAGCGCCACGGTGCGCAGCCCGCGCAGCAGCACCCCCGCCGCCAGGTCGGTGGTGGGCAGGCCGGGCAGCCGGTACATCCGCCGCGCCCAGGCCGGCAGCAGGCTGAACCCGAGCAGCGCCACCGCCGACCAGGCCGGGCGTGCCGGGGTGAGCAGCTGCACCCGCCACGGCATCGGCGGCACCAGCAGCACCCGGGCGGCGTCGCGGGTGGCCGAGCTGCACCGCAGCTGCGGGCGCACCCGCTGCAGGTACTGCGCCACCTCCGCCCGGCTGGCGGGCACCTCGTCCGCCCCGAGCAGTCGCGCCGCCCGGACCTGCTCGGCCAGGAACTGGTCCTGCTCGGCCCCGGTGAGCGTCAGGCCGCCGCGCCGCGCCGTGTGCAGGAAGCTGGACACCTCCGTCACGTGCACCCAGGTCAGCAGGTCGGGGTCCTGGGCGGAGTAGCGCAGACCTGTCACCGCGTCGGTGCCGTGCACCAGGGTGTGCATCTGGCGCACCCGGGCCGCCACGGACTCCACCTGCGCGGTGGGGCTGAACCCCACGGTGCTGACGTACTCGGCGGTGTGGCGCAACCGTGGCCAGAAGCTCGCCTGGTAGTCGGAGTGCTCGTAGACCCCGGCCATCGCCAGCGGGTGCAGCGCCTGCAGGAACAGCGCCCGCAGCCCGCCGATCCCCATGGCCGGGTCGGCCAGCACCCGCCAGGTGATGCTGTCCGGGCCGAACAGGCCGAGGTCCTCAGCCGGGTCGGTGGCTGCGCCCGGCTGTGGGTTCGCGGTGAGCGGGGGCATCGTCCCAGCATGGCCCTGGTGCGGGACGCGCGCTAGCAGAGCTGCGTTGCTGCGCCTGACCGCGGTCCCGGCGTGGGAGTATCTGCCGGTGACCTTCACCCTGGCGGTAGCGAACCAAAAAGGCGGAGTGGCCAAGACCACGACGGTGGCGTCCCTGGGGGCGGCGCTGGCGGCGCTGGGGCGACGAGTCCTGCTCGTCGACCTCGATCCGCAGGCCTGTCTCACCTTCAGCCTGGGCCACGACCCGGACGGGCTCACCGCATCTGCCCACGAGGTGCTGCTCGGCGACGCCACCGCCGCGACGGTGCTGCTGGACGTGGTCGAGGGCCCGCGCCTGATGCCGGCGACCATCGACCTGGCCGGCGCGGAGGCGATGCTGCTGATGCGCCCTGGCCGGGAGTACGCGCTCAAGCGGGCGCTGGCCACCGTGGCCGACGACTTCGACGTGGTGATCATCGACTGCCCCCCGTCGCTGGGGGTGCTCACCCTCAACGGGCTGACGGCCGCCGACGCGGTGCTGGTGCCGCTGCAGTGCGAGACGCTGGCGCACCGCGGGGTGGGACAGCTGCTGCGCACGGTGGCCGACGTGCAGGCCATCACCAACCCCGAGCTGGCGATGCTGGGCGTGCTGCCCACGCTGTACGACTCGCGCACCACCCACAGCCGGGACGTGCTCGCTGACGTCGCCGACCGCTACCAGCTGCCCCTGCTGTCGCCCCCGATCCCGCGCACGGTGCGCTTCGCCGAGGCGTCGGCGTCGGGCAGCTCGGTGCTCACCGGTCCACGCAACAAGGGCGCCCAGGCCTACCGCGAGCTGGCGGAGAACCTGCTGGCGCACTGGGACGACGGGGCGCAGCTGGTGACGGTCGACGTCGCCGTCAGCTGAGCGCCACCACCGTCGCACCGCGCTGCTCCAGCACCACCGTCCCGGCCACCGCCAGCTCCAGCGCCTGGCCGGGAGGTACTGACCCCGCCGGACGCGGCACGTCGATGGTGCGCATCCGCAGACCGGTGGCGGGGGAGAGCACCGCGATGCCCTCCGGCACCGGCAGCAGCAGCTGCGTGGCCATCTCCACCCCGGGGCCCAGCGCACCGGGCTGCGCCCACGCGGTGGAGTAGTCGCCGGTGCGCAGCGCCACGGTGGCGCGACCGGTCCACCACAGCAGGGTGGAACCCAGCGTGGTGGTGGGCTCCACCAGGCGCGCACCCTCGGCTGAGCCGGTGCGCGGGGGCGGGGCGTCGGCGGCGGCCACCGGGACGGTGCTCACCGGCCGCGCGCCGGAGTCGTAGACGGTGAGGACGGGCTGCTCACCGGGCAGGTAGACCACGGTGCGGTCGCCGGCCTCGGCCACCGCACGGGCGCCGTCCACGCCCAGCAGGGTGGTCGCCAGCTCGGCGGGCTTGGTGGCGTCGTCGGGGGTGGGGCCGAACAGCGAGAGCCGCTCGCCGGCCTCGCCGGGGCAGGAGAAGACCACCGCGACGCGGCTGGTGGAGGAGGCCACCGACCGGATCGCGCACCCCTCGCGGGGCTGCGAGCCGGGGTTGACCGGGGCGTCCACCCGGCCCAGCTCCATGGTGCGCACCAGGTCCGAGCGCCACACCTCGGTGCGGGTGGAGCCGATGGAGGCGAGGTAGACCCCGTCGCCGAGCAGCGTCACCTGGTCGTCGGCCAGGCTGGTCCGCTGCGCGCCGCGGGCTCCGGTCGAGGCCTGCAGCGCGGTGACGTCGCTGCAGCCGCGGTCCGTGCGGTACACCGAGACCACCAGGCTCCACTGCCCGGCCGCGGCACACAGCGTGCTGTTGGCGCGGGTGTAGCTCCACCGGGTCTGGCCGGTGCTGGGCGTGCGCCCGGCCACCTCGGAGCCGTCGGCGGTGGCCACCACCCCACCGGCGACCACCGGGGCGGTGGTGGCGGCCGACGGCGCCTGCCAGGACTCGCTCAGCGTCGGTGGCACCGTGGTCGCGGCGGCCAGCGCGGCGGCGGGCTCCTCGGCGACCACCGAGGTGGTGGCCCGGGCGTCGCTGCGCCACCACAGCAGCGCGGCGGCCACCACGACGACCAGGACGATCGCCGTGGCGGCCAGCACGTCAGCTCGCGTGCGCCGCTCCGGTGCCAGCACGGGGGAGCAGGTCAGTCAGCGCTGACGGTGCTGGTGGCCGGCGTCTCGCCCGCGGCGTTGCCGCCCGATCCGCCGCGACGGCGACGACGGCGCTTGCGGGGTGCGTCGCCGCCCTCGCCACCCTCGGTGCCTGCCGTGGACGGAGCGACCGTGGCCTGGGTGGCCTCACCCGTGCCGGCGGGCGCGCCGTCGGCGGAGCCGCCCCGGGTGCGCCTGCGCGGTCCGCGGCGACCGGCCCCTGCGGGCTTGTCGGTGCCCTCCTGGCGGCTGCCGTGCTCGTGCCGATCGGCGCCGGCGGAGCGGCCCTGGCCGCCGGAACGAGCGCTCTTGCCGCCGGTGCGGGAGCCGGGCAGGTCCTCGAGCACCTCGGCGCCGAGGCCGGCGCGGGTGCGCTCGGCCCGGGGCAGGCGGCCGGTGATCCCCTCGGGGATGTCGAGGTCGCTGAACAGGCGCGGCGAGTTGGAGTAGGTCTCCTCGGGCTCGGGCAGCCCCAGGCCGAGCGCCTTGTCGATCAGCTGCCACTTGGGCAGGTCGTCCCAGTCCACCAGGGTGACCGCCACACCGGTCTTGCCGGCCCGGCCGGTGCGGCCGATGCGGTGCACGTAGGTCTTCTCGTCGTCCGGGCACTGGTAGTTGACCACGTGCGTGACGTCGGTGACGTCGATGCCGCGGGCGGCGACGTCGGTGGCCACCAGCACGTCGATCTTGCCGGTGCGGAACGCGCGCAGGGCCTGCTCACGGGCGCCCTGGCCGAGGTCGCCGTGCACGGCGCCCACGGCGAAGCCGCGGTCGGCGAGCTCGTCGGCGACCTTCTGCGCGGTGCGCTTGGTGCGGGTGAAGATCATGGACAGGCCGCGGTCCTTGGCCTGCAGCACCCGGCTGAGCATCTCCACCTTGTCCATCGCGTGGGCGCGGTAGATGTGCTGGGTGGTGCGATCGTGCACCGCGGAGGAGTCCGGCTCCTCGGCGCGGATGTGCGTGGGCTGGGTGAGGAAGGTGCGGGCCAGGGTGATGATCGGGCCGGGCATGGTGGCGGAGAACAGCATGGTCTGGCGCTTGTCCGGCACCATGCGCAGGATGCGCTCGATGTCGGGCAGGAAGCCGAGGTCGAGCATCTCGTCGGCCTCGTCGAGCACCAGGACGCCGATCTTGCCGAGCACCAGGTGGCCCTGCTGGGCCAGGTCGAGCAGGCGGCCGGGGGTGCCGACGACGACGTCGACGCCCTTCTGCAGCGCCGCGACCTGGGGCTCGTAGGGGCGCCCGCCGTAGATGGACAGCAGCCGGATGCCGAGGTGCTTGCCCGCGTCCTTGAGGTCCTGGGTGACCTGCACGCACAGCTCGCGGGTGGGCACCACGATGAGGGCGCGGGGGGTGCCGTCCAGGGTGGTGGTGCCGGAGCCGTCGGTGGTGATGCGGTGCAGCAGCGGCACCCCGAAGCCCAGGGTCTTGCCCATGCCGGTGCGAGCCTGGCCGATCAGGTCGTCGCCGGCCAGCGCCAGCGGCAGGGTGAGCTCCTGGATGGCGAAGGTGCGCTCGATGCCCACCTCGTTGAGGGCCTCGACGATCTCCGAGCGCACGCCCAGCTCGGCGAAGGACGGCGACTGCGGGGCCACCGGCGCGTCGCCCACCAGGGGCTTGGCGATGGCGTCCTCGGGGGCGGTGCCCGCAGCGGTGTGGTCGACGCTCTGGTCGACGACGTTCTCGTTCACGGCGGTGTCCGTGGAGGTGGTGTCTGTGTCGGAAAGCGGTGAAGTAGTCAGGGGTCGTGCCTCTCTCGGGCCAGCACGCACCTGACGGATCCGGTTGGCAGACCCGGCCTGCACTCCGTGAGGCGCCCCCGCTGCGGCTGCCGCTGAGCGGCTCCGGCGAGGCGCGGCAGCGTGGGAGGCTGGTGCGCGCGCAGTTTCTGAGCACCCGCATGTCGCTTGGTGCTCGAACTACATGGTAACCGCAACTGGCACTGAAGTGGTCTCACCATGACAGATGCGACACGCGTCGGCCGGACTAGGCTCACGCCCCATGAGCATCGCCGAGAGCGCCGAGGTCAGCGCTGCACTGCACCCGGGCGTGGTCGACCTGATGGGGGTGCTGGCCTACGGCGAGCTGTCGGCCTTCGACCGGCTCGCCCAGGACTCGCGCACTGCACCCACCCTCGACGGCCGGGCGGCGCTGGCGTCCATGGCCGCGGCGGAGATGGGCCACTACCACCAGGTGGAGGCCTTCCTGG
Source organism: Rhodococcus sp. Z13_19A (assembly GCF_058133575.1). Classification (NCBI taxonomy): domain Bacteria; kingdom Bacillati; phylum Actinomycetota; class Actinomycetes; order Mycobacteriales; family Nocardiaceae; genus Rhodococcus; species Rhodococcus sp. Z13_19A. The sequence continues at coordinate 517,794 of NZ_JBYUNN010000002.1, forward strand.
CCGAGCGCGGGGTGGCGGTGCAGGAGGCCATGCAGCCCTTCATCGCCCCGCTGGACTCCTACCACGAGTTCACCGCCCCCGACTCGTGGCTGGAGTCGCTGGTCAAGGCCTACGTGGGCGACGGGCTGGCGGCCGACTTCTACCGGGAGATCGCCGGGGCGCTGGACGAGGAGACCGGGGCCACCGTGCGCGCCGTGCTGGCCGACACCGGCTACTCCGCCTTCGCCGAGCAGGAGGTGAGCGCGGCCTGCGCCGCCGACCCCGCGCTGGCCGCCCGGCTGACGCTGTGGGGGCGACGGCTGCTGGGGGAGGCCGTGACCCAGGCCCAGCACGTGGTGGCCCGGCGCGACGACCTCGCCGAGCTGCTCATCACCAGCACCTCCGGTCTGGTCGGCTTCGCCCAGCTGTTCCGGCGCCTGCAGAACCAGCACACCCGGCGGATGCGCGCCATGGGACTGGGCTGACGCTCTGCTCCTCGGCTGTGGGCCCGGTTTCGCTGTGGCCCGGGTTCGCTGGGGGCCCCGGTTTCGCTGACAGCACAGCCGCGGGGTGCGTCCAGCGAGGGCGGCTGCACTAGCCTTCGGGCCGTAGGTAGTTGTCTGTGGACCGGAGGTTCCCCGTGGAGGTCAAGATCGGCATTGCGGAAAGTCCGCGCGAGCTGCTGGTGAGCAGCAGCCAGTCGCCGGACGAGGTCCAGGAGCTGGTCGACGCTGCCCTCAAGGGTGCGCGCGACGGAGTGCTGGCCCTCACCGACGACAAGGGACGCCGCTTCGTGCTGCCGTCCTCGCGCATCTCCTACGTCGAGATCGGCCCTGCTGACGGCCGCCGCGTGGGGTTCGGAACAGCCTGATCGCCCACCCGGACGGGCCGACGGGGACGATCCTTGCCCCGCGGCTCGTCCGGCCGGGTCTCAGCTCGGTCTGGCCGGCTCCCGCTCCTGTCCCGCGTGCAGCGGCAGGTGGCCGACCCCGGCCCAGGCCAGCGAGCTGATGATCTCCACTGCCTCCTCCTTGGGCACGGGGCGGTCGGAGTCCAACCAGTAGCGGGCGCCCACCTGGCTGGCGCCCACCAGGCCGGCCGCCAGCAGCCGGGCCCGCTGCGGGTCCAGCCCCGCGTCCGCCATCACCGCCTCGGTGACCGCGTCGATGCACTGCTCGGTTCCCCGGTCCACCCGCTGCTGCACCGACGGCTCGCCCAGCAGGTCGGACTCGAAGACGAGGCGGTAGCCCTGGCCGTCGGCGTCGATGAAGTCGAAGTACGCCGCCACCGCCGCGTGCACCCGCAGCTTGTTGTCCGGCGTGGAGTTGATGGCCTCTCGCACCAGGCGCACCAGGTCGTCGACGTAGCTGTGCAGCAGGTCGAGGTAGAGGTCGAGCTTTCCGGGGAAGTGCTGGTAGAGCACGGGCTTGCTGACCCCGGCGCGGAGCGCGATCTCCTCCATGCCCGTGGCGTGGTAGCCCCGGGCGACGAAGACGTCCCGGGCGGCTGCCATCAGCTGCGCCCGTCGTGCGGTCCGCGGCAGCCGCGCGTTGCGCCGCGGCACCGGGGTCGACCTCGAGGAGCCTGCACTGGCCTGGTCCGTGCCCACGTCCGTCATCAACCCGCCTTCGCTCGCTGGTGTGCCCGCCCAGGTTACTCGCGGGTAATGAGCTCGGGACGCATTCCGCCCACAGGCCGGGACGGCGGCACTGAGTCTGCGGGAGGGGCGCAGATGCCGCATCCTGGTTGCCATGCGCAACGCAGCCCCGGCCACCGTGGTCGCCCCGACCGCCCTCTCCACCGACGTGCACGCCGAGCTGGGTGCCGTCGACCTGACCCGGACGGAGTGGCCGGGGGAGATGGTCGACGTCGGTGGTCGGGCGGTGCACGTGCGCACCACGCCCGGCCCGGAAGGCGCTGTCCCGGCCGTGTACGTGCACGGCCTGGGCGGCTCGGCCACCAACTGGACCGACCTCGCCGGTGCCCTGGCCCCCCTCATGCCGGGCTACGCGCTGGACCTGCCTGGCTTCGGCCGCAGCGAGCCTCCAGCCGACGGTGACTACTCCCTGCCCGGCTGCGCCGACCTGGTGATCGACTACCTCGAGCAGCAACCGGCACCGGTGCACCTCTTCGGCAACTCCATGGGTGGGGCCATCGCCATCCTGGTGGCGGCGCGCAGGCCGGACCTGGTGCAGACCCTCACGCTCGTCTCGCCGGCGGTGCCTGACCTGCGTCCGGACCCGCGGCGGGTGTCCGACCTGCGGATGGTGCTCGCGGTGGTCCCCATCATCGGACGGCTGGTGCGCCAGCAGCTGGCCGAGACCCCGGCCGAGCGGCGGGCCGAGCAGATGATCCGGCTGTGCTTCGCCGACCCGGACGCGGTGCCGGAGAACAAGATCGCGGCAGCGGTGCAGGAGGCCGACGAGCGGAAGGGGCAGTCGTGGGCGTCGTCGGCGCTGAACAAGTCCTTCAACGCCATCCTGCAGACCTGGGTGACCCTGCCGCACCGCTCGCTGTGGTCGGTGGCCGGCAAGGTGCAGGCCCCGACGCTGGTGGTGTGGGGCACCAAGGACCGGCTGGTGACCGTGGAGCGCGCCCCCAAGCTGGTCGCGGTGATCCGGCGCAGCCGCCTGCTGGTGTTCAACCAGGTGGGGCACGTCGCGCAGATGGAGCGGCCGGTGGCCGTGGCTCGGGCCGTCCGCGGGATGCTGCAGGAGGTGCAGGAGGGCCAGTGGTGAGCGTGCCTCGGCGCCGGGCACGGCCCGGTGTGGCAACCTGGGCGCCGTGAGCCGGCCACCGGAAGACCGCGACGGCGACGAGCGGCCGGTGCCCCGCCCGACCGGTCTGCCCGCTTCGCGCCGCGGACCGCTGGGCCGCTTCGTGGCCGCCTACGGCTGGCGGGCCTACGCCGTTCCGCTGCTGGTGGTGCTCACGGTGATCGCCAGCGTGGGCGTGGTGCGCTCGGGGCCCAGCACCGCCACCTCGGCGGAGTCCGCGCCCCCGCAGCCCGCCCCCGGCACCCAGCTGGCCGGCTCCGGGACGACTGCCGAGCAGAGCGCGGTGCCGGGTCCCCCGGGCGACGGCACCTTCGCCCCCGACGTCCCCTCCGGGGCGCTCCCGAACGGCGGCCCCGTGCCCGACGTGCCCACCCGCACCTGGCACGTGGTGCCGGGAACGGGTCCCCGGGTGGGCGCGGAGACCGCCCAGCTGACCACCTACTCCGTCGAGGTGGAGGACGGCATGGACACCGCCTCCTTCGGCGGCGAGGAGTCGTTCGCGCGGATGGTGGACGAGACACTCAGCAACCCCAAGAGCTGGACCGGCGAGCTCAAGCACGCCTTCCAGCGGGTGGACTCCGGTCAGCCGGCGCTGCGGATCTCGCTGGCCACGCCGACCACGGTGCGCGAGGTCTGCGGCTACACCATCAAGCTGGAGGTGTCCTGCTACACCAGCGACCTCGACCGGGTGGTGCTCAACGTGGCCCGGTGGGTCCGCGGCGCGGTGGACTTCCAGGGTGACATCGGCTCCTACCGGCAGTACGCGATCAACCACGAGGTGGGGCACGGCATCGGCTACGCCGCCCACCAGGCCTGCGCGTCCGACGGCGGCCTGGCGCCGGTGATGATGCAGCAGACCATCAGCACCGCCAACAACACCATCGCCACGGTGGACCCCGGCGGTGTCGTGCCCGCCGACGGGTTCGCCTGTCGCTTCAACCCGTGGCCGTTTCCGCGCGGCTGAACAGCTCGGGAAGCCCCACGGCACTCCGCGCGTTGCAGGGTTGGAGAATCGCTTCTCGACACGCACGCACGCACACGCAACGTCGCGCACCCCGCACGTGCGACGCACCGCCCGAACAGGAGAAACCATGGCGAGCGCCACCCAGCTGCCACCGCTGGTCGAACCAGCCGCCGAGCTGACCAAGGAGGAGGTCGCCCGCTACAGCCGGCACCTCATCATCCCCGACGTCGGCATGGACGGACAGAAGCGGCTGAAGAACGCCAAGGTGCTGTGCATCGGCGCCGGCGGGCTCGGCTCGCCCGCGCTGCTCTACCTGGCCGCCGCCGGGGTGGGCACGCTGGGCATCGTCGACTTCGACGTGGTCGACGAGTCCAACTTGCAGCGCCAGGTCATCCACGGCCAGTCCGACCTCGACAAGCCCAAGGCCGTCAGCGCCAAGGAGTCGATCGAGGAGATCAACCCGCTGGTCAACGTGGTGCTGCACCAGGTGCGCCTGGAGGCCGACAACGTCCTGGACATCTTCCGCGACTACGACCTCATCCTGGACGGCACCGACAACTTCGCCACCCGCTACCTGGTGAACGACGCCGCGGTGCTGCTGGGCAAGCCCTACGTGTGGGGCTCCATCTACCGCTTCGAGGGCCAGGCGTCGGTGTTCTGGGAGGACGCGCCCAACGGCAAGGGCCTGAACTACCGGGACCTGTACCCGGAGGCGCCGCCGCCGGGCATGGTGCCCTCCTGCTCCGAGGGTGGTGTGCTGGGCATCCTGTGCGCCTCCATCGGCTCGATCATGGGCACCGAGGCCATCAAGCTGATCATGGGCATCGGCGAGCCGCTGCTGGGCCGGCTGATGGTCTACGACGCGCTGGACATGACCTACCGCACCATCAAGCTGCGCAAGGACCCCGAGGCCACCAAGGTCACCGAGCTCATCGACTACGAGGCGTTCTGCGGCGTGGTCTCGGACTCCGCGCGGGAGGCGGCGACCGGCAGCACCATCACCGCCCCTGAGCTCAAGGACATGATGGACGCCGGCAAGGACTTCGAGCTGATCGACGTCCGCGAGCCGGTGGAGTGGGACATCGTCCGCATCCCTGGCGCCAGGCTCATCCCCAAGGACCGCATCCTCTCCGGGGAGGCACTGTCGGAGCTTCCGCACGACAAGCCGATCGTGCTGCACTGCAAGTCCGGGGTGCGCTCGGCCGAGGCGCTCGCCGCGATCAAGAAGGCGGGCTTCTCCGACGCCACGCACCTGCAGGGTGGTGTGCTCGCCTGGGCCAAGCAGGTGGACACCTCGCTGCCGACCTACTAGGACCGGCCGAGCTGCACCGCCGCGCGCTCCTCGGTGCACGGCTTCCGGGCCCTTGTCGCCCTTCTCTGGCGTCGCCAGGGGCGACAAGGGCCCGGAACGCCCCGGGGATCCGGTGGTCGACAGGGCCGCACCGGTAGCCTGCGACGAGTGAGTGTCACTGATGCGTCCACCCCGCAGGCGAGCCCTGCGGACGAGCCACCTCCGCACGTGCTGGCCACCTTCGGCCTGCGCAACGTGGAGCCGGAGCCGCTGGGCTCGGAGTGGAGCAGCGGGTGGCGCTGCGGGGACGTGGTCCTCACCCCGGGTGCCGACCACGCCCGCGCCACCTGGTCAGCCGGGGTGCGCGAGACGCTGGTGATCGACCGCGTCCGCCTGGCCCGCCCGGTGCGCTCCACCGACGGCCGCTGGGTGGTCTCCGGCTGGACGGCCGACACCTTCCTCACCGGTCAGCCCGAGCCCCGTCACCTCGAGGTGGTCGAGGTCGCCCAGCGTCTGCACACCGCGCTGGAGAGCGCCAAGCGGCCCCGGTTCCTCACCGGTGCCGTGGACCCGGCCGACTTCCTCGCCGTCGCCGACGCGGCGGCCTGGGCTGAGCGCCCGGCCGGTGCGGGCCTGGAGGTGCTGCTGGCCAGCGACCTGTGGCAGGAGCTGGCCGAGGCGCGCACGCCGGTGGAGTCCCCGGCGCAGCTGGTGCACGGTGACCTGTTCGGCACGGTGCTCTTCGCCGGTGCCGCCGAGCCCGGCATCACCGAGCTCACCCCCTTCTGGCGCCCGGCCGCGTGGGGCTCCGCCGTGGCGGTGGTGGACGCCCTCGCCTGGGGCAACGCCGACGAGGAGCTGCTGACCAGCGGGGAGCAGCTGCCGGAGTGGCCGCAGATGCTGCTGCGCGCGCTGCTGTTCCGGCTGGCGGTGCACGCCCTGCACCCGCACTCCACGCCCGAGGCGCTGGACGGCCTGCTGCACACCTCGGTCCTGGTCCGCGAGCAGCTGTGAGCACCCACCCCAGCACACCCCCGCCCAGCGCCGCTCCCGCCAGCGCTGGTGACGTCGACGCCGCGATGGTGGAGGACGCCGCCCAGCGCCTGGCCGGGCACGTGCCCACCACCCCGGTGGAGGTCAACCGCCGGCTCTCCGCCCGGGTGGGCGGCACCGTGCTGCTCAAGCGCGAGGACCTGCAGGTGGTGCGCTCCTACAAGGTGCGTGGCGCCTTCAACTTCGTGGCGCAGCTGGACGACGACGAGCGCGCGGCCGGCGTGGTCAGCGCCAGCGCCGGCAACCACGCGCAGGGCCTGGCCTACGCTTGCGCCACCACCGGCGTGCGCGGCCGCATCTACGTCCCCCGCACCACCCCGCGGCAGAAGCGCGACCGCATCGCCGCGCTGGGTGGCGACATGATCGAGCTGATCGTGCTCGGCGACAGCTACGACGACTCCGCCGCCGCCGCGGCGGCCGACTCCGCGCGCACCGGCGCCGTGGTGGTGCCCGCCTTCGACCACCCGCGGACCATCGCCGGGCAGGGCACCGCCCTGGCCGAGGCACTGGCCCAGCTGGACGGCCCGCCCGACACCATCGTGCTTCCGGTGGGCGGGGGCGGCCTGCTCGCCGGCGCGCTGTCCTGGCTGCGGGAGCGCCACCCCGGCATCCGCGTGGTCGGCGTGGAGCCGGCCGGCGCGCAGTGCATGGCCGCCGCGCTGGCTGCGGGTGGTCCGGTGGGCCTGGCCGAGGTGAACCCCTTCGTCGACGGCGCCGCCGTGCGCCGCGCCGGCGAGGTGACCTATCCGATCATCCGCGACTCCGGCGCCGAGCTGGTGAGCGTCGCCGAGGGCCAGGTGTGCGTGGAGATGCTGGCGATGTACCAGACCGACGGCATCATCGCCGAGCCCGCGGGCGCGCTCGCCGCGGCCGCGCTGGGCACCGTGGTGGCGGTGGAGCCCGGCACCACCACGCTGGTGATGGTCTCCGGTGGCAACAACGACGTGAGCCGCTACGGCGAGATCGTCGAGCGCGCGCTGGTGCACGAGGGCCGCAAGCACTACTTCCTGGTGGACTTCCCGCAGGAGCCGGGTGCGCTGCGCGGCTTCCTGGACGAGGTGCTGGGCCCGGACGACGACATCACCCTGTTCGAGTACGTCAAGCGCAACAACCGGGAGCGTGGGCCGGCGCTGGTGGGCATCGAGCTGAGCCGCCCGGACGACCTGCCCGCGCTGCTGGAGCGCATGCGGCTGGCGCCGCCGGACGTGCAGCTGATCCCGCCGGAGAGCCCGATCTTCCGGTACCTGCTGTAGCACCGGGCGCCCGTTGAGCAGGGCCGACGGTGCCCGGCTCGGCCTCACACCGTCGCGCGCACGGGCGTGAGGAGGTCGTGACGTCGGGTTCACCGGGCGCAGGCTGGGCGCAACACGACGTCCCTACTGTGGGCCTCCCGCGAGGAGGAGAGGCCCACAGTGACCACGACGCAGGACAGCCACGCGAGCGGCAGCCGGACCCGCAGGCGCAAGCACTACATCGAGCACTGGGACGCCGAGGACGTCGCCGCCTGGGAGGCCGGTGGCAAGAACGTCGCCCGGCGCAACCTCATCTGGTCGGTGGTCGCCGAGCACGTCGGCTTCTCCATCTGGTCGATCTGGTCGGTGATGGTGCTGTTCATGCCGATGTCGGTGTACGGCATCGACGCCGCAGGCAAGTTCTTCCTGGTCGCCGTGCCCACCCTGGTCGGCGCCGTGCTGCGGCTGCCCTACACGGTGGCCACCGCGCGCTTCGGCGGACGCAACTGGACCATCTTCAGCGCGCTGGTGCTGCTGGTGCCCACCCTGCTCACGCTGTACTTCATGCTCAACCCCGCCTCCTACACCACCTACCTGGTGATCGCGGCCTTCGCCGGGGTGGGCGGCGGCAACTTCGCCTCCTCGATGACCAACATCAACGCCTTCTACCCGCAGCGGCTCAAGGGCTGGGCGCTGGGCCTCAACGCCGGCGGCGGCAACATCGGGGTGCCGGCCATCCAGCTGATCGGCCTGCTGGTCATCGCCACCGCGGGCAACCGGTCCCCAGAGCTGGTCTGCGCGGTGTACCTGGTGCTCATCGCCTGTGCCGCCGTCGGGGCCGCGGTGTTCATGGACAACCTGGGCAACCAGCGGGTGAACCTCCGCTCGCTGGGTGACGTGCTGCACTTCCGCGACGCCTGGGTGATGTCCTTCCTCTACATCGGCACGTTCGGCTCGTTCATCGGCTTCAGCTTCGCCTTCGGCCAGGTGCTGCAGATCAACTTCCTGGCCGACCTCACCGGCGGCGGGGCGGTGGCGGCCACGCCGGCCATGCAGGCCGAGGCCGCCCTGCACTCCGCGCAGATCGCCTTCATCGGCCCGCTGCTGGGCTCGCTGTCCCGCCCGCTCGGCGGCATGCTCGCCGACCGCATCGGCGGCGGGCGGATCACCCTCTACACGTTCGTGTCGATGATCGCCGCCGCCGGCGTGCTGGTGGTTGCCGGAACGGTGGACGACGGCGCCGCAGGGGCAGCCAGCGGCACGGTGATGGTCGCCTTCGTCGTCGGCTTCATCCTGCTGTTCATCCTCTCCGGCATCGGCAACGGCTCCACCTACAAGATGATCCCGGCGATCTTCGAGGCCAAGTCGCGCGGTGTGGTCGAGGCCGGCGGCACCGCGGCGGAGGCGGCCGCGTGGTCGCGCACCATGTCCGGGGCGCTGATCGGCATCGCCGGCTCGGTGGGTGCCCTCGGCGGGGTGGCCATCAACCTGGTGCTGCGGGCCTCCTACAACTCCCCGGCCAAGTCGGCGACCATGGCCTTCTGGGTCTTCCTCGGGTTCTACGCGGTGTGTGCCCTGGTCACCTGGGCCATCTACCTGCGCCGCCCCACCCTGCCCGCCGCGAGCGTCGCCGCCAACACGCCCGCCGGTTCGGCCCGGGGCGGCGTCGCATGAGCAGCCGGACCGTGATCGTGGTCGGCCACGGCATGGTGGGCCACCGGTTCGTGGAGGCGCTGCGCGAGCGTGACGTCGACCACACCTGGCAGGTGACGGTGCTCAGCGAGGAACCCGTGGCCGCCTACGACCGGGTCGCCCTCTCCTCCTACGTGGGCGGCTGGGACGCGAGCTCGCTGGCGCTGGCCGGCAACGACTACGCCGGCGACGAACAGGTGCAGGTGCGCCTGGGGGAGACCGCCCTGGCCATCGATCGCGCCGCGCGCACCGTCACCACCACCTCGGGGGAGGTGCTCGGCTACGACGCGCTGGTGCTGGCCACCGGCTCCTCGGCCTTCGTGCCCCCGGTGCCCGGACGCGACTCCGCCGGCTGCTTCGTCTACCGCACCCTGGCCGACCTGGACGGCATCCGCGCCGCGGCTGAGGCGGCCGCGGCCCAGGGCCGTCCCACGGGCGTGGTGGTCGGGGGCGGGCTGCTCGGCCTGGAGGCGGCCAACGCGCTGAACCTGATGGGCATCACCCCGCACGTGGTGGAGTTCGCGCCGCGGCTGATGCCGCTGCAGGTGGACGCCGGGGGCGGCGCGCTGCTGCGCAACCTGGTGGAGAAGCTCGGGCTCACGGTGCACACCGGGGTGGGCACCCAGGAGATCACCGAGCTGCCCGAGGGTGGGCTGCGCGTCGGCCTGTCCGACGGCGGCACCATCGACGCCTCGCTGGTGGTGTTCTCCGCCGGGGTGCGACCGCGCGACCAGCTGGCCCGCGACGCCGGCCTGGCCGTCGGCGAGCGCGGCGGCGTGCTGGTGGACACCGGCTGCCGCACCAGCGACCCCGCCATCTACGCCGTCGGCGAGTGCGCCGCCATCGAGGGCCGCTGCTACGGCCTGGTCGGTCCCGGCTACGCGTCGGCGGAGGTGGTGGCCGAGCGGCTGCTGCACCGCGAGGCGAGCTTCCCCGGCGCGGACCTGTCCACCAAGCTGAAGCTGCTCGGGGTGGACGTGGCCAGCTTCGGCGACGCCCAGGCGGCCACCCCCGGCGCGCTGGAGGTGGTGCTCAACGACGCCGTCGCCGGGACCTACGCCAAGCTCGTCGTCTCCGACGACGCCCAGACCCTGCTCGGCGGGGTGCTGGTGGGCGACAGCAGCGCCTACGCCACGCTGCGCCCGCTGGTCGGGCACCCGCTGCCTGCCGACCCCGCGGCGCTGATCTCCCCGGCCGGAGCGCAGGTGGGAGTGGGCTCGCTGCCCGACGACGCCCAGGTCTGCTCCTGCAACGCCGTCACCAAGGGCACCATCGGCGCGGCCATCGCCGGCGGCTGCTGCGACGTTGCGGGCCTGAAGGCGTGCACCAGCGCCGGCACCACCTGCGGCAGCTGCGTGCCCATGCTCAAGACGCTGCTCGCCTCGGCGGGGGTGGAGATGTCCACCGCGCTGTGCGAGCACTTCACCCAGAGCCGGGCCGAGCTGTTCGAGATCGTCCGGGCCACCGGCATCCGCACCTTCTCGGCGCTGATCGCCCAGCACGGCAAGGGTGCTGGGTGCGACCTGTGCAAGCCGGTGGTGGCCTCCATCCTCGCCTCGCTGGGCACCGGGCACGTGCTCGACGGTGAGCAGGCGTCGCTGCAGGACACCAACGACCACTTTCTGGCCAACATCCAGCGCAACGGCACCTACTCGGTGGTGCCGCGGGTGCCCGGCGGGGAGATCACCCCGGACAAGCTCATCGTCATCGGCGAGGTGGCTCGCGACTTCGGGCTGTACACCAAGATCACCGGCGGCCAGCGCATCGACATGTTCGGTGCGCGGGTGGAGCAGCTGCCGGCCATCTGGAAGCGGCTGATCGACGCGGGCATGGAGTCGGGCCAGGCCTACGGCAAGTCGCTGCGCACCGTGAAGTCGTGCGTCGGCTCCAGCTGGTGCCGCTTCGGCGTGCAGGACTCGGTGGCCATGGCCGTGGCCCTGGAGAACCGCTACCGCGGGCTGCGCTCGCCGCACAAGATCAAGCTCGGCGTCTCCGGCTGTGCGCGGGAGTGCGCGGAGGCGCGGAGCAAGGACGTCGGCGTGATCGCCACCGAGCACGGCTGGAACCTCTACGTCGGCGGCAACGGCGGCTTCACCCCGCGCCACGCCGAGCTGCTGGCCCAGGACCTCGACGACGCCACCCTGGTCAGCTACATCGACCGGTACCTGATGTTCTACGTCCGCACCGCCGACCGGCTGCAGCGCACCGCGCCGTGGATGGAGTCGCTGGGCACCGACGGGCGCACCGGCCTGGAGCACCTGCGGCAGGTGGTGTGCGAGGACAGCCTGGGCATCGGCGCCGAGCTGGAGGCGGCCATGCAGGCCCACGTGGACAGCTACACCGACGAGTGGGCCGGGGTGCTCAACGACCCCGACAAGCTGTCTCGGTTCGTCTCCTTCGTCAACGCCCCGGCCGAGCCCGACCCCACCATCGCCTTCACCGAGGCCGACGGCCGCAAGGTGCCGGTGCTGCTCGGGCTGCCCATCCGCCGCGACGACCGCTCGCCGAGCGTTCCCGACCCCCAGCTGGAGGCAGCGCGATGACCGTCCTGGACACCCCGGCCACCACCTGGGTGGACGCCTGCCCGCTCGACCACCTCATCCGGGGCCGAGGGGTGGCGGTGCTGCTGCCCACCGGCAAGCAGGCCGCGCTCTTCCGGCTGGCCGACGGCAGCCTGCACGCGCTGTGCAACCTGGACCCGTTCTCCGGGGCCGCGGTGCTCTCCCGCGGGCTGGTCGGTGACCGGGACGGTGAGCCCACGGTGGCGTCCCCGCTGCTCAAGCAGGTGTTCTCGCTGCGCTCCGGGGTCTGCCTGGACGACGAGACGGTCGCCGTGCGCGTCTACGATGTCCGAGTCGTGGACACTGGTGCCGGACGAGCGACGGTGCAGGTCGGGGCACCCCCGACAGCGGCACCACTGACAGCAGGGCCGTGACGCCCGCACGAACCAGGACGGAGGAGGCTGTGGCGGCACCAGCGCAGGACACCTCCGGCCAGCCCCAAGCCCTTGCCGGGTTCACCATCGGGATCACCGCTGCGCGCCGCGCGGAGGACCTGGCCGCGCTGCTGGTGCGCAAGGGTGCCGCGGTGCTGCACGGCCCGTCCATCCGCATCATCCCGGTCGCCGACGACACCGAGCTGGAGCAGGCCACCGAGGCCGTGGTCGCCCACCCGCCGGACATCGTCGTGGCCACCACCGGCATCGGCTTCCGCGGCTGGGTGGACGCCGCTGAGAGCTGGGGCGAGAGCGGCCGGCTGGTGGACGCGCTGCGCGGTTGCCGGGTGCTCTCCCGCGGCCCCAAGACCACCGGTGCCATCCGGGCGGCGGGGCTGCGGGAGGAGTGGTCACCCCAGGGCGAGTCGGCGGTCGAGGTGGCCGAGCACCTGGTGGCCGAGGGCGTGGCCGGCAAGCGCATCGCGGTGCAGCTGCACGGCACCAACACCGAGTGGGAGGTGCAGTACGACATCTGCGCCGCCCTGCGCGACGCCGGCGCCGAGGTGCTGCCCGTGCCGGTGTACCGCTGGCTGCCGCCGGCCGACCTGGCACCGATGGACCGCCTGATCGAGACCTGCGCGTCCGGTGGGCTGGACGCCGTCACCTTCACCAGCGCCCCGGCGGTGGCCAGCGTGCTCAGCCGCGCCAAGGACCTCGGGATCGTCGACCAGCTGAGGGACGCGCTGCGCTCCGGGATGCTGGTGGCGTGCGTGGGACCGGTGACCGCCGGACCGCTGGAGGCCATCGGCGTGCCCACCGCACAGCCCACCCGGGCCCGCCTGGGCGCGCTGGCCCGCTTCCTGGTGGACGAGCTGCCCAGCCGCGTGCCGCAGCTGCAGGTGGCCGGCGCACAGGTGAGCATCCGCGGCCAGGCCGTGGTGGTGGACGGCGAGCTCAAGGCGGTGCCACCGGCGGGCATGGCGCTGCTGCACGCCCTGGCGCGCCAGCCCGGCCGGGTGCTGTCCATGCAGCAGCTGCTGGCCGAGCTGCCGGGCAACAGCGGCGACACCCACGCCGTCGAGGCTGCGGTGGGCCGGCTGCGTGCCGCGCTCGGCCAGCCCCGGCTGGTGCAGACCGTGGTCAAGCGGGGCTACCGGCTGGCGGTGGAGCCGGTCTGAGCGCACCCGTGCTGCTGCTGGTCGCGCACGGCACGCGTGACCCGCGCGGTGTCGAGCTCGCCAGGCAGCTGGCGAGCGTGGTGGCCGCGGACGGCACCGACGTGCGGCTGGCCTTCGCCGACGTGCTCGGGCCGACGGTGTCGGAGGTGCTGGCCGAGCTCACCGAGCCGGTGGTGGTGGTGCCGGCGTTCTTCGCCGCCGGCTACCACGTGCGCACCGACGTCCCGGAGCAGGTGCGGGCCAGCGGGCACCAGCAGGTGCACGTGACCGCGGCCCTGGGGCCGGACCCGGTGCTGGCCCAGGCCCAGCTGGCGCGGCTGCACGAGGCGGGCTGGCAACCCGGCGAGGCGGTGGTGCTCGCCGCCGTGGGCTCGGCCGACGACCGCGCGCTGGCTGACGTGCGGGCGGCCGGGGCCCTGCTGGCCGAGCTGCTCCAGGCGCCGGTGCCGGTGGGCTACCTGGTGGCGGCCCAGCCGCCGGTGGCCGAGGTGGTGGCCGGGCTGCGGGCCGAGGGAGCGGGACGGGTGCTGGTCTCGCCGTACCTGTTGGCGCCGGGGCTGTTCCACACCCGCCTGGCCCAGGCGCGCGCGGACGCGGTGGCCGAGCCGGTGGGGGTGCACCCGCTGCTGGTGGAGCTGGTGCGCCGACGCTACGCGGACGCGCTCGCCGAGCACTGAGACCACCCGGTTGCCCGCTGGTTCACGGTCGGTCAATATAGAGGCGTGTCTAACTACGAGAGTGCGTGCGGGGTGCCGCTGGTGCGCGAGCCGCTGAGCCGGCAGCGGTCGGAGGAGCTCACCCGCGGCTTCAAGGCGCTGGCCGACCCGGTGCGCCTGCGGCTGCTCAGCCTGGTGGCCAGCCACGAGGGCGGGGAGGCGTGCGTCTGCGACATCTCCGCCAGCTTCGAGCTGAGCCAGCCGACCATCTCCCACCACCTCAAGGTGCTGCGCGAGGCGGGCCTGCTGGACTGCGAGCGCCGCGGCACCTGGGTCTACTACTGGGTGGTTCCCGCTGCGCTGGAGCAGCTCTCCAGCGTGCTCAGCCCCACCACCGGCGCCCCGGCTGCCGCTGCCGTGCCCGCATGAGCGCGCCCGTCCGCGAGCAGGAGACCGTGCTCGGCAAGCTGTCCGTGCTGGACCGATTCCTGCCCGTGTGGATCGGTGTGGCCATGGTGGTGGGCCTGGTGCTGGGCACCAACGCCCCGGCCGTCACCGAGGCGGTGCAGAAGGTGCAGGTGGAGGGCATCTCGCTGCCCATCGCGCTGGGCCTGCTCATCATGATGTACCCGGTGCTGGCCAAGGTCCGCTACGACCGGCTGGGCTCGGTGACTGGCGACAAGAAGCTGCTGGTCAGCTCGCTCATCCTGAACTGGGTCCTCGGTCCGGCGCTGATGTTCGCGCTGGCCTGGCTGCTGCTGCCCGACCTGCCGGAGTACCGCACCGGGCTGATCATCGTGGGCCTGGCCCGCTGCATCGCCATGGTGATCATCTGGAACGACCTGGCCTGCGGGGACCGGGAGGCCGCGGCCGTCCTGGTGGCGATCAACTCGGTGTTCCAGGTGGTCATGTTCGCCGTGCTGGGCTGGTTCTACCTCTCGGTGCTGCCCGGCTGGCTGGGGCTGGACCAGACCACCATCGACGCCTCGCCGTGGGAGATCGCCCGGTCGGTGCTGATCTTCCTGGGCATCCCGCTGCTGGCCGGCTTCCTGTCGCGCCGGCTGGGGGAGCGGGTGCGGGGTCGGCAGTGGTACGAGGGCACCTTCCTCCCGCGGATCGGGCCCTGGGCGCTGTACGGCCTGCTGTTCACCATCGTGGTGCTCTTCGCCCTGCAGGGCGAGCAGATCACCGACAACCCGTGGGACGTGGTGCGCATCGCGCTGCCGCTGTTGGTCTACTTCGCGGTGATGTGGAGCGGGGGCTACCTGTTCGGCGCGGCCGTCGGCCTCGGCTACGAGCGCACCACCACGCTGGCGTTCACCGCCGCGGGCAACAACTTCGAGCTGGCCATCGCGGTCGCGATCGCCACCTTCGGTGCCACCTCCGGGCAGGCGCTGGCGGGGGTGGTGGGCCCGCTCATCGAGGTGCCCGTGCTGGTGGCGCTGGTGTACGTCTCCCTGGCGCTGCGCACGCGCTTCCGGGAGCGTCCGGTCAGCGCCGTCAAGACCACGCAGGTCACGTCGTGAGCGGACGGCCGAGCGTGCTGTTCGTCTGCGTGCACAACGCCGGGCGCTCGCAGATGGCCGCTGGGTTCCTCACCGCGCTCGGCGGCGGCGCGGTGGAGGTGCGCTCCGCCGGCAGCGCCCCCGCCGACACGATCAACCCCGCCGCGGTGCAGGCGATGGCCGAGGTCGGTGTCGACATCTCCACCCAGGCACCGAAGGTGCTCACCCCGGACACGGTGCAGACCTCCGACGTGGTGATCACCATGGGCTGCGGCGATGCCTGCCCGGTGTTCCCCGGTGTGAGCTACCGCGACTGGGAGCTGGCTGACCCGGCCGGTCAGGGCGTCGAGGCCGTCCGTCCCATCCGCGACGAGATCCGCACCAAGGTGCAGGCGCTGCTGGCTGAGCTCGGCGTGGAGCACGCAGGCTGAGCTTGGACCTAGCGTGGAGAGATGACGACACTCTCCGGCTCCCAGGTCACGCTGCGCCCAGCGACCACTGCGGACATTCCGGCGCTGGTCCCGATCCGCGAGACGCCCGAGGTCCACGAGCGGTGGCGGGGCGGGCCGGACCTGGTGGCGGCGGTGGCCGAGGACCTCGACGAGGCGGGCTCCACGCCCTACGTCGTCGAGCTGGACGGGCGGATGGTCGGCTGGATCCAGTGGGGCGAGGAGGCCGAGCCGGACTACCGGCACGCGTCCATCGACGTCTACCTCGACCCGGCGGTGCACGGTCGCGGGGTGGGCACCGACGCGGTGCGGACCCTGGCCCGCCACCTCGTCGACGACCACGGCCACCACCGCATCGAGATCGACCCGGCGGCGGACAACGCCGCGGCCATCGCCTGCTACGCCAAGGTGGGCTTCCGCCCGGTGGGCACCCTGCGCCGCTCCGAGCGCGGCAACAACGGCAGCTGGCACGACGCCCTGCTGATGGACCTGCTGGCCGAGGA
The DNA here is from genome assembly GCF_058133575.1 of Rhodococcus sp. Z13_19A. Lineage (NCBI taxonomy): Bacteria > Bacillati > Actinomycetota > Actinomycetes > Mycobacteriales > Nocardiaceae > Rhodococcus > Rhodococcus sp. Z13_19A. The sequence continues at coordinate 534,008 of NZ_JBYUNN010000002.1, forward strand.
GCTCACCGACGGCTAGGCGCGCTCAGGCCTGACCGAGGTCGGGGATGGTGATCGAGCCGTCCGCGGCCAGCGGGAAGCCGGGGTTGTGCGCGACCTCCCAGGCGTGCCCGTCCGGGTCGCAGAACACCCCGGCGTAGCCGCCGTAGAAGGTCTCCGCAGCCGGCCGGGTGACCCGTGCGCCCGCCGCGGCGGCGGCCGCCAGCACCTCGTCAACCTCCGGGCGCGAGCGCACGTTGTGCGCCAGGGCGATGCCGCCGAACCCACCCGGGTCCGCGTCGGGCAGCCCGCAGTCGGCGGCGAGCTCGGCCCGGCTCCACAGCACCACGCCGATGCCCCCGGCCTGCAGGAACACCGTCTCCTGCACCTCCTGGCCGGTCCACCCCAGGGCGGCGTAGAAGTCGCGGGCCCGGGCCAGGTCGGTCACGCCGAGCGAGACCAGGCTGAGGCGTTGCTCCACCCGTCGCAACCTACCCACAGCCCCACCCCGGGGAAAGGGCTAGCGGCTGGTGGGGGCCTTGTCGCCCTTGCGCATGATCGGCAGTCTCTCCACCGCACCCGCGGCGGTGGCCAGTGCCTGGTCGGCGGGTCCGATGAGGTGGTTCATCCGGCGGTCGGTCCGCTCGTTGAGCACCTGGAGCCCGTCGCGGGAGCGATCGAGCACGGTCAGGGGCAGTGCCGAGAGCACCTGACCCGGCGGGCGCCGGGACACCATCGGGTGCGGCCGGGTGGGCGAGGTGCGCCGCAGGGCCCACCACTGCCAGCCCAGCGCCCGCAGCTGCTGCGGCGTCATCAGCTCCTGCAGCCGGGGCAGGAGGCGATCCTCCTCGTCACGGACGTCCTGGTCCAGGACGGTGAAGGCCCGCTCCATCAGCTCGTGGCGGCCCGGGTCGCCGGGCTCGGAGCGGTCGAGCTCGGTCATCACCTCGTTCACCTCCTGGTGCTCCTCCTCGATCTCCAGGGTGAGCGGGTCGCCCTCGGGCAGCACCTTCCTGGCTGCGGGGAACGGCACCGACTCCTCGGCGAACGCGTGGGTGAACACCAGTCGCGCCACCGCACGCAGGGCCTGCTCGTGCTCCAGCCCGCCCGCCGCCTCGGTCTCCCGCGCCCTGGTCATCAGGTGGTCCAGGCGCTCGTGGTCGGAGCGCTGGCGGGCCAGGATGCTGGTGGGCCCGCCCAGCTCCTCGATGCTCTGGTGCGCGATGGACGTGGTCATCGAACGTCTCCTCCAGTCGGTGGTGCGGCCGGGTCTGCGGTCACAGGATGGGTTGTCCGCCAGTCACGGCGACCCGGGCGCCGGAGACGTAGCTGGCCTCGTCGGAGGCGAGCATCACGTACACCGGGGCCACCTCGGCGGGCTGGCCGGGGCGGTTGAGCGGAACCTGGTTGCCGAACTCCTCCACCTGCTCCGGCGGCATGGTGGAGGGGATCAGCGGCGTCCAGATGGGGCCGGGAGCGACGCTGTTGGCCCGGATACCCTTGCTGGCCAGCAGCTGGGCGAGCGCGGCGATCATGTTGGCGATGCCGGCCTTGGTCACGTCGTAGGGCATCAGGGTGGGCACCGGGTTGTCGGAGTTGACCGACGTTGTCCCGATGATGGAAGAACCGGGCTGCATGTGCGGCACCGACGCCTTGACCAGGTGGAACATCGCGCTGAGGTTGGTCGCGATGGTGTGGTCCCACTCCTCGTCGGGGATCTCCCCGACGGACTCGTGGGTCATCTGGAAGGCGGCGTTGCTCACCAGCACGTCCACCCGGCCGAGCTCCTCGACCGCGCGGGACACCACTGCGCGACAGTGCGCGGGCTCGGCGAGGTCGCCCGGCACCAGGATCGCCCGGCGCCCGGCCTCCTCCACCCACTTGCGGGTGTCCTCGGCGTCCTCGTGCTCGTCGAGGTAGGAGATCACCACGTCGGCGCCCTCCCGGGCGTAGGCGATCGCCACGGCCTTGCCGATCCCGCTGTCCGCTCCGGTGATGACGGCGGCCTTGCCCTCCAGTCGCCCCGAGCCGCGGTAGCTCTGCTCACCGTGATCGGCCCTGGGGGTGAGGTCCTGCTCGGTGCCCGGGGGCTGCTGCTGCTGAGCTGGCTGGTTCATCGTGTCCTTCGGTGCTGGGTGGGACCCTGCCCGGCTCCGGGCCGGTCGCCACGCGGGGAAGCGGACGACCCGACCCGGTGCCGGGCAGGGCTGCTCAGGTGCCGGAGCGCCGGCTACTCGTCGGGCGTGAGCTTGTCCTTCACCTTGCTCACCACGTTCTGCGCCCCCTGCAGGTGCGCGCCGGCGGCGTCGCCGGTCTTGGGCGTGCCTGCGTTGCCGTCGTAGGTGACGAACAGCTTGGGGTCCGGCGGCGGCAGCATGCCGTCGTCCGCGCTCGGGGCAGGGTTGACCACGTAGTTGACGTCGGCATCACCGAGCATCGTGCGACCGTTGGCCCACATGCCCTCGTGGGCCTGGCTGTCGGGGTCGAAGCCGTAGTAGGTGCGGCCGGCCTCCTCGTTCTCGAACTCGGCGTTGCTGGTCTCGATCTCGCTCTCCAGCAGGCCATCGGCGACGAGCTGCTCGATGCCGCGCAGCCACTGCTGCTGGTGGAAGGTGTCCCGAGCCAGGTTGAAGGCCAGGGTCTGCTTCACCCCGTGGTCGTCGGTCATGTTGTAGAGGCGGCTGGTCATCACCCGGCTCTGCGCCTCGGCGGCCACGTTGGAGCGGAAGTCGGCCAGCAGGTTGCCGCTGGCGACGATGTAGCCGGCGTTCCACGGCACGCCCTGGCTGTCCCGGGGCAGGGCGTTGCCACCGCTGACGATGGCGTGCTGGGGGTTCATGCCGCCGATGACGGCGGCGAGCACGGGGTTGGCGGCGACGGACTTCTCCACGACCTCCGCGGGCGCACCCTCGAGGAGGCGGGCCAGCATCGTCGTGAGCATCTCGACGTGCCCGATCTCCTCGGTCGCGATGTCCATGATCATGTCCTTGTACTTGCCGGGCATCCGACAGGTGAAGCCCTGCCACAGGTACTGCATCATCACGGTCATCTCACCGAACTGTCCGCCCAGGATCTCCTGGAACTTCATGGCGTAGAGGGCGTCGGCCTGCTCGGGCTTGCACTCGAACTGCAGTCCCTTGGTGTGGAGAAACATCTGCTACCTCCGAAAGGTGGTGCCTGGTGACGAGAACCTGTCCCTGCTGCGTCGCGAACGGCGCTGGACGGGCTCGGTGCTGAACCCGGAGACAGTGGGAAAGGTGCCCGGAGCTCAGCTGACCGCGGGGCCGGACGGAGAGCTGCCGCTGAGCTCGCGGAGGAAGTCGTGGCAGCGCGCGGCCCGCGCGGAGTCCTGCGACATCACTTCCTCGAAGAAGGACGCGATGTCCTCGCGCCCGGCGTTTCGGGCATCGCGGACGTACTGGCCGTAGTCGTGCCCGGCCTTGAGCGAGTGGTACTGGAGGGAGATCAGGTCGAACGACACGTCGTCGAAGCCGGTTTCACCGGTGGCCATGGGAGTTCGCCCTTCAGTGAGTGCTCTGCGGGAGCTGTTCACTGGCGCTCGGAGCCGGGGTGCCCCCGGGGGCGGGGCCGCTGGACCGGGCGTCATCTGGCACGTGCGCGGCAGCCTGCTCGACCGCGACGTGGGCTCGGGAACCACGCGGTGCGAACCGTGGCCGCCGGCCTGCCTCCTGTGTACCAGCGGCGGGCGGGCAGCGCTGGATGGAGACAGCGTGGTGCCCCCGTCGCGGGGACGGGGGCACCACGCTGTCGCCGGCCATCGTCCGGTGCTGCGCAAGGGGAAGGGCTCGCTCGAACCCTCCACTGTGCACCAACGGAGCTGGTCCACGGTGGAGGGCCGATGCGGATCTGTGCCGGCTAGCCGGTGGTCTGCCGGGGAGCAGAGGCCGACTGGGTAGCCGTGGTGGTGCCCTTCTCCCGCGGCGGTCCGTGCCCGGCGCCAGTGCCGTCGGTCACCTCGACCTGGTCCTCCCACGGGACGCGGTACTGCTGTGCCGCCAGGTCGGTCATGTAGGTGTACGGACAGTCGGTCGCACCGCCGCGCACGGCGACGTACCCGCGGTGGCCCAGCTGGTAGATGTTGTTCTCCACTCCCCACCCGCGGCGAGCGGCGTCGGCGCGGGCGGGGACGACCTCACCGGTGACGATGCGGTCGGGGGTGTTGTCGCCCTGCTCGAGCACCACGCCGTCGACGTCGCAGACCATGGCCTCACCGATGGACCAGATCCCGGTGGCGTCGGCGCCGGCCAGCGCGACCGACGCCGTGTACGCCACGTTGGTGAAGGCGTTGACCTGGTTGGTGATGCGCCACTGGTGGCGCACCGGGTCGGTGTAGCCCGCCGTGCGCAGGATGACGTTGGCGCCCTTGTAGGCCGCCTCCCTGGCCATCTCCGGAAGCATCCCGTCGTGGCAGATGATCAGCGCGAGCGTGGAGCCGGCGGGTCCCTCGCAGACGGGTATGCCGAGGTTGCCCGGCTCCCACGGCTCCAGCGGCACCATGGGGTGCATCTTGCGGTAGTAGAGCGCGATCTCGCCGTCGGCGTTGACGATGATGCCGCTGTTGTAGGGCGCACCGTCGGGATTGCGCTCCATCAGCGAGAAGCAGCCCCAGACCGAGCTCTCCGCGCAGGCGGCGCGGAACAGCTGCACCTCGGGGCCGTCGAGCTCGCAGAGCATCTCCTCACGAGCCCACGACTGTGGGTTGAGCCCGTTGAGGCTGTACTCCGGGAAGACCAGCAGGTCCAGCGTGGGCAGGCCGGCCTTGGCGGAGCGCACCGTCGCGGCGATCTTCTCCGCGGTGCGCAGCAGGTCAGCCGGCTCGTCCACCACGGGGACCTGCTGCTGCACCAGGCCGAGCACCAGCGCCCCGGGTGAGGGGTTGAGCCCACCGAGGCCGGTCATGCGGCCACTCCCTCGGGCGTGCGGGCCAGCGTCGGCCACCGCTGCGCCCAGGGGGCAGCGGCCTCGAACGCGGCGGAGGCCCGCAGGACGCTGGCGTCGGCCAGGTGGCGCCCCACGATCTGCAGCCCGACCGGGAGCCCGGCGGCGGTGAAGCCCGCCGGCACGCTCGCCGCCGGCTGGCCGGTCATGTTGATCGGTGAGGTGAAGCCGAGCCAGGCGGTGGGCGGGACCATTCGCCCGGCCACCACCTCCGGGCCCTGCACGTGCACCGGGAACGCCGGCACGGTGAGGGTGGGGGTGAGCAGCAGGTCGTAGTCCGCCATGAAGCGCCACATGTGGTTCACCAGTCGTTTGCGGGCGGCGTCGGCGTCGGTGAGCTGCTCTGCGGTCCACGGCTTGCCCAGCAGCTCCACCAGGTGCGGCGACATCTCGTGGCCGTGTCGGCGCACCAGCTCCCGCATGCCGCTGAGGTCGGTGTCGGCCACCACCAGCGACCAGAACGCCTCAAAGGGGTCCTCCCAGCCGGGGTCGGCCTCGACCACCTCGCACCCCAGGTCGTCGGCGAACACCCGTGCGGCGCGCGCGGCGATCTCGCGAACCTCGGGGTCGACGGCGAGGTAGCCCCAGTCGGCGCTGAACGCGACGCGCAGACCCTTGATCCCGCCCCGCGGTGCCGTCAGCCAGCTGACGTCGTCGCACGGGATGGAGTGCCGGTCGCGGGGGTCCGGTCCGGCGAGGACCGACATCAACAAGGCTGCGTCGTCCACCGTGCGGGTGAGCGGACCGATGTGCTCGAGGCTCTCCCAGCTGGAGATGCCGGGGTATCGGTCGTCGCGGCAGCCCGGGTACAGCGGAACCCGGCCCATGGACGCCTTGAACCCGTACACCCCGCAGTGCGCAGCGGGGATGCGGATGGACCCGCCGCCGTCGCTGCCGAGCGCCAGTGGTGCCATGCCGGCGGCCACCGCCACGCCGGAGCCGGCGCTGGACCCGCCGGGTGTCATCGCCGGGTCCCACGGGTTGCGCGCGGTGGGCGACACCGGGCTGTGCCCGACGCCGCTGTAGCCGAGCTCCGGCACCGTCGTCTTGCCCAGGACCACCGCACCGGCGGCCTTGACGCGCTCCACCACGACGTCGTCCTCGTCGGGGACGAAGTCGCGGTAGGCGGGCGAGCCGCACCGGGTGGGGATGCCCTTGGTGGCGATGAGGTCCTTCACCGCGATCGGGACCCCGGCCAGCGGTCCGAGGGTCTCGCCGCGGGTCACTGCGTCAGCCACGGCGCGGGCCTGCTGGCGGGCCTGGTCGGCGGTCAGCTCGCAGAACGCGTGCAGCTGGTCGTCGAGGGTGTGGATCTGGTCCAGGGCGGCCTCGGTCACGTCGACCGCGGAGACTTCTCCGGTGCGGATGAGCCGGGCGACCTCGGTCGCCGGCAGGGCGTGCAGCTCGTTCGGGTTCACGTCAGGCTCCTCGGTGGGGTGATGGTCACGCGGCCGGTACCGGCGCTGGTGCTGAGGTCTCCATGGTGGAGCTCCGGCCGCGGCTGAGCCCCTCGATGGCCAGGTAGGCCAGTCCGCCGAGCAGGATGCCGGCGATCGCCTCGCTGAGCTGCGGCGCCCACAGGTGCACGGCGTAGGCACCGGCGGCACCAATCACCCAGGCCGCGAACGGCTGCACGCGCAGCGTGCGCACGGCCCGGTTGCGGACCTTGCGCAGGACGAGCTGGTCGACGATGAGCACGGCGCCGATCGGTGGCACGAAGATGCCGAGCAGGTTGAGCCACTCGGAGAAGTGGCTCCAGACACCAGCGAGGGCGGCGACCAGGCCGACGGCGCCGAGCCCCAGGGTGAGCACCCGCATGCGGCCACCGCTGATCTGGCCCCAGCCCACCGCACCGTTGTAGAGGCAGTGGGTGCACACCGAGCCGAGGTTCACGAACACGAACACGACGGCGAGAGAGGTGAGCACCGGGCCGTGGTCGGTGAGGATGGACAGGAAGTCTCCACCGTTGACCGCAGGGTCGATCGCGGCGCCGGCCGCCACGATGATCCCGCCCACCACCAGCGCGATGAAGTTGGCGACGGGGAAGGCGGAGAAGGCGGCCAGCACGGCCTCCTTGCCGGTGCGCGACCACCGGGTGAAGTCGGCGGTCATGGTCCCGGAGTCGGCGAAGGCGGCGATGACGATGGTGGCGGCCGCGCCGATGCTGAGCACGGTGGCGTCCGGGGCGCCGCCGGAGTAGGAGGTGATGCCGCTCAGCCCGTGGTCGCGGGTGGCGAACCAGATCGCCAGCCCGCCGAGCACGACGAACAGCGGAGCGGCCACCAGGCCGATGATGGTGAGCGCACGGATGCCGATGAAGGTGACTCCGATGTAGAGCACCCCCGCGAGCGCGATCATCGCGGTCTCGTTCCAGCCGAGCGCGGCGTTGAGGGTGGCCCCGGTGAGGCCGGTCTGGAAGGCGAACCAGCCGATCACCACGGTGGACAGGAAGCCGGCGGTGATGGTGGCGCCCCGGCTGCCGAAGGTCTCCGCGGCCAGCAGCCCGAAGTTCTTGCCGGTCCGGCCGGCGGAGTAGCTGAGGGCGCCGACGTAGGCCATCAGCACCACGTTGCCCAGCACCATGGCGGCGAGACCCCGCCAGAAGCCGAGCCCGTAGACGATGGTGCCGCCGAAGATGGCGTTGGTGATGATCATGGGGAAGCCGAACCAGACGGCCGAGACCGAGCCGAGGGACCTGCGGTGGCTGGCGGGTACCGGCTCGTGCTCGAACTCCGACTCGAGGCCGTGCTCGACGGGTGGGGTGGTGGCGGTGCTAGTCATGGCGTGTCCTTCGGAGTGGAAGGGAGCAGGGGCGGAGAGGGAAGCGGGCTGGACTCAGAGCGCGGACAGCAGCTGCTCGGAGGTGGCGACGGCTCCGAAGACACCGCCCTGCATGGTGATCATGTTCAGGGCGGCCTCGTAGTTGTCCTTGTCGGTGGCCCCGGTGCAGTCGGAGAGCAGCAGGCACTCGAACCCGCGGTCGTTCGCCTCGCGCATGGTGGTGTGCACGCACACGTCGGTGGTGATGCCGGTGAGGATCAGGTGCGTGATGCCGCGCGTGCGCAGCACCAGCTCGAGGTCGGTGGCGTAGAAGGAGCCCTTGCCCGGCTTGTCGATGACGACCTCACCGTCCACCGGGGCGACCTCCGGGACGATCTGCCAGCCGACCTCGCCGCGGACCAGGATCCGCCCGCACGGGCCGGCGTCGCCGATCCCCGCCCCCATCTGCCGGGAGCGCCAGAGCTTGTTCGGTGGCAGGTCGGACAGGTCCGGCCGGTGTCCTTCTCGGGTGTGGATGACGAGCATCCCGGCGGCCCGAGCAGCGGCGAGCACCGTCTGGGTGGCGGGCAGCCCCGCCCGGGTCAGGGACAGGTCGTAGCCCATGGCGTCGACGTAGCCGCCCGGGCCGCAGAAGTCGACCTGCCAGTCGATGTTGACCAGGGCGGTGCGCTCGACGGACAGCTCGCCGTCGTACGGCCAGGCGTAGGGGTGTGCGGCGATCGTGGACATGGCAGCTCACAGTCGTGGGAGGAGAGAACGAGGACGTCGGCGCAGCCGTGTCGCGGTCGGCGGTGTCGCGGTCGGCGGTTTCGGGGTCTGCGGCGTCGACTCGAGTGACGGTAGGGAGTACGCGTTTCGCGACGCGTACGTCCGTGTTACGGGCGCACACGTCCTCTCCCGGTGCTGTTTACGGCTGGGTAAACCCGCTGGAGGCGGTGGCGGTGATGGTGGCCAGGACGGGGAAGTGGTCGGAGGCCTCGCGGCCGGCGGCAGGTGCGAGGGTGGTGCTGCTGACCCGCAGCCGTGGCGCCGCCCCGTCGCGGTGCAGCACGCCGACGTGGTCGAGCACCTCCCGCACTCCCGGGTGCTGGGCGGCGGTGAGCGGGTTGCGGGTGGCGTCGAAGGTGGGCTCGTGGAGCTGGCCGTGGGTGAGCCCGCCCAGCACGCGGCACGCCTGCACCCAGCGGCCGTCGGTGGCGCGGGCAGCCACGTTGAGGTCACCGGCCAGCACCACGGTGTGCTCCGGCGGGACGGTGGCGGCGACCAGCGCGCGCAGCTCGGCCAGCTGGGCCATCCGCACCTGGTGGGCGTCGCCGCGCTCGTCGGCCTGCAGGTGCGTGCCCGCCACCCAGGTTCCGGCGCCGGCCCCGCCCAGCGCCACCAGCACCACCCCCTTGGTCTCCAGCACCGAGGAGGTGGTGCGGCGCTGCACGGCCCGGTAGACGTGCTGGTGGCACTGCTGCAGCGGCAACCGGCTGAGCACGAACACCCCGCCGCCGACCAGCCGGCGCGCCCCGCGCCGTCGGCCGCTCACCCCGGCCCACCGCCCACCGACGCCACCGAGGTAGGGAGAGCAGTGGTAGCCGGCCGAACGCAGCTGCACCACCAGCGCGCGCGACGGTCGGTTGAACGCCTCGTTCAGCACCACCACGTCCGGGCTCGCGTCGAGGATCGCCTGCAGCGCCAGCTCGGCCCGGTGGCGTGACCCGCGCAGCCGCAGCTGCCAGAGGTTGAAGGTCATGACCAGCAGCGGGTCGTGCCCGGGCGCAGCAGTGCTCATCGGGATCCATGATCGTCGACCCGCCCCCTGGCGTGCGGGGGACTCGCTGGTGCAGAAAACTGGCGCGCACGAACGGGGCCGGTCGCGCCAGACCGGTCACCGCTGAGCAGGAGGGATGCACGCCCATGGCACACAGCTGGCACCGTCGGACCGGGCTGAAGCAGATCCGCTGGACCCGGCAGGACGACACCGAGCCGATCGACGTGGGGCGGCGCGTCGGGCTGGGGGTCGCCAAGGGCCTGTTCGCCGGAGCCTGTGGGGTGGCGGTGATGACGCTGGGGGAGAAGGTGGAGCAGCGCCTCACCGGGCGGCCCGACTCCTACATGCCCGCGCACACCCTGGAGCGGCTGCTCGGCCGCCCGCAGCGCCCCGACTCCGAGCGGCACCTGATGAACCTGGGAATGCACACCGGCCAGGCCATCCTGCTCGGTGCCTGGCGCGGCGTCATGGCCGAGGGCGGGCTCCGGGGGCCGCGGGCGTCGGCAGCCTTCACCGTCATCCGGCTGTCGCTGGACCAGACCCTGGAGAACGTCACCGGCCAGGGTGCGCCACCGTGGACGTGGCCACGTCGGGAGCTGGTGGTGGACGTGCTGCACAAGGCGGTTTACGCATTTGTCACCGGAGCCGTGGCCGACGCGCTGGCGACGAATCCGCCGTCGTGGCAGGCCGCGCGCCAGCACTAGCCTGAATCGTCCGTGACTGATGTGTCCGATCGGCACAGGCGTTACGCATCGGAAACAAGGAGACACGGACAGGCAACACACCGTCACTAGGTTTCGCGGTCATGACGACGAGCAAGGGCGACACGGTCGCAACGGGTGGGGTGACGGCAGCGGGGCTGCCGCAGGGCTCGGACAAGATGCGCGAGACGCTGGAGGACTACACCCTCCGGTTCGCCCCGCGCAGCTATCGCCGCTGGAGCACCGGGGTGGTGGCCACGTCGGCCCTCGGGGGGATCGCCTACCTGGCCGACTTCTCGATCGGTGCGAACATCGGGATCTCCTACGGCACGGGCAACGCCCTGCTGGGGATCCTGGTGTTCGCGGTGGTCATCATGCTCAGCGGGCTGCCGCTGTCCTACTACGCGGCGCGGTACAACATCGACCTCGACCTGATCACCCGCGGCAGCGGGTTCGGCTACTACGGCTCGGTGGTCACCAACGTCATCTTCGCGACGTTCACCTTCATCTTCTTCGCCCTCGAGGGCTCGATCATGGCCCAGGGCCTGGAGCTGGGGCTGGGGATCCCACTGTGGCTGGGCTACGCGGTGTCCACCCTTATGGTCATCCCGCTCGTCATCTACGGGATGAACACGCTGGCCACGCTGCAGGTGTGGACCACGCCGCTGTGGCTGGTCCTGATGGTGGTGCCGGTGGGCTACCTCGTCATCCAGCACCCCGACTCGGTGGGGACCTTCCTGGCCTACAGCGGGGAGAGCAACGAGGGCGTCAACTTCGGGTCCGTGATGCTGGCCGCCGGTGTCTGCCTCTCCCTCATCGCCCAGATCGCCGAGCAGATCGACTACCTGCGGTTCATGCCGCCCAAGACGCCGGAGAACTCCCGCCGGTGGTGGGCGGCGATGCTGCTGGCCGGACCGGGCTGGGTCATCTTCGGCGCCATCAAGCAAATCCTGGGCCTGTTCCTCGCGGTCTACCTCATCGCCAACGTCGCCGACGGCGCCGCCACGGCCAACCAGCCCGTCCACCAGTTCCTGGAGACCTACGAGAACATGGTCCCGCACTGGCTGGCGATGACCCTGGCCGTCGTGCTCGTGGTGATCAGCCAGATCAAGATCAACGTGACCAACGCCTACTCGGGGTCGCTGGCGTGGACCAACTCCTTCACCCGGGTGACCAAGACCTACCCCGGGCGCCTGGTGTTCGTGCTGTTCAACCTGGGCATCGCCCTGGTGCTGATGGAGGCGAACATGTTCGACTTCCTCAACACCATCCTGGGCTTCTACGCCAACTGCGGCATCGCCTGGGTGATCACCGTGGCGTCGGACATCGCCATCAACAAGTACCTGCTCAAGCTCTCGCCGATGGTCCCGGAGTTCCGGCGCGGGATGCTCTACAACGTCAACCCCGTCGGCTTCGTCTCCATGCTGCTCTCGGCAGGCATCTCCATCGCCGTCTTCTTCGGAGCGTTCGGCGACACCATCAAGCCGTACTCGCCGATCGTGGCCATCCTCATCGCCCTGGTCATGCCGCCGATCCTCGCGGTGGCCACCAAGGGCAAGTACTACCTGCGCCGCACCGACGACGGCATCGACCTGCCGATGTTCGACGAGCACGGCAACCCCTCCGGGGAGACGCTGCTCTGCCACCTCTCCGGCACCGAGTTCGAGCGCCCGGACATGATCGCCTCGGCAGTGCCCGGCCCGAACGGGGAGAAGCAGTACATCAGCTCGCTCATGCTCAGCACGGACAAGACCGGCGCACACGTGCTGCCGGAGCAGTCGAGCAGGACGAGTCCAGCGGTACGGTCCCAGGAATGAACCTCAGCCCGCGGGAGATCGACAAGCTGCACATCCACCTGGTGGCCGACCTGGCCCGCAAGCGCCGCGACCGCGGCGTCAAGCTGAACTACAGCGAGGCGGTCGGGTTGATCTGCGAGGCCATCGTGGAGGGTGCGCGGGACGGCAAGACCGTCGCCGAGTGCATGGAGCTGGGCAAGCACGTCGTCAGCAACGACGAGGTGATGCCCGGGGTGCGCGAGATGGCCGCCCTCATCCAGGTGGAGGCGACCTTTGTGGACGGGACCAAGCTGGTCTCCTGCCACGACCCGGTGGGGGCCTAGCTTGGCTGCTGCGGCCCCGGCGGTGGCCAGCGTCGTGCTGGTCGGCGGGCACGAGAGCGCGCACGGCCGTGACCTGCTCGGGCTGGTTCCCGGCGCGGTGGTGGTGCGGGCCGGCCGCGAGCTCGGGGCGGCGGTGCGGGCCGTTCTGCGCGAAGGCAGCGGGCCGGTGGTCGTGGTGCCGATGACCCTGGGCCGGGACCCGGCACTGGTGGCCGAGGCCGCCCGAGCCCTGCGGTGGCAGGGGGACGACGCGGACACCGGACGGTTGGCGCTGACCAAGCCGTTCGGCACCCCCGACCACCTGGTGGGCTGGTTGCGCGCCGCGGCCACCGGGGCCGCCGCGCGCTGGCCCGGCGACCGGGGTGCGCTGCTGGTGACGGCCGCGGCCAGCGGGCCGTTCGACGAGGCTGACCTGTTCCGGGTGGCCCGCCTGGTCCGCCAGCACGGACCACACCCCTGGGTGGAGGTGGCCCTGGCCGGCGGTGACCCGGACGTGGCCGAGGGCCTGCGCCGGTGCGCGGTGCTGGGGGCCGGAGGTGTCACCGTGGTGCCCGCGGCGTTCGGGCCGGCGCCCACCGCGGACGCGCCACCAGGAGTGCCGGTGCACGACGGCGGGCCGCTGCTGAGCACCGCCGCGGTGCAGGCGGTGGTGACGGCACGCGTCACCGCGGCGCTGGACCACCTGGTGCTGGGCCACACCGGGATCGAGGCCGCCCTGCACGCCGAGCACGGCCACGGGTACGCCCACAGCCACGGCGCTGAACCCGCCCACAGCCACCACTAGCGACTCACCACCAGCGACTCACCCCCAGCGACCCACGACCAAGGAGCTCACGACGATGTCAGCAGGTGCCAGGTATCTCTACGGCGAGGAGCCGGTGGAGATCAACGCCGGTCGGCGCACGGCCACGGTGCGGGTGAGCAACACCGGCGACCGCGCGGTGCAGGTGGGTTCGCACTACCACTTCTTCGAGGCCAACCGGGAGCTCGACTTCGACCGTGCCGCGGCCTACGGGATGCACCTGGACATCGCCTCCGGCACCGCGGTGCGCTTCGAGCCTGGTGACACCCGCGACGTGGCGCTGTGCAGCTACGGCGGCACCAGCCGGCTGATCGGCTTCAGCAACCTGGTGGACGGTGCGCTGGACAAGCCCGGCATCCGCGCCGCGGCGCTGCGACGAGCCGAGGCGCTGGGCTTCCTGGGTGCCGCCGACGGCGAGCTCGAGGCTTCGGAGGTGCAGCAGTGACCACGCTGCCGCGGCGCACCTACACCGACCTCTACGGGCCCACCGTGGGCGACCGCTTCCACCTGGCCGACACCAACCTCGTCGTGGAGGTGGAGCACGACCACAACCGCGGTGCCCACGGGGACGAGTCGGTGTACGGCGGCGGCAAGGCCATCCGCGACGGCATGGCGCAGGACCCGGCCGCCACCTCCGCCGCCGGAGCGCTGGACCTGGTGATCACAAACGTGGTGGTGCTCGACGCCGTGCTCGGAGTGGTCAAGGGCGACATCGGGATCCGGGACGGGCGCATCGTCGGCGTCGGCAAGTCCGGCAACCCGCAGGCCCAGGACGGGGTGCACCCGAACCTGCTGATCGGACCGGGCACCGACGTCATCGCCGGTGAGCACCTCGTGGCCACCGCCGGCGGCATCGACAGCCACATCCACTTCATCGCCCCGCAGCAGGTGGAGGAGGCGCTGTCCAACGGCATCACCACCCTCATCGGCGGCGGCACCGGGCCCAGCGACGGCTCCAAGGGCACCACCTGCACCCCGGGCCCGTGGAACATCTCCCGGATGCTGCAGGCGGTGGACGACCTGCCGGTGAACGTCGGGCTGCTGGGCAAGGGCAACGGCTCCCTGCCGGAGGCGCTGGAGGAGCAGGTCGTCGCCGGCGTCTGCGGGCTCAAGGTGCACGAGGACTGGGGCGCCACCCCGGCCACCATCGACACCGCGCTGAAGGTGGCCGACGCCTACGACGTGCAGGTGGCGCTGCACACCGACACCCTGAACGAGTCCGGGTTCTACGAGGACACCCTGGCCGCCATCGACGGCCGAGCCATCCACACCTTCCACACCGAGGGCGCCGGTGGCGGGCACGCGCCCGACATCATGCGGGTGGCGGGGGAGCAGCACGTGCTGCCCTCCTCCACCAACCCCACGCTGCCCTACACGGTGAACTCGGTGGACGAGCTGCTGGACATGGTGATGGTGTGCCACCACCTCAGCCACAACATCCCCGAGGACGTGTCCTTCGCCGACTCCCGGGTGCGGGCGGAGACCATCGCCGCCGAGACCGTGCTGCACGACGAGGGGGTCATCTCCATCATCTCCTCCGACTCCCAGGCCATGGGCCGGGTGGGGGAGTCGTGGACGCGGGCGTTCCAGACCGCCCACCACTGCAAGGACCAGCGCGGTCCGCTGCCGGAGGACACCGCGGCCGACGGCACCTCGCGCAACGACAACTTCCGGGTGCTGCGCTACGTGGCCAAGCTGACCATCAACCCCGCGCTGGTCACCGGGACCGCCGACCACATCGGGTCGCTGGAGCCGGGCAAGCTGGCCGACATCGTGCTGTGGCCGATCGACTCCTTCGGCGCCAAGCCGGCGCTGATCATCAAGGGCGGGATGATCTGCTGGTCGCAGATGGGCGACCCCAACGCGTCGCTGCCCACCCCGCAGCCGGTGTACTACCGACCGATGTTCGGCGCGCTGGGCAAGGCGGTGGCGCACACCCGCATCACCTTCACCTCCCAGGCGGCCCTGGACGCCGGCGTGCCGGAGCGGCTGGGGCTGACCAGCCGGGTGGTGGCCGTGCGCGGCTGCCGCACGGTGAGCAAGCAGGACATGGTGCGCAACAGCGGAACCCCGGTGATCGAGGTGGACCCGGAGACCTACCAGGTGACCCTGGACGGCGCCCCGGCCACCATCGAGCCGGCGCGCACGCTGCCGCTGAGCCAGCTCTTCTACCTGGTGTGAGCGACGTGAGCGACACCGGCACCGGCACGGGGCTGGGCTCCCTGCTGGTGAGCCTGCAGCTGACCGACTCAGCCTTCCCCAGCGGCTTCTACACGCTCTCCCACGGGCTGGAGGGCTTCGCCCAGGCGCGGGCGGTGGACGCCGCGGCGATGCCGGAGCTGCTGGCCGACGCCCTGCGCCACACCGTCGGCCCCGCCGACGCCACGGCGCTGGCCCTGGCCCACCGCGCGGCCGACACCGGCGACTGGGAGACCGTGGTGGCGGTGGACCAGCGCCTGCACGCCACCAAGCTCACCCGCGAGCTGCGGGTGGCGTGCACCCGCACCGGCGGCCAGGTGCTCGACGTCGCGCTGGCCTCCTTCGGCGGACCGATCCTGCAGCGGTACTCCGAGCTGGTCACCTCCCGCCGCACCCCCGGCTGCCAGCCGGTGGCCGCCGGCGTGGCCTACGCGGGCACCGGGGTGCCGGTGGAGCACGCGGTGGCCTCGGACCTGTTCGCCTTCGCCACCAGCTTCGTGGGTGCGGCGCTGCGGCTGCGGCTCACCGACCACCGGGCCGCGCAGGCCGTGCTGCACCGCACCGCGGCGGTGATCGAGGAGGTCACCGCGGACGCGCTGCAGCGTGGGCTGGCCGACCTGGGCGGGTGCACCCCGATGTTCGACGTCATGTCCGGCCGGCACGAGCGGGCGGAGGCACGCATGTTCGCCACCTGATCCGCGCTCGAGCTCCCCACCCGCACCCGCACCCCCACCACCCAGCAGAAGAAGGACCCCTCGATGGACAACGTGTTGAAGGTCGGCATCGGCGGCCCCGTGGGCACCGGCAAGACCGCCCTGATCGAGGCGCTCGTCCCGGTGCTCACCGCTCGTGGCCGCCGGCCGGCGGTGATCACCAACGACATCTACACCCAGGAGGACGCCCAGCACGTGCGCCGCACCCTCGCCGGCGTGCTCGACCCGGAGAAGGTGGTGGGCGTGGAGACCGGCGCGTGCCCGCACACCGCCGTGCGCGACGACCCGACGATGAACCTCGCCGCCGGCGCGGAGATGCTGCAGCGCTTCCCCGAGGTGGACACGCTGTTCTACGAGTCCGGCGGGGACAACCTGACCCTCACCTTCAGCCCGATCCTGGTGGACGTGTTCGTCTTCGTGCTGGACACCGGCGGCGGGGAGAAGATGCCCCGCAAGCGCGGCCCGGGCATCACCGACTCCGACCTGCTGGTGATCAACAAGATCGACATCGCCGAGCACGTGCGCACGAACCTGGACGTGATGGAGTCCGACGCCTACCGGGTGCGGGACAACCGGCCGGTGGCGCTGACCAACTGCCTCACCGGGCAGGGGCTGGAGCAGGTGGTGGCGTTCCTGGACGGCTACCGACGGGTGGCCGCGTGAGCCTGGCCCCCGAGCCGCTCGTGGTGGACCGCTTCGCTGCCGCCCACTACGCACCGCCGCAGATCCCGGTGGAGGTGCTGCGCCACACCGGCGTGCCGCAGACCCTGGGCGTGGGACGCCCGGGCAAGGTGGGGCTGCTGGAGCTGGGCTTCGAGGTGGTGGGTCCGCGCACCGAGCTGGTGCGGCACTACCAGAAGTCTCCGCTGCAGATCATGCGCCCGCTGCACGTGGACCCGGGCCGGCCGGACCTGGCGGTGGTGTACCTGATGTCCACCGGCGGGGGCATCGTGCAGGCCGACCGGCTGCGCACCGACGTGGTGTGCGGCGCGGACACTGCGGTGCACCTCACCACCCAGGCCGCCACCAAGGTGCACCGGGCCGACGCCGACTTCGCCACCCAGCAGATGAACCTGACCGTGGGTGCCGGCGGGTACCTGGAGCACCTGCCCGACCCGGTGATCCCGTTCGCCGGCGCGCGGCTGCACCAGCGCACTGTGGTCACCGTCGATCCCACTGCCACGGTGCTGCTCAGCGACACGCTGGTGGGTGGACGCCTGGCCCGCGGGGAGTGCCACGCCTACGACGTGGTGGCCACCGACCTGGAGGTGCGCCGCCCCGACGGCCAGCTGCTGGCGGTGGACACCGTGCGCCTGGAGCCCGGGCGTGCGGACGTGCGCGGCCCCGGCGTGCTGGCCGGGCACACGCTGATGGCCTCGTTCTACGTGGTGAGCCCGCTGGCCCCGGCCACCGACGTCGCCGACGTGCTGCACGCCGCGCTGGCCGAGCACCCCGTGCAGCACGGGGTGAGCGTGCTGCCGCAGGACAGCGGCGCCTGGGCGCGGGTCCTCGGCAGCGACCCGCCGGCGGTGGCGGCAGCCATGGCGGCCGCGTGGGACGCGGTGCGCCGCTGCCTGATCGGGGTGCCCGCCCCACCGCTGCGCAAGGTGTAGGGCAGGGCTACGCCGGGGACCAGCGCGGGTCGCGGCCGGACAGCCCGAGCAGCTGGTCCATGGCCGGCGCGCTCGGCGGCACCGGTACCGGGTCGGCGAACATCTTGCCCTCGCCCTGGTAGTCGGGGCTGAGCATGCTCGGGGCGAACGCCACGATCTGGGCCGCGGCCGCCTCCGGCGGCGACCACGGCTGTCCGGTCGCCCGCGCCAGGTCCCAGCCGTGCACCAGGTACTCCCAGAGGATCATGCCCAGCGCCATCTCCCCGGGCATGGCGTCGTCGCCGAGGTACAGCGGCCGCTCGGCGGCGCCGGCCTGCAGCGATGCCACCAGCTGGTCGGCAGCGGCGCGCACCGCGGTCACGTGGTCGACGCTCGCACCGGGATCGGCCGGCGCCGCCTGCGCGCGGTTGTCGGGGTGGGCGAAGCCGTCGGCGAAGTTGCCCAGCCAGGCCAGCACGTGCTGGCGCAGCTGGGCCACGTCCATCTCGGTGCACGGGGTGGGATTGTGCAGCTGGCCGGGTCCGATGGTGGCGACGACGGTGCCGAGGTCATCGAGCACGGTGTCCAGCAGGGCGGTGGTGTGCTGCGTGGAAGAGGTCATGACCTCCACGGTAGAACCGCGCTGACCAGCACCGATTGAACAAAAGCGTCACCCGGCCGGGCTAGGGTCGCGGACGTGGTGAGGGAACCAGAGCCGGTGGAGCGGGACAGCCGCGGCATCCTCGACCCGTGGCTGCTGCGGCAGCGGGTGCGGCTCACCCGATACCCGGTGCAGCCAGAGCTGCTCGGGCTGGTCGACCGCTTCTGGGCGGTGCAGTGGGACCTGCCGGCCGGACAGGTGCACGCCCAGCAGGTCCTCACCCACCCCGGCGCCAACCTCTCGGTGGGCCACGCCGATGGGCGCAGCAGCAGCGCGGGCTCGGTGGTGGCGGAGTGCGCCGGGGTGTCCACCGGCCTGACCACCCGCACGCTCACCGGGCGCGGGTGGACCGTGGCCGCCCTGACCACCCCCGGCGGCCTGGGCGCCTTCCTGGACGCCGACGCCGCTACGCTGACTGATCGCGCGGTGCCACTGGGCGTGGCGATCGGCGTGGACACCGACGCACTCGTGGCGCAGGTGTCCGGCGCCGCCGATGAGGCTGCTCGAGTGTCGGTGCTGGCCCGGGCGCTGGTCGCAGCCGTGCGTCCCTCGCGGGCCGGCACGGCTCGGGAGGTGGCTCGGCTGGCCCGGGTGGCGGAGACCGACCGCACGGTGCGGGGGCTGGCGGACCTGTGCACGCGGGCTGCGGTCGGTCCGCGGACCCTGCAGCGCAAGTTCCTGCGCCACGCGGGGGTGCCGCCGACGTGGGTGCTCCGTCGCTACCGCCTGCTCGACGCCGCGGAGGCGGTGCGCGACGGCCGGCAGGTGGTGTGGGCGGAGGTGGCGGTGGAGATGGGCTACGCCGACCAGGCGCACCTGATCCGGGACTTCCGGGCGGCGCTGGGACAGACGCCCGCGGCGTACGCGCAGGCGCAGGCACGCCGGGCGGAGCGGGGCTAGGGCCGATCTGACGGCTGCCGGTTCCGTGCCTGCGGTCGCGTCACCCGAACAGCCTGGCGTGCAAGCGGTTCGCATACAGTCAGGTGGTGCCCCAGCGGCACCTGAGCGGGGAAGGTTCGTGGTGGCAACACTCTGCCGAGAGGGGGCTGGACGGTGGGATCATCGGACTTGCTGGGTCTGACGACCTCGCTGACGGCCTCCACGCTCGTCGTCGCGCTCGTTGCCGGACTCATGCCGCGACTTGTCGGTGAGGAACCGAATCCCGTGGTGGGCATACGCACCAAGGCGACGATGTCGAGCCCCGAGGCGTGGCAGCTGGGCCATCGGGTTGCGCGGCCGCTTCTGCGCCGGACGGTGTGGACCGCCGGAGCGGGATTGTGCGTGCAGGTCGTGATCGGTGTGGTGACCGGTTTCGGATCAGTGGTGTCGGCTGTCGCTGCACCATCGGTGTTTCTCGCAGTGTTCACCGTCCTGCTCTGTGCGGCGTTGAAGGGCAACGCCGCGGCGAAGTCGCTGCAGCGTTGATCCGGTCGTTCCCGGAGCTCCGGGTCGTGCCCGAAGTCGACGGGTTCGCCACCGTGGCGAGACGGTAGGGGCGCACCAGGCCGGGATGCCGGGTGGGCGAGGGTCGGCGGCGAGGTGCCGCAGCCGGGCGTACCTTGGCGCGGGCGCAACCCGACAGGCAAGGACGAGCCCATGCCAGTGAACACCCGGATCGCCGGTGCGGTGGTCGCCCTCGCCGCGACGGCAGGGCTGGGAGCGACGGGGTGCGGAGCCGACGGCTCGTCCCCCGTGACGGCCCCCTCGCCACCGCCTGCCACGACCCCGTCGGCCACGACCCCGCCTGCTGCCTCCTCGTCGGGCACCTCACCGCCGCGGGCAGCACCGCCGCCGGGGACCACGGTGTACGTGGTGCCGACTGGCTCCACCTACACCGAGTACGTGCCCTACCCGAGCTACCCCGGCTACGGCGGCTATCCCACCTATGGCAGCTCGTACTCCGACGCCGACTTCCTGGCTCGGATGCGCGCAAGGGACATCGTCACGCCCGACGACGCGGTGCAGGTGGTCGGCGCTCGCGGCGTGTGCCAGGGGCTGTCCCAGGGCAGCGGGCTGACGGCGGAGGCCAACGAGCTCATGGATCCGCCGTACGACTACTCCGCGGTGCTGGCCGGGTACTTCGCCGGCGAGGCGGTCAGGGTCTACTGCCCGCAGTACACCTACCTGCTCACCCCCTGAGGGTCAGCTGCGCACGACCTGCCCCGTGGCCCACGAGAAGGTCAGGGTGCCGCCCTGGAAGCGCGACGCCCGTCCACCCGGCACGTCGTGCTCGTGGGAGGTGGGAAAGCCCAGCGAGCCGGTCTCCCCGCCACCAGCGGCCCAGGCCTGCCGGATCGCGCCGTGCACCTCGTGGGCCCCGGTGGCCGGCGACCAGTAGACCGACCCGCCCTCGAAGTGGTTGTACCGGCCGGTGCCCTTGCTGGTGGCCGTCTCACCGGTGGTGGGAAAGCCCAGGAAGCCCGCCTCCCAGCGCTGCGCGGCCCACACGTCCCGGACAGCGCCGTAGACCTCCTGCGCGCCGGTGGCCGGCGACCAGTACAGCGACCCGGACTGGAAGTGGTTGTAGCGGCCACGGCCGTTGGGTGTGCCCAGCTCGCCGGTGATCGGCAGGCCCAGGGGGCCGGCCTCCCGGCGCAGCCCCGCCCAGCGCTCCCCGATGGACCCGTAGACCTCACGGGCGCCGGTGGCGGGGGACCAGTAGATGGAGCCGCCCTGGAAGTGGTTGTAGCGGGCGACCCCGTCGGCGGTGCCCAGCTCGTTGGTGGTGGCCGCGCCGAGGATGCTGCGGGCGCCGCCCAGGACCTGGTAGCGCTCGCCGATGGCGCCGCCCACGCTGAAGCCGGCGGGGGTGGTGCCCGGGACAGCGCCAGGGACAGCGCCAGGGACGGTGCCAGGGGCCGCGATGCGGAACCAGTCAGAGCGCAGCCCCAGGGTGATGCGCACCTGGTCGCCGGTGCGGGTGACGGTGCCCTGGGTGCCGACGATGCGCACCTGCGTCGCCCGGCCGCCGTCGACGCCGAGGCCGTTGCGGGCGCTGACGTCCATGCTCACCAGCTCGCCGATCCCGTAGGCGCGGGCGATGGAGCCGGCGGTGACGGTGGTGGTCCACGTGGCGTAGGGCGAGACGGCGTCGCCGGCGTCGGGCACCGCGGGGAACAGGCCACCCGCGGTGTGGCCGCCGGTGGAGGAGGAGAACTCGGCGCGCACCGCGGTGCCGCCCCGGGTGAGCACCACGCCGGCGGTGGCGAGGATGGCGGCGTCGCTGCGCCGGTCCTCGGCGCCGGAGCCGGTGTAGACCTGGCAGGACTGGGAGTCGCAGGTCTTGGCGTAGCGGTAGCGCGACTCCGACAGCGAGTACGACCGGGCGGCCACCGCCTGCGCCCGCAGCGCCGCCGCCCCGCCGCTGTCGGCCCAGCTGGCGGGGGACTCCGACGGCACCACCCCGCGCAGGTAGTCCTCCGTGGACAGCGAGCTGACGGTGCGCTGCACGCCGCCGTCGTTGACCGCCACCAGCGATCCGCGGTACCGGGTGCCGGTGCTGCACAGGCGGAGGTTCTCGGCGGTGGGGCGGTTCAGCCCCTCCACCGGCGGGTCGGCTCGGGTGCCCGCGGTGTCTCGCACCCAGTAGGTGCGTCCCCCGCAGCCGGCCGTCGCCGTCACCGTGGCGCCGCCGCTGGGCTTGGCGACCATGGTGACCGCGTCGCCAGGGGCGATCCAGGTACCACCGGCGTAGAAGCCGCGGTCGGAGAACACCGACATGGCGCGCCCGTCGCTGCCGGTCAGCCGCACCGTCATCAGCGGGTTGCCGACCTGGCTGAGCACGGTGTTGCCGTAGTAGTGCGCCAGGATCTGCTGGTGGCTCCAGCCGTGGCGGGTGGCGTAGCCGTAGGAGCCGTACTGGCCCATCCCGCGCCCGTGGCCGTAGCCGTGGCCGGTGATGGTGACCTGGGCGTCCGCGCTGAGGGCAGCCAGCCGGACCGGCGCCTCCACCGGCGGCGTGCCGGAGGTGGCGATCAGCGCGGCGGCCACCGACACGAGGGCGGCGGTGCGCGCGAACCGGCGGACGAACAGCGCACCGGCGCCGCGGCCCGGTGCGCGGGGCGTTACCAGGCGCGGCGAGCGGCGGCGAGCCGGCGCGCCGGGGTTGCGCAGGATTGAGCACAGTAAGTAATCAAAAGATGCCACAAGGTGACCATCGGCAGGGGCGAGCGCCCCATGAGCGCATCCCGGGACGGGGTCTGGGAGCGGGCGTGCCGGACTGCCCGGACTACTCGGGCAGCTCGGCCAGCACGGCCGCGGTGGCGCTCATGCCCAGCCGGGTGGCACCGGCGTCGAGCATCGCCTGGGCCGCCGCCAGGCTGCGGATGCCGCCGGATGCCTTCACCCCCAGCGCGGGCGCGGACTGGTGCAGCAGCCGCACCGCCTCGGTGGTGGCGCCACCAGTGGGGTGGAACCCGGTGGAGGTCTTCACGAAGTCGGCGCCGGCCTGCTCGGCGGCCCGGCACGCGAGCACCACCTGCTCGTCGCTGAGCGCCGCGGTCTCCAGGATCACCTTGAGCACGTGGTCGGCCGGCGTGACGGCGCGCACGGCGGCGATGTCGTGCTGCACACCGACGAGGTCGCCATCGACCACTCGGCCGAGGTCGGCGACCATGTCCAGCTCGGTGGCGCCCAGCGCGAGGGCCGCACGAGCCTCGGCGACCTTGCCCGCGGTGAGCACCGCGCCGGCGGGGAACCCGATCACCGTGCACAGCGCGGTGCCGGTGTCCCGCACCACCGGGGCGGCGTCCACCAGGCGGGCGGAGCTGACGCAGACGGAGGCGCACCCCAGCCGAACGGCCTCGGCCGCAGCGGCGCGAACCGCTGCGGCCGAGGCCTCGGGCTTGAGGAGCGTGTGGTCGACCAGGCGCGCCAGTCCGGCGCGCGTGAGGGGTGCTGTCGGCATGGCCGGCACGCTACGGGTAGTGCGTGCCGCGCGATCCGCCAGCAGGCGGGCTCAGCTGGAGGCGCTGTCCGCGGTGGCGAGCTCGGCCCGCACCTTGTCCATGTCGAGCTCCTCCACCTGGGTGATGAGCTGCTGCAGCGACGCCTCGGGCAGGGCGCCGGGCTGGCTGTAGACCAGGATGCCGTCGCGGAAGGCCATCAGCGTGGGGATCGACATGATCTTCAGCGCCGCCGAGAGCTCGGGCTCGGCCTCGGTGTCCACCTTGGCGAAGGTGATCTCCGGGTGCTTCTCCGCGGCGGCGTCGTAGACCGGCGCGAACGCCCGGCACGGACCGCACCAGCTGGCCCAGAAGTCGACCAGGACCACTCCCGGCTCCTGGATCGCCGTGGGAAAGGTCTCCTTGGTCAGGTTGGTGGTCGTCATGACGTCCTTTCGGTGCTGGTTACCCCGTGGCTCGGACAACGTCGCGACCCGACGATTTCATCCCGGGCAGCGGCGCTCGTCCTCAGGCGCTGAGCAGCTCGCGCTCGTCGGCGGGCAGGCTGGGCAGGCAGTCACAGGCGCTGCCGAGCCGGTCGCAGGTGAGCAGCAGGTCGTGACGGGCGGAGTCCAGCACCACGCAGCCGTCCTCGGTGCACTCCAGGACGTGGCTGAGGTGCACGATCAGCGTGCCGTGGCAGTGGTCGCTCTCGCTCACGCAGTCAATGCACTGGTCACTCATCACACGCACCTCGCAGATCTGGGGGTCAAGCCTCGGTCAAGCTCTGCTGATGTTGGTACCACCAGGCCCTGACAGCTCCGCGCTCCTGGCCCGGCGTGTCGGCGAGCGCCCGGCCCGGCGTGGCGTGGTCCTGGTCTCACTGACCGGTAGCCGCGCTTGGTCGGCCCCCGCCGGGGTGCGGGAATGGCAGTGCCGCAGAACACACTGGCGCACCCGTGCCGCAGGCACCGCGCCGCCCGCTGACGAAGGACGACCATGTCGCTGAACCTCGCTGACCTGTACGAAGCCGTTTCGGACGCGATCCCGGACCGGGTGGCGCTGGTCTGCGACGGCCAGCGCAGGACCTACGCCGAGCTGGACACCCGGGCCACGCAGGTGGGGCACCAGCTGCAGGAGCTGGGGATCCGGCCCGGCGACCACGTGGGTCTGCACATGCGCAACAGCCTGGAGTTCGTGGAGTCGCTGCTGGGCTGCCTGAAGGCGCGGGCCGTGCCGATCAACATCAACTTCCGCTACACCGACGCCGAGCTGAGCTACCTGTACGGCAACGCCGAGCTGGTCGGCGTGATCGTGGACGGCGACCTGGCCGCCACCGCGGCCGCCGTGCTCCCGGCCTGCCCGACCGTCAAGCACGTGCTCACGCTGGGCGCCACCGACGCCGACCTCGGTGCGGTGACCCACGTGGACTACGAGCTGGGGGTGTCTGCCCAGTCCGCCGAGCGTGACTTCGGCGAGCGCAGCAACGACGACCACTACGTGATCTACACCGGCGGCACCACCGGGATGCCCAAGGGTGTGGTGTGGCGCCACGAGGACTTCTTCCACGCCGCGCTCGGCGGGGGCAACCACTACGGCGACTCCTACACCAGCGCGGCGGAGGTGGCCGCGGCCGCCGCGGCGGCGGAGACCCCGATGACGTTCCTGGTGACCGCGCCCCTGATGCACGGCGCCGCGGTGTACTCCTTGTTCAGCGGGTTCTTCATGGCCAGCAAGCAGGTGCTGATGCGCCAGTTCGACGCGGTCGAGGCGCTGCGCCTGGTGGAGGCGGAGTCGGTCAGCTGCGTGATGGTGGTCGGCGACGCCATCGCCCGGCCGCTGGCCGACGCCATCGCCGCCCACGCCGGTGAGCACGACCTCAGCTCGCTGTTCATGATCGGCTCCGGTGGCGCCCTGTGGTCGCGCACGGTGCAGGCCCAGCTCACGGAGCTGCTGCCCAACCTCTACCTGCGGGACAGCTTCGGCGCCTCGGAGTCCGGCGCCGACGGCACCTTGGCCATGGGGGAGGACGGGTCCATGCGCATGGCGCCCAGCGCCAACGCCGTGGTGGTGGACGAGACGCTGCAGCCGGTGGAGCCCGGTTCTGGCGAGCTGGGCTACCTCGCCCGCAGGGGCCACGTCCCGCTGGCCTACTACAACGACCCGGCCAAGACCGCCGCCACCTTCCCGGTGGTGGACGGTGTGCGGATGTCGGTGCTGGGCGACATGGCCCGGGTGGAGGCCGACGGCACCATCGTGCTGCTGGGCCGGGGCTCGGGCTGCATCAACACCGGCGGCGAGAAGGTCTTCCCCGAGGAGGTGGAGCAGGCGCTGAAGAGCCACCCTGCCGTGATGGATGCGCTGGTCGCCGGCGCCCCCGACCCGCTCTACGGCGAGCGGGTGGGCGCGGTGGTCCAGCTGCGCGAGGGCTTTGACGAGCCCAGCCTGGAGGACGTGCAGAAGCACTGCCGCACCCAGATCGCCGGGTACAAGATTCCCCGCTCGCTGGTGGTCGCACCGTTCATCGTGCGCTCGCCCAGCGGCAAGGCGGACTACCGCTGGGCCAAGGCCACCGTCGCCGAGGCCGGCGCCGAGGCAGCAGCGCCCAGCACCCGCGGCTAGCGCCGACCAGACAGGCCCGGACCTGCTGGTCCGGGCCTGTCTGCGTGCGTGGGGGCGAGCGTGCAGCTCAGCGCAGCATGATGCTGCCGCCGTCGACCATCAGCGTCTGCCCGGTCATGTACCGCGCGTCGTCGCTGGCCAGGAACACCGCCACCCGGCCGATGTCCTGCTCGGGGTCGCCGAAGCGGTGCAGCGGAACACCGGAGAGCACCGCCTCGGCCATCGCCGGGTGCTCCTCCTGCCACTTGCGCACACCCTCGGTGGCAGCGAGCGGGCTGATGATGTTGACGGTGATGCCGTCGCGGGCCCACTCGTGTGCCGCCACCCGGCTGACCGCCCGGATGGCCTCCTTGGCCGCGGCGTAGGAGGTCTGGGTGGGTTGGCCGTTCAGGCCGGCCCCGGAGGCGAAGTTGATGACCGTGCCCCCGTGCTCCTTGAGCTGGGGGTGTGCGGCCTGCATCAGGTGCACCGTGGGGTAGAAGCCGGTGCCGAACGACAGGTCGAACATCTCCTGGGTGTGCTCCAGCAGCGGCGCCTGGCGAGAGGCGTGGGCGTTGTTGACCAGCACGTGCAGTCCGCCGAAGGCCGCCACCGCGGCGTCCACGATCTCCTGCGCCGCCTCGGGCCGGGAGATGTCGGTACGCAGGAAGCGCACCGACTCGCCCAGCTCCGACGCCAGGGCCTGGCCCGCCTCGTCGTTGACGTCGACGGCCAGGACCCGGGCACCTTCCTTGGTGAAGGCCTGCACGATGCCGCGGCCGATGCCGCCTGCCCCGCCGGTCACGATCGCGACTTTTCCGTCCAGGCGCATGGCGCTCCTAGCTGGTGCTGTAGGTCAGGCTCGGGTCCTGCGGGAGAGATCCGCGGGGAGGTGCCCGCTCGACGTCAGTCTATGGCGAGCGCGGGCTTCTCCAGCGCGGCGACGTTGTAGGCGGAGTAGGTCTCGTAGCGGCCGCGGCCGGAGAAGTACGGCGTCAGCTGGTCGTTCATCTCCTCGACGGAGAACGCCGAGCCCGCCGCGTCGAAGCGGTTCTCCACCTGCGGGGCGGCCATCAGCGCGACCATCTTGCCGTAGACGACGAACACCTGGCCGGTGATCTCCTCGGAGGCGGGGGAGGCCAGGTAGGCGACCAGGGTGCCGACGCGGTCCGGGGACAGCGGGTCGGCGCCGGGCTCGCTCTGCTCGCCGAAGGCCTCGGCGGTCATCGCGGTGCGCGCCCGCGGGCAGATGGCGTTGGCGCGGACGCCGTAGCGCTGCAGGCCCTGGGAGGTGGACAGCGTCAGCGCGGTGATCCCGGCCTTGGCGGCGGAGTAGTTGGGCTGGCCGGCGGAGCCGAACAGGAACGCCTCGGAGGAGGTGTTGATGACGCGGCCGAAGATGGGGCCACCGGCGTCCTTGGACTTCTGGCGCCAGTGCACCGCCGCGGCGTGGGAGGTGGCGGCGTGGCCCTTGAGGTGCACCCGGATGACGTCGTCCCAGTCCGACTCCGACAGGTTGAAGATCATCTTGTCGCGCAGGATGCCGGCGTTGTTCACCAGGATGTCGAACGAGCCGAAGCTCTCCACCGCGGTCTGCACGAGCGTGTCGCCCAGCGACCAGTCGGAGACGTCGCCGAGGACGGCGACGGCCTGGCCACCGCTGGCCTTGATCTCGTCCACCACGTCGTGCGCGGCCGGGCCCATGTCGTTGACCACGACGGCGGCACCGGCACCGGCCAGCGCCAGCGCCTCGGCGCGGCCCAGGCCTGCGCCCGCTCCGGTGACGACGGCGGCCTTGCCGTCCAAGCTCAGGGACTCAACCATTTGCGAACGGCTCCTTGTACGGGGGAGAGCAGGGGACTACCTGCCGGCAGATGCTAGGCAGGCTGACCGTGCGGCAGCGCCGACGTCCCGCTGATCGGAACACCTGGGTACGTCTGCAAGTACGCCCCAGCCGCCCCGCGCAGGTCAGCAACCGCTACCCACCACCGCCGCCCGGCGGCAGGGATCAGGGGCGCGAGACCGGCTGCCCGCCCACCCCGGCGGCCAGCATCTCGCGGGACTCGGGGCGGCCGTCCAGCACGCGACCGGTGCGCTTGGTGACCCGCCAGCCCTCGGCGCCGCGGGCCAGCTCCCACCGGTTGGCGGTGAGCCGGGCGATGCGGAAGCCGGCGGCGTCCACCTTGTTCATGATCAGCTGCGTGTACTGGATCGCCACCGCGGTGTCGCCGTCCACGGTGACGCGGGCCGGCGCGGGGAAGTGGCCGCAGCCGTCGTGGATGTAGCCCTGGTGGGCCGAGGAGCCCACCATCGCCTCGATCTCCGCGCGGCCGTTCATCGGGCGCGGGTCCACGTCGTAGACGCCGTCCTCGGTCCACAGGCCCGACACCGTCGTCGCCGAGCCGCTGTCCACCGCCGCGGGGTAGGTGTAGATCAGCGTGGTGATGTCCAGGTGGTCCTGCAGCAGGGCGACCCGCTGCTCCAGGGCAGCCAGGCGGGCGTCGACGTCAGTCATCGAGGGATCCTTCGGTAGGCGGGGTGAAGCGCGCGCCGAGTGGTTCGGCGAGCTCGCGCAGGGCGTGCAGCTGGTCGCAGTAGTGCTGGGCGCCGGTGGCGTCGATCGCGACGCTCACCACGGTGGCGCCAGCGTCGCGCAGCCGGCTCAGCGCGGTGGAACAGGCGTCCGGGGCGCCCAGCGGGTCGAGCTGGCGGCCGGGGGAGAGCACCACCTCCAGCTGCGGGGGCAGCTCGGCGGCACCGAGCAGCTCGGTGAGCTCGCGCAGGCCCAGCCCGAAGGGCACCCACCCGTCGCCGTGCTCGATGGCGCGGCGCAGCGAGCGCGGGGTGCGGCCGCCGATCCACAGCGGGACCCGAGCCTGCTGGGCGTGCGGCGACACCAGGAAGCCCTCGTAGGAGTAGTGCTCGCCGTGGTAGCTCGGCTCCGGCTGCGACAGCGAGGCGCGCAGCGCTCGCAGCGCGTCGTCGGCGCGGGCGCCGCGGCCGCTGAACGGCGCGTCCAGCAGCTCGAACTCCTCGCGCAGGGTGCCCACGCCGAGCCCCAGCACCAGCCGGCCGCCGCTGACCACGTCCAGGGTGCCGTAGCGCTTGGCGATCTCCAGCGGGTGGTGGTAGCCGAGCACCAGCACCGTGGTGGTCAGCCGGACCTGGCGGGTGCGGGCGGCGAGGTAGCCGAGGGTGGCCAGCGGGTCCCAGTAGGTGCCGCCGCGCTCCTGGGCCACGTCCACCGGGACCGCCACGTGCTCGCTGCAGGTGAGGTGGTGAAAGCCCAGCCCGTCGGCGGCCTCGGCCACGCGCGCCAGCTCGGCGATGCCCGCGGAGCGCTCCCACTCGGACGTGGTGGACGGGTGCTGCACCACGATGGGTGAGCTGAGTCCGATGCGCACTGCTGGCACTTCCTCGGGGGCTGGGAGAGGTAAATGGACTAGGGCATGGTGTCGCGCCGCGCCGGGCGACCGGGTCGGGATCTCGCTGATCGGGACCGCGCGATTACCGGCGGGTTAGCGTGTCTAGCGTCACTGACGCGCAACGACGCGGCCGACTGTCACCTGAGGTGGATGAATGACTGATGTGAGCTTCGAGGGAACCCGGCGCGAGCTGGAGACCGACGCAGGCGTGCTGCGCTACCACGAGGCCGGCGACGGCCCCCCGCTGCTGCTGCTGCACGGCTCGGGTCCCGGCGTGACCGGCTGGCGCAACTACCGCGGCGTGCTCGGCGAGCTCGCGGAGGACTTCCGCTGCCTCATCCTGGAGTTCCCCGGCTTCGGCGTCAGCGACCCCACCGAGGGTCACCCGATGATGACCGCGGGCGTCTCCGTGGCCACCTTCCTGGACAAGCTCGGCCTCGGCGCGGTGGACATCATCGGCAACTCCATGGGCGGCATCGTCGGCGCCAACGTGGCGATCCACATGCCTCAGCGGGTGCACAAGCTGGTCACCATCGGCGGCATCGGGCGCAACATCTTCAGCCCCGGCCCCGGCGAGGGCATCAAGCTGCTGATGGAGTTCACCGACAACCCCACCCGCGAGGGCCTCGTCCGCTGGCTGCACTCCATGGTCTACGACCCCGCCGTGGTCACCGAGCAGCTCATCGAGGAGCGCTGGGCGCTGGCCACCGACCCGGAGACCCTGGCCGGCGCGCGCAAGATGTACAGCAGCAAGGCGTTCGCGGCGACCGCGGCGGCGCAGAAGGACGCGATCCCGTACTGGGCGCAGCTGCACAAGATCACCGCGCCGACCCTGCTGACCTGGGGTCGCGACGACCGTGTCAGCCCGGTGGACATGGCGCTGCTGCCAATGCGCACCATCGCCGACGCCGAGCTGCACATCTTCCCCAACTGTGGCCACTGGGCGATGATCGAGGCCAGGGAGGCGTGGCTGCGCACAGTCAAGGCCTTCCTCACCCGACCCGACGCCAGCTGATCATCCCGCCCGCCATCCGGCGTCCGGCGAGCAACACCTAGAGGAGAACGAAGACATGGGCCAGGTTCTGGACACGATCATGGCGCGGGCGGACGAGATCCGGGCCAACGCCGAGGCGAACGAGGCGGGCGGCAAGCTCACCGACGCTGCCGCCAAGGTGCTGCGCGAGTCCGGCGTCATGCGGATGCTCGCCCCCAAGCAGTACGGCGGCACCGAGTCGCACCCCCGCGAGTTTGCCGAGACCGTGATGGCCACCGCCGCCCTCGACGGCGCGACTGGCTGGCTCACCGGCATCGTCGGCGTGCACCCGTGGGAGCTGGCGCTGGCGGACCCGAAGGTGCAGGAGGAGGTCTGGGGCGAGGACAACGACACCTGGACCGCGTCCCCGTACGCGCCGATGGGCATCGCCACGCCCACCGACGGCGGCTACATCCTCAACGGCCGCTGGTCGTTCTCCTCCGGCACCGACCACTGCCAGTGGCTGTTCATCGGCGCCATGGTGGGCAACCCCGACGGCACCCCGATCATGCCGCCGAAGGTCATCCACGTGCTGGTGCCGCGCCCCGACTACGAGATCGTGGACGGTAGCTGGGAGGTCGTCGGGCTCAAGGGCACCGGCAGCAAGGACGTCACCGTCAAGGGCGCCTACATCCCCGAGTACCGCACCATCGACGCCGCCAAGGTCGGCGACGGCACGCTGGTCAAGGAGCAGGGCCGCACCGAGACCCTGTACAAGTACCCGTACTGGGCCATCTTCCCGCTGGGCATCACCTCCGCCGTGATCGGCATCGCCGAGGGTGCGATGGCCTGCCACGTCGCGGCGCAGAAGAACCGCGTGGCGGTCACCGGCACCAAGATCAAGGAAGACCCGTACGTGCTCTACGCGATCAGTGACGCGGCGGCCGACATCGCCGCCTCGCGCGCCGCGCTGCTGGAGACCACCGACCGCTTCTTCGACGCCGTCGACGCAGGCAAGGAGGTCAGCTTCGAGGACCGCGCCCGGGGACGACGCACCCAGGTGGCGGCGGCCCGTCGGGCCGTGCGCGCGGTGGACGACATCTTCGACCGCTCCGGTGGTGGCGCGCTGCACCTGCACACCCCGCTGCAGCGCTTCTGGCGCGACGCCCACGCCGGGCTGGTGCACGCGGTGCACGTGCCGGGCTCGATCTACCACGCCACCGCGCTGCTCGAGCTGGGCGGCGACCCGCAGGGCATGATGCGCAACACCATCTGACCTGCGGCTGACGCACAGCAGCGGCCGTACCCCGGTGGGGTGCGGCCGCTGCTGCGTGGTGGAGGCTGGCTAGTGGGCCATGGCCGGCGCCCCGTGCGCGTCGTGGTTGGGGATCTCGTTGCGGTAGAGGATCGCCGAGAGCACCGCGCCGACGGCGAAGAACGCCGCGGCCAGCCAGAACGCGGAGTGGTAGCTGGACAGGGCTGCACCCTCGGCCAGGCGCTGCGCCAGCACAGCCGGGTCACCGCCGGCGGCCTGGGCGGCGGCCAGGTTGTCGCTGACGTAGCCCTCTGCGGCCGACGCCGCGACGCTGCTCAGCAGGGCCACGCCGATGGAGCCACCGACCTGCTGCGCGGTGTTGACGGTGGCCGAGGCCACGCCGGCGTCCTCGTCCTGCACCCCGCTGGTGGAGGCGGCGATGCCGTTGGAGAACACCTGGCCCATGCCGAGGCCGAAGAGGACGAGGCCGGGCAGGACACCGGTGACGTAGGAGCTGTCCACCTCGATGCCGGTGAGCAGCACCAGGCCGAGCGCGGAGATGGCCATGCCCGCGCTGACCAGGATGCGGGGGCTGAACCGGGCGGACAGCGGGGCACCGAGCACCGACGCCGACACCGCGATGGCGGCGACCATCGGGACGAACGCACACCCGGTGACCACCGGGCTGTAGCCCAGCGTCTGCTGCATGTAGTAGGTGAGGAACAGGAAGATGCCGAACATGCCCACGGCGGCGATGAGCATCACCAGGTAGGACGTGCCGCGCAGCCGGTCGGCGACCACCCGCATCGGCAGCAGGGGGTGGCTCACCCGGGTCTCCACCCACACGAAGGCCGCGAGCAGCACCACGCCGAGCGCGAGGAACGTCAGGGTGAGCGTGTCCGACCAGCCGTGGGTCTCGGAGTGGGAGAAGCCGTAGACCAGGAAGAACAGGCCGCTGGTGGCCAGCAGCGTGCCCGGCCAGTCCAGCCGGTGCCGGTGGCCGCCCTCGGCCTTGCGGGGGAGGAACAGCACCGCGCCGACCAGGGCCGCGATCGCGAAGATCACGTTGACGTAGAGGCACCAGTGCCAGGAGAGGTACTCGGTGAGCACGCCACCGAGCAGCAGCCCGATCGCCCCGCCGGCACCGGCGATGGCGCCGAACACGCCGAAGGCCTTGGCGCGGTCGGCGGAGCCGGCGAACGTCACCGACAGCAGGGACAGGGCCGCCGGGGCGAGCAGCGCACCGAAGACGCCCTGCAGGGCGCGGGCGGCGACGAGCACCTCGAAGCTGGGGCCCCAGCCGCCGAGGGCGGAGGCGGCGGCGAAGCCGACCAGCCCGACGATGAAGGAGTTGCGGCGGCCGAAGAGGTCGTTGATCCGCCCGCCGAGCAGCAGCAGGCTGCCGAAGGCGAGGGAGTACGCGGTGACCACCCACTGGCGCTCGCTGTCACCGAACTCCAGCGAGCGCTGCGCCTCCGGCAGAGCGATGTTCACGATGGTGGCGTCCAGCACCACCATCAGCTGGGCAACGCTGAGCACCGCCAGGATCAGCCACCGGCGGCGGCTGTCCCCCTCGGTCGCTGGCGGTGTGCCGTGGGTCTGGGTCATGCGAAAAGGCCTCCGGGAGAGAAGCGGAACGAGAGATTCCGCGCCACGGTAACAGCCCGGAACGACAGGTTCCGCTTAGTTGCCGGTGGGGGCGCCGGCCCGAGATCACCCGCGTAGGGTCCGCGCCATGCCCCGCAACACCCCGGCGCTGCGCAGCGACGCGCGGGCCAACCTCGAGCGAATCCTGGACGCCGCCCGGCAGGTGTTCGCCCTGCGCGGGCTCGAGGCGACGCTGGCCGAGGTCGCCGAGCAGGCCCAGGTGGGCGTGGGCACCGTCTACCGGCGGTTCACCGGCAAGGACGAGCTCATCGAGCGCCTGTTCGTCTCCCGGCTGGAGGAGCTGATGGCCCTGGCCCGGTCGGCCACCGAGGTGGCCGACCCGTGGGAGGGGCTGGTGTCGTTCCTCACCGAGAACACCCGGATGCTGGCCGAGGACCGGGGGCTGCGGGACCTGGTGGTGGGTGGCCCGACCCGGGCCCTGTGCTCGGCCAACACGGCGACCCAGCGCGGCCTGGTGGACGCGGTGGAGCAGACCCAGCTGGTGCTGGAGCAGCAGGTGGCGCTGCTGGTGCGGCGGGCCAAGGAGGCCGGGGCGCTGCGGCCGGACGTCGAGGCCACCGACCTGCCGATCCTGGCGCTGTCGGTGCAGGCGGCCAGCGGCCACGTGGACGGCGGCCAGCCCGAGCTGTGGCGACGCACCCTGGGCATCGTGCTCGACGGGCTGCGGGCCAGCCGCGACAGCTGCACCGCGCTGGAGACCCCCGCGCTGAGCACCGAGCAGCTGCACACCACCATGCGCCGCATCCAGGGGCTGGGCTCGCGCTAGCGCACCACCTCACCGGTGTGGGCCGAGGCGAAGGCCGCGGCCAGCGCCGGCAGCTGCTCGGCCGCCCGGTCGGGGTCCGGGTCGACCACCTGCAGCGCCACGTTGACGTCGGTGCAGCCCACCGCGAGCAGCGCGGCCGCGTCCGCGGCGGTGGCGTCCCAGTCGATCTCGCCGGACGCGCTGCGGGCCACCGCCAGGCGACCGCGCACCTGCAGCTGCTGCGGGTCCCGGCTGGCGTCGGCGAAGGCGCCGCGCAGCTGGTCGGCACCCCGGGCGATGTCCTCGTGGGTGGCGCCCATGATCGGGATCCACCCGTCGCCCCACGTGGTCAGCCGTCGCACCACCGGGGTGGACAGCGTCCCGGACACCCAGATCGGGATGCGGGCGCCGGCCGGCGGGCGGGGCATGCAGTAGGCGTCGCTGAAGGACACCGTGGGGGTGTCCACCGAGGCGGGGGCCTGCTCCCACAGGGCGCGGCACCCGGCGAGGGTGTCGTCGAGCAGCCGACCGCGGCGGGCGAAGTCCATCCCGGCGGCCTCGTACTCCTTGGCCTGCCAGCCGGTGCCCACGCCCAGGTCCAGGCGCCCGCCGGAGAGCAGGTCCAGGGTGGCGGCGGTCTTGGCCAGCACGGCGGCGCCACGCAGCGCCGCGATGACGATCCCGGTGCCCAGCCGGATGGTGCGGGTGCGCCCGGCCATCACCGACAGCACGGTGAGCGGCTCCAGCCACATCGCGTCCGGCTCGGTGGCGAAGGGGCCCCAGGTGTAGGCCGAGGTGTCGGGCCCCATCACCACGTGGTCGGTGACGTTGACGCGGTCGATCCCGGCGGCCTCGGCCTGCTCGGCCAGCTCGATGAGGTGGCGGTAGCCGTCGCGGGCCAGCAGCGGTCCGAAGTTGGGCACGTTCAGGCTGAGGGTGGGGCGCACGGGTGAGGATCCTTCGGCGTGGTCGGACGGTGGCAGGACAGGAGCTCAGGCGTTCATCGGTCGGTTGGTCCAGGAGCCGTCCGCGCGGGGGAACCAGCCGCCGGCGGCGTGGCTGCCGCCGTCCACGTGCAGCGTGGAGCCCGTCATGTAGCGGGACAGGTCGGAGGCGAGGAAGAGCGCGGGTCCGGCGACGTCGGTGGGCTGGCCGGGTCCGCCGAGCGGGGCCCAGCGCGGCCACCGCTCGCGGTCCTCGGGCGCGACGAGGCGCTGGTAGGGCACCTGCGGGGTCTCGATGAGGTCGGGCGCGATGTTGTTCACCCGGATCTGGTGCCGACCGACCTCCAGGCTGAGGCTGCGGGTGAAGTGCCGCAGCGCCGCCTTGTAGGTGGAGTAGATGACGTGGCCGGGGATGCCGCGGTGGGCCTCCACGGTGGTGAGGTTGATGATCGAGCCGCCGCGGCCGCGGGCGATCATGCCCGGCAGCACTGCGTGGGTCAGCCGCAGCGCGTGGTTCAGGTTGACCTCCGCCAGGGGCTCCCACTCCTCGGGGGAGGCGTCGGCGAAGGTGACCGGCGCGCGCAGGAAGTGTCCGACGTTGTTCACCAGCACGTCCACCGGGTGCTCGGCCACCTGGGCCGGGAAGTCCGGGTCGGTGACGTCGGCGACCAGCGTCTGCACTCCTGGGGGCAGGTCCGCGAGTGCCGCCGCGTCGGTGTCCACGGCGAGCACGGTGGCGCCGTGGGCGGCGTAGAGGGTGGTGATGGCGGCACCGATGCCGGCGGCGGCCCCGGTGACCAGGGCGGTGCGGCCGGCGAGCAGCGCGGTGGGCGGTGCAACAGGGTCGGGCACAGGTTCTCCCTTGCTGAGGGTGTTCGCCGGCTCAGCCTGGCAGGCGCGCAGGGTGGTGTCCGAGCAGGTCTTGATCAGCGGAAGACGCCTGCGGACAACGCGATCAGTGCCGCCGACCGGTGACAGGGACGGTGCGCGCCGGCCGCCGCAGCCGGGTGAGACGATCGGCGGGACCCGGCCACAGCGGTGGCTGGTGACCGGTGCTCGGGGGAGCGCGTTGGCCCCGGCGCGAGGTGCAGGCGGCGGTGCCTGTACGCGACCACGGAGGTCCAGCATGGACAGCAGCCCTTCCCCACAGGACCGGGACACGCAGACGCCGTTCCTGGCCGGGCCGGACCCGGTGGACCCGGACGGCGACGCCCGCGGCCCGGTGCTCACCTCTCCGCCCACCGGCGACCCCATCGACCGCGCCACCCGCGCCGCGCGGCGCCTCGTGGACGCCCTGCTGCGCACCAGCCGGGACAGCCCGGACCTCTCCCGGATCACCGAGGAGCTCGACTCCATCGCGGACAACCTGGAGGCGCACTGCCCCGAGGTGGAGGAGCGGCTGGCGGACATGTGGGGCGGCGAGGGCGTCACCCGGCACGACCCGGTGACCGGGCCGGAGAACGCCATCGCCCCGCCGGTGGTGCTGGCGGGCAAGGACGACGGCTCCATCGAGGGCGTGGTCACCCTGACGCTGCCCTACCAGGGGCCGCCGCGGATGGTGCACGGTGGCGTCTCCGCCCTGCTGCTCGACCACACGCTCGGAGTGGCCAACTACTGGGCGGGCGACTCCGGCATGACCGCCGAGCTGACGCTGCGCTACCACCGGCCGACGCCGCTGTTCGAGCCGCTCACCATCACCGGGCGCCAGGTGTCGGTGGAGGGCCGCAAGATCCGCACCGAGGGCCAGATCGCCACGGCTGACGGCCAGGTGTGCGTCAGCGCCCAGGGGCTGTTCATCAACAAGCACCTGCCCCGTCCCGGGCACCAGCAGCCGGAGAGCTAGCGACCTCGCGCGCTCAGGGGACCAGGATCGCCCGGCCCAGCACGGTGCCGGCCTCCAGGTCGGCGAAGGCCTTGGCGCCGTCCTCCAGCGCGTACTGCTGAGCCTGCAGGTGCAGGTGTCCCTGCTCGGCCAGCGCGAGCACCGCGCGCTGGTCGCTGCGGGTGCCGGCGTAGGTGCGGCGCACGTCCACTCCCCAGGGCAGCGCGTCGGCGCCGGCGCTGTAGGCGAAGCTGCCGCCGGCCAGCCCAACGAAGCGCAGCGCACCGTCGGCGCCCACCACCGAGGTGGCCAGGTCCACGGTGGACTGCGAGCCGACGAAGTCCAGCACCACGTCGGCGCCGTGGCCGTCGGTGAGCTCCAGGATCGACGCGGCGGTGGACTCGTCGCTGTCGAGCACCGCGTGTGCGCCGTGGCGGGCCGCCAGCTCACGCTTGCCCGGGGAGGGGTCCACGGCCACCAGCCGCGCCGCCGAGGTGGCCGCCAGGATCTGCAGGCCCACGTGCCCAAGGCCGCCGACGCCGAGCACGGCCACCGTGGCGCCGGGCTCCAGGCGCTGCCGCACCCCGTTGATGGCGTGGTACGGGGTGAGTCCCGCGTCGGCGAGCGGCCCGGCGGTCACCGGGTCGAGCGTGCCCAGCGGCTCCAGGAAGCGGGCCTTGACCGCGATGTACTCGGCCATCCCGCCGTCCAGGCCGAGGCCCGGGCACGGCGGAAGTCCCTGGCGCCCGGCGGCGAGACAGGCGTTGTCGCGGCCCTGCACGCACGCCCGGCAGGTGCCGCACGCCCACACCAGGTAGACCAGCACCGCGTCACCCTCGGCGAAGCCCTCCACCGCCGGACCCACCGTGGCCACGTGGCCGGCCGTCTCGTGGCCCAGGGTCATCGCCCGTGGCGCGGGGAAGGGCAGGTGCAGCAGGTGCAGGTCGGAGTGGCACACGCCTGCGCCGGCCACCTTCACCAGCACCTCGTCGGGGGCGATGGGCGGCAGGTCGACCTCGCGGAGCGCCACCTGGCCGGGGGAGACGAGCTGTAGCGCCCGCACCTCAGCGACCCTCGGGGGAGGGCGCAGAGGCGCTGGGGAAGGACGGGCGGGCGAAACGGCTCACGGAGGTCTCCGGCGGGTCGCGGGTCCGGGCGAGGCGGGTGCCCGGGGTGGACGGTGCTGCTCGGAGGCCCTGGTGGGCAGGACGCTATGACGGCGACACCGCGGTGTCAACGGTGCCGCACAGGAGTTCTCGGTGACCGAGATGCCCAGGTCAGCGCCTCGTCGTGGCACTTAGTGTCCGCGGAAACGCACGCACCGTGACGGCAACGAGGAGCAGGAACCATGGGCAAGCTGGACGGTCGGGTCGCAGTCATCACGGGTGCGGGCATGGGCATCGGGCGCGGCATCGCCGGCGCGTACGCCCGCGAGGGTGCCTCGGTGGTGGTGGCCGAGATCGACGAGGCCGCCGGCCGCGAGACGGTGAGCTGGATCGGCGAGCAGTGGGGGACGCCGGCGGTGCTCGTGCCCGTGGACGTCACCGACAAGGCCCAGGTGCTGTCCATGGTGGACACCGCGGTGCAGCGCTTCGGCCGCCTGGACGTGCTGGTGAACAACGCCTGGCGCGGCAGCGGCTTCGCCCGGCTGGAGAAGATGACTGACGAGCAGCTGCGCGGCGGCTTCGACATGGCGGTGATGGCGGCGTTCTGGGCGATGCAGGCCGCGCTGCCGCACCTGCGCGAGCACGGCACCGGCCGGGTGATCAACCTCTGCTCGCTCAACGGCGTCAACGCGCACATGTACTCGGTGCAGTACAACGCCGCCAAGGAGGCGCTGCGCACCCTCACCCGCACCGCGGCCCGGGAGTGGGCCCCGCACCAGGTGTGCTGCAACGTCATCTGCCCCGGTGCGATGAGCGCGGCCTACCAGCGGATGGCCGCCGCCAGCCCGGAGAACGCGGCGGCGATGGCGGCAGGCAACCCGATGGGCCGCGTCGGCGACCCGCTGGAGGACATCGGTCCGGTGGCGGTGTTCCTGGGCGGCGACGACTGCCGCTACGTCACCGGCAACACCCTGTACGTGGACGGCGGCAGCCACATCAACGGCGTGCAGTGGGCGCCCACCGTCGACTGACGCTGAGCGCTCGCTAGCCGCGGACCGCAGCGCGGAGCTGGTCCACCGGGTCGGTGCCGTCGCGGCGTCCGCGCGGCCCCGCAGCCTTGGGCGGGACGAGCCGGCCCGCGTCGGAGCGGGTCCACTCGCGCACCGCCCAGCGCTCGGCGATGGCCCACCGGCCCTCGCGACGCTCCATCCGGTCCACGTAGCGGGCGCCGGAGGTGAAGCTCGCCTCCGGTGGTGCGTCCGGGGCTCCCCAGTGCGCGGCGCTCAGGTAGGTCTCGCTCACGGCCACGTCGCCGTGCAGCTCCACCAGGTGGTTGCCGACGTGGTGCATGGTGCCGCCCAGGCGGCGCAGCCCGCGCTCCACCCAGGCCAGGTACTCGTCCACGCCGCCGTCGAAGCCGGTGTGGTGATCGACGGCGTCGGGGTGGTAGCAGCTGCGGACGGCCTCGAGGTCCAGGCGGTCGATGGCGCGGCAGTAGCGCAGCACCACCTCGTAGATCGCCTGCTTGTCCAGCAGCTCCTGCAGCGCAGCGTCAGTCATGGGGCGAACGTCTCACGCAATCCTGCTGCCCACCACGGTGCTTCCGATGAGTGAGACGTTGCGGCCAGGGATCGCGCGCCGCCGCTAGCGTCCACCCCGACGCCCCTCGGGCGCGCGCCGGACGCCGGCCGTGACCACCAAGCCGCCCCCACCAGACGCGTCCCTGCGCGTCGCACGAGGAGACTTTTTCGTTGGCAAGCACGCAGGTAGCAAGCACCCAGTTGGCAAGCACCCAGGTCCCCAGCGCGCAGCAGCGCGCCACCGTCGCCGCCCAGCTCCTCGACCGCCTCGGCGACGAGCACCTGGGACTGCGCACCCGTGAGCAGGACTGGACCTGGCACGAGGTGGTGCACGAGAGCGCCACCCGCGGTGCCCTGGCCCAGAGCCTGCGCCAGGACGGTCCGTTCCACGTCGGCGTGCTGCTGGAGAACACCCCCGAGTTCATCTTCTGGCTGGGCGGCGCCGCGCTGAGCGGGGCCACCATCGTGGGCATCAACCCCACCCGGCGCGGGGCCGAGCTCGAGGCCGAGGTGCGCTACGTCGACTGCCAGCTCATCGTCACCGACGCCGCGGGCATGGCCCAGCTGGCCGCGCTGGACCTGGGCCTGAGCGAGGACCGCTTCCTGCTGGTGGACAGCCCCGCCTACGCCGAGCAGCTGGCCGCGCACCAGGGCACGCAGCCCGCGGTCGCGCCGGGCGTGGACGAGCAGAGCCTGTTCCTGCTGCTGTTCACCTCCGGCACCACCGGCATGTCCAAGGCGGTGCGGTGCAGCCAGGGACGGCTGGCGCGGCTGGCCTACGCCAACGTCGCCAAGTACAGCCACGTCCGCGAGGACGTCGACTACTGCTGCATGCCGCTGTTCCACGGCAACGCGCTGATGGCGCTGTGGGCACCGGCGCTGGCCGTGGGGGCCACGGTCTGCCTCACCCCGAAGTTCACCGCCTCCGGCTTCCTGCCCGACGTCCGCTTCTTCGGCGCCACCTTCTTCACCTACGTGGGCAAGGCGCTGGGCTACGTGATGGCCACCCCCGAGCAGCCTGACGACGCCGACAACACCCTGGTGCGCGGGTTCGGCACCGAGGCGTCCCCGGAGGACAAGTCGGAGTTCCTCCGCCGCTTCGGCGCCGAGCTGTTCGAGGGCTACGGCTCCAGCGAGGGCGCGGGCTCGGTGGTGCTCGACCCCGCCGCCCCGGCCGGCGCGCTGGGCCGCCCCGCGCACGCCGACATCGCCATCGTCGACCCCGACACCCGGCAGGAGCGCGTCCGCGCCCGCCTCGGTGCGCACGGCCAGGTGCTCAACCCCGACGAGTCGATCGGGGAGATGGTGGACCGCGGCGGCGCCAAGCGCTTCGAGGGCTACTACAAGAACGAGGACGCCATCGCCGAGAAGATCCGGCACGGCTGGTACTGGACGGGCGACCTCGGCTACGTGGACGAGGACGGCTACATCTACTTCGCGGGCCGCAAGGGTGACTGGATCCGGGTGGACGGCGAGAACACCTCCGCCCTGATGATCGAGCGCATCCTGCGCCGCCACCCCCAGGTGATCGCCACCGGCGTCTACGCCGTGCCCGACCCCCGCTCGGGCGACCAGGTGATGGCTGCGCTGGAGGTGGCCGACCTGGACGATTTCGACCCGGCCGAGCTGGCCACCTTCCTGGGCGCGCAGGACGACCTCGGGTCCAAGGCCGCGCCACGCTTCGTGCGGGTGTCGCTGAGCCTGCCGATGACCGGCTCCAACAAGGTGCTCAAGCGGACGCTGCAGGGCGAGCGCTGGCGCTGCGACGAGCCGGTCTACCGCTGGGTGGGGCGTGGCGCGCCCACCTACACGCTGATGAGCGAGGCCGACAAGGACGCGCTGGACGCGGAGTTCACCACCCACGGCCGCCAGCGCTTCCTCGGGGTCTAGCCGATGAGCACCGGCAGGGTCGTCCTGGTCACCGGGGCCAGTCGCGGCATCGGCCGGGAGGTCGCGCTGAGCTTCGCCCGCGCCGGCTTCGACGTGGCCATCACCGCCCGCACGGTGCACGAGGGCGAGGGTGCCGTGGCCCCGCGGACCCGGTCGGACCCCGCCGGTCCCATCGCGGTGCCGGGCAGCCTGGACACCACCGCCGCCGAGATCGCCGCGTGCGGGGTGCGGGTGCTGCCGGTGCCGATGGACCTGCTCGACCTTGCCTCGGTGCGGGCCGCCGGTGCCCGGGTGCTCGCCGAGTGGGGCCGGGTGGACGTGCTGGTGAACAACGCCTACGCGCAGACCGCGGGCAACATGGACCGGCTGCTGGAGATCGACCTGGCCGACGCCGAGGCGATGGTGCGCGGCAGCTACCTGCACCAGCTCGCCCTCGTCCAGCAGGTGCTGCCGGCGATGGTGGCGGCTGGTGGCGGAGTGATCGTCAACCTGGCGTCGGGCTCGGCCACCATGGACCCGCCCGCCGCACCCGGCGAGGGTGGCTGGGGGCTGTCCTACGCCGCGTCCAAGGCCGCCTTCGGGCGGCTGGCCGGCGCGATCAACGCCGAGTACCGCAGCCACGGGGTCACCGCGCACAACCTCAGCCCCGGCTTCGTCATCACCGAGAGCGGGCGGGCCCGCGGCGGCACCGACGCCATCGAGAAGGCCGGCGCCACTGCTGTCCCGGCCACGATGGCCGCGGACGCTGCCGTGTGGCTGGCCACCTCGCCGCAGGCGGACCGCTTCCTCGGCACGGTGGTCTCCGCGCCGCGACTGGTGCGGGAGCTGGCCGAGACACCGGCCGAAGACGTGGCACCGACAGGGAAAGAGGACCACTGAGATGACGTCCGACATGAAGATCGGCGTGGTGATGCCGGTGGAGCTGGGGCAGGCCGGCGAGCCCGAGTGGATCCTGCGCTTCGCCAGGGCCGCAGAGTCGCTGGGCTTCCACGAGGTCTCCGCGGTGGAGCACTCCGTGGTGATCTCCCAGACCACCAGCACCTACCCGTACTCGCCCACCGGCAAGTCGCACCTGCCCGACGACTGCAGCCTGCC
The DNA here is from genome assembly GCF_058133575.1 of Rhodococcus sp. Z13_19A. Taxonomy (NCBI): domain Bacteria; kingdom Bacillati; phylum Actinomycetota; class Actinomycetes; order Mycobacteriales; family Nocardiaceae; genus Rhodococcus; species Rhodococcus sp. Z13_19A. Next base: position 576,257 of record NZ_JBYUNN010000002.1, read on the forward strand.
CGACCCGCTGGAGCTGCTGTCCTACCTGGCGGGGGCCACCACCACCCTGGGCCTGGCCACCGGCGTGCTGGTGCTGCCCAACCACAACCCGGTGGTGCTGGCCAAGCGGCTGGCCACCCTGGACCGCCTCTCCGGCGGGCGGCTGCGCATCTGCCTGGGGCTGGGCTGGATGCGCGAGGAGGTGGAGGCCTGCGGCGGTGACTTCGACCGGCGCGGCAAGACCGCCGACGAGGCCATCGCGGTGATGCGCGCGCTGTGGGCCGGCACCGACCCGGAGGGCGTCAGCTTCGACGGCGACCACTACTCCTTCCGCGGCGCGCACAGCTGGCCCAAGCCGGCCCGGGAGCACCGCGTCCCGCTGTACGTCGGTGGGCACAGCAAGGCGGCGGCCCGGCGCGCCGGACGGCTGGGGGACGGCTTCCAGCCGCTGGGCCTGGGCGGCGACGACCTGGCCGCGGCCGTGGCCGTCATGCGTGAGGCCGCCACCGGCGCGGGCCGGGACCCGCAGGAGGTGAGCCTGGTGCTCGGCGCGGGCCTGCACCGACTGGACGAGGCCAAGCTCGACTGGGCCCGCTCCCTGGGCTCCGACCGCATCCTGGTGTCGGCGTCGGGTCGGGCAGACAGCCTGGACAAGGTGATCGACGAGATGGCGGAGTGCTCGGCGCGGCTGCGCCTGGTGTGACGAGGCGGCTCAGCGCAGCAGGGTGACCGGGCGGTCCTCGGACAGGTCCACCACCAGCTCGCGGCGGGCGATGCGCCAGCCGCCGGCCACCCGGCGGTAGGTGTCCTGGTAGCGGAGGAACAGCACGTTGTCCCGGGTCTCCTCCCCGCGCTGGTAGAGGTGGTGGGCGGCGCAGTACGTCTCGCCGTGCGCCGTGTCGGGGTGCTCGCCGGCCTCGGCCAGCACCTGCTGGCTGACCACGTGGTGAGTGCCCAGCAGGTGCCCGGTCGCCTGCAGCAGGCCGGCCGCCACCGCCTCGGCGCCGACGATCTCCGCGCTGCGGCCCTTGCGGACGAGGGCAGCGGGCTGCACCAGCACCGCGTCGTCGGTGAACAGCGCCAGCAGGGCCGCCTGGTCGCGCCGGTCCACCGCCTGGGCGTAGCGGCCGGGCAGGTCGACCAGGGCCAGCTGGTCTGCGAGCGTGCGCGTCATCGGTGCGGTCTCCTGTGCTGGATGGGTGTGCCTGGAGGGTGTGCCTGGAGGGGTGTGCTGGGTGGGTGTGCTGGGTGGGTGTGACTGCCATCTCAGCCGGTCGGGGCGTCGCCAGGCGAGCGCCCCTTCCGCTCACCGAGACACCGCACGGCGGGGGCAGGAGCGGCTGACTAGCGTCCGGGAGAGATGCGCGTGGTGGCCCCAGCGGCGCCGTGCCAGGTCTGGGTTGCACCGGTGATGAGGAGAGTGGTCATGGATCTGCGGGAGACGACCGAGCAGCGGGAGCTGCGCAAGGAGCTCCGGGAGTACTTCGCCACGCTCCTGCCCGAGGAGAAGCGACGCGCTGCCGGTGAGGGCGGTGTCGGTGGCTCCAGCTTCCGCGAGATCGTGAAGCTGCTGGGCAAGGACGGCTGGCTGGGCATCGGCTGGCCCACCGAGTATGGCGGCCAGGGTCGCTCCATCGAGGAGCAGTTCATCTTCTTCGACGAGGTGCAGCGCGCCGGTCTGCCGTTCCCCTTCGTCACCGTGAACACCGTCGGCCCCACGCTGATGAAGTACGGCACGCAGGAGCAGAAGGACCGCTACCTGCCCGGCATCCTGGCCGGCGACATCGTCTTCGCCATCGGCTACACCGAGCCCGAGGCCGGCACCGACCTGGCCTCGCTGAAGACCCGCGCGGTGCGCGACGGCGACGAGTGGGTGATCGAGGGCTCCAAGATCTTCACCAGCGGCGCCAACACCGCCGACTACGTCTGGCTGGCCGCCCGCACCGACGCCGAGGCGCCCAAGCACAAGGGCGTGTCCATCCTCATCGTGCCCACCGACGACCCCGGCTTCTCCTGGTCGCCCATCGAGACCGTGGGCGGGCTCAAGGTGACCGCCACCTACTACAGCGGCATCCGCGTCGGTGACGGCGACGTCGTCGGCGACGTCAACGGCGGCTGGCGGCTGATCACCGCCCAGCTCAACCACGAGCGCATCGGCCTGGCCGCTATCGGCGGGCGCACCTACGGCCTGTGGCACCAGGTGCTGGACTGGGCCAAGGAGACCGGCGCGATCGAGCTGCCCTGGGTGCAGGCCGACCTGGCCCGCACGCACGCCAAGCTCGAGGCGATGCGGCTGCTGAACTGGAAGATGACCAGCGCCGTCGCCGCCGACACCCTCTCCGGTGCCGACGCCGGTGGCACCAAGACCTACGGCACCGAGACCCACATCGACGTCTACCGCACCCTGCTGGGCATCCTCGGCGCGGCCGGGCGCATCCGCCCGGAGTCCCCGGGCGCGGTGCTGGCCGGGCAGATCGAGCAGATCTCCCGCCAGGGCGTGGTGAACACCTTCGGTGGCGGCGTCAACGAGGTGCTGCGCGACATGGTCGCCACCATCGGCCTCGGCATGGCACGAGAGAAGAGGGTGAAGTGAGCGACTTCCTCACCAGGCTCAAGGCCTTCGAGGGCAAGACCCTGGTTCCCGCCGCGTGGGGACCGGACGCGGTGAACACGCCGATGATCCGCCACTGGGTGGAGACGATGGGCGACACCAACCCGATCTACCTGGACGAGGCCGCGGCCAAGGCCACCGGACGTCCCGGCGTCGTGGCCCCGGCGATGATGCTGCAGGTCTGGACCATGAAGACCTTCGCCGAGAAGATGGCCGCCAACGCCGCCGCGGAGAGCGGTGCCGGCACCGGCGAGCCGTCGGTGGCCGAGCAGCTGCAGGCGGTCCTGGACGAGGCGGGCTTCACCTCCGTGGTGGCCACCGACTCCGACCAGGAGATCGTCCGCGAGCTGCGCCCCGGTGACGTGGTCAGCACCACCGAGGTGGTGGAGTCCATCTCGGACGAGAAGAAGACCGGCCTGGGCACCGGCCACTTCGTCACCACGCTGCGCACCTACCGCGACGCCGACGACGAGGTGGTGGGCACCCAGCGCTGGCGCCTGCTGCGCTTCAAGCCCGCCGAGGCTGCCGCGTCCACCGAGGCTGCCGCGCCGGCACCCGAGCGTGCGCTGCGCCCTCGCCCGGCGCTGAACCAGGACAACCTCTTCTGGTTCGAGGCGGCCAAGGAGCACCGGCTGGTCATCCAGCGCTGCACCAGCTGCGGCACGCTGCGCCACCCCACCGGCCCCATGTGCGGGCAGTGCCAGTCGCTGGACTGGGACACCGTGGACGCCTCCGGGCGCGGGGTCGTCTACAGCTTCGTGGTCAACCACCACCCCAAGATCGATGCCTTCGACTACCCGCTGGTGGTCGCCGTCATCGAGCTCGAGGAGGGGACCCGACTGATCGCCAACATGACACACGTCCAGCCCGACGAGGTGACGATCGGCATGCCGGTCGAGCTGGACTGGATCGACGCAGACCCGGAGCTGACGCTTCCCGCGTTCCGGCCGGCCGCAGGAGAGAGCATCTGATGGACTTCACCCTGAGCGAGGAGCAGGAGGCCATTCGCGGCCTCGCTGCCGACATCTTCACCGGCAAGGCCACCACCGACCGGGTCAAGGAGGTCGAGAAGACCGCCGAGAACGTCGACCGTGAGCTGTGGCGCGAGCTGGCCAACAGCGGCCTGCTGGGCATCGCGCTCCCGGAGGACCTCGGCGGCGGCGGCCTGGGGCTGGCCGAGCTGTACGTGCTGCTCGAGCAGCAGGGCCGCCACGTGGCCCCGGTGCCGGTGTGGCCGCACACGCTGGCCGCGCTGGCCATCGCCGAGCACGGCACGCCCGCGCAGCGCACCGAGCTGGTCCCGGCCGCGGCGGAGGGCAGCATCATCCTCACCGTGGGTCTGGAGGAGTTCGGCACCTTCACCGACGGCGCCCCCACCGTGTCCGCCCGCCAGGACGCCGACGGCCAGTGGCGCCTCACCGGCGCCAAGGCCGTGGTACCGGTGACCCACGTGGCCCACCGCGCCGTGGTCTCGGCCAGCACGGACACCGGCCCCGCGCTGTTCCTGCTCGACCTGGCCGCCGAGGGCGTGCAGGTGGAGCAGACGGTGTCCACCACCCACGAGGTGTGCGGCAACGTGGACCTCAGCTCCGCCCCCGCCGAGCTGGTCGGCGCCGCCGACGGCAGCACGGTGTCCTGGCTGCTCGACCGGGTGGAGCTGGCGCTGGCCGCCATCGCCATCGGCGTCGGCGACGGCGCCGTGCGCCAGGCCGTGGACTACCTCAACGGGCGCCACCAGTTCGGCAAGCCGCTGGCCACCTTCCAGGCCGTCGCCCACCAGATGGCCGACTGCTACATCGACCTGGAGGCCATGCGGGTCACCCTGTGGCAGGCCGCGTGGCTGCTGTCGGAGGGCCTGGACACCGGCACCTCGGTGCTGGTGGCCAAGTGGTGGGCCACCGACGGTGGTCAGCGCGTGGTGCACCGCACCCAGCACGTGCACGGCGGCATCGGCGTGGACACCGACTACCCGGTGCACCGCTACCTGCTGTGGAACAAGCAGATCGCCGCGACCCTCGGTGGCGCCAGCTCTGACCTCGCCCGCCTGGGCGCGCAGCTGGCCGCCGGTGTCGAGGTGGCCTCGTGAGCGCCACCGCCGCAGCGCTGCAGGGCCGCAGCTACGACGACGTCCAGGTGGGGGAGCAGCTGCCCGAGCTGGCCGTCCCGCTCACCCGCACGCTGATCATCGCCACGGCGCTGGCCACCCGGGACTTCCAGGACGTCCACCACGACCCGACGCTGGCGGCCGAGCGTGGCTCCAGGGACATCTTCATGAACATCCTCACCAGCAACGGCCTGGTGGGCCGCTACGTCACCGACTGGGCCGGGCCGCAGGTCTTCCTGCGTCGGGTGAACATCCGGCTGGGTGCGCCCAACTACCCCGGCGACACCATGACCATGAGCGGTGAGGTGGTGTCCAAGCAGGACGGCGCCGTCGAGGTGAAGGTGGTCGGGGCCAACAGCCTGGGCAACCACGCCAGCGGCACCGTCACGGTCGTCTTCCCGACCGGCGCCTCCGCGGTCGGCACCGAAGGAGCGAACAGCTGATGGCTCCCAGCCCCCTGTCCGGCGCCGCCGCCATCGTCGGCATCGGCGCCACCGAGTTCTCCAAGGCTTCCGGGCGCAGCGAGCTCTCGCTGGCCTGCGAGGCCATCGTCGCCGCGCTGGCCGACGCCGGCATCGACCCGTCCGAGGTGGACGGGCTCTCCACCTACACCGCGGAGACCAACGGCGAGGTGCTGGTCGCCCGCAACTGTGGCCTGGGCGAGCTCAAGTTCTTCTCCCGCATCGGCTACGGCGGCGGCGCCGCGTGCGCCACCGTGCAGCAGGCGGCCATGGCCGTGGCGACCGGCGTGGCCGACGTGGTGGTCTGCTACCGCGCGTTCAACGAGCGCTCCGGGGTCCGCTACGGCCTCGGCCAGCACGACCGCCCGCTGGACAGCACCGCCGACCGGGCCGCCTACGCCTGGCTGACGCCGCAGGGGCTGTCCACGCCCGCGCAGTGGGTGGCGATGTTCGCCCGCCGCTACATGCACCAGCACGGTGCCACCAGCGAGGACTTCGGCCGAGTGGCCGTGGTGGCGCGCAAGCACGCGGCCAACAACCCCAAGGCGTGGTTCTACGAGCGCCCCATCACGCTGGCCGACCACCAGGCCTCGCGCTGGATCGCGGAGCCGCTGCACCTGCTGGACTGCTGCCAGGAGACCGACGGTGGCCAGGCACTGGTCATCGTCTCCGCCGAGCGGGCCAAGGACCTCAAGCACACCCCCGCCATCATCAAGGGTGCGGCGCAGGGCTCGGGCAAGGACCAGCACATGATGACCAGCTACTACCGCCCGGACATCACCGGCATCCCGGAGATGGGCCTGGTCGGCCGGCAGCTGTACAGCCAGAGCGGGCTGAGCCCGGACGACGTGCAGGCCGCCGTCCTCTACGACCACTTCACCCCGCTGGTGCTCCCGCAGCTGGAGGAGCTGGGCTTCTGCGGCGTGGGGGAGGCCAAGGACTTCATCGCCGACGGCAACCTGGAGATCGGTGGGCGCCTGCCCAGCAACACCCACGGCGGCCAGGTCGGCGAGGCGTACCTGCACGGCACCAACGGCATCGCCGAGGCGGTGCGGGTGCTGCGTGGCACGTCCACCAACCAGCCCGAGGGCGTGCAGAACATGGTCGTCACGGCGGGCACCGCGGTGCCCACCAGCGGCCTGCTGCTCGGCCTGGCCTGAGCCCGGTGAGCACCACCACCGGCCTGGACCCGCGGCCGGCGGGGGAGTGGGCCGGCACCGCGCTGGGCACCCGCACCGTCGCCTACGACGAGCGCGACGCGATCCTCTACGCGCTCGCCGTGGGCGCGGCGGCCACCGACCTCGACCTGGTCTTCGAGCGGGACCTGCGGGTGCTGCCCACGTTCGCGCTGTCCCTGGCTCAGTGGGCCCCGGACGCGCTGGGCTCGGCTGGCGGCTTCGACACCCGCACCTCGGTGCACGGGGCGCAGGAGCTGACGGTGCTCAAGCCGCTGCCCCGCTCTGGTGAGCTCACCATGTCCGCCTCGGTGGGGCAGGTGTGGGACAAGGGCGCGGCCGCGGTGTTCGAGGTCGCGGTGGAGAGCGAGTACTTCGTCGCCACCTGGTCGATCTTCGGCCCCGGCAGCGGTGGCTTCGGTGGCGAGCGCGGACCGGGCAAGCCGCCGGCGCCGAGCACGCCGCCCACCGACACCCGGGCGCTGCCCACCTCACCACGGCAGGCGGTGCTCTACCGGCTCACCGGCGACCGCCACCCCATCCACGTCGACCCGGTGGCCGCCGCGGGCATCGGGCAGCCGCGGCCGATCATGCACGGCCTGTGCACGGTGGCGACGGCGATGCTGGGGGCCGCTGACGCCCTGGGCGCGCACCCGGCGGACCTCGCTGCCCTGGCTGGACGCTTCGCCGCGCCCGCCTTTCCCGGCGACACCCTGCGGCTGGACCTGTGGCAGCCGCAGGACGGCCCGCTGGCGTTCGAGGTGCACGGACCCGACGGCGCCGCCGTGGTCAGCGCCGGCCGCCTCGCCTTCGCCTGACCCGAGCACCCCCCTCCGTCAACCCCTCTGGAGCGCACCCATGAGCACCGACTCCTCCCGCACGCTCGAGGGCAAGGTCGCCCTGATCACCGGTGCCGGACAGGGCGTGGGGCAGGGCATCGCCTTCGCCCTGGCCCGCCGCGGCGCGGCCATCGCGGTGGCCGGGCGCACCGAGCAGAAGCTGCTGGACACCTGCAAGGAGATCGAGGCGTTCGGCGGCCGGGCCGAGCCGGTGGTCTGCGACGTCAGCGTCGCCGCGCAGGTGGCCCCGGCCGTGGAGCGCACCGTGGAGCTGCTGGGCGGGCTGGACATCTTGGTGAACAACGCCAACTCCTCGGCCCTGGGGAGCCTGCTGGAGATCGACGTGGACCTGCTGGAGAAGGCGTTTGCCACCGGGCCGCTGGCAGCGCTGCGGCTGATGAAGGCCTGCCACCCGCACATGAAGGCCGCCGGCGGCGGAGCGATCATCAACATGGTGAGCTCGGCGGCGGTGCGCTGGGACACCAGCGGCTACGGCGCCTACGCCTCGGCCAAGGAGGCCATGCGCTCGCTCACCCGCACCGCGGCCAGCGAGTGGGGGGTCGACGGCATCCGGGTGAACGCCGTGGCGCCGCACGCGCTCTCGCCCGGCCTGAAGTGGTGGACGGAGAACCGCCCGGAGGAGGCTGCGGAGTTCGTCAAGACCATCCCGCTCGGCCGCATCGGTGACTGCGAGCAGGACATCGGCCGTGCGGTCGCCTTCCTGGTGGGACCCGACGCGGGGTACCTGAGCGGGGCGACCATCCCGCTGGACGGTGGTCAGGCCCGCTGGTCCTGACCCCGGCACGATCCCACTGAGCGGAATCCGGTGCCGCCGGGCTGATCTTTGCCACAAGATGGCGCATACCGAACGGGAAAGTGACCTGGGTCACTACGCCTGTTGCCGTGCAGGTGTGCCCCGTGGAGGTTTCCGGATGCTGCGTCCCCGTAAGAGCGTGGCCCGCGTTGGGCGCCTGGTGGCGGTAGCCCTGGCCGGCAGCGTGCTGCTGGCCTCGTGCGCCAGCACCAACGACGACGCCGACGGCGGTGGCGGCGCACCCGCGCCGGCCCCCGAGGCAGGGCTCGTCGGCAACCAGGACAACAGCGGGACGCCCGTCAAGGGCGGCACCATGACCTTTGCCCCCTACGGCTTCGTCGCCAGCCTGGACCCCACCAAGGCGCTGCCCGCTGGTGCGACCGGTGGCACCGAGGAGGCGGCGGTCTACGACCTGCTGATGCGCTACGACCATGACCGCAAGTCCTACGTGCCCAAGCTGGCCAAGTCCCTCCAGGTCAGCGCCGACCAGCTGACCTGGACTCTCACGCTGCGGGAGAACATCACCTTCAGCGACGGCACTCCGCTGGACGCGGCCGCGGTGATCGCCAGCATCAACCGGTACAACGCCGGCCGCGGCTCGCTGAACGAGGTGTGGACCAGCACCGTCACCTCCGTCACGGCGACCGACCCGCAGACGGTGTCGATCACCGTGAACCAGCCGTACTCCGAGCTGCCGGCGCTGCTGGCCACCGGCCACGGCATGATCCTGGCCCCGGCCGCCTACCGGGACCCCGCCAAGTTCACCCCGATCGGGGCGGGGCCGTTCACGGTGGAGCGCTTCACCGCCAACAACGAGCTGGTGCTCAAGGCCCGCCCGGACTACTGGGACGGTGCGCCCCACCTGGAGCGGCTGCGCTTCGTGGCCATCAACGGCGAGCAGGCCAAGGCCGACGGGCTGAAGTCCGGTGGCAACACCGCGGCCTACCTGCGCAGTGCGGTGACCGTGGACGAGACCCTCAACGCCGGCTACCCCGGCTTCGTGGACGCCCCCGCGCTGAGCGCGGCCGCCCAGATCAACACCCGGGCCGGCAAGCCCGGCGCCGACCTCACGGTGCGCCAGGCCATCGCCCACGCGGTGAACGAGAACGTCTTCAACGAGCGGGTCTGGGGCGGCAAGGGACTGCCCGGCCGCGACGTGTTCCCGGCGCACTCCGCGTGGAACACCGACGTCAAGGGTCTGGCCCACGACCCGGCCAAGGCCAAGGCGCTGCTGGAGGAGGCCAAGAAGAAGGGCTACGACGGCAGGCTCACCTACCTCGGACTGAACGAGCCGGCTGCGCAGCAGAGCGCGCTCGCCGTGCAGGCGATGCTCCAGGCCGTCGGCTTCACGGTGGACATCGCCTACGCCAACAACCTCACCGAGCTGGTCAAGAAGATGTACGTCGACCACGACTTCGACATCACCTACGGCGCATACAACGTCCAGGACGCCGCGCCGTTCACCCGGTTGAAGCCCGCCCTCACCACCGGGGCGTCCAACAACATCATGGGCTACAGCGACCCCGGGATGGACGCGCTGCTGCTCAAGCTGAAGAGCGCCGACGGCGACGACGCCAAGCGCACGGTGCTGGGCGAGATCCAGCAGAAGATCAACGACACCGTCCCGGTGGTGCCGATCGGGGCCTTCAAGACCTTCATCGCCTGGCAGCAGAACCTGCACGGGGTCAGCCCCAGCTCGGACGGCATCATGCTGTTCGAGAAGGCGTGGCTCACGCCCTGACCGGCCGCTCCGGTGTCCCACTGAGCGGAATCCGCCGCCGCCAGGCTGATCTTTGCCACAAGATGGCACCTGCCGAACAGTAATAGTGAAACGCGTCATAACGCTGCTGTTCCCCCAACTCACGTGTCGCCTGTGGAGGGTCTGAATGCTGCGTCCCCGAATGAGTCTTGGTCGCGCTGGTCGCCTGGTGGCGGTAGCCCTGGCCGGCAGCGTGCTGCTCGCCTCGTGCGCCAGCACCAACGACGACGCTGACGGCGGTGCCGGCGCGCCGGCCGCGGCTCCGGTGACGGGGCTGATCGGCAACCAGGACGACAGCGGCACGCCCGTCAAGGGCGGCACCATGACGTTCGCGCCCTACGGGTTCGTCACCAGCCTGGACCCCACCAAGGCGCTGCCCGCTGGTGCCACCGGTGGCACCGAGGAGGCGGCGGTCTACGACCTGCTGATGCGCTACGACCTGGGCACCAAGCAGTTCGTGCCCAAGCTGGCCAAGTCCCTCGAGGTCAGCGACGACCAGCTGACGTGGACGCTCACGCTGCGGGAGAACATCACCTTCAGTGACGGCACCCCCTTCAACGCTGCTGCCGTGCTGGCCAGCATCAAGCGCTACAACGCCGCTCGTGGCTCGCAGAACGAGGTGTGGACCAGCACGGTCACCTCCGCCACCGCGACCGACCCGCTGACCATCAAGCTCACCGTGAACCAGCCGTACTCCGAGCTGCCGGCGCTGCTGGCCACCGGCCACGGCATGATCCTGGCCCCGGCGGCGTACCAGGATCCGGCCAAGTTCACCCCGATCGGGGCGGGGCCGTTCACGGTGGAGCGTTTCGCGGCCAACAACGAGCTGGTGCTCAAGGCCCGCCCGGACTACTGGGACGGAGCGCCGAACCTGGAGCGGCTGCGCTTCGTGGCCATCAACGGCGAGCAGGCCAAGGCCGATGGGCTGAAGTCCGGTGGCAACACCGTGGCCTACCTGCGCAGCGCCATCACCGTCGACGAGGTGCTCAACGCCGGCTACCCCGGGTACGTGGACGCGGCCGGACTGACCTCGATCCTGCAGATCAACTCCCGGGCCGGCAAGGCCGGCGCCGACCTCACGGTGCGCCAGGCCATCGCCCACGCGGTGAACGACCAGACGTACAACGAGCGAGTCTGGGGCGGCACGGGGCTGCTCGGGCGGGAGGCCTTCCCCGCGCACTCCAAGTGGAACACCGAGGTCGACGGCCTGCCGCACGACCTCGCCAAGGCCAAGGCGCTGCTGGAGGAGGCCAAGAAGAAGGGCTACGACGGCAAGCTCACCTACCTCGGGCTGAACGAGCCGTCGGCGCTGCAGGGCGCGCTCGCGACGCAGGCCATGCTGCAGGCCGCCGGGTTCACCGTGGAGATCAGCTACGCCAACAACCTGACCGAGCTGGTCAAGAAGATGTACGTCGACCACGACTTCGACATCACCTACGGCGCCTACAGCGTGCAGGACGCGGCTCCGTTCACCCGACTGATGCCGGCCTTCACCACCGGGGCGTCCAACAACATCATGGGCTACAGCGACAAGGGCATGGACGAGCTGCTGCTCAAGCTGAAGAGCGCTGACGGCGACGACGCCAAGCGAGCGGTGATGGGACAGCTCCAGCAGAAGATCAACGACACCGTCCCGGTGGCGCCGCTGGGTGCGTTCAAGACGTTCATCGCCTGGCAGCAGAACCTGCACGGGGTCCGCCCCAGCTACGACGGAATCATGCTGTTCGACAAGGCGTGGATCACCCCCTGACCGGCTCCGCCCGCAACACCTGCCATCAGCTCGTCACAAGAATCAGGAGGGGAACGCTCACATGGTGAGGACTGTCCTCAAAAAGCTCGGAGAGCTGCTGGCGGTGCTGTTCATCGTCAGCCTCGGCACCTTCGGGCTGCAAGCGCTCATCCCGGGCGATGCCGCCGTCACCCTGGTGGGTGAGGGCAAGCCGCCGGAGGAGTACCAACGGGTGCGCGACGAGCTGGGTCTGGACGACCCGTTCTTCCAGCGCTACTGGGACTGGCTGTGGGGCGCGCTGCACGGCGACCTCGGCCAGTCGCTGGTGCCGCCGCAGGACGAGATCACCGACCGCATCGGTGCGGCGCTCCCGGTGAGCGTGCAGATCGCGGTGATGGGCATCTTCCTGGCCCTGGCCTTCGCGGTGCCGCTGGCGCTGTGGTCGGCCAGGCACGCGGGCGGGCTCATCGACCGGGTGATCAGCGCCGGCACGTTCGCGGTGCTCTCGGTGCCCAGCTTCCTGGCCGGCCTGCTGCTGATCATGGTGGTGGTCAACGACCTCGGCTGGTTCCCGCGCTCGCAGTGGGTGCGCCTCAGCGAGGGGCTGGGCGACAACCTCTACCACGCGATCCTGCCGGCCATCACCATCGCGCTGCTGGAGATGGCGATCTTCATCCGAGTGCTCCGCAGCGACCTGATCACCACGCTGCAGGAGGAGTACATCACCGTCGCCCGAGCCAAGGGCATGTCCAACAAGCACATCCTGCTCAAGGACGCGCTGCGGCCGTCCTCGTTCTCGCTGCTGACCATGATGGGTCTGGCCCTGGGCTCCATGATCGGCAGCACCGTCATCGTCGAGACGCTGTTCTCCCTGCCCGGCCTCGGCACGCTCATCGTGCGGGCCGCCCAGCAGGGTGACATGCCCATGGTGCAGGGGGCGGTCCTGCTGATCGCCGTGCTGTACGTGGTCATCAACGGCGTCATCGATGCTCTCTATGGATACCTCGACCCGAGGAGCCGTCGTGCCCACGTCTAGCACTGCACCGGACGCGCTCGAGCCCGACCAGGTCGGCGAGCTGAGCAGCGTCATCGCGGGGGACAAGACCCTGCCCGACCCCGCCCAGCCGTCCGGCTCGGCCCGGCGCAGCTACCTGGTTGGCGCCGGTCTGCTGGTTGCCGGGATCGCCCTGGTCCTGGTGGGTGCGCTCGGGGTCCAGATCATGGTCGCCGTCCGCGTCCTGCTGGCCCTCGTGGGCCTGGTCCCGCTGTACAAGGGGATGCAGATCATCTGCCGCAGGCGGTTCGGGGCCCGCTTCGACCTCACCTTCTGGCTGTGCTGCACCTGGCTGGCGGTGCTGGTGGCCGCGGCGATCTTCGCCCCGCTGCTGCCGCTGGCCGAGCACGCGGACACGGTCAAGACGATCGCCGACCCCAGCTTCGCCTCGCCGGAGCTGTTCTCCGCGCACCCGCTGGGCACCAACAACTTCGGCCTCGACCTGCTCTCCCGGGTGATCTACGGGGCCAGGGCGTCGCTGGTGGTGGCGTTCTCCGCTGCGCTCATCGGGATGCTGGTGGGTGGTTCCATCGGGGTGCTCGCCGGCTACCTGCGCGGCAAGGTCGACACCGTGGTGGGCGTGCTCACCAACTCGCTGCTGGCCGTGCCCGCGCTGATCCTGCTGATCGCCCTGGCCTCGGTGCTGGCACCGACCATGCGCAACGTGGCGCTGGCGCTGTCCGTGCTGGCCATCCCGTCGATGATCCGGCTGGCCCGCGCCAACACGCTGACCTTCGCCCAGCGCGAGTTCGTGCTGGCCGCCCGGGCGATGGGCGCCACCCGGTGGCGGGTGATGTTCCGCGAGCTGGTGCCCAACGTGGTGCTCCCGGTGGCCTCGCTGGCCATGGTGATGATCTCGGTGCTCATCGTGGCCGAGTCGTCGCTGAGCTTCCTGGGCCTCGGCATCCAGCCCCCGCAGCCCACCTGGGGAAACATGATCGCCGAGGGTGAGGGCGGGGTCTTCGAGAAGCACCCGCACATCGTCCTGGTGCCCGGGCTGGTGCTGTTCCTCACCGTCTTCGCCTTCAACCTGGTGGGCGAGAAGGCCCGCCAGCGCGTCGGTTCCCAGCAGGAGCAGGTGCTCACATGACCACACAGTCCACGACAGCCACCGAGCCTCTGCTGCGGGTGGAGAACCTGCAGACGGCCTTCACCACCGAGCGCGGCGTGCTGCGCGCGGTGGACGGGGTCTCGCTCACCCTCAACCGCGGGGAGACCCTCGGCATCGTCGGTGAGTCCGGCTCGGGCAAGTCCGTGCTCGGGCGCACCATCATGGGGCTCACCTCCAACAGCGGCAGCACCCGCGTCACCGGCACGGTGTCCTTCGACGGCCGCGACGTGCACGCCATGAGCAGCGCCGAGCACCGTCGGCTGTGGGGGCCCCGGGTGGCCATGGTGTTCCAGGACCCGATGACTGCGCTCAACCCGTTCAAGCGGATCGGCGTGCACCTCACCGAGTCGCTCAAGGTGCACCTGGGCCTGCGCAAGGCCGAGGCACGCAGCCGGGCCACCGAGCTGCTGCGCAAGGTGGGCATCCCCGACCCCGCCCGCCGGCTGGACCAGTACCCGCACGAGCTCTCCGGCGGCATGCGCCAGCGGGTGGTCATCGCCATGGCGCTGGCCTGCGACCCCGAGCTGCTCATCGCCGACGAGCCGACGACCGCGCTGGACGTCACGGTGCAGAAGCAGATCCTGGACCTGCTGGAGTCGCTCAACGACGAGCTGGGCATGGGCGTCATCCTGATCAGCCACGACCTCGGGGTGGTCGCCGGCCGCGCTGACCGGGTGGCGGTGATGTACGCCGGGAAGGTGGTGGAGACCGCCGCCGCCGGTGAGGTGTTCAACCACCCGCGGCACCCCTACACGGAGGCGCTGCTGGCCTCCATCCCGCGGCTGGAGCAGCCGGCGCACACCCGGCTGGCCACCATCGGCGGCGGGCTGCCGGACATGACGCGCCCGATGCCGGGCTGCCGCTTCGCCGCCCGCTGTCGCTACGCCCAGCCCACCTGCCTGGAGAAGGAGCCGGACTTGCTGCCCTCACCCACCGTGGACGCGGCGGCGACGCCGCACAGCCACGCCTGCTTCTTCCCGGTCGGCACCCCCGAGGGGGAGCAGGCGCTGTCCGCCAACGCGGCGGCCGGCACGACCGCTGCCGGTCGCGAGCTGGCTCGGCCGGAGGTGGTGGCATGAGCGGCACGGACGTCGTGACCAGCCCGGCCGCGTCGCTGCCCACCGAGCAGGCGCCGGTGCTGGTGGTGGACGACCTGGTGGTGGAGTTCCCCGTCGGCCACGGCCAGACGGTGCACGCGGTGTCCGGGGTGAGCTTCACCCTGGGCGCCGGAGAGACGCTGGGCATCGTGGGGGAGTCCGGCTGTGGCAAGTCCACCGTGGGCAAGGCCATCATGCAGCTGCCCTCGCCCACCTCGGGCTCGGTGCGGCTCAACGACACCGAGCTCACCACCCTCAAGCCGGGGGAGCTGCGCCGCACCCGCACCCAGCTGCAGATGATCCTGCAGGACCCCATCTCGTCGCTGAACCCCCGGCGCAAGGTGAAGCACCTGATCACCGAGGGTCCGTCGATCTGGGGCGAGAAGGACAAGGCGGCCATCGAGCGCCGTGCCCGGGAGACGCTCACCGCGGTGGGCCTGGACCCGGACGTGGTGTGGGAGCGTCGCCCCCGCGAGCTCTCCGGCGGACAGTGCCAGCGGGTGTGCATCGCGCGTGCCCTCATGCTCGAGCCGACCCTGATGATCTGCGACGAGCCGGTGTCCAGCCTGGACGTGTCGGTGCAGGCGCAGATCCTCAACCTGCTCGAGGACACCAAGAAGCGCTACGGCCTGAGCCTGTTGTTCGTCGCCCACAACATGGCGGTCGTGAAGAACATCAGCGACCGCATCATGGTGATGTACCTGGGCAAGGTCTGCGAGATCTCGCCGTCGGACGGGCTGCAGGAGCAGGCGCTGCACCCGTACACCCGGCTGCTGCTGGCGTCGGTGCCGGGCCCGCGGACCCCGGGCGTCGAGGACGAGGCGCACGAGGTGGTGGGTGAGCTTCCGTCACCGCTGAACCCGCCGAGCGGCTGCCGCTTCCGCACCCGGTGCCCGCTGGCCACCGACCGCTGCGCGCAGGAGGAGCCGCTCCTGCGCCCGGTGGGGGAGAACCACCTGGTGGCGTGCCACCACGTCTGACCCGCTGTTTTCTGTCGTGATTATTCGGTTACCTGTGGAGGAAAAAACATGGCTCGACTAGCGCTCGTGCGCCTGGCCGGCGTGGCGATGGCGGGCAGCTTGCTGCTCGCGGGGTGTGCCGGGGGTGGATCTGACGACGACACCGCGGCCTCGCCCAGCGGTGACCAGGAGATCCAGCTCGGCCTGGTGGGCGACCAGCCCGACGGTGGGGACCCGGTGGCGGGAGGCACGCTCACCTTCGGCACCCAGGCCGCAGCCGCGACCATGGACCCGGCCAAGACCGCCGCACGCGGTTCCTCCGGTGGGTCGGAGCTGGCCGCGGTGTACGACGTGCTGGTCCGCTACAACTCCGCGGACAAGAAGTTCGTGCCGCAGCTGGCCAAGTCGTTCGAGGCCAGCGCGGACGGGTTGACCTGGACGCTGAAGCTGCGCGAGAACGTGAAGTTCAGCGACGGCACCCCGCTGGACTCCGCCGCGGTGCTGTGGAGCTGGGACCGCTACACCCAGAACCGCGGCAACGGCAGCGAGCTGTGGAAGATGAACCTGGACAGCGCGGTGGCGGCAGACCCGTCCACCGTGGTGGTCAAGCTCAAGAAGGCCTGGCCCGAGCTGGAGGCCATGATGGCCCTGGGCCAGGGCATGATCGTGGCGCCCAGCTCGATGAAGTCCGGCACCTTCCAGCCGATCGGCGCGGGTCCGTTCGTGCAGGAGCGCTACGCCCCCAACGAGGAGCGAGTGCTGGCCGCGCGTGCTGACTACTGGGGCGGCAAGCCGTACCTGGACAAGCTGCGGTTCGTGGCGCTCAACGGTCCCCAGGCCACCTGGGAGTCGCTCAAGAGCAACCAGCTGCAGGTCGGCTACCTGCGGGCCAGTGCCACGGCGATCTCGGACGCGCGGGCGGCGGGCCTGCCCGGCTACCTGAGCTTCCTCAACGCCGGAAGTGCCGAGATGATCAACAACCGGGAGGGCCGTCCGGGAGCCGACGTGCGGGTGCGGCAGGCCATCGCCTACGCCACCAGCCCGACCGCGGTCGACGACCGGGTGGACGAGGGCAAGGGCCGGCCCAGCTCGGGCCTGTTCGACCCGTCGTCGCAGTGGGCAGGCGACGTCAAGCCGGTCGCACACGACCCGGAGAAGGCCAAGCAGCTGCTGGCGGAGGCCAAGAAGGACGGCTACAACGGCGAGCTGAAGTACGTGGTGCTGCAGGAGCCGCGCGACCGGGCCATCGGCCTGGCCGTGCAGGCGCAGCTGCAGGCAGTGGGCTTCACCGTGACGATCATGCCGGCGAACAGCGCCGAGGACGTGGTGAACAACGTGTACATCAAGCGGGACTTCGACCTGGCACACGCTGGGCTGGGCCTGTACGAGGACATTCCGTTCCTGGGTCTGTACACCACGCTGCAGAGCGCGTCGCCGTCCAACGTGGTCGGCTACAAGGACGCCCAGATGGACACCCTGCTCGGCGAGCTGCAGGCTGCGGGCACCGTGGACGCCAAGAAGGCGGTCATCGGCAAGATCCAGCAGCGCGCCAACGAGTCGGTGCCGTCGGTGAGCCTCGGGGCCATTCCGTCCTACATCGCGTGGCAGAAGAACGTGCACGGCGTGACGCCGCACGCCACCGACATCATGCTGTTCGACAAGGCGTGGATGAAGCCCTGACACGTCAGCGCTGACGGTGTGCGGCCGGTTCCCCTTGCGGGGGACCGGCCGCACGCCGTTGTGCGGTTGGGTGGCTGTACCGGTGGTGGCTAAGCCACGCCACGGTGGCAGCGGGGTGGGTCGGGGTCGCTGAGGTCGGGTGGGTGGTGGATCGGGTTGGTGCACGGAACCTGTTCTGGGTCAACGTGTCGGGGTGCGATCCACTCCACCCGGCCGCTGGTGCCCATGCGGACGGTGAATCCTTCGTGGGTGATGAGCCGGTGGTCGAACGGGCAGACGAGCGCGAGGTTGTGCAGGTCTGTCGGTCCGCCGTGTTGCCACTCGGTGAGGTGGTGGACCTGGGTCCACTGGGCGGGCATCTCACAGCCGGGCCGGGTGCAGCCGCGGTCGCGGGCGTACAGGGCTAGTCGCTGTGCCGGTGAGGCCAGGCGCTGCCCCTGACCGAGGTGGAGCACTTGTCCGGTGGAGTCGAGCACGCAGGGCAGCCACTTCGCGTCGGCGGCCATGCGGAGCACGTCACGCACCGGCACGGTGCCACCACAAGCCGTTGATGCGGTACCCGCCCGGCGCTCCAGATCGGCCAGTCCCATCGTCACCACCACCGTCGCCGGTAATCCGCGGTTGCTCGCCAGCTCCCCGCCCGCCAATGCGTTGCGGCACAGCGTGGCCAGCGCGTCGTGGTTTCGCTGGGCGGCACTGCGCGGATCCGGAGTCCCCTCTTCCGACACCGGCCGGGCGGCGGCGGAGAACGCCGCGTCCACCAGGGCTCGCGTCATCGGGTCCAGCTCACCGCTGATGCGGCTCATCCCATCCAGGCGCTGCCTACCGATGGTGAACCCGCGCCGCCGCGCCCGATCCACCTCAGACGTCTCCCGCCCGTCGGGGTCGAGGTAGGCCACCAGCCGCTCCGCGGCCTTGACCAGCTCCGACGGGCGCAACGCACACGCCTGCGCAGCCAGAGTCTGCTCCGCCAACCCGACAGTCTCGGCGTCCAGCGATGCGGGTAGGTCGTGCAGCGTCTTGGCGATGATGTCGGCGTGCCGCGGCGAGAGGGATCCTTCCGCCTCGGCTGCTGCTGTGGCGGGCTGCAGAGGACCGAGATCCTCACCGGTGAAGGACGTCCGAGGACCCCGCACCAAGGCGGCTCGCACCCGAGCACGGGCCTCCTGCACGTCCAGGTGTAGCACTTCTGACAACAACCCCGCCGTGCCCCGGGCCAGGAACACCGTGGCCAGGGAGCGGCACTCCATCTCCACAATCAGGCGGTGGTCCACCGTGGGCTTCATCCGGTGCACTCGCTCCACCTCGCGCACCACCGCCATCACCCCAGCATCGGACAGCCCGGCCAGCGGCACCTGCTGCAACCGCGCCATCATCGCGGCATGCTCAGCCAGCAGCGAGGCGACCTCGTCGGGGAGGTCCTCCACTGCCACCGCTGCGCCACTCGAACTCATGTTCGAATCATAGGAGCCCGCCCCGACAGTTTCTGCCCCTGACCAGCAACGAAGCCCTGACAATGCAGAACCGCCGCCTCCCGGAGCGGGAGGCGGCGGCTTGCGTCCTGAGGATGACCAGCAAGGTCAGACGGTGGTCTTGTCCCTCTCGACACCGGAACCACCCAGGGCGGCGGCGAGCTGGTCCACGTGGGCCTGGCCCTCGTAGAGCTGGCGCAGCAGCCACAGCCGCAGCACCTTGGCCAGCGCACCGGCCAGGTAGAGCGCGGCACCGAGGACGGTGAGCGCGACGAACGCCAGGGTCAGCACCTGGGTGGACAGCACGTCCACACTGGTCTGGCTCAGCGACATGGAGTAGCAGACGAACGCGGCGATCACGCCGACGGCCATCCCGAGAACACCAAGTCCCTGCACCAGACCGTCGCGGCGGGAGCCACCGGTCTTGAGCTTGAGCTCGGCCACATCTGTCTTGAACTGCTCACGACGCTGCTCAGCAGTCATCAGGTCATCCTCCTAGGTAGCTGGTTGAAAGCTCGTTCTCGATCTCGTCCGGTGCGCCCACTCGCACCAGCCGGCCCTGCAGCATCAGCGCCGCCGAGTCCGCGATGGGCAGGACTGCCCGGGCGAACTGCTCGGCGACCAGGATGGTCAGCCCCTCTGCCGCCAGCTGGCCCACCGTGTCGTACATCTGCGACACGATCAGGGGCGCGAGCCCCATGGACAGCTCGTCGAGCAACAGGATCGTGGGGTCGGTGCCCAGTGCCCGGGACAGCGCCAGCATCTGCTGCTCACCACCGGACATGGATCCCGCCAGCTGGTTGCGGCGCTTGCCCAGGATGGGGAAGCGGGCGTACGCCACCTCCTCCATGTGCTCCAGGCTGGTGCCGGTGCCGGTGCCGATCCAGAGGTTCTCGCGGACGCTGAGGTTGGCGAACACCCCACGGCCCTCGGGGATGGAGCACACCCCGAGCCGGGCGAGGTCCGAGGCACCTGCGCCGTTGACGGCCCGGCCGGACAGCCGCAGCTCGCCCGAGCTGACCGGCACCAGGCCGGAGCAGATCTTCAGCGAGGTGGTCTTGCCGGCACCGTTGGGACCCAGCAGGGCCACCACCTGCCCGGGCAGCACCTGCAGGTTCACGCCGTGCAGCACCTCGATGGCGCCGTAGCCGGCGCGAACGTCGGCGAGCTCCAGGATCGGCTCGACGGCGGGGTGGGCCGGCCCGCTGCCGGGAGCGGTGAGCGTGTCGGTCATGCGACGTCCTCCGTGCCGATGTAGGCGGCGATCACTGCGGGGTCCTGGCGCACCTGCTCGGGCGTGCCCGAGGCGAGCAGCGAGCCGAAGTCCAGGACGTGGATCATCGAGCACACCCGCATCACCAGTGGCAGGTCGTGCTCCACCAGGCAGATGGCCAGGCCGCCGGCGGCCAGCTGGACCAGCAGGTCGGCGAACTGGTCGGTCTCGTGCTCGGTCTGGCCCGATGCCGGCTCGTCCAGCAGCAGCACGCGGGGCTCGGTCATCAGCGCCCGGGCCAGCTCGACCACGCGAGCACGGCCGGTGGGGATGTCGGAGACGTCCTGGGTGGCGATGTCGCCCAGCCCGCACAGCTCGAGCACCCGGTCGGTCTCGGCGTTGACGTCGATCCGCTTGCTGCGGCCGTTGGCGTTGTGGATGTCCCCGGCGACGCGGATGTTGTCCCGCACCGACAGCGACATGAACAGCTCCAGCCGCTGGAAGGTGCGGGCCAGGCCACGGTGCGCGCGCTTGGGCGGACGCATCTTGGTGATGTCCTCGCCGTCGAGCAGGATCTTGCCGGCGGACGGGCGCTGCAGCCCGGTGATGGTGTTGAACAGCGTCGTCTTGCCAGCACCGTTGGGGCCGATCAGCCCGGTGATGGTGGCGGGCTCGATGCTGATGCTCACGTTGTTGACGGCGACCAGGCCGCCGAAGCGGACCGTGATGTCGCGGCTCTCAAGCAGAGGCATTGGTGCTCAGCTCCTTGTTCTGGTCGGCGCCGTGCGAGCCGGCGGCGGGGGAGGTGGCGAGGCCGGTGGGGACCGCGCCGACGAACGCGGGCAGGCCGAGCTTCTGGTCCAGCGCGTGGCGGTCGCGCTCGGAGAACGGCACGTCCACCCCGATGAGCTCGGGCGGCGTGACCTTCCGGCGGGCGATCTCCTCCTTGCCGAGCACCGCCTCGGGCATCAGCATCTGGCCGAACACCGGCAGCAGGAAGACCAGGGTGATGGTCAGGATGCCGAACCACCACTTGTCGATGGTGTCGGTGTAGGCCAGCAGGTAGAGGATGACCTCGATGACCGCGCCACCGATGAGCACCGGCTTGGCGTTGCGCAGGGCGCGGTAGCCCTCGGTCACCTGGTGCACCGTGCCGCTGGGGTTGGCGCCGACACCGAGACCGATGAGGGCCGGGCTGACGGCGGCGATGTAGCCGAGCGTGGTGTACACCGAGGACAGGTTCTCGTGGTCCATCGCCAGGTCGTTGAACGTGGAGATGACCATCGTGAAGCCGACGCCGGACATGATGCCGCCGAACAGGGCGCCGGTGACGTAGCCGATGCCTGCCGCCACGGTGAGCATCAGCAGGGAGAGGCTGACCAGCACCGAGAAGCTGTCCGACTGGACCGAGCCGATGGCGCTGGACATCAGGATGCCGCCCAGGCCGGCGATGGCGGCGGAGATGACGAAGACGCTCAGCTTCAGCCGGACCAGGCTCTGGCCCAGGGTGGCCGAGGCCGCCTCGCTGTCCTTCATGGCGGCGAGCCGTCGTCCGTAGCCGCTGTTGCGCAGCGCCACCAGGCCGATGCCGATCAGCGCGAACAGCGCCGTGGTCGTCATCAGGAAGGTGTCACCGTCCTTGAGGTCCAGCGGGCCGACCTTGACCGGCGGGATCAGCAGGTTGCCGTCGGTGAACAGCGAGAACTTCTTGCCGAAGAGCTCGTGCTGGGAGATGTCGTTGAGGACCATGTTGGACAGGAAGACACCGAAGGCCAGCGTGGCCAGCGCCAGGTAGAGCCCCCGCAGTCGCAGTGCGGGCAGGGCGACGATGCCGCCGACCACCGCCGCGGCGGCCATGCCGAGCAGCACGCCCACCAGGGTGGTGCGGCTCTCGTAGCCGAACGTGGTGGTGCCGAAGTGGAAGACCACCACGGTGGCCACCGCGCCGAAGGAGATCGCCGCGAGGTTCATCTGTCCGGCGTAGCCGGTGAGCACGGTGAGCGAGAGGGCGATGATCGCGAACGTCATGCCGGTGGTGAGCAGGGTGATCGCGGAGTCGACCATGAGCAGCTTGATCAGGAACACCGCGGCGATGAGCACGGCGCCCCAGCAGATGGCCGAGCGGACGGAGGGGACGTTGGCCCGCTCCCGGGTGCGCACCGCGGCTCCGGAGAGCCGGTCGTGCGGCAGCACGATGAGGACCATGAACAGCACGATCATCGGCAGCGAGATGCGGAAGTTGCTGGTCCACGTCCAGGTGGAGGGGAAGTAGGCCAGCACGTAGGTGCTCGCCAGGCCCAGCACGATAGCGCCGACGAAGGTGCGGGGGATGCTGCGCAGCTTGCCGAACATCGCGGCGGCGAAGGCGTCGATCACCAGCAGCGTCAGCGCGTTGGCCTCCAGCGAGCCGCCGCTGATCGGGGTGATGAGGATGCCGGCGAGCACGGCGAGCACCGAGCCCATGGCCCAGGAGGTGGCGGCGATGCGCTCGGGGTTGTGGCCGTTGAGGCGCAGCAGGTCCGGGTCGTCCACCGCGCCGCGCATGGACACGCCCATGCGGGTGCGGGTGAACATGATGCGCAGGCCGATCGCGATGAGCACCGCGACCACGAGGGCGATCAGGTCGTGGGTGCTGACGACCGAGCCGAAGACGTCGATCTGGCTGCTGTTGCCGAAGAACTTCTCCGAGCTGCGGGAGTCCTTGGGGTCCCAGAACCAGTGGGAGAGGTAGATCGCACCCAGCAGGATGGACACCGTCACCACGATCTTGGTGACCTCGGCGGTGTTGCGCAGGCCCTTCATGATGAAGAGGTAGAGGCCCCAGCCCATCAGCGGGCCGATGACGCCGAGGGTGATGAGCAGAGCCACCGGGGTGGGCAGCCCCCAGCCGGAGCGCAGCTGCCAGTAGCAGAACGCACCGAGCATGGCCTGGGCACCGTGGGCGAAGTTGAAGATGCCCGAGGTGTTGTAGGTGAGCACGAGGCCGGACGCGGCGATCGCGTACACGGCACCGAGCACGAGTCCCAGGATCGTGAAGGTCACAAAAGCGTTCATCTACACACCTTCGGCAAGTGGGCTGGCTGGAGTGGCGCGGACTGCGGTGCCACTGGTGTTCAAGTTGTGAGCACCGGCGGTCGGCACTGGATCGTGGGGAGAGAGCTCCGAAAGACCTGCTCGGGGCAGCGCTGGGCCGTTCGCGCGGCCTGCTGAGCGCTGGACGGGCAGAACGCTATGGTGCGACCTAGGTCACTCCTGCGCCCAGTCTCAGTGAGTGGGAGCACCGTGGTCACGTCCTGATCGGCCACGAGGGGTGGCACTCGTCGAGTCGAGTGCCACCCCTCGTGGGCTGGTCCTGCCGCCGCTCGGGCCTGAGTCAGCTCTGCGGCATGATCACGTTCGGCGTCAGGTACTTGGTGCTGATCCGGTCCGCGTTCAGCTGGGTGCCCCAGGCGGACTCCGAGATCTTGACCAGGTACTTGCTGTCGCAGTCGAACTCGGCGCGCTCCTTGGGCAGGATCTGGCTGAACTTGCCGTCCTCGAGCTTGACCGTGAGCGAGCAGTCGGTCGGCATGTTCTTGCCGGGGTCGGTCTTGGCGTGCAGCCCGCCACCGGTCCACTCGTTCACCGTGGACAGCTTGTTCACCATGCACTGGCGGGTGAGGTCGCTGCCGCACTCCTTGGCCGCGGTGGCCCACAGCAGGAACGAGGAGGTGGCCTGCATGCCCAGCAGGGCCGGCTTGGCGCCCGCGCCGTTGACCACGTCGAGGTACTTCTGCACCGCCGGCACCTTGTCGGCGTTCTCGAAGGGCTGGAAGGCCATGTCGATGTTCAGCTTGGGGATCTTGGTGGTGGCGTTCCACTTGGCGACGGCGTCGGTGTAGAAGGTGGTGCCCAGCATGTAGTTGGGCTGGACGCCGACCTGGTCGATGGCCTGCAGCAGGTTGTAGATGGCCGGGGTGCCGGCGCCGGTGTAGAACACCGTCTTCATCCCGCAGGACTTGTACTTCTCGGCGAACGGCACGAAGTTGGGCTCGCCGGCGTAGTTGGTGGTCACGCCGCAGTTCTTGGGGACGATGCCGGCGGCCTTGGCGCCCTCGGTGGCCTTGACGTTGGTGGAGATGACCGCGGGCAGCGTGGTCGCCATGATCTCGGTGCCGGCCTTGGCCTCCGGGTCCAGCTCGATCAGGTGCTGGAACTGGGAGTTGCTGAAGTAGTCCACCGGCGTCGGGAACGCCTCGTACATCATCGGGCCGTTGAGGGCGTCCGGGCTGACCACGAACCCGGGGACGGTCGCGAGGTTGCAGCCCACCCGGGTGGCCTCCCCGCCGGCGTCACCGGCGAAGCCCTGGCCGACCAGCATGAAGTCGCTCTTGCAGGCTTGTTGCATCACCGAGTTGACCTTGGTGATGGAGGCGTCGTACTGGTTGCCCTTGATCTCGCGGCCGTTGATCCCGCCCTGCTTGTTGCACCAGGCGATCATGGCCTTGACCGCGTCGCCCATCTCGGCGTTGAGGCCGGGGTTGATCGCGTAGCCACGGTCGTCGCCGTAGCCGATCGTGATCGACTGGTCGGTGACGCCCTGGTCGGTGGAGCCCTTGGCGTCGCCCTGGCCGCAGGGGGATTCCAGCGTGCCGAACTTCTCGGAGGCCGCGGTGACCGCGGTGGTGGGGGCGCCGGCGCCGGGGTCGCTGCCAGTGTCCGACCGGCTGGACGAACAGGCCGGGACCACCAGGGCAATCGCGGTCAGCGCCGCTGCCGTCTGGACGACTTTCCTCAGTCTCACAAGCTCTCTCCTCACCCTGTGCCCGAGGTGCCCCAGGCGTTGAACGGAACCTAGGGTGCGACGAACATCACGCCGGAAGCCTTCCCGTTGAGTGGGATGGACGTCGCCGTCGGGAGGAAGGTGTGGCAAGCGAACGACATGACAGACAGTGACGTGGTGGCGCGCAGGGTCACTGCTTCTGGCAACGCAGAGGGGCGGCACCGCTCGCGCGGTACCGCCCCTCCGCCGGACCTGGGGGTCCGGCCAGCTCGCCTCAGATCAGCGCTGTCGTGATCAGCTCTGTTGTGATCAGCTCTGCGGCTTGATGGTGTTCGGTGTCAGGTACTTGGTGACGATCCGGTCCTCGTTCAGCTGGGTGCCCCAGGCCGACTCGGAGACCTTGACCAGGTACTTGCCGTCGCAGTCGAACTCGCCCTGCGTCTTGGGCAGGACCTGGTTGAACTTGCCGTCCTCGAGCTTGAGGGTCATGGAGCAGTTCGCCGGCTTGTTGGCGCCCGGGTCGGTGGTGGCGTGCAGGCCGCCACCGGTCCACTGGTGCACCTTGGACAGCTCGTTCACCATGCACTGGCGGGTGAGGTCGCTGCCGCACTCCTTGGCCGCGGTGGCCCAGAGCAGGAACGACGAGGTGGCCTGCATGCCCAGCAGGGCGGTCTTGCCACCGGTCGGGGTCACGATGTCCAGGTACTTCTGCACCGCGGGCACCTTCGACGCGTTCTCGAAGGGCTGGAAGGCGATGTCCACGTGCATGTTCGGAATCTTGGTGGCGGCGTTCCACTGAGCAACGGAGTCGGCGTAGAACGGCGTGCCCAGCACGTAGGTGGGCTGGGTGCCCACCTGGTTGATGGCCTGCAGCAGGTTGAAGATGGCCGGGGTGCCCGAGCCGGTGTAGAAGGCCGAGGTCATGCCGCAGGACTTGTACTTCTCGGCGAAGGGCACGAAGTTGGGCTCACCGGAGAAGTTGGTGGTGATGCCGCAGTTCTTCAGCGTGAAGCCCGCCTCCTTGGCGCCCTCGACGGCCTTGAGGTTGGTCGAGGTGACCGCGGGCAGCGTGGTGGAGATGACCTCGGTGCCCGTCTTGGCGTCGGGACTCAGGGTGGCGAGGTGGTGGAACTGGGAGTTGTTGAAGTAGTCCGCCGGCGTCGGGAACGCCTCGTACATCATCGGGGCGTTGAGGGCGTCCGCGCTGGTCACGTACCCGGGCACGGTGACGAGGTTGCAAGCGACGCGGGTGGCCTCGCCACCGGCGTCGCCGGCGAAGCCCTGGCCGACCAGCATGAAGTCGCTCTTGCACGAGTCCTGCATCACCGAGTTCACCTTGGTGATCGCGGCGTCGTACTGGTTGCCCTTGATCTCGCGGCCGTTGATCCCGCCCTGCTCGTTGCACCACGCGATCATCGCCTTGACGGCGTCGCCCATCTCCTTGGACAGGCCGGGGCTCGCGGTGGCGCCGCGGTCGTCGCCGTAGCCGATGGTGATCGACTTGTCGGTGACGCCCTGGTCGGTGGCGCCCTTGGCGTCGCCCTTGCCGCAGGGGGAGTCCAGCGTGCCGAACTTCTGCGACGACGCGGTGCTGGCGCTCTCGCTGGACGAGGAGGTGCTGGAACCGCTGTCGGCGCCCACCGCAGTCTCGGTCCGGTCGGACGAACAGGCCGGGACCACCAACGCGATCGCGACCAGCGCTGCCGCCGTCTGCGCAGCTCTCTTGTATCTCACTGTTTCTCCTTCACCCTGTCCGCGCTCGCGGCAGGATCTGGTGCGCCTACTTGCAGGATCTGCCCAGACAGGGGCCCGGGTCCTGAGGAACCTAGGACGAGACCCAGGTCATACCGCGGGGCGTCTCAGTGAGTGAGATCACTCGAACTCACCGTCAGCGGGACCCGGATCGAGCGCTCCGACGTGCGGCAACGCGGTGACCATCGCCCGGCCGGGGGTGGTGTCGGAGGCGGTCCCGGGTTCCCGCTTGAGGCCGCCAGGGGGCCGCGAGCTCGCCCGCGGCGGGCGATGAGTGCGACGCACATCACACAGGGTGCCGTCTCGATGGTCGAGATCGTCGGTGTCACCGAACGTGCTCCGGGTGCCGCCCTCGCGCGGTCGGGCTGGTGCGTCCCTAAGGGCCTGCTGAGAGCCCCTTGGCGACCGTTCGGACGGCTCTGCGCGGACCCGTGCGCGCGCGGTTCTAGACCAGACTGCGACCCGCGACTCGCCGGTGTCCCGCTGTCTGGGAGCCTCGTCGCGACACGGACTAACAAGCACTCGCTTGGTTGTGATGCGCCCCACTGCTACAGTTTTCATAATTGAGTTCAGTTCTTCGGCGTTCCTGCAGGTGGGGGCCGTAATGAGTCAGACGGAGGCACGATGACAGCGGTCACGAACCCACAGGTTCAGGCAGCGGCCCGCCCAGCGCTCCCGCCCTCGATGGTGGAGCGGATGACGCTCATCGTCGATGCGTTCGACAGCCGCTTCACCCGGCTGAACCTCGAGCAGATCGCGTGTCGCACCCATCTGCCGCGCTCCACCGCGCACCGGATCCTCGACCAGCTCGTCCAGCTGAGCTGGCTGGAGCACACGTCCATGGGCTACAGCCTGGGCCGGCGGGCACTGGGCCTGGGCGGCCAGGACGGCGCGCACGGCGAGATCCGCAAGGCAGCGGCGGACGTGCTGCACAGCCTGCACCTGCGCACCGGCATGGTGGTGCACCTGGCGGTGCTGGACGGCTCCATGGAGATGTACCTGGACAAGGTGGGCGGCCGCTACGCCAGCGTGCTGCCCTCCAAGGTCGGCCAGCGCTCGGCGATCTACAAGACCACCGGCGGTCGCGCCATGCTGGCCTGGCTGGAGCCCGAGCGCGTCGACGACCTCGTCGGTGAGCGCATCACCCGTCCACCACAGCCGGGCAAGTGGGACCTGATGAGCCTGCACCGCGAGCTCAACCGGATCCGGGCCCGTGGCGGCATCTCCCTGGACCGCGGGGAGTTCACCGCGGAGTGCCCGAGCGTGGCCGCCGCCGTGCGCACGCACGAGGGACCGGTTGCCGCCATCAGCCTGTGCGCCGAGTCGGGCAGCGCCCAGCTCGACCGCGTGGTCCCGCTGCTGGCCGACGCCGCCCGCCGGGTCTCCCAGGCGCTGCTGCCCGACCCCGCACCGGCCAGCGCCTCCCGCTCCGTGCAGGCCCCCACGGTGGTTCCCCGCGGGGCAGCCGCCCGCCGCTGAGCCGTCCGGACACCAGCAACGCCAGACGCCCTGCCGCCATCCGTGAGGATGGGCGACAGGGCGTCTGTGCGTCCGAGGGGTGTCAGCCGATGAGGTCCTCGATCGGCCCGACGGCGAAGTAGGCGACGAACAGCAGCGCCACCACCCACAGCAGGGGGTTGATCTCCTTGCGGCGGCCGCGGGCGACCCGCAGCACCACCCAGGTGATGAAGCCGACGCCGATGCCGTTGGCGATGGAGTAGGTGAACGGCATGACCACGATGGTGAGGAAGGCCGGCAGCGCGATGGAGAGGTCGCTGAAGTCGATCTCCTTGATCTGGGCGATCATCAGCGCGCCCACCACCACCAGCGCGGGAGCGGCGGCCTCGATGGGGATCACCGAGTACAGCGGCGTGAGGAACATGGCCGCCAGGAAGAGCACGCCGGTGACCACGTTGGCCAGGCCGGTGCGGGCGCCCTCGGCGATGCCGGAGGCCGACTCGACGAAGACGGTGTTGGACGAGGCCGAGCCGACACCGCCGGCGATGGCACCCACGCCCTCGACCACCAGTGCCTTGCCGACGCCGGGGAGGTTGCCGTCCTTGTCGGCCAGGTCGGCCTCCTTGGCCAGACCGGTCATGGTGCCCATGGCGTCGAAGAAGTTAGCGAGCACCAGGGTGAACACGAGCAGGCTGGCCGAGAGCGCACCGATGCGGGCGAAGGCGCCGAAGCTGACCTCACCGACCAGGCTGAGGTCGGGCAGGCTGGCGAAGACGTCCGGCAGGATCGGGACGCTGAGGTTCCAGCCCTTGGGGTCCACGCCGTTGGACGGGCCCACGTCGAAGATCGCCTGCAGGATGGCGGCGAGCACGGTGGTGACGACGATGCCGATGAGCAGGCCCGCGCGGACCTTGCGCACCACCAGCACGCCCATGAGCAGCACGCCGAAGACGAACACGAACGTGGGCCAGGACCCGATGGAACCCTCGATGCCCAGCCCGACCGGCACCGTGGTGTTGGCGGCGTCGGGCAGCCGGCGGACGAAGCCGGCGTCGACCAGGCCGATGAAGGCGATGAACAGGCCGATCCCGACGGCGATGGACGCCTTGAGCGCGCTGGGCACCGCGTTGAACACCCGGGTGCGCAAGCCGGTGAGCGCGAGCACCAGGATGATGATGCCGTCGATGACCACCAGGCCCATGGCCTCGGGCCAGGTCACCTGCGGGGCGATGGTGACCGCCAGCAGGGTGTTGATGCCGAGGCCGGTGGCGATGGCGAACGGGTAGTTGGCGATGACGCCGAACAAGATCGTCATCACGCCCGCCACCAGCGCGGTGACGGCGGCGACCTGGGCGACCGGGAGGATGTTGCCCACCACGTCGCGGTGCGCGCTGGGGGAGTCGGCGGAGAAGCTGCCGAGGATCAGCGGGTTGAGCACCACGATGTAGGCCATGGTCACGAAGGTGACGATGCCGCCCCGCACCTCACGGCCGACCGTGGACCCTCGTTCGGTGATCTTGAAGTAGCGGTCCATGAAGCTCGTCTGCGCCGGACGTGGCGAGGTCTGCGCCGTGGTCAAAGGTGTCTCCAGGGAGATGGGAAGTGGCCGCCGCTGCGATCGCTGCTGGCGTGGTGGTCACGCCGTTGTGACGCGGTGATACTAGCCGCAGGTGAGAGGGCCGATCGGCCGCAGTTCTGGGCGCTTGGCACCGAGCAGGTCGCCGGAGGACTCCCCCCGCATGCGCCGCTGCACCCAGGGTGCGAGGTGCTCGCGGGCCCATCGCGCCGTCTCCCTGGCGTTCTCGCGGCGGCTGGGCGTCGGCTGCACCGGCAGCGGGTCGGCCCACCCGGTCTCGGTGGGGGAGCAGCCGAGCGTGCTGAGCGCCTCGAGCGCCACGCGCCGGTGACCTTCGCTGGTCATGTGGATGCGGTCGTCGGCCCACATCCGCCAGTCCTGCAGCGGGGCGAGCCCCCACTGGTTGAGCACGTAGGCGTCGTGCTTGCGGGCGATGGTCCAGATGTGCGCGGTGTAGGTGGCCACCCGGCCGCGGGTGTGACGCACCACGGGCGCGCCCCTGGGGTCGGCGGGCGTGGCGATCAGCACGTCTGCCCCCGCGGCGCGCAGCCGGCCCACGGCGTCGTCGAGCTCGGCGGCCAGCGCCTCGACGTCGGCACGCGGACGCATGATGTCGTTGCCGCCCCCGCTGATGCTCACCAGGTCCGGGGCCAGCGCGATCGCCTCGTCGGTCTGGCGGCCGGCGATGTCCGCCAGCAGCCGGCCGCGGATGGCCAGGTTGGCGTAGGACAGCCCTGCGGCCGGGGTGTTCGCGTGCGCGGGGCCGCCGGAGCTGGCGCTGCCGTTCTCGGCGATGGCGGCCAGGTGCCCGGCCAGACGGTCGGCCCAGCCCACGTAGTAGTCGGGCTGGTCGGGGTGGGCGTCGCTCATGCCCTCGGTGAAGGAGTCACCGATGGCGACGTAGCGGGTCCAGGGCCGGGACGGGCGGGCAGGCACAGCAGGGGTCTCCTGTCTGGGGGGGGTGGAGCCGGGGGCGCCGGTGGGCGTGCCCGGAAGGCGAGGAAGCGTCAGGTGAGCAGGACGAGCTCGGTGGGGCCGCTGACCTCCACCCGCAGCCCGGCGCGGCGCGCGACGGCGGCCACGCCGCGCACGTCGGCCGGCTCGGCACGGGTCAGCGCGAGCGCGCGAGCCAGCAGGCCCTTGTGCGACTTGTTGAAGTGGCTGACCACCTTGCGGCTGCCGTCGGGCTGCTCGGTGAGCACCGTGGCGGTGACCGCACCCGGTGCCGGACCGAGCGCGGCGTAGGCGCCGGAGCGCAGGTCCACCACCAGCCCGTCCACCGCCTCCAGCGCGGGCACCAGCACCGGGCGCCACCGGGCGCGCAGGGTGCCCACCTCGGGCAGCGTGGAGCCGGCGGAGAGTCGGTAGCGGGGGATGCGGTCACCGGCGCGGAGCAGGCCGAAGAGGGCGGAGCCGACGGCCAGGCGGGACAGCGCCCGGTCGCGCTGGGCGGCGGTGAACGAGCCGGCGTCGAGGGCGTCGTAGAGGACACCGGTGTAGCGGTCCAGCGCCGCGGTGGTGGGCGCCTCCCACAGGCGGGCGTTGTGCTCGGCCTCGTCGGCCTGCTTGGGGCCCAGGCCGAGCGCGGCCATCATCACCGGGGGGTCGGTGGCCAGCTTGGTGAGCGCGTCCAGCAAGGTGCGGCGCAGCTCGGTCAGCTCGGCGAAGCCGAGGGTGGCGAGGTCCAGCGGGGGTCCGTCGCCGCCGTGAGCCTTGGTCTCCGACGGCGGAAGCAGCACGAGCACTGACCTACCGTATCGCCGCCGGTCACGGCGGGACCGGGCGCCCCGACCGACCCCGGACAGACGCCGACGGCCCGGCAGGAACCTGCCGGGCCGTCGGTGATCGTCAGGTCAGAGCCAGCGACGCTCCGCCTTGCGACGCTGCTTCGCGCTCTCCTTGGCCAGCTCGGCGCCGCGCTCGCGGGCCTGCTCGGCCAGCTCGGCACCACGCAGGCTGGCGACGGTGGCGAGCTCGGCGCCACGGGCCCGGGCCAGGTCGGCCCACTCGGAGCCACGCTCGCCGGCCACGGCGGCGAGGACCGCGCTGCGGGCCTTGGCCTGCTCGGCCAGCACCGGTCCGCGGTCGCTGGCGACCTGGGCCAGCTCACCGCCGCGCTCGGCGGCCAGGCGGGCCAGCTCGGCGGCACGCACCCGGGCAGCCTGGGCCAGCTGCTCGCTGGAGGCCGAGAGGCGCTTGGTGGTGTCGCTCTCGGCGACGCGGTGGGCCAGCTCCTGGCCACGCTCGGCGGCCTTGCTGGCGGCCCCGGCCAGGGACTCGCCCTTGCCGGAGGCGCCGGCGGCGGCGAAGGGAACCGCGGTGGAGACGGCGGCGCTGGCAGCCTTGGCGGCCTTGCGTCCGCGCCAGCCCAGCGAAGGCTTGCCCTCGGTGTCCACGGCGGCGAGCATCAGCCCGCCCAGCAGGCCCACGTTCTTGATGAACTGCTGCTGGTCAGCAGCCTTCTTCTTCGGGTCGGTGGCCTCCCAGAAGGGGTGGCCGGCGACCGTGGTGGGGATGAGCGAGGCCGCGAGCACGGTGGAGGCGAGGCGGGGCGCCTTGCCGGTGGCGAGCAGCAGCCCGCCCAGCACGTGCACGCCGGCGTTGATCTTCACCAGGGTGTCGGGGTCGGTCGGCACGTTGGCGGTGACGTCGTCGGGCAGGGCCTCCTCAGCCTTGGTGATGAGGGGGGTGGCCTGCTCGACCCGCGCGCTCGGGTTGCGCAGCGTGTTGATGCCCCCCGAGATGAACGAGGCGGCGAGCATGGGTCGAGCAAGACGACGGATCAGCACTGAATCCTCCTGTGGTGACGGTGATGGACCTGTAGGACCCTATTCGCCAACTCTACGAAGGGGAACGCCACTCCGCAGGACGGCGGGAGGCCCGCGCGTCGGCGACTACGCTGACCACCCGTGATCACCCGCCTGTCCTCCCTGTTCCTGCGCACCCTGCGCGACGACCCCGCTGATGCCGAGGTGCCCAGCCACAAGCTGCTGGTGCGCGCCGGCTACGTGCGCCGCATCGCTCCCGGCGTCTACTCCTGGCTGCCGCTGGGCCTGCGGGTGCTCCGCGAGGTGGAGCGGGTGGTGCGCGAGGAGATGGACGCCATCGGCGCGCAGGAGATCAGCCTGCCGGCGCTGCTGCCCCGCCAGCCCTACGAGACCACCAACCGGTGGACCGAGTACGGCCCGGCGCTGTTCCGGCTCAAGGACCGCAAGAACAACGACTACCTGCTGGGCCCCACCCACGAGGAGATGTTCGCGCTCACCGTGAAGGGTGAGCTGAACTCCTACAAGGACTTCCCGGTCACCCTCTACCAGGTGCAGACCAAGTACCGCGACGAGGAGCGCCCGCGCGCGGGCATCCTGCGCGGCCGCGAGTTCATCATGAAGGACTCCTACTCCTTCGACCTCGACGACGAGGGCCTGGCCAAGTCCTACGCGGCCCACCGCGGCGCCTACCAACGGATGTTCGAGCGCCTCGGCCTCAAGTACGTCATCGTCTCGGCCATGTCCGGAGCCATGGGTGGCTCGGCGTCGGAGGAGTTCCTGGCCGAGAGCGCGAACGGTGAG
Source organism: Rhodococcus sp. Z13_19A (assembly GCF_058133575.1). NCBI lineage: Bacteria > Bacillati > Actinomycetota > Actinomycetes > Mycobacteriales > Nocardiaceae > Rhodococcus > Rhodococcus sp. Z13_19A. The sequence goes on from NZ_JBYUNN010000002.1 coordinate 609,431, forward strand.
GACACCTTCGTCCGCTGCCTGGAGTCCGGCTACGCGGCCAACGTGGAGGCCGTCACCACGGTGGCCCCGCCCGCCCGGTCGCTGGAGGGCCTGCCCGAGGCCCGGGTGCTGGACACCCCGGACACCGCCACCATCGACGCCCTGGTGACGTGGGCCAACGGTGCTGACCTGGGCCGCACCGTCACCGCGGCCGACACGCTGAAGAACATCCTGGTCAAGACCAAGCTCCCGGGCGGTGAGTGGGAGCTGGTGGGCGTCGGCATCCCCGGCGACCGCGAGGTGGACACCAAGCGGCTGGAGGCGGCGCTGGAGCCGGCCGAGGTGGTGCTGCTCACCGAGTCCGACTTCGCCAAGAACCCGTTCCTGGTCCGGGGCTACATCGGCCCGCGCGCGCTGGCCGCGAACGGCGTGCGCTACCTGGTGGACGCCCGCGTGGTCACGGGCACCGCCTGGATCACCGGCGCCGACGAGGCGGGCAAGCACGTGGTGGACCTGGTCTGCGGGCGCGACTTCACCCCCGACGGCACCATCGAGGCCGCCGAGGTCCGCGACGGCGACCCCTCGCCCGACGGCGGCGGGCCGCTGGTGGCCGCCCGGGGCATCGAGATCGGCCACATCTTCCAGCTCGGCCGCAAGTACACCGACGCGTTCACCGTGGACGTGCTCGGCCAGGACGGCAAGAAGGTCCGGCCCACCATGGGTTCCTACGGCGTGGGCGTGTCTCGCCTGGTCGCCGTCATCGCCGAGCAGTGCCACGACGAGCGCGGCCTGCGCTGGCCCGCCGAGGTGGCCCCGGCCGACGTGCACCTGGTGATCGCCGGCAAGGACGCCGACGCCACGGCGGGGGCGGAGCAGCTGGCCGCTGACCTCGACGCCCGCGGGGTGCGGGTGTTCCTGGACGACCGCAAGGCGTCTCCCGGCGTCAAGTTCGCCGACGCCGAGCTGCTGGGCGTGCCGGTGATCTGCGTGGTGGGCCGCGGCTGGAAGGACGGGATGGTGGAGCTGCGCGACCGCTTCGCCGGCACCAGCCGCGAGGTCCCCGCCGCCGAGGCACTGGAGCTGCTCAGCGGGCGGTAGCTCCCCGGAGGTCCGGCTCAGCCGCGCAGGTAGCTGAGCCGGACCTGCCTGGTGGTGTTGTCGCCGTTGGTGTCCACCAGGCACACCGACTGCCAGGTGCCCAGCGCCAGCTCGCCGCCGAGCACCGGGATGGTGGCGTGCGGGGCGACGAGCGCGGGCAGCACGTGGTCGCGGCCGTGGCCGGGGGAGCCGTGCCGGTGGCGCCAGCGGTCGTCGGCGGGCAGCAGCTCGCGCAGGATCGCCAGCAGGTCGGTGTCGCTGCCCGCGCCGGTCTCCAGCACCGCCACCCCGGCGGTGGCGTGCGGCACCCACACGTTGAGCAGGCCCTCGTCAGCGTCGCAGTCGGCGAGGAAGCGGGCGCAGTCGGCGGTCAGGTCGGCGACGGTCTCGGCGGAGCCGGTGCGCACCTCGAGCACGGTGGTCTTCATGGCTGTCCCGGGAAGGCAGTGGTGACGGGGTTGGTGGTCAGCGCGGCACGCCAGTAGGCGGCGCGCACCGCGCAGTCGGTGAGCGCCGCGGCGGCGGTGGCCCGCAGGCCGGTGGCGCTGGCGTCGGGCGCGGAGCGCTCCAGCACGGCCCGCCAGGCCACCGCGGTCTCGGTCTCCACCCGCACGCCCAGCTCGGCGGCCGTGATCGGGTCGTTGACCGCGACGGGCAGCGTGTAGCCGGCCGCGGCGTGCGGCGGGGTGGCGCCGGTGGCCCGCAGCGCCTCGCTGGTGGCGTCGCGGCGGGCGCGGTGTGCAGCGGAGACGGCGGTGACCCAGGCCTGGCGCTGCGGCGACGCGTGGGCGTCCACCACGCCGTAGGCGAACACGGCAGCGTGCTCGGCAGCCACGGCGTCGGCCAGGGCCTGCTGCTGCTCGGCGGCGTCGGGGGTGCGGGGGGTGCTCATGCCAGCACCGCCTGGTGGCTGGCGCAGGCGGCGGCGACGGAGCCCAGCAGCCCGGCGCGGTAGGCCGGCTCGGTCCGCGCCAGCTCGGCGGCGGCGCGCTCGTGGGCCTGCAGCTCGGTCTTGAGCTCGGCCACGGTGGCCGGGCCCGGGGTGGCCGGGGCCGTCGACCCGGCCGCGGACGTGGTGGCCGGCGGGGTGGTGGTGGTGGCCCCGGACTGCGGGGTGGCCGGGGTGGGGCCCGCGGCGCGGGTGACCTCCGCCTCGATGGCCTCGGCGTGCGCCGTGCGGTCGGCGGACACTGTGCTGAGCACCACAGCCTGCTCGGGAGCGGTGGTGGCCAGCTGGGTGGCTGCGGCGGCGTCGGCACGGGCTGCGGCGGCGAGGGCGATCAGCGGGTCCACCCGAGGCTCGACGTCCTGTTCCTGCTGGTCAGGGCTGTCCGAACCGCCCAGCACCCCGCACCCGCTGGCCGCCAGGGTCATTGCCACCGCAGTGGCACCGAGCGCGAAGCGGCGGCGGGTGAGCACCGGCAGGACGGGGCTTGGTACGGGAGGCACGACGGTCATCTTGCCAGCCGCGAGCCGCTAGTCTGAGCATTCGCGGGCGCACTCCAGTCGCCTGCCACAACTGCACGCCTCAACCCAGCTGGGAGCCCCACTCATGCCCGTCCCGCCCCCAGACAAGGTCACCGAGCTCATCGGTGACGTCGTCGCCGGCTTCGCCTGCGACCTGGAAGGTGTCACGGTCTCCGCAGCGGGCCGTCGCAGCGTCGTCCGCATCATCGTGGACTCCGAGGACGGGCTGGAGCTCGACGAGGTCGCCGAGCTGAGCCGGGCCATCTCCGCGGTGCTCGACGCCACGCCCGGCGTGGCCGACTCCTCCTACACCCTCGAGGTCACCACGCCCGGCGTGGACCGCCCGCTCACCCTGGAGCGGCACTGGCGCCGTGCCCGCGGCCGACGGGTCGCCGTCACCCTGGAGCAGGAGAAGGTGAGCGGCCGGGTGGGCGAGGTCGTCGACGGCACCGTGACGCTGGTGCTGACCGCTCGACCGCAGCCACAGGTGCGCACCGTCGCACTGGAGGACGTCCGCGCCGCCGTGGTCGAGGTGGAGTTCTCCCGGCCGGACCCGGCCGAGCTGGCCATCACCGGAGCGCCCCGCGGTGCGGTCCCCGGGGAGCCGGTCGAGCTGGGGGAAGCGACCGGCGGCACCCAGGACGACGACACCGAAGACCACGACACCGAAGACCACGACACCGAAGACACCGAAGACAGTGACGCGGGGGGATCGAGCACGGTGGACAACGCCGTGGCGGACAACGAGGAGAACAAGTGAATATCGACGTCGCGGCCCTGCGCGCAATTGAGTCGGAGAAGGGCGTGTCCATCGAGACCGTCATCTCGGCGATCCAGTCCGCGCTGCTCACCGCGTACAAGCACGTCGAAGGCCACCAGCCGGACGCCCGCATCGATGTCGACCGGCGAACCGGCCTGGTCCGGGTGATGGCCCGCGAGGTCGACTCCGAGGGCAACCTCGTCTCCGAGTGGGACGACACCCCGGAGGGCTTCGGCCGCATCGCCGCCACCACGGCGCGACAGGTGATCCTGCAGCGGCTGCGCGACGCCGAGCACGAGCACACCTTCGGCGAGTTCGCCACGCACGAGGGCGAGATCGTCGGCGGCGTGGTGCAGCGCGACTCCCGGGCCAACGCCCGCGGAATGGTGGTGGTGCGCATCGGCAGCGAGGCCACCGGCGTGGAGGGCGTGATGCCACCGGCCGAGCAGGTGCCCGGGGAGAGCTACGAGCACGGCGAGCGGGTCAAGTGCTACGTCGTGGGCGTCACCCGCGGCCAGCGAGGGCCGGTCATCAGCCTCTCCCGCACCCACCCGAACCTGGTGCGCAAGCTCTTCGCCCTGGAGGTGCCCGAGATCGCGGACGGCTCCGTGGAGATCATGGCCGTCGCCCGCGAGGCCGGGCACCGGTCCAAGATCGCGGTGCGCACCAAGGTGGCGGGGCTCAACGCCAAGGGCGCGTGCATCGGCCCGATGGGGCAGCGCGTGCGCAACGTCATGAGCGAGCTGGCGGGGGAGAAGATCGACATCATCGACTACGACGACGACCCCGCCCGCTTCGTCGGCAACGCCCTGTCGCCGTCCAAGGTCGTCAGCGTCACCGTGGTGGACGAGGCGGCTCGCGCTGCGCGCGTGGTGGTCCCGGACTTCCAGCTGTCCCTGGCGATCGGCAAGGAAGGGCAGAACGCACGGCTCGCCGCGCGGCTCACCGGGTGGCGAATCGACATCCGCAGCGACGCGGCACCGACCGACGAGACGGCCGCCGCGGGACCGGGTGAACGGGACGGTTCGTCGCAAGGCCGGCAGGAGCGCTAGACTTGTCCGTGGTCGAGCTTGACGCCCTGTGTTCCACTCGGTCCGCCGCGGCACACCAGCCGCAACGGACCTGTGTGGGGTGCCGGGTCCGGGCGTCGACCGCCGAACTGCTCAGGGTAGTTGCGCGAGGCTCGTGCGTGATCCCTGATCCGCAGCACAGGATGACCGGACGGGGTGCGTGGTTGCACCCCACCAGCCGGTGTCTGGACGCTGCGGAGCGGCGGCGAGCACTTCCCAGGGCACTGCGTGTTCCTGGTCCGCTCGACGTCAGTGCAGCAGCCGCCCTCGTGGCGGACAGTTCGGTGAGCACCACAGAGCATGCCCACCAAGGAAGACAGGCCAAGAACTCATGAGCACCCCGTGAAGTCTCAGTGATGAACGTCCGTCGGTTGTAACCGAGGTCGTGCGGATCTTGCCGCCGGCCTCCCAGTAAGGAGAGCAGTGGCAGGTAAGGCCCGCGTGCACGAGCTAGCGAAAGAGCTCGGTGTCACCAGCAAGGATGTTCTCGCCAAGCTCAAGGAGCAGGGCGAGTTCGTGAAGTCAGCGTCTTCCACGGTCGAGGCGCCCGTCGCCCGTCGACTGCGGGAGGCATTCCCCGGAGCGAACGGCAGCAGCGCGGCCCCCGTCGCGCAGCCCACGCCTGGTGGAGCCCGTCCGGGACCCCGTCCCGGCGCGCGTCCGTCCGCCCCCGAAGCGCCTGCAGCGCAGCAGCCGTCCGGCCCCCGGCCGGGCGCTCCCGCGCCGTCGCCGGCCCAGCAGGCTCCTGCCCCGCAGGCACCCGCCGCCCAGCGTCCGGAGCCGCAGGCCCCGGCCGCGCAGGCGCCGGCACCGCAGGCACCCGCGGCTCGGGCCACCTCGGCCAAGCCCGGTGCGCCCGCACCGCAGGCCCCCGCGGCAGCTCCGGCTCCCGCGCCGCAGGCTCCCGCGCCGCAGGCACCGGCAGCTCCGGAGCCCCAGGCCCCCGCGGCTCAGGCTCCCGCAGCCCAGGCTCCGTCGGCCCCGTCGCCGGCCGGACCCAAGCCTGGTCCCAAGGCTCCGGCGCCCAAGGCTCCGCGAGTGGGCAACAACCCGTTCAGCTCTGCCCCGACGCCGCCGCGCCCTGCGGCTGCCCCGCGTCCGGGTGCAGCGCCTGCCCCCGGTGCCGGTGCTCCGCGCCCGGGTGCACCGCGTCCGGCCGCCGGTCCTGGTGGACCGCGTCCGGCTCCTGGCGCCGGTGGTCCCCGGCCCAGCCCCGGCAACATGCCGCCGCGTCCCAGCCCGGGTGCGATGCCCCAGCGTGCGGCCCGTCCGGCCGCCGGTCCTGGTGGTCGTCCCGGTCGTCCGGGTGCTCCCGGCGGTGCTCGCACCGGCGGTCCCGGTGGCGGCGGCAACTACCGCGGTGGTGGCACCGGTGCGCCGGCAGGTCCCCCCGCGGGCTCCGGCTTCCGGGGTCGTCCCGGTGGCGGCAACCGCGGTCGCGGTGCTGCGGCTGGTGCCTTCGGTCGCGCGGGCGGTCCCGTCCGTCGCGGTCGCAAGTCGAAGCGGGCGAAGCGCGCCGAGTACGAGAGCATGCAGGCGCCCGCCGTCGGCGGCGTGCGGCTGCCGCACGGCAACGGCGAGACCATCCGGCTCGCCCGCGGTGCCTCGCTGTCGGACTTCGCCGAGAAGATCGACGCGAACCCCGCTGCGCTGGTGCAGGCCCTGTTCCACCTCGGTGAGATGGTCACGGCCACCCAGTCGGTCAACGACGAGATCCTGGAGCTGCTCGGCTCCGAGATGAACTACGTCGTGCAGGTGGTCAGCCCGGAGGACGAGGACCGCGAGCTGCTCAACGCCTTCGACCTCACCTACGGCGAGGACGAGGGCGGCGAGGAGGACCTCGTCGTGCGTCCGCCGGTGGTCACCGTCATGGGTCACGTCGACCACGGAAAGACCCGACTGCTGGACACCATCCGCAAGGAGAACGTCCGCGAGGGCGAGGCCGGTGGCATCACCCAGCACATCGGTGCCTACCAGGTGCTCACCGAGCTCGAGGGCAACCAGCGACTGGTCACCTTCATCGACACCCCCGGTCACGAGGCGTTCACCGCCATGCGTGCCCGTGGTGCGAAGGCCACCGACCTGGCGATCCTGGTGGTTGCCGCCGACGACGGCGTCATGCCGCAGACGGTGGAGGCCATCAACCACGCCCAGGCAGCGGACGTGCCGATCGTGGTGGCGGTGAACAAGATCGACAAGGAGGGGGCCAACCCCGAGAAGATCCGCCAGCAGCTCACCGAGTACAACCTGGTGGCCGAGGAGTACGGCGGCGACACGATGTTCGTCGACATCTCCGCCAAGCAGGGCACGAACATCGACGCCCTGCTGGAGGCCGTGCTGCTCACCGCGGACGCGGCGCTGGACCTGCGGGCCAACCCGGACATGGACGCCCAGGGTGTGGCCATCGAGGCCCACCTCGACCGCGGCCGTGGCCCGGTGGCCACCGTGCTCATCCAGCGAGGCACGCTGCGCGTCGGTGACTCCGTCGTCGCCGGTGACGCCTACGGCCGGGTGCGCCGGATGGTCGACGAGCACGGCGAGGACGTCCTCGAGGCGACCCCGTCGCGCCCGGTGCAGGTCATCGGGTTCACCTCGGTGCCCGGTGCCGGCGACAACCTGCTGAAGGTCGACGAGGACCGCATCGCGCGGCAGATCGCCGACCGTCGCAACGCGCGCAAGCGCAACGCGCTGCAGGCTCGCTCCCGCAAGCGGATCAGCCTGGACGACCTGGATGCGGCGCTCAAGGAGACCAACGAGCTCAACCTCATCCTCAAGGGCGACAACTCCGGAACGGTGGAGGCCCTCGAGGAGGCGCTGTACAACATCCAGATCGACGACGAGGTGCAGCTGCGCGTCATCGACCGCGGTGTCGGTGGCATCACCGAGACCAACGTCAACCTGGCGGCCGCGTCCAACGCGATCATCATCGGCTTCAACGTCCGCGCGGAGGGCAAGGCCACTGAGCTGGCCACTCGCGAGGGTGTCGACATCCGGTACTACACGGTGATCTACCAGGCCATCGACGAGATCGAGAGCGCGCTCAAGGGCATGCTCAAGCCGATCTACGAAGAGGTCGAGCTGGGCCGCGCGGAGATCCGGGCACTGTTCCGCTCCTCCAAGGTCGGCACGATCGCCGGTTGCATGGTCAAGTCCGGCCAGGTCAAGCGCAACGCCAAGGCCCGGCTCATCCGGGACGGTCGCGTCATCGCCGAGAACGTCAACGTCACCTCGCTGCGGCGGGAGAAGGAAGACGTCACGGAGGTTCGCGAGGGCTTCGAGTGTGGTCTGACCCTGTCGTACTCCGACATCAAGGTCGACGACATCATCGAGACCTACGAGATGCGCGAGAAGCCGCGCGACTAGTCCGCAACGCGCGGGTTGGGTGTGCCACGAGCACACCCAACCCGCGCGGTTGTGGCTCGACCAGCCGGAGGTGCCGACGTGTACGTGGGTGTCCTCGAGCTGGACGTGCTCCTCGGTGACGTCGCCTCGCTCAAGCAGAAGCGCTCCGTGGTCCGGCCCGTGGTGGCCGAGCTGCGGCGCCGCTTCGAGGTGTCGGTGGCCGAGGCTGGACTGCAGGACCGGTACCGGCGCAGCGTGATAGGTGTTGCCGTCGTCTCGTCGGATGCTGCTCACATGCACCAGGTGCTGGACTCCTGCGAGCGTATGGTGGCCGGGCGGCCGGAGCTTGACCTGCTCTCGGCGCACCGCCGGGTCCTCGGCCCGCACGACTAGCCACCGCTGGTCTCAGTGGCACTGGCGGACAACGCTTCTCGTGCCGGGCCGGCGTCGGCCCCGCAGGCGCACGAACCCATACTGAACAACATTCATCCACGACACTGATGAGGACGGTGGCCGTCATGGCCGACCCCGCGCGGGCGCGCAAGCTTGCGAAGCGGATCTCCCAGATCGTCGCCACGGCGATCGAGCACGAGGTGAAGGACCCCCGGCTCGACCTGGTGACCATCACCGACACCAAGGTGACCGCGGACCTGCACGACGCGACGATCTTCTACACGGTGATGGGGGCCAAGGTCGACGAGGAGCCGGACTACCAGGGCGCCGCGATCGCGCTGGAGCAGGCCAAGGGTGCGCTGCGCACCCGGGTGGGCGCCGGCACCGGCGTGCGGTTCACCCCGACCCTGACCTTCGTGGCCGACACGGTGCCCGACACCGCGCGCCACATGGAGGAGCTGCTCGCCAAGACCCGGGCCCGCGACGCCGAGGTGGCGGCCGCGGCAGCGCGGGCCGTCCCGGCCGGCGAGCCCGATCCCTACCGAGTCCCGCGCGTCCGCGAGGACGACGAGGACGTGGTGGACCGCAGCAGCCTCGGTGGTGCAGGCACCGACTGATGACCGCCTCGTCCGAGATCAGCGCGTCCGAGGCCGCCACCCTGCTGGGGACGGCGGAGGCTGTCACCGTGCTGTGCCACGTGAACCCGGACGCCGACGCGCTGGGCAGCGCGCTCGCCCTGGGCATCGCGCTGCGCCGCGCCGACATCGGGGTGCAGGTGTCCTTCGCCGACCCGGCGGTGCCCTCGGAGTCGCTGCGCTCGCTGCCGGGCCAGGACCTGCTGGTGCCGCCCACCGAGGTGGACCCCGCCCCCGGCCTGCTGGTGGTGGTGGACTGCGGCAGCAGCGGACGCCTGGGCGACCTGCGCGACCGGGTGGACACCGCCAAGCAGACGCTGGTGATCGACCACCACGCGTCCAACACCTACTTCGGCAGCGCCAACCTGGTGGACCCCTTCGCGGAGTCCACCACGGTGCTGGTGGCCGACGTGCTCGCCGCGTGTGGCGTGGAGCTCGACCGGGACCTGGCGTACTGCCTGTACGCCGGCCTGGTCACCGACACCTCGTCGTTCCGGCGCGCCCGGCCGCAGACCCACGAGCTGGCGTCCCGGCTCATCGCCACGGGGCTCAACCCGGTGGAGGTGGTGCGCCCGCTGATGGACACCCACCCCTTCGCCTGGCTGCAGCTGCTCTCCCGCGTGCTGGGCTCGGCGGTGCTGGAGCGCTCCGCCGCGGGTGGGCGTGGCCTGGCCTACGCGGTGGTCCCCGCTGCCGACATCGGGGGACTGCGGTCGGAGGAGACCGAGAGCATCATCGACCTGGTCGCCACCGCCTCGGAGGCCGAGGTGGCCGCGGTGCTCAAGCAGACCAGCGAGCTGGGCTGGACGGTGTCCCTGCGCGCCAAGAGCGAGGTGGACGTCGCTGCGGCGGCCACCGCGCTGGGCGGCGGCGGGCACCGGCTGGCCGCCGGGTACTCCGCGGTCGGCACGGCCGAGGAGGTCGTCGCCGCGCTGCTGGCCGTGCTCGGATGAGCCGCGCAGCAGACCGGGACGACCGCCCCACCCCGCAGGCCGCCGACACCCTCCCGCGCGAGGAGGGATCCGCCGGGCAGGTTGCGCGGCTGGCGCTGCCCGCGCTGGGCGTGCTGGCCGCCGAGCCGGTCTACCTGCTGGTGGACACCGCCGTCGTCGGCCACCTCGGTGCGGTGCCGCTGGGTGCGCTGGCCGTGGGAGCGGTGGTGCTGGCCCAGGTCAGCACCCAGCTCACGTTCCTCTCCTACGGCACCACCGCCCGGGCGGCCCGGCTGCACGGTGCGCACCGCCGGGCGGACGCCGTCACCGAGGGCGCGCAGGCCACCTGGCTGGCCATGGCCATCGGGGTGCTGGTGGTGCTCGGGGTGCAGCTGTTCGCCGGCCCGATCACCCGGGTGCTGGCCGGCGGCGGCGAGGTGGCTGCCGAGGCCGAGCAGTGGCTGCGCATCGCCGTGCTCGGCGCCCCGCTCATCCTGGTGACGCTGGCGGGCAACGGCTGGATGCGGGGCGTTCAGGACACCGTGCGCCCGCTGCGCTACGTGGTGGTGGGCAACGCCGTCTCGGCGGTGCTCTGCCCGGTGCTGGTGCACCCGGTGGGGATGGGCCTGGCCGGTTCCGCGGTGGCCAACGTGGTGGCGCAGGTGCTGGCCGCTGCGCTGTTCCTGCAGGCCCTGCGCCGGGAGGCGCACGTGCAGCCGGGGGTGCGGCTGCGGCCCCAGCCGGCGCTGATGTGGGCGCAGCTCGTGCTGGGCCGCGACCTGCTGCTGCGCAGCCTCGGCTTCCAGCTCTGCTTCCTCTCCGCCGCCGCGGTGGCCGCCCGCTTCGGCGCGGCCAGCGTGGCCGCGCACCAGGTGGTGCTGCAGCTGTGGAACTTCGTGGCGCTGGTGCTGGACTCCCTCGCCATCGCCGCCCAGGCGCTGGTGGGCGCGGCGCTGGGTGCCTCGCGCACCGCCTCGGCGCGGGCGCTGGCCTGGCGGATCACCCGCTGGTCGGCGGTGCTGGGCGTCGGGCTGGCCCTGGCCTTCGCCGCCGCCAGCGGGCTGTTGCCGCGGGTGTTCACCGCCGACGCCGCCGTGCTCGCCGAGATCCCCAAGGCGTGGTGGTTCCTGGTGGCGATGATGCCGGTGGCCGGGGTGGTCTTCGCCCTGGACGGCGTGCTGCTGGGTGCCGGGGACGCACGGTTCCTGCGCACCGCCACCCTGGGCTCGGCGGTGCTGGGCTTCCTGCCGCTGATCTGGCTCTCCCTGGCCCTGGACTGGGGCCTGGTCGGCATCTGGACCGGGCTCAGCGTCTTCATGCTGCTGCGCCTGGCCGCCGTGGTGGTGCGCACCCGGTCGGGGCGCTGGGCGGTGGCCGGCGCCACCCGGTCGTGACGGGGTGCACCCGGAAGTGACGGGGTCCACCCGGCGCCCAACGGGTGGTCCGGGCGCACCGGCGGCTCTGGCAGGATCGGTGCAGTGTCCCAGCTCCCTGACAACGACGGCCTGACCGGCGCCGGCCTGCTCGTGGTGGACAAGCCCGCGGGCCTGACCAGCCACGACGTGGTGGCCCGCTGCCGCAAGCTGCTCAACACCCGCAAGATCGGCCACGCCGGCACCCTCGACCCGATGGCCACCGGCGTGCTGGTGCTGGGGGTGGAGCGCGCCACCAAGATGCTCGGCCTGCTCAGCCTCACCACCAAGGCCTACACCGCCACCATCCGGCTCGGGCAGTCCAGCAGCACCGACGACGCCGAGGGCGAGGTGCAGACGGTCGGCGACCCCAGCGGGCTCAGCGACGACGTCGTCGACCAGGTGATCGCCGGGCTCACCGGTGCCATCGAGCAGGTGCCCGCCACCGTCAGCGCCATCAAGGTCGACGGCCAGCGCGCCCACGCCCGGGTGCGGGCGGGGGAGCAGGTGGACCTGGCCGCCCGCTCGGTCGTCGTGTCCCGGCTGCACGTCAACGCCCGACGCCGCACCACCACCGCCGACGGCGACCCCGTGCTCGACCTGGACGTGGACGTGGAGTGCTCCTCGGGCACCTACGTGCGGGCGCTGGCCCGCGACCTCGGCGCCACCCTGGAGGTGGGCGGCCACCTCACCGCGCTGCGGCGCACCCGGGTGGGCTCGTTCACCCTGGAGCACGCCCGCACCCTGGAGGAGCTGGCCGAGGCGCCCCGGGTGAGCCTGGACGTGGACGAGGCGATCCGGGCGGCCTTCGGGTCGCGGGAGGTCACCGCCGAGCAGGCCGAGTCGGTCAGCCAGGGCCGCTGGCTGGAGCCGGTGGGGATCGAGGGGGTGCACGCCGCGGTCGGCCCGGACGGGCTGGCGGTGGCGCTGCTGGAGGAGACGGGCAACCGAGCCCGCACGGTGATGGTGGTGCGCCCGGCCACGCTGCGCGCCGAGCACCTCGCCCAGCACCGCTCCCAGCAGCAGGTTGGCACCAACTGATCCGGATCCAGGTCTGCCACTAGGGTGATGGTGTGCAGAGGTGGCGAGGACTTGACGGAGTACCGGCCGGGTGGGGGCGCTGCGTCGTCACCATCGGCGTCTTCGACGGGGTGCACCGCGGGCACGCCCAGCTGATCTCCACGGCGGTGCAGCACGCCCGCGCCCGCAACGTGCCGTGCGTGCTGCTCACCTTCGACCCGCACCCCGCCGAGGTGGTCCGCCCGGGCAGCCACCCCGCGCAGCTGAGCACCCTGGCCCGCCGGGCCGACCTGGCCGAGGAGCTGGGCGTGGACGTGTTCTGCGTGCTGCCCTTCACCGCCGAGCTGTCCCGGCTGTCCGCCGAGGGCTTCGTGCACGAGGTGCTGGTGGAGCGCCTGCACGCCGCCGACGTGGTGGTGGGGCAGAACTTCACCTTCGGCCGCGGCGGCAAGGGCGACATCGAGACCCTGCACCGGCTGGGGCAGCGCTTCGGCTTCAGCACCGACGGCGTGGGCCTGCTGGTGGAGCACGACGTCACCTTCTCCTCCACCTACATCCGCTCCTGCGTGGACGCCGGCGACGTGCAGGCCGCGGCCGAGGCGCTGGGCCGTCCGCACCGGTTGGAGGGGGTGGTGGTGCGCGGTGACGGCCGGGGCCGCGACCTGGGCTACCCCACCGCCAACATCGCCCCGCCGATGCACTCCGCCATCCCTGCCGACGGGGTCTACGCCGCGTGGTTCACCCTGCTGGGCAAGGGGCCCACGGTGGGCAGCGTGACCCCCGGCGAGCGCTGTCCGGCCGCGGTCTCGGTGGGCACCAACCCCACCTTCTCCGGCCGCACCCGCACCGTGGAGGCCTTCGTGCTCGACACCACCGCCGACCTCTACGGCCAGTACGTGGCAGTGGACTTCGTGGCGCGGCTGCGCGGCATGGAGAAGTTCGACCAGGTCACCGACCTGACGGCCGCGATGGCCCACGACATCGAGCGCACCCGGGAGCTGCTGGGGGTTGCGCCGGAGGGCGACCGGGGGTGAGCACGGCCGAGACGGTCCGCCGGAACCTGGACAAGCAGCGGGAGTACTACGGCGAACCGTTCGGCGAGCGTGCCCGCCGCCTGGTGGTGGAGTTCGACATCTCCCAGGCTCAGCTGGCCGCCGTGCTCGGAGTCAGCGCACCCATGCTCAGCCAGGTGATGAGCGGGCGCCGGCAGAAGCTGGCCAACCCGGTGGCGCTGGCCCGTCTGGTGCTGCTGGAGCGGGCCGCGCTCACCATCGCCGGGCAGGCGCGGCGCCGGCAGGTCCTGCACGAGGTGGCCACCGCGGCGCCGGCAGTGGTGGTGGCCCAGGCGGCGGGGGAGCGCGGGCCGGTGCACGCCGCCGTCGCGGCGGGAACGCCGTCGCTGGTGCAGGCGTTGCGCGAGCTGTGCGGGTCCGACGAGCTCGCCCGGTGTGCCCACCTGGTCGCGGCGGAGTCTCCGGTGCTGGCCAGGCTGTTGTCGCAGGCTGCGGTATCTGCTCCCTGCTAGTGTGGGCAGAAGGTGTGGCTGCGGTCCGTGGCGGCGACACCCGGCCAGCACTGGTCACGGCGGTCACTCAGGACCGCCCCGGTCGCCTCCGGCAGCACCGCGCAGGGCTCTGCTCCTGCCGGGTCCGCCCGGCGATCGTCCCGCACGGACGTCAGTGAACGAGGAGATCAGTACGTGGCGTTGAGCACCGAGGACAAGAAGGCCATTCTCAGCGAGTACGGCCTGCACGAGTCCGACACCGGGTCCCCCGAGGCCCAGGTCGCGCTGCTGACCAAGCGCATCCGCGACCTCACCGAGCACCTGAAGATGCACAAGCACGACCACCACTCCCGCCGCGGCCTGCTGCTGCTGGTCGGGCGTCGTCGTCGCCTGCTCAAGTACGTCGCCAAGGTCGACATCGAGCGCTACCGCTCGCTGATCGAGCGGCTCGGTCTGCGTCGCTGATGCAACCCGGTGGGGTCAGGCCTCGCGGCGTGACCCCACCGGACCGCACCACCTGCTCCACCAGAACCACCAGCTCCACCAGGGAACACTCCCACTCCGCCGCGCCGGAGCACGCGTGAGTCGGTCCTCGGTAGTGGCCCTCGGACGCCAGGCACACCTGGACGAGCCCGAGCGCTTCGATCGAAGGCCGCCGTCCCGCGACAGGTCCGCCCACGGACCGGGCGCGACGCGGAGGCAGACGAGGAAAAGACGAGAGGTAGCTACATGAGCGAGACCAACCAGAACGACCAGGGCTTCGAGGACGAGGGCGTGTACGAGGCCACCGCGGTCATCGACAACGGCACCTACGGCCAGCGCACCATCCGGTTCGAGACCGGCCACCTGGCCCAGCAGGCCAACGGCGCCGTGGTGGCGTACCTGGACGAGGAGACGATGCTGCTCTCCGCGACCAGCGCCTCCAAGCACCCCAAGGACCACCTGGACTTCTTCCCGCTGACCGTGGACGTGGAGGAGCGGATGTACGCCGCGGGCCGCATCCCCGGCTCCTTCTTCCGTCGCGAGGGCCGTCCCTCCACCGACGCCGTGCTCACCTGCCGGCTCATCGACCGGCCGCTGCGCCCCACCTTCAAGGCCGGGCTGCGCAACGAGATCCAGGTCGTCATCACCGTGATGAGCCTGAACCCCAACGACCTGTACGACGTGGTGGCCATCAACGCCGCGTCCGCGTCCACCCAGATCGCCGGGCTGCCCTTCTCCGGCCCCGTCGGTGGCGTGCGCGTCGCCATGGTCGACGGCCAGTGGATCGGCTTCCCGACCGTCGAGCAGCTCGAGCGCGCCACCTTCAACATGGTGGTCGCCGGCCGCATCGTGTCCGGCTCCGGCGCTGACGCCGACGTCGCCATCATGATGGTGGAGGCCGAGGCCACCGACACCGTGGTCGCCAAGATCGCGGACGGCGCGCAGGCGCCCACCGAGTCGATCGTGGCCGCCGGCCTCGAGGCGGCCAAGCCGTTCATCGCCGCGCTGTGCACCGCCCAGCAGGAGCTGGCCAGCAAGGCCGCCAAGCCCACTGGTGAGTTCCCGATCTTCCCGGCCTACGGCGACGACGTGTTCGCCGCGGTCGAGGGCTCGGCGTCGATCGACCTGGGCAAGGCCCTCACCATCGCCGGCAAGTCCGAGCGCGAGGACCGCCTGGACGAGGTCAAGGACCGCGTGCTCACCTCCATCGGCGACGAGTTCGCCGGTCGCGAGAAGGAGATCGGTGCGGCGTTCCGCGCGCTGACCAAGAAGCTGGTCCGCCAGCGGGTGCTGCGCGACAAGGTGCGCATCGACGGTCGCGGCCTCACCGACATCCGTTCCCTCTCGGCCGAGGTCGCGCTCATCCCGCGCGCCCACGGCTCGGCGCTGTTCGAGCGCGGCGAGACCCAGATCCTGGGTGTCACCACGCTGGACATGGTCAAGATGGCGCAGCAGATCGACTCGCTGGGCCCGGAGACCAAGAAGCGCTACATGCACCACTACAACTTCCCGCCGTACTCCACCGGTGAGACCGGTCGCGTGGGCTCGCCCAAGCGCCGCGAGATCGGCCACGGCGCGCTGGCGGAGCGGGCCCTGATGCCCGTGCTGCCCAGCCAGGAGGAGTTCCCCTACGCCATCCGGCAGGTCTCCGAGGCGCTGAGCTCCAACGGCTCCACCTCCATGGGCTCGGTGTGTGCCTCCACCATGTCGCTGCTCAACGCCGGTGTGCCGCTGAAGGCGCCCGTCGCCGGCATCGCCATGGGCCTGATCTCCGACCAGGTCGACGGCAAGACCGAGTACGTCGCCATCACCGACATCCTCGGTGCGGAGGACGCCTTCGGTGACATGGACTTCAAGGTCGCCGGCACCAAGGACTTCGTGACGGCGCTGCAGCTGGACACCAAGCTCGACGGCATCCCCTCGGAGGTGCTCGCCGCGGCCCTGACCCAGGCCCGCGACGCGCGCATCACCATCCTCGAGGTGATGGCCGAGGCCATCGACGAGCCCGACGAGATGAGCCCCTTCGCCCCGCGGGTCACCGCCATCAAGGTGCCCACGGACAAGATCGGCGAGGTCATCGGCCCCAAGGGCAAGATGATCAACTCCATCACGGAGCAGACCGGCGCCAACATCTCCATCGAGGATGACGGCACCGTGTACGTGGGGGCGGCCGACGGCCCGTCCGCGCAGGCAGCGATCGACATGATCAACGCCATCGCCAACCCCCAGCTGCCCAAGGTGGGCGAGCGGTTCCTGGGCACGGTCGTCAAGACCACCGCCTTCGGCGCCTTCGTCTCCCTGCTGCCCGGCCGTGACGGCCTGGTGCACATCTCCAAGCTGGGCAACGGCAAGCGCATCGACAAGGTCGAGGACGTCGTCAGCATCGGCAGCAAGCTCCGCGTGGAGATCGCCGACATCGACAACCGAGGCAAGATCAGCCTGGTTCCCGTCGAGGACGCAGCCGAGGCTCCGGCAGCCGAGGGTTCCGCTCCTCAGGGTTCTGCGCCTCAGGGTTCTGCGTCCTGAGCGCAGCAGACCGAGCAACCACCGCGGCGGTCGCGGGTGCACCCAGCACCCGTGACCGCCGCGGCGGCGTGTCCGGGGTCAGCGCCAGCACCCACACCACCGAGCTGATCGGCGGCGCGCGGCGCAGCGTGCTGCCCAGCGGCCTGCGGGTGGTCACCGAGCACGTGCCCGGGGTGCACTCCGCCGCGGTCGGGCTGTGGGTGGCGGTGGGCTCGCGGGACGAGGACCCCAGCGTGGCCGGGGCGGCGCACTACCTGGAGCACCTGCTGTTCAAGGGGACCCCGAGCCGCTCCGCGCTGGACATCGCCCAGGCCATGGACGCCGTCGGTGGTGAGCTCAACGCCTTCACCGCCAAGGAGTACACCTGCTTCTACGCGCACGTCCTGGACGCCGACCTGCCGATGGCGATCGAGCTGGTCAGCGACGTGGTGCTGCGCGGGGTGTGCGCGGAGGCTGACGTGGAGACCGAGCGCAACGTGGTCCTCGAGGAGATCGCCATGCGCGACGACGACCCCGAGGACCTGGTGCACGAGGCGTTCGCCGAGGTGCTCTTCGGCGCGCACCCGCTCGGCCGGCCGATCATCGGCAGCGTGGAGTCGGTGGAGGCGATGACGCCGGAGCAGCTGCGCACCTTCCACACCCGCCGCTACACCCCGCCGCGGCTGGTGCTCGCCGCCGCAGGCAACGTGGACCACGACGCCGTGCTGGCGCAGGTCACCGCCACCCTCGGCAGCCACCCCGCGGCGGCCCCGGTCGCCGTCCGCGGCGGGATCGCCGAGCTGGCCGGCCGGCCCGGCACCAGCGTCACCGAGCGGGACAGCGAGCAGGCCCACGTGGTGCTGGGCAGCCGGGGGCTGGGCCGCCACGACGAGGCCCGCTGGGCGCTGTCGGTGCTCAGCGCCGCCGTGGGCGGCGGCATGAGCTCGCGGTTGTTCCAGCAGGTCCGCGAGCAGCGCGGCCTGGCGTACTCGATCTACTCCAGCGTGGACACCTACGCCGACACCGGGGCGTTCTCGGTGTACGCGGGCTGCCAGCCGGAGAACCTCGGCGAGGTGGTGGCCGTGATCGACGAGGTGCTGGCCACCGTCGCCGCCGACGGCATCACCGAGGCCGAGCTGGCCCGCGGCAAGGGGCAGCTGCGCGGTGCGCTGGTGCTCGGCCTGGAGGACACCCCGTCCCGGATGAGCCGGCTGGGCCGCAGCGAGGTCAACTACGCCGAGCACCTCGACGTCGAGGAGACCCTGGCCCGCATCGACGCAGTCACCTGCGCCGACGTCGCCGCCGTGGCGGCGGACGTGCTGCGGCGTCCTGTCGGGGTGGCTGTGGTCGGCCCGTACGCTCACGCTGACGAGCTTCCCCACCAGGTACGTGCCGCATGCCGATGAACGGAGCAGGACAGATGCAGGAACCCACTCGGGTCGGAGTGCTCGGCGCGCGGGGCCGCGTCGGCGAACAGGTCTGCAAGGCCGTGGACGCCGCGGAGGACCTCGACCTGGTCGCCGCGGTGGACGCCGGCGACTGGCTGTTCAACGTCTCTGACGCCGGGGCGCAGGTGGTGGTGGACTTCACCCACCCCGACGTGGTGATGGACAACATCCGTTTCTGCATCGACCAGGGCATCCACGCCGTGGTGGGCACCACCGGCTTTGACGCCGACAAGCTCGACCAGGTGCGCACCTGGCTGGAGCCCAAGCCCGAGCTGGGCGTGCTGGTGGCCCCCAACTTCGCCATCGGCGCGGTGCTGTCCATGCGCTTCGCCAGCATGGCCGCCCGGTTCTACGACTCCGTCGAGGTGGTGGAGCTGCACCACCCGAACAAGGCCGACGCGCCCTCGGGCACGGCCGCTCGCACCGCCGAGCTGGTCGCCGCGGCGCGGGCCGAGGCCGGCATGGCGCCCATGCCGGACGCCACCACCAGCGAGCTGGACGGGGCACGGGGCGCCGACGTCGGGGGAGTGCGGGTGCACTCGGTGCGCCTGCGCGGGCTCATCGCCCACCAGGAGGTGCTGATGGGGACCGAGGGGGAGACCCTCACCATCCGGCACGACTCGCTGGACCGCAGCTCGTTCATGCCCGGCGTGCTGCTGGGCGTGCGTCAGATCAGCACCCACCCAGGCCTCACCGTGGGCCTGGAACACTTCCTCGACCTGTGACGGGGCAGCTGTGAAGGAGAAGCGCCTGGCGTGGCTGATCATCTTCGCCACGCTGTTCTACGTCGGCCTGGTCGGGTACTTCGGCATCCTGCTGGTGCTCGCCGGCGGCGTGGCCGCGGTGGCCATGGGCATCGCCGCACTGATCATGGTGCCGCTGGGGGTGTGGCTGGTGTGGGCGACGGTGCGCAACGGCATGCGCAACCAGGAGCTGGCCCGTCGGCTGCACGAGGAGGGCGGGCTGCCCGACACCTCCAGCATCCCGCGGCGCCCGTCCGGACGGTTCGAGCGCGATGCCGCCGACGCCTACTTCGCCGAGCGACGGACGGAGTACGAGGCCGACCCGGAGAACTGGCGCACCAGCTACCGGCTGGCGGTGGCCTACGACGCCGCCGGTGACCGTGGCCGTGCGCGCACCACCATGAAGCGGGCCCTGGAGCTGGCGGAGCAGGAGCAGCGCCAGGGCCAGCGGTGAGCACGCTGCTCGTGGTGCACCACACCCCGTCCCCGGGCATGCGCGAGCTGGTGGAGGCGGTGCTCGCGGGCACCCGCGACCCGGAGGTCACCGGGGTGCAGGTGCGCGAGGTCGCCGCCCTCGCCGCCACGGTGCCCGACGTGCTGGGCGCCGACGGGTACCTCTTCGGCACCCCGGCCAACTTCGGCTACATGTCCGGTGCGCTCAAGCACTTCTTCGACACCGTCTACTACCCGTGCCTGGGCACCGTCGCCGGCCGCCCGTTCGGGCTGTGGGTGCACGGCAGCGACGACACCGCCGGTGCGGTGCGCTCGGTGCTCAAGCTCACCGGTGGGATGGGGCTGGAGCAGGTGGCCGCACCGCTGGAGCTGTCCGGTGCGCCCGATGCCGCCGCCCGCGAGGCCGGCTACGAGCTGGGCGGGACGCTGGCCGCGTCGCTGATGGCCTGACTGTGGCGGAGGGAACAGCAGCGGCGGAACCGGGGTTCGACCCAGGGAAGGCCACACCCCCGAGCGAGTGGAGCAGAAGTGATTGACGACGCGACCAACAGCAGCCTCGGCCGGATCGGGGTGTGGCGCCCGGAGCGGCAGCTGACTCCGGAGCTGGCCGCAACCGTGGAGTCGCTGGGCTACGGCACCCTCTGGATCGGTGGCTCGCCGCCGGCGGAGCTGCAGGTGGCCGAGGACGTGCTCGACGCCACCACCACGATCACCGTGGCCACCGGGATCGTGAACATCTGGACCGACGGGGCGCAGGAGGTGGCGAAGTCCTACCACCGGCTGGAGGCCAAGCACCCCGACCGCTTCCTGCTCGGCATCGGCGTCGGCCACCCCGAGGCCATCGGCGACCGCTACGCCAAGCCCTACACCGCCCTGGTGGAGTACCTGGACGTCCTCGACGCCGAGGGCGTGCCCACCAACCGGCGGGTGCTGGCCGCGCTGGGCCCCAAGGTGCTGCGGCTGTCGGCCGCGCGCTCCCGTGGCGCGCACCCGTACCTGGTCACTCCCGAGCACACCCGTCGGGCCCGGGAGATCCTCGGCGAGGGCGTGCTGCTGGCCCCGGAGCAGAAGGTGGTGCTGGAGACCGACCCGGAGGCCGCCCGCGCCATCGGCCGCCCGCCGGTGGCCAACCCGTACCTGGGCCTGGTGAACTACACCAACAACCTGCGCACGCTCGGCTACACCGACGCCGACATCGCCGACGGCGGCAGCGACCGGCTGATCGACGCCCTGGCCATCCACGGCGACGCCGACACCGTGGCCCGCGGACTCACCGCGCACCTGGACGCCGGGGCCGACCAGGCGGTGCTGCAGCTGCTCACCGCCGAGGGCCAGGACCCGGTGCCCGGCTACACCGCCCTCGCCGAGGCGCTGGGTCTCACCCGGGCCTGAGGGGCGGCGGGTCACTCCCAGCGGGCGGTGAGCGAGCCGACGTGGCGCAGCTCGCGGAGCGCGTGGGGGCCGTGCTGGGAGGTGCGCACGGTGCCGTCGGGCAGCCAGCTGTGCCGGGGGTAGAACGCCCGGCCGGCGGTGTCGGCGTCCACCACCCACACCTGCCCCTGCAGGGCACCGGTGGTGCGCAGCCGGCCGGCCAGGCTGCCCAGCAGGCGCCCCCCGTGCCCACGCCTGGTCCAGCGCGGCTCGACCAGCAGGGTGCTCACCTCGTCGCCGGCTCCGGCGGTGAACCCGACCACCTCCTCGCCCTCGGTGGCCACCAGCACCTGCGCGTCACCGCTGCCGGTGACGGCGCGGTGCCAGGCCAGCGCGGCGGTGTCCGGGTCCAGCTCGGCGATGACGGCCGGGGGCAGGAACGCCGCGTAGGGGCCACGCCACACGGCCAGCTGGACGGTCGCCATGGCGGCGCAGTCGGCGGGTTGGGCGGGGCGAACAGCGGCGAGGGCCATCTGGCCAGGGTAGGTCGTCGGTGCGGCGTGGCAGGGTGGTGCGCGTGCAGGAGATGACGGCCTCGGCGGCGCGGCGCACTGCGCTCGCCGCGCAGGGATTCACCGACCCGCTGCCCACCGGCGCGCCCACCCGTCGGCACCTGACCCGGGTGGTCGACCGGGTGCAGCTGCTGCAGCTGGACTCGGTGTCGGTGGCCGTGCGGGCGCACTACATGCCGATGTTCTCCCGGCTGGGCGCCTACGACCGGGGCCTGCTGGACACCGCGGCGTGGAGCGACACCCGGCGCAAGCCCCGCCTGCTCACCGAGTACTGGGCGCACGAGGCGGCGCTGCTGTCGGTGCAGGACTGGCCGCTGCTGCGCTGGCGGATGCGGGAGCGGGAGAAGGCCGGCTCACCACGGGTGGACCGGGTGCTGCAGCGCAGCCCGGGGCTGCCCGACCGGGTGCTCGCCGCGGTGGCCGAGCTGGGCGGGGCCACCGCCGGGCAGGTGGAGGCGCACCTGGACGTGGCCGTGGCCGGCGGGCGGGGGCCGTGGTGGGACCGCACCGACACCAAGATCATCTGCGAGTGGCTGTTCGCCATCGGCGAGCTGAGCACCACCACGCGGGTCGGCTTCCAGCGCCACTACGCGCTGACCCGGGACGTGCTGCCGCCGGAGCTGCTGGCCACCGAGATCGGCGAGCCCGACGCGGTGCGGGCGCTGGTGGAGCGCTCCGCGCGGGCGCTGGGCGTGGCCACCGAGCCTGACCTGCGCGACTACTTCCGGCTGAGCCCGCGCCAGTCGAGCACCGCGGTGGCCGAGCTGGTGGCCGACGGCGTGCTGGAACCGGTGGCGGTGCAGGGCTGGAGGGCGCCGGCCTACCGCCACCGCGAGGCCCGCACCCCGCGGTCGGTGCAGCGGGCCACGCTGCTGAGCCCGTTCGACTCGCTGGTGTTCCACCGGCCGCGCACGGAGCGGCTGTTCGACTTCCGCTACCGCCTGGAGATCTACACCCCCGCGGCCAAGCGGGTGCACGGCTACTACGTGTACCCGTTCCTGCTGGGCGAGCACCTGGTGGCCCGGGTGGACCTCAAGGCCGAGCGCGACGCCGGCACGCTGCGGGTGCTGGGCGCGTTCGCCGAGCCCGGGCACCACACCGGCGAGGTGGCGGCCGCCCTGGCGGAGGCGCTGGCGGAGATGGCGGACTGGCTCGGGCTGCAGGGGGTGGCCGTGGAGCCGCGAGGCGATCTCTCCGCCGCTCTTGGGGCGTCTGCAAGTACCACCAAGCGCGCCCCGCGGCGTCTGTAGCCGCTACCCAGCGGCGGGGGAGGGCGGTCAGCGCGCGGAGTGCACCAGCACGGTGCCCGACCCGCTGCGTGCCCGCAGGTGAGCCTGGGTCTCCGGTGGCTCCACCGCCAGCACCTCCAGGTCGCTGCGCACCGCGCCCGAGCCCGAGCTGAGGTCGACCTGGGCCGTGACGCCACTGGCGATGCCGATGCGGAGGTCACCCGTCCCGCTGATCACCTCCAGGTCGTCGGCGGTGCTGGCCACGGTGACGTCGCCGGAGCCGGTGCGCACCCGCCCACCGCGGGGCAGCACCGCCAGGCGCACCTGCCCGGAGCCGGTGCGCACGTCCGCGCCGTCGAGCACGTCCTGGACGTCCACCTCGCCCGAGCCGGTGCCGATGTCCACCCGCTGCGCCACCCCGGTGACGTCCACCCGGGCCGAGCTGGTGCGCACCAGCACCCGGGCCAGGCTGGGGGCGCGCACGTGCACGTCCAGCGCGACCGCACGCGTCCCGACCGTGCGTGGTGCCCGCACCGTCAGGCGGGAGCGCTGCGGGGAGAAGTCCACCTCGGTGCTGGCCAGCGCCTCGGCGTCGGCGGCACCGGGCTCGGGCTCGGGCCGGTCGGGACCGCCCGCGCCCAGCAGCGACAGCACGCCGCTGAGCCCCTGGTGCCACCACGCACCCTGGCCGACCGCCACGGAGACCTCGACCACGCCCAGCTCGCGGACCAGCTCGATGCGCACGGAGCCGGTGCCCACCTGCACGTCCAGCTCCACCGGGCCCTCGCCCGCCGGGAAGTGCTCGGTGCGGGCGACGGGCGCGGGCTCGCTCATCCGCGCACCCAGCCGCGCAGCGTCTGGCCGGAGTCGGACACCGCGGGCGGCACCCCGGGGTCGCACAGGGCCCCCTGCACGGCCTGCGACAGCCAGGTGTTCAGCGAGATGCCGTCCTTGCTGGCGGCCTGCTCGGCGCGGGCCTTGAGCTGCTCCACCAGCCGCAGCGTCACCCGGCTCACGTCGCCGCCCAGGTCCTCCCGGCCGAACGTGCGGGCGCCGGGTGTCGCCGCTCCGGTGGTCGGGCCGGGCGGCGACGCGACGGGAGCGCCGCTGGTGACCACGCGGACGTCGCGCCCGTCCAGGCGCACCTCCACCACCCGGTCGCCGAGCGCCGCGGTCACCTCGGCGGCCAGCTCCGACAGGGCGGAGAGCAACATGAGCCGGGCAGCAGGTTCCAGCGCGCTGGCCAGGGCGGCGGCGGTGCGCTGGGTCTGCTCGTCGCCGAGCGCGGCGGCGGCGGTCAGGTCGTCGGCCAGCGCGGCGGTGTGGTGGCTGAGGTCCATGACGCCATGGTGGCACCACTCGGGGACGTCGGCCACGAGCGACGGCTCAGGCCTGGGACTCCACCCGCTTCTTCAGCGACTTGGTGGCCGTCTCCAGGGCACCCTTCTTCGCCTTGTTCAGCAGGAAGCCGGGCACCTTGATCTTGATGTCCAGCGCCAGCTCGAAGGTGACGTGCGTGGTGCCGTCGCCGTTGTCGGTGAGGGTGTAGGTGCCCTCCTGCGACTTCTGCTGGCTGCTCTCCACCAGCGACCAGCTCATCTTCTCGTTGCCGTCGAAGCTGTAGTCCACGACCTGCTCGTCGGTGATGCCCACCATCTGCATCGTCATCCGCACGCGCTGGGGGCGTCCCGCGTCGTCGGTGGTCTCCACGCTGGCCTTCTTGTGCGCCGACGACCACTCGGGGTAGCTGGCGAAGTCCTCCAAGGTGGCCATCACCGCCGCCGGGCTCGCCTTGATGTCGATCTCGTCGCTACCGCTGATGGCCATGGGCGGACTCCTTTGTCCTCGCTCGAGTGGGACGCGCTCCGGACCGCACCAGGGGAGATCCGGGTCACAGGTCGCAGAGCCTAACAACCAGGCACGATCCGTCCTTCGCCTTGGCCAGCCCCGTCTCGCAGCCACCGTCGCAGCCCGTCTCGGCGGTGCTAGCGTCCGAGCCCATGATCGTCACCCGCCGTCAGCTCGCCGACGGCCGCGAGATCATCTACTTCGACGACCCCGCCACTACCGGCAGCCGGGCGGCCCCCTTCACCCGTACCGCCACCGACCGCCGGGACCTGCCCGCGGTGGTCACTGACTCGCAGTGCCGGCGCGACCCGCTGACGGGGGAGTGGGTGGTGATTGCCGCGCACCGCCAGGACCGCACCTACCTGCCCGCGGCCGACCTCTGTCCGCTGTGTCCGTCCGCGCCCGGCCGCCCCACCGAGGTGCCCGAGCCCAGCTACCAGGTGGTGGCCCTGGAGAACCGCTTCGCCTCCCTGGGTACCTCGGCCGCCGTGCCTGCCCCGGACGCTGTGCCTGCCCCCGACGCCGACCTGCGCCCGGGAGTCGGCCGCTGCGAGGTGGTCTGCTTCACCAGCGAGCACCGGCTCACCTTCGCCGAGCTGGACCCGCGGCGCGTCCGGCTGGTGGTGGACGCCTGGGCGCAGCGCACCGCCGAGCTCGGGGCCCGCGCGGACGTCGCCCAGGTGTTCTGCTTCGAGAACCACGGCGAGGAGATCGGGGTGACGCTGCACCACCCGCACGGGCAGGTCTACGCCTACCCGTTCGTGCCGCCGCGGGTGCGCACCGTGCTGGAGCAGGCCCGCCACCACGAGGAGTCCACCGGGCGCAACCTCTTCGCCGACGTCCTCGCCGCGGAGCGAGCGGGGCCGCGGGTGGTCGCGGCCAACGAGCACTGGACCGCGTTCGTGCCCGCCGCCGCCCGCTGGCCGCACGAGGTGCAGCTGTTCCCGCACCGCCAGGTGCCCGACCTGCCCGCGCTCACCGACGCCGAGCGCGACGCCCTGGTGCCGGTGTACCTGGACGTGCTGGGTCGGTTCGCGCACCGCTTCGACACGCCCATGCCCTACGTCGCGGCGTGGAACCAGGCGCCCACCGGCCGGGGCTGGGACGCTGCGGGACCAGGCCCAGGAGCAGGGCCAGGAGCCGGGCGGCA
Source organism: Rhodococcus sp. Z13_19A (assembly GCF_058133575.1). Lineage (NCBI taxonomy): Bacteria > Bacillati > Actinomycetota > Actinomycetes > Mycobacteriales > Nocardiaceae > Rhodococcus > Rhodococcus sp. Z13_19A. The sequence continues at coordinate 634,845 of NZ_JBYUNN010000002.1, forward strand.
GCGCTGGTGGCTGCACCTGCAGCTGTTCTCCTTCCGCCGCACGGCGGAGAAGCTGAAGTACCTGGCCGGCTCGGAGTCGGGCATGGGCGTGTTCGTCAGCGACACCAACCCGGAGACCGTGGCCGCGCAGCTGCGCGCGGTGGTGCTGCCGTGAGCGTGCCCGCTGGCGTGGACCCGGCGGCGGCGTTCGCCGCCCGGTTCGGCCGACCGCCGGAAGGGGTGTGGGCCGCGCCGGGACGGGTCAACCTCATCGGCGAGCACACCGACTACAACGACGGCTACGTCCTGCCCGTGGCCCTGCCGCACAGCACCGTCGCGGCGGTGGCCCGCACCGCCGAGCCGGAGCTGGTGCTGGCGTCGGTGCAGTACCCGGACCAGCCGGTGCGGGTGGCGCTGGACGCGCTGGCGCCCGGCGCACCCGACGGCTGGGCGGCCTACCCGGCGGGGGTGGTGCACCAGCTGCGGCGGGAGGGCCATCGCCTCAGCGGGCTGCAGGTGCTGGTGGACGGGCGGGTGCCGGTGGGGGCGGGCCTGTCCTCGTCGGCGGCGCTGACCTGCTCGGTGGCGCTGGCCCTGCGGGACTTGTTCGCCCTGCCACTGCGCCGCGAGGAGCTGGTGGACGTGGCCCGGGCGGCGGAGAACGACTTCGCCGGCGCCCCCACCGGGGTGCTGGACCACTCGGCGTCGCTGCTGTGCACCGCCGGGCACGCGCTGCTGCTGGACACCCGCGACCGCAGCACCACCCAGGTGCCGCTGGACCTCGCCGCCGCCGGGTTGGCACTGCTGGTGCTGGACACCGGTGCGCCGCACCAGCTGGCCGCCGGTGCGGGCCCCGACAGCTACGCGCGCCGCCGCCAGGAGTGCGACGAGGCCGCCGCCGCGCTGGGCGTCCCCAGCCTGCGCGAGGTGAGCGACCCCGCTGCGGTGCAGGCCCTGCCCGAGCCGCTGCGCCGTAGGGCCCGGCACGTGGTCACCGAGAACGCCCGCGTGCTGGCGGTGCTGGAGGTGCTGCGCTCCGGCACCGACCCGCGGGCGGTGGGGCCGCTGCTCACCGCCGGGCACCGCTCCCTGCGCGAGGACTTCGCGGTGTCCACCCCGGCGCTGGACGTCTGCGTGGACGCGGCGGTGCAGGCCGGGGCGCACGGGGCGCGGATGGTGGGCGGTGGCTTCGGTGGCAGCGCGCTCGCGCTGGTGGACGACCACCACGTCCCGGGCGTGCGGGCCGCGGTCACGGCGGCCAGCCGGGCCGCCGGCCATCGCGCGCCCACCGCGTTCGTCGTCGTGCCCTCCGCCGGGGCCCGGCGCGTGGAGTAGCCCCGACTATCGTCTGTGCACGCGGCCGCCGGCGCCGTGCCCGTGATCGGAGGAGGAGCAGCTGTGCCCCGGATCGTGCCGCTGAAGGTGCAGCTGGTCGCCAGGACCGAGTTCCTCCCGCCCGCCGACGTCCCCTGGTCCACCGACGCCGACGGGGGTGCCGCGCTGGCGGAGTTCGCCGGCCGCGCCTGCTACGAGAGCTGGTCCAAGCCCAACCCGGCCACCGCCACCAACGCCGACTACCTGGCGCACATCCTGGAGGTGGGCCACCTCGCGGTGCTCGAGCACGGCACCGCCAGCTTCTACCTCACCGGGGTCTCGCGCTCCCTCACCCACGAGCTGGTGCGCCACCGGCACTTCTCCTTCTCCCAGCTGTCCCAGCGCTACGTCCCCGAGGACGACAACCGGGTGGTCGCACCACCGTCGGTGGCCGGTGACCCCGAGCTGGAGAAGCTGCTGCTGGACGCCGCCGAGCAGAGCCGCACGGCCTACGCCGACCTGCTCGCCGCGCTGGAGGAGAAGCTGGTGGACGTGCCCAGCGCCAGCCTGCGCCGCAAGCAGACCCGCCAGGCCGCCCGCGCCGTGCTGCCCAGCGCCACCGAGACCCGCATGGTGGTCACCGGCAACTACCGCACCTGGCGGCACTTCATCGGCATGCGCGCCACCGAGCACGCCGACCTGGAGATGCGCCGGCTGGCCGTCGAGTGTCTTCGGCAGCTGCAGGGCGCAGCCGCTAGCGTGTTCCAGGACTTCCAGATTGCCACCATGAGCGACGGCAGCGAGATCGCCACCAGCCCTTTCGTCAACGAGGGCTGACGGCGCCGCGAACCGACGACCACCCACCCAGCGAAGGGCAGGCATGAGCACTGCACAGGACGAACGGGCCGCGCTGTCGGCGCTGCTGCTGGAGGTGGGCCCCGACGCCCCGACGCTGTGCGGGGGGTGGCGCACCCGCGACCTGGCCGCGCACCTGGTGCTGCGCGAGCGCCGCCCCGACGCCGCACCGGGCATCCTGGTCCCGCTGCTGGCCGGCTACACCGACCACGTGCAGGCCGGCATCGCCAACCGGCACTGGCCCACCCTGGTGGAGCAGGTGCGCACCGGTCCTCCGCTGCTGTCGCCGTACCGCCTGCTCGACGCCCAGGTCAACGGCCTGGAGTTCTTCGTCCACCACGAGGACGTCCGTCGGGCCGAGGGTGACTGGAAGCCGCGCCAGCTCGCGGCGGCCACCGAGGACGAGCTGTGGGGACGGCTCACGCTGGTCGGCCGGGTCGGCTACCGCAAGAGCCCGGTGGGAGTGGTGCTGCAGCGCCCGGGCGGTGCCACCATCACCGTCAAGGGTGGACCGCGCACGGTCACCCTGTGCGGGGAGCCCAGCGAGCTGGTGCTGCACGCCTTCGGCCGGGACGCGGTGCAGCTGGAGACCACCGGGGCCGACGTCGACGTCCAGGCGGTGCTGGGACTGGACCGAGCCTTCTAGTCGGTCGCGCCCGCCGCCACACCCGTGGCTGAACGGGACGTGCGTGTGCAGCGCTACCCAGGCCAACGGGTAGCGTGACCACCCATGACCTCCGGTGTTCCCTCTGCTGCTGCCGGGCGCCCTTTCGGCCGTGTGCTCACTGCCATGGTGACGCCGTTCACCCCTGACGGGGCCCTCGATCTCGATGCCACTGCGGCGCTGGCCGTCAGCCTGGTCAAGCAGGGCTGCGACGGCCTCGTGGTGTGCGGAACCACCGGTGAGTCGCCCACCACCACCGACGCCGAGCAGAACGAGGTGCTGCGGGCCGTGCTGTCCGCGGTGGGCCCGGACGTCGGCGTCATCGCTGGAGTCGGCACCAACGACACCGCGCACACCATCGAGCTCGCCCGCGCCGCGGCCGAGTCGGGTGCGCACGGGCTGCTCGTGGTCACTCCCTACTACTCCCGGCCCTCACAGGAGGGTTTGGTCGCGCACTTCGGTGCCGTGGCCAGCGCGACGGACCTGCCGGTGATGCTCTACGACATCCCTGCTCGCTCCATCGTGCCCATCGAGAACGACACCATGCTCCGGCTGGCTGAGCACCCGAACATCCTCGCGGTCAAGGACGCCAAGGGCGACCTGCGCGGGGGTGCTGAGGTGATCAGCCAGACGGAGCTTGCCTACTACTCAGGAGACGACCCGTTGAACTTGCCCTGGCTCTCAGTTGGAGCCGTAGGCTTCGTCAGCGTGATCAGCCACGTGATGGCTGGCCCGCTGCGTCAGATGCTCGATGCCTACGAGTCCGGTGACGTGGTGCGCGCCCGGCAGCTCAACGCCCAGACCCTTCCGCTGGTTCGCATCATGAGCCAGCTCGGGGGCGTCAGCTTCTCCAAGGCCGCGCTGCGCGTGACCGGTGTGGACGTGGGCGTGCCGCGCCTGCCGCAGATCGCTCCCAGTGCCGCTCAGCTCGAGCTGCTCTCCGCCGAGATGCGTCGCAGCGGCCTGCTCGTCGGCGGTGCCGCATGAGCCGGGGCGGCCGCGGCCGCCGCGGTGGCGGCAACGGCGGGAACCAGGGCGAGTCCAACCAGAACCAGGGCGGCCAGAACCAGGGTGCCCAGAACCAGGGCGGCCAGAACCAGGGCGGGCGCGGCCAGGGCGGCAACCGGGGCGGCGGCAACCAGCGTCCCGACGGCAAGCCCCGGGTGGACCCGACCGAGCGCCTGGGCCTGCCGCCCAAGCTGCCGCGCAACGGCTTGCGGATCGTGGCGCTGGGTGGCATCGGCGAGATCGGCCGCAACATGACGGTCTTCGAGTTCGGCGGCAAGCTGCTGATCGTGGACTGCGGCGTGCTGTTCCCCGAGGACGCCCAGCCTGGTGTCGACCTGATCCTGCCGGACTTCGGCCCCATCGAGGACCGGATCAACGACGTCGAGGCCATCGTGCTCACGCATGGCCACGAGGACCACATCGGTGCCGTGCCGTTCCTGCTGCGCCTGCGCCAGGACATCCCCGTCATCGGCTCCCGGTTCACCCTGGCGCTGCTGTCGGCCAAGTGCCGCGAGCACCGGCTCAAGCCCAAGCTGGTCGAGGTCACCGAGGGCGAGCGCACCACCAACGGACCCTTCGAGTGCGAGTACTTCGCGGTCAACCACTCCATCCCGGACGCGCTGGCCGTGGCCATCCGCACCCCCGCGGGCGTGGTGCTGCACACCGGTGACATCAAGCTGGACCAGCTGCCGCTGGACGGCCGCCTCACCGACCTGGCCGGCTTCTCCCGCCTGGGCGACGAGGGCGTGGACCTGTTCCTGGTGGACTCCACCAACGCCGAGGTCCCCGGCTTCGTCACCCCCGAGCGTGAGATCGGTGGCGTGCTCGACACCGTCATCGGCAAGGCCAACCAGCGGGTGATCGTGGCGTCCTTCGCCAGCCACGTGCACCGCATCCAGCAGGTGCTGGAGGTGGCGCACCGCTACAACCGCAAGGTCACGTTCGTGGGCCGCTCCATGGTGCGCAACATGGAGATCGCCTCCGAGCTGGGCGTGCTGGACGTGCCCGACGGCCTGGTGGTGAGCCTGGACCAGGCGACCAAGCTGCCCGACGACCGCCTGGTGCTGGTCTCCACGGGCTCGCAGGGCGAGCCGCTGTCGGCGCTGTCGCGGATGGCCCGCGGCGAGCACCGCCAGATCAACATCCGCGCCAACGACCTCGTGGTGCTGGCTTCCTCGCTGATCCCCGGCAACGAGAACTCCGTGTTCGCCGTGGTCAACGGCCTGGCCAAGCGTGGCGCCAAGGTGATCACCCAGCAGAACGCCAAGGTGCACGTCTCCGGGCACGCCTCCGCCGGTGAGCTGCTGTACCTCTACAACGCGGTGCGACCCACCAACGTGATGCCGGTGCACGGCGAGTGGCGCCACCTGCGCGCCAACGCCGCGCTGGCCAAGGCCACCGGGGTGGCCGAGGACCGAATCATGCTCGCCGAGGACGGCGTGGTGGTCGACCTGGTGGACGGCATGGCCGAGATCGTCGGCCAGGTTCCGGTGGGCCACGTCTACGTGGACGGCCTGTCAGTTGGCGACGTGGGCGAGTCCACGCTGTCGGACCGCCTGGTGCTGGGGGAGGGCGGCTTCATCGCCATCTCCGTGGCCATCGACTCCACCACCGGACGGGCGGTGAGCCGGCCGGAGCTGTCCGGGCGTGGCTTCTCCGACGACCCCAAGGCGCTGGAGAGCTGCATCGAGGTGGTGGAGTCCGAGCTGGCCCGCCAGGAGGCCGAGGGCATCACCGACAGCCACCGCATCGCCCAGGCGGTGCGCCGCGTGGTGGGCCGCTGGGTGGCGGACACCTACCGTCGCCGGCCGATGATCATCCCGACCATCATCCCGGTGGCCACCGCCCGCTCCGCCGCCAACCCGCAGGCGTAGCCGCACCCACCGGTCCCGGTCGTTCAGGGCCCTCGTCGTCCCGTGTGGGTTCCGCACAGGGCGAGGAGGGCCCTGACGCCGTCGAGGGCCCTGAACGCCGTCGAGGGTGCCGGGGCTGTGAGGTGACTCGCCCGGTGGCAGTGGTGTTGCAGGGGCGGCAGATGAGTCGCGTGGGACTACCGTAGGGCGCATGGCAGGCAAGGCACGCACCCGTTCCACCGCGCGCACGGGCGCGTCGCGGAGCAAGACCACGACCCGCGCGCGCAAGCCACCGGCCAGCCGCAAGACCACCGCGAGCACCCGCAAGACCACCGCGAGCACCCGCACGGCACCCGCGCGCAAGCCCGCCTCGCGCACCACCCGTACTCGCTCCACCCCGCGCACCGGCCCCTCCGCGGGTGCCACCGCGATGCGGGGAGTGGGCACCGCGTTCGGCGCGATGGCCAAGGGCGTGGGCGCTGGTGCCCGGGCGATCGGCCGCACCCGCGAGCTGGAGCACGCCCACCGCCGCGACGGCCTGGCGCTGTGCCTCATCGCCGTCGGCGTGGTGCTGGCCGCCGGGGTGTGGCTGCAGGCTGGGGGACCGGTCGGCTCGGCGGTGGACACCGGGGTGCGCACCATCATGGGCGCTGGGGCCTGGCTGGCTCCGCTGCTGCTGCTGGCCGCCGCCATCACCCTGATGCGCACCGAGCCCGAGCCCGAGGCCCGGCCGCGGCTGGTCACCGGGTGGTTGCTGCTCATCGTGGCCGTGCTGGGCGTGTGGCACGTCATCGGCGGCCTGCCGGAGACCATGGACGAGCGCCGACGTGCTGGTGGAGCAGTCGGCTTCGCCGCCGGTGGCCCGCTCAGTGCCGGAGTCACCGAGTGGCTGGCGGTGCCCCTGCTGGTGCTGGTGGCCCTGTTCGGCCTGCTGGTGCTCACCGGCACCACTGCCCGCGAGGTGCCCCACCGGTTGCGCCGGCTGCTCGGGGCGGACCGGTTCGACGATGAGCTGGGTGCCGAGGACGAGCTCGTCGGCGCGGAGTCCGACGGTGCGGACCTGCCCGGCCACGGCTGGCCCACCGACGACGAGCTGGCTGCCCAGCCCACCGAGAAGCTGCGTCGCCCGTCCCGCCGGCGCCAGGCCGCCGCGAGCACCGACGCCGCCGACACCCCGGCGGGGGTGCGCGGCAGCGGCGACCAGGACGAGCTGCCGTGGGACGCCCCCGTGGAGCCGGTGGCGCCCAAGCGGCCCAGCCCGGGACACTCCTCGCCGCAGGCCAAGACCCCGAAGGTGAGTGCCGCCGCGGTTCCCGCCGTCGTGCCGGCGCCGGTGGAGGACACCGAGCAGCTGTCGGTGCAGCGAGTGATCGAGGGCGACTACACGCTGCCGCCGGTGGACCTGCTGACCGTCGGCGACCCGCCCAAGACCCGCTCCAGCGCCAACGACGCCATGATCGAGGCGATCACCAGCGTGCTGGAGCAGTTCAACATCGACGCCGCGGTCACCGGCTTCACCCGCGGCCCCACGGTCACCCGCTACGAGGTGGAGCTGGGCCCGGGCGTCAAGGTCGAGAAGATCACCGCGCTGGCCCGCAACATCGCCTACGCGGTGGCCACCGACAACGTGCGCCTGCTCGCGCCCATCCCCGGCAAGTCCGCGGTGGGCATCGAGGTGCCCAACACCGACCGCGAGATGGTCCGGCTGGCCGACGTGCTGCTGGCGCCCAACACCCGCAAGGACCAGCACCCGCTGGTCATCGGCCTCGGCAAGGACATCGAGGGCAACTTCGTCAACGCCAACCTGGCCAAGATGCCGCACCTGCTGGTGGCCGGCTCCACCGGTTCCGGAAAGTCGTCCTTCGTCAACTCCATGCTGGTCTCGCTGCTGTCGCGGGCCACCCCCGACGAGGTGCGGCTCATCCTCATCGACCCCAAGATGGTGGAGCTCACCCCGTACGAGGGCATCCCGCACCTGATCACGCCCATCATCACCCAGCCCAAGAAGGCGGCCTCCGCGCTGGCCTGGTTGGTGGAGGAGATGGAGCAGCGCTACCAGGACATGCAGGTCAACCGGGTGCGCCACATCGACGACTTCAACACCAAGGTGCGCTCCGGGGAGATCACCGCGCCGCTGGGCAGCGAGCGGGTCTACCGCCCCTACCCCTACATCCTGGCCATCGTGGACGAGCTCGCGGACCTGATGATGACGGCCCCGCGGGACGTGGAGGACGCCATCGTCCGCATCACCCAGAAGGCCCGTGCGGCGGGCATCCACCTGGTGCTGGCCACCCAGCGCCCCTCGGTGGACGTGGTCACCGGTCTGATCAAGACCAACGTGCCGTCCCGGCTGGCCTTCGCCACGTCCTCGCTCACCGACAGCCGGGTCATCCTGGACCAGCCGGGTGCGGAGAAGCTCATCGGCATGGGTGACGCGCTGTTCCTGCCCATGGGCGCCGGGCGCCCGGTCCGCCTGCAGGGTGCGTTCATCACCGACGAGGAGATCAGCGCCGTCGTCGAGTACACCAAGACGCAGGCGGAGCCGGAGTACACCGACGGGGTGACCGTGCAGAAGACGGCCGCGGCCAAGGACGTCGATCCCGACATCGGCGAGGACATGGACGTGCTGCTGCAGGCCATCGAGCTGGTGGTGACCAGCCAGTTCGGCTCCACCTCGATGCTGCAGCGCAAGCTGCGGGTGGGCTTCGCCAAGGCCGGCCGGCTGATGGACCTGATGGAGACCCGCGGCGTGGTGGGGCCCAGCGAGGGTTCCAAGGCGCGCGACGTGCTGGTCAAGCCGGAGGAGCTGGACGGGCTGCTGTGGTCGGTGCGCGGCGGCGATCCCGCCGAGGCCACCGCCGACACCGACTAGGACCGCCGACACCGACTAGGACCGCCGACACCGACCAGCTCAGGCGGCCAGCCCGGTGAGCACCTGCACGCCGGGAAGCTGGGCGACGGCGCTGCCGGGCAGGATCAGCTTGCCTCGGCGACGACCGCTGCCCACCAGCACGTGCGGGGCGGCCACGACGGCGGCGTCCACCAGCAGCGGCCACGACGGCGGCAGCCCCACCGGGGTGATGCCCCCGTGCTCCATCCCGGTCTCGGCCACCGCGGTGTCCATCGCCGCGAACGAGGCCTTGCGGGCACCGAGGTGCTGGCGGACCGTGCGGTTGACGTCCACCCGGGTGTCCGACAGCGCCAGGCAGGCGGCCAGGCTCACCTCGCCGCCGCGGCGGGCCGCGACCACCACGCAGTTCGCTGACGCCTGCAGGGGCACGTCGTAGGCGGCGCAGAACACCGCGGTGTCGGCCTTGTCCGGGTCGGTGTCCACGTAGAGCACCGTGGCGGCGGCGTCCCAGCTGCGCAGCGCCTCGGCCACCGCCGGTGCCAGCGTCTCGGCCACCTCCAGCGCCGGCTGCGCGGTGGCGAACGTCCCGAACGGCGGTGCCACGAAGCTGCTCATGGCAGGCGACTGTAGCGAGGCGCGCTAGAGGGTGAGCAGCATCCGAGTGTTGCCCAGGGTGTTCGGCTTGACCGTGCTCAGGTCGAGGAACTCCGCGACGCCGGAGTCGTAGGAGCGCAGCATCTGGGCGTAGACCTCGGCGTCCACCGGGGTGCCCTCGATCTCGACGAAGCCGTGCTGGGCGAAGAAGCGCACCTCGAAGGTGAGCACGAACACCCTGCTGAGCTCCAGGTCGCGGGCCACCTCCAGCAGCTTCGCCACGATGCGGTGGCCGATGCCGTGGCCCAGGTACGGCGGGTCGACCGCCACGGTGCGCACCTCGCCGAGGTCCGACCACAGCACGTGCAGCGCCCCACACCCCACGACGGTGTTGCCGCACTCGGCAACCCAGAACTCCTGCACCGACTCGTAGAGGGTGACCAGCGGCTTGGAGAGCAGGATGCGGCCGGCGTAGCGGTCGACGAGGTTCTTGATGGCCGGGACGTCGGAGGTGCGCGCCCGACGCACGAGCACGTCTCCGCCTGAGGTCATGATGCGCAGGCTAGTACGGCCGGCCGGATAGGCTACGTAGCGTGTCTGTACTTTCCTCCTCCCCGTCCACCGCCTCCGCTCCCGGCTCTGCGCACCCGCCGGCTCGCGTCGCCCTCCTGACCATGGGCTGCGCCCGCAACGAGGTGGACACCGAGGAGATGGCCGGCCGGTTGGCTGAGGGGGGGTTCGAGCTGGTCGCCGACGGTGACCCGGCCGACCTCGTGGTGGTGAACACCTGCGGCTTCATCGAGCAGGCGAAGAAGGACTCCATCGACACGCTGCTGGCCGCCTCCGACACCGGCGCCAAGGTGGTCGCGGTGGGCTGCCTGGCCGAGCGCTACGGCGCGGAGCTGGCCAAGGACCTGCCCGAGGCCGACGCGGTGCTGGGCTTCGACCACTACCCGGAGCTGGCCGACCGTCTGCAGGAGGTCATGGCCGGCACCCCCATCGCCTCGCACACCCCGGCCGACCGGCGGCTGCTGCTGCCCATCTCCCCGGTGGAGCGCCCCAAGGCCGCGGCCGAGGTGGCCGTACCCGGCCACGCGTGGGGACCGGCCTCGCGAGTGGTCCGCCGCCGCCTCGACGACGCCCCGGTGGCGCCGCTGAAGCTGGCCTCGGGCTGCGACCGGCGCTGCTCGTTCTGCGCCATCCCCTCCTTCCGCGGCTCCTTCGTCTCCCGCGGCCCCGCCGAGGTGCTGGCCGAGGGCCGCTGGCTGGCCGAGCACGGCGTGCGCGAGCTGTACCTGGTGAGCGAGAACTCCACCTCGTACGGCAAGGACCTCGGTGACACCACCATCCTGGAGGCCCTGCTCGGCGAGCTGGCGGCCATCCCCGGGATCGACCGCGTCCGGCTGAGCTACCTGCAGCCCGCCGAGACCCGGCCCGCGCTGCTGCGCGCGGTCGCCACCACGCCCGGCGTGGCCCGCTACTTCGACCTCTCCTTCCAGCACGCCTCCGGCCCGGTGCTGCGCCGGATGCGCCGCTTCGGCGACCGGGAGAGCTTCCTGGAGCTCTGTGCGCAGATCCGGGCGCTGGCCCCCGAGGCCGGCATCCGCACCAACGTCATCGTCGGCTTCCCTGGGGAGACCGAGGAGGACCTGGTGGAGCTGGAGCAGTTCCTCATCGGTGCCCGCCTGGACGCCGTCGGCGTGTTCGGCTACTCCGACGAGGACGGCACCGAGGCGGTCGACCTGGACGGCCACGTCGACCCGGCCGAGGTGAACGTGCGCGTGCAGCGCATCTCCTCGCTGGTGGACGAGCTCACCTCGCAGCGGGCCGAGGACCGCATCGGCACCGAGGTGGTGGTGCTCGTCGAGCGTGACGGCACCGAGGACCTCGCCGAGATGGGCGAGGGCGAGGTCGGCCTGGCGTCGGGCCGCGCCGAGCACCAGGCCCCCGAGGTGGACGGCGAGTGCGTCTTCACCGAGGTCGGCAGCGTGGAGGTCGGTGAGCTGGTCCGCGCCCGGGTGGTGGGCAGCGACGGCGTCGACCTGGTCGTGGAGGCCCTGGAGGTCATCCCCCCGGAGCAGCCCGTGCAAGAGGAGACCGTGCAGGAGGAGACCGTGCAGTCACCGGAGCTCGGCGGGCAGCTGGCCGCCACCGGGGCCGCGCGGAGCGCCGGGTGAGCACCAGGCCGCTGCCCGACCCGCCGCCGATCCTGAACGCGGCCAACATGCTCACCATGCTCCGGCTGGCTCTGGTGCCGGTGTTCCTGCTGGCGCTCTTCGCGGAGTCGGGGGAGTCCACCGGGTGGCGGGTGGCGGCCTTCGTGGTGTTCGCCGTGGCCAGCATCACCGACCGCATCGACGGGGAGGTGGCCCGCAAGTACGGCCTGGTCACCGACTTCGGCCGGATCATCGACCCCATCGCCGACAAGGCCCTGATCGGCGGCGCGCTGATCGGGCTGAGCGTGCTCGGTGAGCTCACCTGGTGGGTGACCGCGATCATCGCCGTCCGCGAGATCGGCGTGACCGCGCTGCGGTTCTGGGTGATCCGCCACGGCGTGATCCCCGCCAGCCGCGGCGGCAAGCTCAAGACGCTGGTGCAGACCCTGGCGATCGGGCTGTACGTGCTGCCGCTGCCCGACGGGGTGCAGCCGTTCAGCCAGGCCCTCATGGTGCTGGCGGTGCTGCTCACCGTGCTCACCGGCGCCGACTACGTGGTACGGGCTCTGCGTCTGCGCGCCAAGGGAATTCGCATGAAGCAGGCCGCGGCCCGGGCGTCCTGACCACCCAGTGCCCGCACCCCCGGCGCCGGGACCAACACCCAGTGGCGCCAGTCCCACTTGTCCGGAAGGATCGGCTGGTCGGGAACTGACTGCGGGTGCCGCGACGTTGTACGTCATGACGGCACTCGACCAATGAAGGGCGGCACCATGGCACTGCTGCTGCGAGAGGCAATCGGGGACAGCTTGCGACGGGCACGGACGGCCCAGAGCCGCACCCTGCGTGAGGTCTCCGGGAGCGCGCGGGTGAGCCTCGGCTACCTGTCCGAGGTCGAGCGCGGCCGCAAGGAGGCCTCGAGCGAGCTGCTCGCCGCCATCTGCGACGCCCTCGACGTTCCGCTGTCCCAGGTCTTCACCGACGTGAGCCAGGCGCTGGCCTCCGGCGAGGGGGCCCAGTCGCGCGACACCGCTGCGGTCAGCCTCCCGCCCGGTCACAGCGCCGAGATCGCGGACGGAACACGGGTGGTCATCTCCGCCCCGCGGGGCCTGCACGTCACCGCCCGCGCCGCCTGAGCACAGGCGGCGCGCGGCCGTGAGGTGTGCAACGGTGCGGCCGCGGCTGAGAGGATGGGGTCCTGGGGCCGGGGTGACGCATCCCGGTCTGGCGCACGAGAGTCGTGCGCCGTCGCCGCAGGCGGCCGCCGCCGCGCTTCGCGGGGGCGCAGATGGTTGGGAGGCAGGCTGACGATGGCCAACCCGTTCGTCAAGGCGTGGAAGTACTCGATGGCGCTGTTCTCCAGCAAGATCGACGAGCACGCCGACCCCAGGGTGCAGATCCAGCAGGCCATCGAGGAGGCCCAGCGCCAGCACCAGGCGCTGTCGCACCAGGCCGCCGCCGTGATCGGCAACCAGCGCCAGCTGGAGATGAAGCTGAACCGCCAGCTGGGTGAGGTGGAGAAGCTGTCCACCAGCACCCGGCAGGCGCTGATGCTCGCCGACGACGCCCGCGGCAAGGGCGACGACGCCCGGGCCGGCCAGTACGAGAGCACCGCGGAAGCCTTCGCGGCGCAGCTGGTGACCGCCGAGCAGGCGGTGGAGGACCTCAAGAGCCTGCACGACCAGTCGCTGCAGGCGGCCGGGCAGGCCAAGCAGGCGGTGGAGCAGAACGCGATGCTGCTGCAGCAGAAGCTCGCCGAGCGAACCAAGCTGCTCAGCCAGCTGGAGCAGGCCAAGATGCAGGAGCAGGTGAGCAGCTCGCTGCGCTCGGTCAACGAGCTCTCCGCCCCGGGCACCACCCCGTCCCTGGACGACGTGCGGGAGAAGATCGAGCGCCGCTACGCCACTGCCCTCGGCTCGGCCGAGCTGTCCAAGGACTCGGTGGAGGGCCGGATGCTCGAGGTGCAGCAGTCCACCCACCAGCTGGCCGGACGCACCCGGCTGGAGCAGATCCGCGCCTCCATGGACTCCGGGGCCGGGGCGCTCAGCGCAGCGCCGGGGCAGCAGTCCCTCGGTGCGGGCGCAGGCCAGGACACTGCCCGACCCGCCGTCGACACCACCAAGGCGGCGCCCGGCCAGTCCAGTGCCGCCCAGTCCAGTGCCGCCCAGCCGGCGACCGAACCGCCCGCGCAGGGCGAGCGCCAGGCTTGAGCGGCCGTCCGCACGACATGAGCAGCCCGCGCTTCGACCTCTCCACCGCCTTCGCCTCTGCCCAGGAGGCGGCGCGGGGAGTGGGCAACGCCGTCACCCGTTGGCAGGACCCGCGCCGGCGGGCGCTGCGCAAGCGCCGCGCGGCGACGGCCAGCACCGTCGGCTTCGGCAGCGCCACCGGTGCCTTCACCGCGGGCACCGCCGGGCTCGCGGTCTTTGACGCGCCGTCGCTGGTGGTGGCCGCCGGCTGCGGGCTGGCTGCGGCGGCCGCAGTACCCACCACGGCCTTCGCGGTGCGGCTGCGCCGGCTGCGGCGCCTTCCGCTGCCGCCGGGCCGCTCGGTGGACCCCCGCCTGCCGCGGGCCTCGGCCGCCCTGGCGCCGCTGCGCGGGCTGGCCGCGGCGGAGTCCAGCCTGCACAACCTCTTCGGGTTGCTGGAGGCCGACGCCGCGGTACCCCCCGGGGAGGTGCAGGAGGCTCGCGCCTCCGCGGCCTCGGCTGCCGCGGTGCTGCGCCACGAGGCCGGTGCCCTCGGTGCGCTGGAGCGCGCCCGGGACTCCAGCCCAGTGGCCGCCACCGAGCTGGAGCCGGTGGTGGGCGAGGCGGTGCGGCGGCTGCAGGCCGGCGTCGCCGAGTACGAGCAGGTGGTGGCCGCGGCCGCCCGCGCGGTGGCCACCAGGTCGCGGCACACCGACCACCACCGGCCGGCGCTGACCGAGACCGCCGAGCGCATCGATGCACTCACGGCCGCGCTGGACGAGCTGGCCGGACTGCACACCGCCGAGCGGTCCTGGCGAGCGGAGCTGCCCACCCGCGAGTGGTAGGCCTGCTCAGGCCTTCTGCACGCGCTTGGCTCGGGCGGGCCGGGTGGCCAGCGGGGGGTGCGGGCCCGGCTGGCAGGTGGGGCACACGTAGGTCAGGCGCTGCCGGGGAGGCTCGCCCTGGTTGGCCAGGCCCACCGTGGTGCCGCAGCGGCGACACGGCAGCCCGGTGCGCTCGAACACCCAGTGCTCACGGTCGCGGCCGAGCAGGCCGGTGGTGGACTGCTGAGGGCGGTTGGCGTTGCGCAGCAACAGGTCCCGGCACAGCCGCACGCAGCGCACCGGGTCAACGGCGGACACCGGGCTCCACGGTGAGACGCCCAGCAGGAAGCACACCTCGGCCTTGTAGAGGTTGCCCACGCCGGCGAGCACCCGCTGGTCCAGCAGCGCCTGCCCCAGCTCGCGGCCAGGTTCGGCGCTGAGCCGGGCGACGGCTTCCTCCTCCTGAGCGGCGTCCCAGTGCTCACCGAGCAGGTCGGGGCCCAGGTGGCCGACCAGCCGGTCCTCCTCGGCGGTGGGCACCAGCGCCATCTGGTACAGCCGGAAGCCCACCGCCACCTTGGTCGGTGTCGCCAGCACCGCGCGCACCTGGTGGTCCGGGCCCTGCCAGCGACGGCCGGGGGAGTACAGGTGCCACGAGCCGTCCATCAGGAAGTGCGTGTGCAGGGTGCGTCCGTCGTCAAGGCGGATGAGCAGGTGCTTGCCCACCGACTCCACCGCGGTCACCGTGCGACCGGTGAGATCCACAGTGGACAGCTGGGGGTGGCGCAGCTCGCCGCGCACCAGCTGCTCGCCCACCAGCGCGGCACGCATCCGGCGGCCAGCCAGCCACACGGTGTCTCCCTCAGGCACGTCCCCAATGATCGCACCCGGTGCCGTGGCCGCCGCACGCGTGGCTTTGCTGAAGCGGCCGGGCCCTGCCACCCCGTGCTCTACGGTGTGTCCACAGTGTTCGGGGGGTGCACGCGCCCCCTGCTACGGGGCGGTCAGGTCCCTCATCGCCCTTTTTCCGGCTCTCTCGGTGCGTTGAGGCCCCGCAACGCCCCGTGCTCAGACGGAGACGAGGCGCGATGAGACGGTCGCTCGGGACACGGGCGGTGGCGGTGAGCGTCCTGCTGGGTATCGCGCTCACCGGCGTGGGCGGCGGCCAGGCGGTGGCAGCGGCCGCGACGCCGGTGCCGGTCAGCGTGAGCGTGGCACCGGTGGCGGCGGCCGTTCCGCTCGCGCCGGTGACCCGGACGGCCGTCAGCGCCCCGACCGCAGCCGCGGCCCCGGTGCGTGCCCAGGCGGCGGGCTTCGACTGGGCCACCGTGTGGAGCTTCCTGGTGGGGCTGTTCCAACAGGTGTGGGCGTGGCTGTTCCCGCCGCCGCCGGCCACGCTGCCGCTGCCCTACCAGGGCAACGCCGACCAGGTGATCACCGTGGTGGCGCCTTGGCGCGGCGCGAGCACCGCGACCGTCACCGCCTGGAACCGCACGCCGACGGGGTGGACGCAGGTGTACGGCCCTGTGCCGGCGAACATCGGGCCCAACGGCATCGGCCAGGCCTCGGAGTACACCAACCTCACCCCGGAGGGTGCGTACCCGCTGACCCAGGCGTTCGGCCGGCAGGCCAACCCCGGCACTCGACTGCCCTACTTCACCACCGGGTGGTGGGACTGGTGGGACTCCAACGTCAACAGCCCCACCTACAACACCCACGTGGTGCAGCAGAACAGCCCCGGGGGAGCATCGGAGAACCTCTTCGGGGCGGGGGCGGTCTACGACTACGCCGTGGCCATCGGCTACAACGCCGCCCGGGTGCGCGGAGCGGGCTCGGCCTTCTTCCTGCACGTCAGCAACGGCCAGCCCACGGCGGGCTGCGTGGCGGTGCACCGGGACGACCTGGTGAACCTGCTGAGATGGCTCGACCCCGGCGCGCGCCCCGCCATCGTGATCGGGAGCGCCTAGCGCCGGGGTCGGCCTGCAGGCCCGGTTGGCGAAGCTCAGGCCTCGGAGACCGGCGCCACCTGCTTGGCCAGGTAGAGCTGCTCACCCAGGGTCTTGATGAGGTCGAGCTGGGTCTCCAGGTAGTCCACGTGGCCCTCCTCGTCCTCGAGGATGGTCTCGAACAGGCGCGCCGACGTGGTGTCGTTGACGGAGCGCATGTACTCGATGCCCTCGCGGAGCACCGTGACGGCGTCCACCTCCACCTGCAGGTCGGACTCGAACATCTCGGTGATGTTCTGGCCGATGCGCAGGGGCTCCAGGCGCTGGTAGTTGGGGAGACCGTCCAGCATCAGGATGCGGTCGGTGAGCACCTCGGCGTGCTTCATCTCGTCGATCGACTCGGCGCGGGTGTACTCCGCGAGCTTCGACCAGCCACGCGAGTCCTGCATCTTGGCGTGCAGGAAGTACTGGTTGATCGCGGTGAGCTCCCCCGTCAGCTGCTTGTTGAGGAACTCGATGACCTTGGGGTCACCCTTCATCTACGCCTCCACTGGGACATCGCACATGCGTGCCGGCGACCTGCCGGTAGCGAGGCTCGGGGGCGTCAGCCCGCCAGCTTCAGCAGCATTCTTTCACGCCGGGTCCCAGCATCGATGAGGTCGCAGATGCGATCGAGGCAGCTGCCACAACCAGTCCCCGCGTAGCAGCGCTCCCCGACCTCTTCCTCGGTGCTCGCCCCGTTCTCGATGACCAGCTCGACGTCGGTCTCAGTGACCGCGTGGCAGATGCAGACGAACATGGGCGTGGAGGTCCTTCCACCGAAGTTTAGGTATCCCTAACCTTACTCACGGCTCGGACGCTTTGGGAAGAGTCATTTTCCCAGGTTTTGCCGTGCGCAACCGAAGATTTGTCGGTGCCCGGCGAGAACTTTGCGGTGGCAAGCCTCGACGCTTGGGACATCGCCGCCCATGATGAGAGGCTGACGCTCAACACACCCGTCATGGCGGCGGGCTTCGTCGAGGTGAGGACAACGGCATGATCTGGAAGATTCTCGGGGTCCTGATCATCGTCTGGCTGGCGGTGACACTGATCGGTGCGATCGTGAAGGGGCTGTTCTGGCTCGCCGTCATCGGCGGGCTGCTGTTCGTCGGCACCGCGGCCTACGCCGCCATCAAGGGCAACAACCAGCGCAGCATCCGGTAGTCGCCGGTATCGGCCGCGCTCAGGCTCGCAGGCGCATGCCCCGCGGGGTGGCGTGGAAGCCGGCGTTGCCCAGCACCGTGCCCAGCGCCGAGCCCAGTGCGTCCACCCCGTCGGTGCGCTCCACCGCCACCGAGCGCAGCCGACCGTCGTGCACGGCAGCGGCGAGCTCACGAGCGGCCCGGTCCAGGGTGGCGGCATCGGCGGTGAAGCTGAGCAGCGACTTGCCGCCTCGCTCCAGGTACAGCGCCGGCACTCCGTCCACCAACACCACCAGCGCGCCCGCCTTGCGGCCGGGGCGGTGCCGGTTGCGCGCGGCGGCACCGTCTCCGGGTGCGCGGGGGTCGGGCGTCTGCTCGGCGAGCACGGCCGGGGGCCACTCCAGCGCCGCCCCCCACGGCTGGGCCGGGTCGGTGGCGGCCAGCAGGGTGACGGTGGGCTCGGCGCGGGCGTCACGGTCGGCGGAGGCCACCGAGCGCAGCCGGTCGATGGCGCCGGGCACCGCGAACTGCGCCCCGCCCAGTCCCTCCACCACGTAGCCGCGCCGGCACCGCCCGGAGTCCTCCATGGCCCGCAGCACCTTGTAGACCCCGGAGAAGCCGCCGGTGATGCGCTCGGTGTCCACCGAACCGCGAGTGAGCACGCCGTGGCGCTCCAGGTAGGCCTCGGCTCGGGCGTGCGCACGCCGGGTGGGATCCGCCTCCCGCGGCACCGCTGCCGACCAGCGACCGGCCACCGTCGGGGGACCGGTGCGCGAGGGCATGGCCGGCCGTCCCGCGCGCATCCGGGCGTAGCGGCTGCGCGGGGCGGAGCGCCGCGCCTTGTGGGTGCCGCCGGCGCCCACCTGCGCGCGCACCGGGGCGAGGGTGTCGTTGGTGACCAGCCCGGCCCACACCAGGTCCCACAGCGCGGTGACCACCTCGCTGTCCACCGGCAGCGGCTCACCGGCCTCGACCAGCGCGGCCCCCACCCGGTCGGTGAGCTGCCGGAAGAACAGGGCCCCGCCGTCGAGTGCCTGCAGCAGGTGGCGGTGCAGCGGTGAGTCGGGTGCCTGCTCGTCCACCTCGGGCAGCAGCAGGTCGGCCACGTCGGTGGGCGCCAGGGCGATCCAGCCGTCGCCGCCGGGCAGGCTGCCGCAGCCGGTCCAGGTGACCTCGCCAGAGGCGGTGAGCTCGTCCAGCAGGGCGGGGGAGTAGCCGGACAGCCGGGCCGGCAGGATCAGTGACTCCAGCGCGCTGGCGGGCAGCGGCGCCCCGGCGAGCTGCTCCACCACGCCCAGCAGGTCGTCGGCGGTGGGCGCCCGGCGCCGCGGGGCTGCGCCGATGCCGTGCCACAGCGGCAGGAAGCGGCCCAGCGCCGCCGGCTCCACCGGCTCCACCTCCGCGCGCAGCCGGGCCAGCGAGGTGCGGCGGATGCGGCGCAGCACCTCGGCGTCGCAGTACTCCGTACCCGCGCCGTCCGGGCGCAGCTCGCCCCGCACCAGCCGCCCGGTGCCGGTGAGGCGGTCGAGCACCCCGACGACGACGGCGGTGCCCAGGCCGTAGCGCTGCGCCAGGGTGGCCGGGGCGAACGGGCCGTGGGTGCGGGCGTAGCGGGCGGTCAGCTCGGCCAGCGGGTCGGGGGTGGGCTCGGTGAACACCTCGGGCACCCCCACCGGCAGCGCGGTGCCGAGCGCGTCCCGGTACCGCCCGGCGTCCTCGATGGCGATGTAGCGCTGCTCGCCGGCGATGCGCACCAGCAGCGCCCGCCGGTCCTGCTCCAGCTGCTCCAGCCACTGCGGCGCCACCCCGCGCGCCAGCCCGTCGGCCACCGACAGGTCGCCGACGAAGCGCAGCAGGTCCGCGGCGCCCTCCACGTCGCGGGCGTGGCGGTCGGGGTCGGTGCGCTGCAGCTGCGCCTCGATCTCGGCCAGTGCCTCGGGGTCGAGCAGCTCGCGCACCGACTCCGAGCCGAGCAGCTCGCCGAGCAGGGTGGAGTCCAGGCTGAGCGCGGCGGCCCGGCGCTCGGCCAGCGGCGCGTCCAGCTCGTAGAGGAAGGTGCCCACGTAGCCGAACAGCAGGCTGCGGGCGAACGGCGACGGCGCCGGGGTGGTGACCTCCAGGACGCGCACCTTCCGGGCGGCGACGTCGGCCATCAGCTCGCGCAGCCCGGCCAGGTCGTAGACGTCCTGCACGCACTCGCGCATCGCCTCCAGCACCACCGGGAACGACTCGTAGGCGCTGGCCACCTCCAGCAGCTGGGCGGAGCGCTGGCGCTGCTGCCACAGCGGGCTGCGGCGGCCGGGGTTGCGCCGCGGCAGCAGCAGCGACCGGGCCGCGCACTCGCGGAACCGGGCGGCGAACAGCGCGGAGGAGCCCACCTCGGCGATCACCAGCTGCTCCACCTCGTCCGGGTCGAGCAGCACGTCCTCGGCGGTGACGAGCAGGTCCCCGCCGGAGTCGTCGAAGGCCTCCGGCAGGCGCAGCACGATGCCGTCGTCGGCGCTGGCCACCCGGGCATCCACCCCGCGCCGCTCCCGCAGCCGGGCTGCCACGGCCAGCGCCCACGGCCCGTTGACCTGCGCGCCGAACGGGGAGTGCACCGCCACCTGCCAGTCGCCCAGCTCGTCGCGGAAGCGCTCCAGCACGATGGTGCGGTCGTCGGGCACCCCGCCGGTGGACTCCCGCTGCTCCGCCAGGTAGGCCAGCAGGTTGTCCACGGCCCACTCGTCCAGGCCGGCCTGGCGGGCGCGGGCACGGGCGGGCTCGGCGTCGGCGGCCACGATCTCCCGGACGAACGCGCCCAGGGCCCGGCCCAGCTCCAGCGGGCGGCCGATGGACTCCCCGCGCCAGAACGGCATCCGGGCCGGCTGGCCGGGGGCGGGCACGGCGATCACCCGGTCGTGGGTGATGTCCTGCACCCGCCACGCGGTGGAGCCGAGCAGGAAGGTGTCACCCACCCGCGACTCGTAGACCATCTCCTCGTCCAGCTCGCCCACCCGGGTGCCCGACTCGCCCTCCGCGCCGCCCGGCGTCATCACGGTGAACAACCCGCGGTCGGGGATGGTGCCGCCGGAGGTGACGGCCAGGCGCTGGGCGCCGGGGCGTCCGCGCAGCTCGTCGGTCACCCGGTCCCAGGTGATGCGGGCCCGCAGCTCGCCGAACTGCTCGCTGGGGTAGCGCCCGGAGAGCATGTCCAGCACGGCCTGCAGCGCCGAGTCGGGCAGCGCGGCGAAGGGTGCCGCCCGGCGCACCACGGCGGCCAGCCCGGCCACCGTCCACGGCTCCAGCGCCACCATGGCCACCACCTGCTGCGCCAGCACGTCCAGGGGGTTGCGCGGGTAGCTGATCGCCTCGATCTGCCCGGCCGCCATCCGCTCGGCCACCACCGCGCAGGAGACCAGGTCGCCGCGGAACTTGGGGAACATGACGCCGGAGGACACCGCACCCACCTGGTGCCCGGCGCGACCGACCCGCTGCAGGCCCGAGGCCACGCTGGGCGGTGCCTCCACCTGGACCACCAGGTCGACCGCGCCCATGTCGATGCCCAGCTCCAGCGAGGAGGTGGCCACCACGCAGGGCAGCCGTCCGGCCTTGAGGTCTTCCTCCACCAGGGTGCGCTGCTCCCGCGACATGGAGCCGTGGTGGGCCCGGGCGATCACCACCGGTGCCCCGTCGGTGGTGCCGGAGGCCCCCGGGGCCTCGGCGGGAAAGTGCTGGGCCGGGGCGGGCGCCTCGTCGCCCAGCAGCGCCGCGGCGACCGCGTCGGTGACCTCCAGCTGCTCGGCGGCCAGCTCGTTGAGCTTGGACGTCAGCCGCTCGGCCAGCCGCCGGGAGTTGCAGAAGACGATGGTGGAGCGGTGTGCCTGCACCAGCTCGAGCACCCGGGCCTCCACCGCCGGCCAGATGGAGGTGCGCCGCTCCGTCCCGGCCGCCGACCCCTCCACCTCCCCGGTGAGCTCACCGAGGTTGGCGAGGTCCTCCACCGGCACCTCGACGCGCACCTCCACGGTCTTGGGCGTGCGCGGCTGCACCACCTGCACCGGCCGGCCGCCGCCGAGGAAGGCTGCGACCTCCTCCACCGGGCGCACCGTCGCGGAGAGGCCGATCCGCTGAGCCGGGGTCTCCAGCAGCTCGTCCAGGCGCTCCAGGGACAGGGCGAGGTGGGCGCCGCGCTTGGTGGCGGCCACCGAGTGCACCTCGTCGATGATCACCGTCTGCACCCCGCGCAGCGAGTCCCGCGCCGCGGAGGTGAGCAGCAGGAACAGCGACTCCGGGGTGGTCACCAGGATGTCCGGCGGGGTGCGGTTGAACGTGCGCCGCTCGCTGGCGGGGGTGTCGCCGCTGCGGGTTCCGACGGTGAGGTCGGGCACCGGTAGCCCGAGCCGCTGGGCCTCCTGGCGGATGCCGGTGAGCGGGGAGCGCAGGTTGCGCTGCACGTCCACCGCCAGCGCCTTCAGCGGTGACACGTAGAGCACCCGGCAGCGCAGCCTGGGCTCCTCCGGCGGCGGCTCGGCGGCCAGCCGGTCCAGCGCCCACAGGAACGCGGCGAGGGTCTTGCCGGATCCGGTGGGCGCGACCACCAGGGCGTGCTGGCCGGCCTGGGCGGCGGCCCAGGCGCCGGCCTGCGCGTCGGTCGGTGCGTCGAAGGCGCCGGTGAACCAGGCGCGGGTGGCCGGGGAGAAGCCCTGCAGGGCGGCCCTCGCGTCGTTTACCGGGTTGGTCACGCACCCATCATGGCGCGGGGGTCCGTCAGCCTTCGGCGGCAGGTTGGCTGACCTGCGTGGACCGGCGGCCGCGCGCGTGCTGGGTGCGCCGCCAGTAGAGGTAGGTGAACAGGCCGACGACCGTGGGCAGCAACCAGGTCGCCATCCGGTAGAGCAGCACCGCCGACACCAGCTCCGGCGTCGAGGAGACGGTGCCGAAGCCGTTGCCCAGGATCGTCAGCAGCGACCCCTCGGCCACCCCGAGGCCGCCAGGGCTGGGCATCAGCAACGAGATGAGGGCGGTGCCGGCGTAGGCGACCACGACGCGCGCCCAGGACACCTCCACCACCCCCTGCAGGTGCAGGGCGGCACCCAGGGCCAGGCAGTTGATCAGCTGGACGGAGGCGATGGCGACGGTGAGGGCGAGCCACCGCTGCCGCACCAGCTCGGCGGAGCCGACCCGCAGCTCGGCGACGCGACCGGGCAGGTCCGGGTGCTGCTGCCGGTGCAGCCGGCGGAGCACGGCGTTGACGACCGTGCCCACCAGCGATCCGACCCGGCGGGCGAAGGACTCGCTGCGCAGCACCTGCGCCAGCACCACCACGGCCAGTGCGACGACCACGAGGACCGCCGCAGCCACGACGGCAAACACCTGCGGCGAGCCGGGCTGGGTGGCGAGCACCGCGAGCGCGATGCCCCCGAGGGTGTAGCGGACCAGGCTGTTCCCCACGTCCATTACCAGCACGCTGCGGGCGATCTCGGCCAGCCGGAAGCCCCAGGAGCGCGTCATGGCGAAGGTGAGGCCGGTGGCCACCGCACCGCCCTCGGGCAGGGTGTTGGACACCGCCGTGCCCGCGGTGTTGGCGATGACGGCCTGGCGCAGGGTCTGCCCGGGCAGGGCGATCATCAGGGCAGGGGCGTTGGACAGCAGGAGCACCAGCCCCAGACTCACCAGCGCCACCACGTGCCAGGCCTGGATCAGGTCGAGGCTCGCGCTGTTGTCGGCCTCCGCGGACAGCTCGGTGACGATGGCCCAGAAGATCGCCGCCACGATGCCGTAGGTGAGCACCGCGCCGACGGCCTGGCGCAGCACGGTGCGGTGCCGCCGCGGGAAGCGCCACACCGAGTGCAGCGCCGTGTACCAGGCGTTCTCGTGCCACGCGGTGGCGCGCAACCGGACGACGTCGGAGCTGGTGGTCACCTTCTCCATGGTCCGGGAGCGCACCTTCCGCCGACCACCTAACGGTGTTAGGTTGGCCGCAGCGCAAGGCGACTGGACACGCAGAGGGGCTGGGGCAGCAATGGGACGGTTCGACGGACGAGTGGCGATCGTGAGCGGCGCGGGTCAGGGCATCGGAGCTGGCATCGCCGCCCGCCTGGCGTCGGAGGGGGCCGCAGTGGGGGTGCTCGACCTCAACGCCGACGCCGCCAGCTCCTCGGCGGAGGCCATCACCCTCGCCGGCGGCACGGCGGTGGGCATCGGCGCCGACGTCACCTCCGAGGAGGGCGTCAACGCCGCCGTCGGCCAGGTGGTCCGCGAGCTGGGCGGGCTGGACATCGTGGTGAACAACGCCGGCATCACTCGCGACAACATGCTGTTCAAGATGAGCGTGGAGGACTTCGACCTGGTGCTGGCGGTGCACCTGCGCGGCACCTTCCTGCTCACCAAGGCCGCCCAGCGCCACCTGGTGGAGCAGCGCTACGGCCGCATCGTGAACCTGTCCAGCCGCTCGGCGCTGGGCAACCGAGGCCAGGCCAACTACGCCTCGGCCAAGGCCGGGGTCATCGCCTTCACCGCCACCGCCGCTCTCGAGCTCGGCCCCTTCGGGATCACCGTCAACGCGGTGGCCCCGGGCTACATCGCCACCGACATGACCGCGGCCACCGCGCGGCGGCTGGGCATGGACCCCGAGGAGCACCAGAAGCTGGCCGCCGAGCAGATCCCGGTGCGCCGCGTGGGGACACCGGACGACATCGCCGCCGTGGTGGCGTTCTTCGCCAGCGAGGAGGCCGGCTACGTGAGCGGGCAGACGCTGCACGTCAACGGCGGGCAGCGCTGACCGACGGCGGCCCCACCCACCCCCGCCTGACACACTCAGCCCCGTGCGCGTAGCGGTGGTGGCCGGCCCCGACCCGGGGCACGCGTTCCCGGCCATGGCGCTGTGCCTGCGCCTGCAGGCCGCCGGGGACGAGCCGGTGCTGTTCACCAGCCCCCGCTGGCAGGACGCCGCCGCCCGCGCCGGCGTGCCGTGGCGGCGCCTGCCCGGCCTGGCGCCCCGCCCCGGCGACGACGACGCCGATCCCGGCCAGCGGATGCACGGCCGGGCGGCGTACATGTCCACCGTGCTGGTGCCCGAGCTGCACGCGCTGCGCCCGGACCTGGTGGTGGGTGACGTGCTCACCGCGGCGGGCGGGCTGGCCGCGGAACGTCTCGGACTGCCGTGGGTGGAGCTCTGCCCGCACCCGCTCTACCTGCCCTCGCGTGGGCTGCCGCCGGTGGGCAGCGGGCTGGCGGTGGGCACCGGCGTCGGCGGCCGGGCGCGCGACGCCCTGCTGCGGGCGATGGCCGCCCGCTCCACCCGGAAGGGCCGGCGCCAGCGTGCCGCGGCCCGGGCCTCGGTGGGCCTGCCCGTGCGCGATCCCGGTCCGACGGCGCGGCTGGTGGCCACGCTGCCTGCGCTGGAGGTGCCCCGGCCCGACTGGCCGGAGCGCACCCACGTGGTGGGCCCGCTGCAGTGGGACCCGCAGGAGGCTGAGCTGGCGCTGCCGCCGGGGTCCGACCCGCTGGTGTTCCTCTCCCCGTCCACCGCCGAGGGCGGCACCCTGGGCGTGCTCGAGGCGGCGCTGGCCGGGCTGAGCGGAGTGCGCGTGGTGGCCACGGTGCTGGACCCGGACCCGACGCTGGAGGTGCCCGGCTGGGCGAGCGTGGGCACTGGCCGGCAGGACACCCTGCTGGCCGCGGCGAGCGTGGCGGTGATCGGCGGCGGGCACGGCATGCTGGCCAAGGCGCTGGCCGCGGGCGTGCCCGCGGTGCTGGTGCCCGGTGGGGGCGACCAGTGGGAGCTGGCCAACCGGGCGGCCAGGCAGGGCAGCGCCGTCATCGTCCGCCCGCTGACGCCCGAGCGCCTGGCTGCCGTCGTGCAGCAGGTGCTGGCCGAGCCCGCCCACGCCGCCGCCGCGCAGCGGGCCGCCCGCAGCCTCGACGCGGTGCGCGCCGACGCCGTCACCGTCTGCCGGGATGCCGCGGGCGTGCGGCCGCTGAGCCCGGGATGCGCCGGGCGGCTGTCGACTTCTACGGTGACCGGATGCGACTGACAGAGTTCCGCGAGCTGGTCGCCCTGGAGTTCGGGCCGCAGCGCGGCGACATGCTGGTGGCCGACCACGTCCTGGGCGCCCTCGGTGGCCGCACCGCTGACCAGGCCATCGAGGCGGGGACGGATCCCCGTGAGGTGTGGCGCGCGCTGTGCGCGGAGATGGACGTCCCGCCCGAGCGCTGGTGATCTCGGAGACCGTGGCGGCCCGTAGGGTGCTGCGGTCAGCTGACCGGGATCTCGAGGAGCGTGCGTGCCGAAGAAGAACGCCCGGGAGCGGGCCATCTCCGTTCCCATGCTGTGCGTGCTGGCGCTGTTGTCCGCGGTGGCGCCGCTGGCCACGGACATGTACCTGCCCGGGCTGCCGGAGGTCTCCGACGACCTCGGGGCGACCGCCAGCAGCGTGCAGCTGACCATCACCACGTTCCTCGCGGGTCTGGCCATCGGGCAGCTGGTGATCGGCCCGCTCTCCGACGGCATCGGCCGACGGCGGCTGCTCATCGGCGGTACCGCCCTCTGCGCGGTGGCCGGGGTGCTCTGCGCCACGGCACCCACGGTGGAGGTGCTGGTAGCCACCCGCTTCCTGCAGGGCTTCTCCGGCGCGGCGGGCATCGTGCTGGCCCGCGCGGTGATCGCCGACCGGGCCAGCGGCACCGCGGCGGCCAAGCTGTTCAGCGTCATGATGATCATCGGCGGCGTCGCCCCGGTGATGGCCCCGCTGGCGGGGGGTGCGCTGATCGGGCCGATCGGGTGGCGCGGGGTGTTCTGGGTGCTGACCGGGCTGGCGGTGGTGATGCTGGTCGGCGTGCTGCTCCTGGTGCCGGAGACCCTGCCCGCCGACCGCCGGCACGGCGCCGGGTTTGCCGCCCTCGGCCGCAACGCCCGCTACGTGCTCACCAACCGCCGCTTCCTGGGCTACACGCTGGTGTTCGCCAGCGGCTTCGGGGCCTTGTTCTCCTACATCTCGCAGTCCACGTTCGTGGTGCAGGACCTGCTCGGACTGTCGCCGGGCATGTTCTCGGTGGTGTTCGCCTGCAACGCCGCCGGCCTGGTGGGGGCCAACATCATCAACACCCGGCTGATCGGCAGGGTGTCGCCGCGGCGGCTGCTCACCGGTGGCGTCACCGCGCTGACCGCGGCCGGGGTGCTGCTGCTGGCCGTGGTGACCGTGGGTGGGTCGGCGCAGTGGGCGCTGCTGGGGGCGATGTTCTGCGTCACCGCCAGCATCGGCTTCATCTTCGGCAACGCCACCGCCCTGGCGCAGGCCCAGGTGCCGCGGGCAGCCGGGACCGGCTCCGCGGTGATGGGGGCGCTGCAGTTCACCGTGGGCGCGGCCGTGTCTCCGCTGGTCGGCATCGCCGGGCCGGACACCGCCGTGCCGATGGCGATCTCCATCCTGGTGATGGGCGTGGCGGCGACGACGGCGCTGCACACCCTGGCCCGCGCCGAGCACGGAGGTCCCGGTGCCGCAGGTCAGCCAGTGCCAGCACAGCACCGCGCGGCGCAGGCGCCGGCGGGTGCGCAGGCTGCTGCCGGGGTCGAGCACCCGTAGCTCCCTCCCGACGCGCCTCGTCCGGCGTGTCGAAAACCAGGTACCACACTCGAACACCTGTTCGTCTACGCTGGGGCACGTTCGGTTGAGGTTGTCCCCAGCGACGGGGCTCGTCCACAGCCGCGGACGATCCACCAAAACCGTCGGTGCCCGGTCCTACCGTTCACGCCGACCCGAACAGAGCACCAACGAGGAGACCCCGATGGCTCAAGCACCCGACCGCAACAAGGCGCTCGACCTGGCCCTGGCGCAGATCGACAAGAACTTCGGCAAGGGCTCGGTGATGCGTCTCGGTGACGAGGCCCGCGTGCCCATCGCCGTCATCCCCACCGGCTCCCTCGCGCTGGACGTCGCGCTCGGCATCGGCGGCCTGCCCCGTGGCCGGGTCATCGAGATCTACGGCCCGGAGTCCTCCGGCAAGACCACCGTCGCCCTGCACGCCGTGGCCCAGGCGCAGAAGGCCGGCGGCATCGCCGCCTTCGTCGACGCCGAGCACGCGCTCGACCCCGACTACGCGCAGAAGCTGGGCGTGGACACCGACGCGCTGCTGGTCTCCCAGCCCGACACCGGGGAGCAGGCCCTGGAGATCGCGGACATGCTGATCCGCTCCGGTGCGCTGGACATCCTGGTCATCGACTCCGTGGCGGCCCTGGTGCCCCGCGCCGAGATCGAGGGCGAGATGGGGGACAGCCACGTCGGCCTGCAGGCCCGGCTGATGAGCCAGGCCCTGCGCAAGATGACCGGCGCGATGAGCAACTCCGGCACCACGGTGATCTTCATCAACCAGCTGCGCGAGAAGATCGGCGTCATGTTCGGCTCGCCGGAGACCACCACCGGTGGCAAGGCGCTCAAGTTCTACGCCTCGGTCCGCATGGACATCCGGCGCATCGAGACCCTGAAGGACGGCACCGACGCCGTGGGCAACCGCACCCGCGTCAAGGTGGTCAAGAACAAGGTGGCCCCGCCCTTCAAGCAGGCGGAGTTCGACATCCTCTACGGCCACGGCATCAGCCGGGAGGGTTCGCTCGTCGACATGGGCGTCGAGCACGGCATCGTCCGCAAGTCGGGTGCTTGGTACACCTACGAGGGTGACCAGCTGGGTCAGGGCAAGGAGAACGCCCGCAAGTTCCTGCTGGAGAACCCCGACGTCGGCAACGACATCGAGAAGAGGGTCAAGGAGAAGCTCGGCATCGGCGCCGTGGTCACCGACGAGGTCGCCCCCGCGCCGGTCGACTTCTGAGCACGGTGAGCACTGAGGAGGACGTCCGCGAGGCGTGCCTACAGCTGCTCACCGTCCGGCAGCGCAGCCGCGCCGAGCTCGAGCAGCGGCTGCGTCGCAAGGGCTTCGAGGACGACCACATCGCACCGGTGCTGGACAAGCTCACCGAGGTCGAGCTGATCGACGACCAGGCGTTCGCCCGCACCTGGGTGCAGTCGCGGCACGAGTACTCCGGCAAGGGCAAGCGTGCGCTGGCCGCCGAGCTGCGGCTCAAGGGTGTGGCGGACTCCGTCGCCGCGGAGGCACTGAGCCACGTCGACGAGGAGTCCGAGGAGCTGCGGGCGCGCGAGCTGGTGCGCAAGCGGCTGCGCACGCTCACGGTGGACGACACCGCTGCGGCCACCCGCAAGCTGGTGGGCATGCTCGCCCGCCGCGGGTACAGCCAGGGGCTGGCGTTCCGGGTGGTCTCCGACGAGCTCACCGCGGCAGGCGCAGCCACGGACGAGTACACCGAGGACAGTCCGTAGGCTTTTGCCCATGGGGCAACCGACGACCAACACCAACAAGCTCCCCGACGTCAGGGTCCCGCGGTGGGTGCCGCCGGTCCTGGTGCTGGGTCTGCTGGTCCTGTGGGTCCAGGTGGTGTGGGGTGGCCCGATCATCACCCTGGACGAGGCGGTGCAGCGCCACTTCGCCACCCGGCAGAACACCCCGTGGGCTGAGCTGGCGCAGGTCATCACCCACCTGGGCGACCCACCGGTGGCCATCTTCCTGCTGCTGCTCGGAGTCGCCGTGCTCTGCGGGCGACGCCAGTACTGGGTGCCGATGATCTTCGCGGGCAGCGCATCGTTGCTGCTGGTGGTGGCCGTGCTCTCGCTCAAGCACCTGGTCGGGCGCCCCGGCCTCGACGGGGAGACGGGCGTGCTCTGGCCCTCCGGGCACACCACTACCGCCACCGTGGTCTACGGCGTCGTCGCGTGCCTGCTCGCCCCGCGCTGGCGACGGTCGGCGTGGGCGCTAGCCGTGGGAGTGCCGGCGCTGGTCGGGATGTCGTTGGTGGTGCGTGACTTCCACTGGGTGGCCGACGTGCTCGCCGGCTGGCTGCTGGGACCGCTGCTGATCATCGCTGCCGCGGCCCTCACCCGGGCCTGGGTGCGGGCGGTTCCCACCACTGGCCAGCTGGCTGCAGCCGTGGAGCCAACCGCCACCCAGTCGTCCGCCGACGCGCCCGGCGCACCGCGCCACGACGATGCCCCGGCGCGGCGCTGAGCGACCACCACCCACTACCTGCCGGTGGAGCGTCCGAGGCCACCCAGCTGTAGCCGCACCACCGCGAGCTCGGCGGTGGTGCTCCCGGTGGGCACCAGGACCTTCGGGTGCCGCCGTCCGCGCCAGCCGAGCACCAGGTGCCCGTGCCACGGCACCGGCACCGCCCGGTCGTCGACCACCACGGTGCGCACCTCGCGCGCGGCCCGGAGCAGCGCCCACCGCACCCGCCGCCCTCTTCCCGCGGCGGGCCCGGAGCAGCGCCCACCGCACCCGCCGCCCTCTTCCCGCGGCCACGGCGCCCGACTCGACCACCACCACGGGGCCGCCCAGCACGTCGGTCGGGGGGCGCTCGGCCAGCGTGTCGGCGGAGGCGGCCGCGTGGTGCGCGGCCAGCGGCACCCACTGTGGGTCGGCTCGCCGCAGCACCTGGACGTGGCGCTGCAGCGCCCTGGTGGCACCACCTGTCACGAAGACCGTGACCGCCAGGTCGCCGGCGGTGGTCAGGGCCAGGGCGACCCAGTGGCGGTCAGGACCCGCCGGACGGGCGTCTGGCGCACGGTCGTCCGCCCGTCCCCGCGCCAGCAGCCGCACGCTGTGCTCGTACAGCTCCCCGGGCTGGAACCACTCACCGTCTGCCATGCCGGCAGCCTGCCCGCTGAGCCAGGGTCAGGCGTCGGCGCCGGCGGGTGCGGCCTCAGGGGTGGTGCTGGTGGTGCGGGACACCCGACGCTGCACCAGCTCGGCCAGCTTGCTCAGCGCGTAGTTGATGAGGATGAACATGACGCCGATGACCAGGTAGGTCTGCAGCGGATTGTTCAGGTTCTGGATCAGCAGCCCGCCCTGCTTGAGCAGCTCGATGTAGCCGCCCAGCACCGCGATGAGCGAGGTGTCCTTGAGCACCACCACCACCTGGCTGATCAGCGCCGGCAGCATCACCCGGAACGCCTGGGGCAGCAGCACCAGCCGCAGCGTCTGGCCGTTGGTCAGCCCGATCGCCTCGGCCGCCTCGCGCTGGCCCTTGGGCAGTGACACCACGCCGGAGCGGATGATCTCGGCGAAGATCACCGAGTTGTAGGCCGTCAGGCCGATCACCAGGAACCACAGCAGCTCACCGCCGGGCCAGGAGGACACGTCCAGGCCGATCTCGGGCAGCAGCTTGGAGGTGAGGTAGATAGTGATGATCACCGGCAGGCCACGGAACAGCTCCACCAGCGCGATCAGCGGGATGCGGGTGACCTTGCCGGCTGACAGCCGGGCCACGCCGATGATGGTGCCCACCACCAGCGACAGCACGATGGCCAGCGCGGCGGCCTTGAGGGTGTTGGCCAGGCCCTGGCCGAGCAAGTTCCACACGTCGGGGAAGTCGGCGTTGGTGGGGTCGAGCAGCGGGGCCCACTTGTCGGACTCGAACTGGCCGTTGTCGGCCAGCCGCAGCCCCGCCAGCGCCAGCAGCGCCGCGATGGCGACGGCGGCCAGCACGCTGAAGATCAGCACGCGGCGCCGGGTGCGGGGCCCGGGGACGTCGAAGAGGACCGCGCTGCCAGTGGGCGCGGTACGACTCAGGAGCTTGCTCATCGGGCGATCGCCACCTTGCGCTCGAGGACCTGCAGCAGCACGCCGGAGGGAATGGTGATGATGAGGTAGCCGATGGCGACACCGACGAACACCGGCAGCGCCGCGTAACCCTGGGCGCTGGTCAGGCTGGCGCCCACGCTCCACAGGTCACCGGCGACGCCGAGGGCACCGACCACGGCCGAGTTCTTGAACATCGCGATGATGACGCTGCCCAGCGGAGGCACCACGCTGCGCAGCGCCTGGGGCAGCACCACCAGCGCCAGCACCTGGCTGAAGCCCAGCCCGATGGAGCGGGCAGCCTCGGCCTGCCCCGGCGGCACGGAGTTCACCCCGCTGCGCACCGCCTCGCAGACGAACGCCGAGGTGTAGAGCACCAGGCCGATGAGGCCGAAGGTGAAGTAGCTGGCGTTCACGCCCAGCTCGGGCATGCCGAAGGCGATGAAGAACAGCACCACGGTCAGCGGGGTGTTGCGGAAGATGGTGACGTAGGCGGTGCCGAACCAGCGCAGCGTGGGAACCGGGGAGACCCGGAAGGACGCCAGCACGGTGCCGAGCACCAACGAGCCGACCATGGCGAGCATGCAGATCAGGAACGACTTCTGCAGCCCCGACCAGTACAGGTCGAGGTTGTCGGTGATCGCGTTCACGCGCGGGTGCCTCCAGGCGGTGCGGAGCTGGTCATCAGGAGCAGGGGGAGAGCCTCGGTGCGGGCCACGTGCGAGCGGCCCGCACCGAGGCGACCAGCTAGCTGCAGGCGGCCAGCGCGGGCAGCTCGGGGGTCTGGGCGCCCTCGACCTCGCCGGCGGTGTCCTTCCACGCCTTCTCGTAGGCGCCGGACTCCTTGGCCTTGGTCAGCTGCTCGTGGATGAACTGGCAGAACGGGACGTCGCCCTTGGCGATGCCGATGCCGTAGGGCTCCTGGGTGAACTGCTCACCGGTGAGCTTGAAGTCGTCCTTGGCGCCGGCGACGAAGCCCAGCAGGATGACGTTGTCGGTGGTGACAGCCTGCACCTGGCCGGTGCGGAGAGCATCGGCGCACTTGGAGTACACGTCGAAGAGGACCACCTGGTTGGGGTTGGCCACGTACTTCTTGATGTTCTCGCCAGGGGTGGAGCCGGTGACCGAGCAAACCTTGGCGTCGGGGTTGGTCTTCAGCGAGTCCGGGCCGGTGATCGTGGTGTCGTCCTTGTCCACCATCAGCTGCTGGCCGGCGACGTAGTACGGGCCCGCGAAGGAGACGCGCTCCTTGCGCTTGTCGTTGATGGTGTACGTGGCCACCACCATGTCGACCTTCTTGGTCTCGATGAGCTCCTCGCGGCGGGCCGACGGAGCCTCGGTGAACTCGATGGCGTCGGGCTGCAGGCCCAGCCCGGCGGCGACGATCTGCGCCATCTGCACGTCGAAGCCCTCGTACTTGCCCGACAGCCCCTGCTTGCCGAAGCCGGGCTGGTCGAACTTGATGCCGACCCGCAGCTTGCCCGAGCTGGCCACGCTCGCCATGGTGGTGCCCTCGGCGAAGGTGGGCTTGTCGGCCACCGGCGCCGCGCTCTCGTCACTGCTGCTGCTGCCGCAGGCAGTCATCACCAGGGTGAGCAGCGTGGCACCTGCCGCTGCCTTGATCACTCGACGTCGCATGGTGTTCCCGTTTCTGCTCGTCCGCGATTCGCGGTGGGTGTCGCTCGCCAGGGGTCCTGGGGGCGGTCTGGGGTGCGGAGGCCGGCTGGGCCTTCGGTCAGTGGCTGATGATCTTGCTCAGGAAGTCCTTGGCGCGGTCGGAGCTGGGGGAGTCGAAGAAGACGTCGGGAGCGGCGTCCTCCACCACCTGGCCGTCGGCCATGAACAGCACGCGGTCCGCGGCCCGACGGGCGAAGCCCATCTCATGGGTCACCACCACCATCGTCATCCCGTCCCTGGCCAGCGAGGTCATCACGTCGAGGACCTCGTTGATCATCTCCGGGTCCAGCGCCGAGGTCGGCTCGTCGAACAGGATCACCTTGGGGTCCATGGCCAGGGCCCGGGCGATGGCCACTCGCTGCTGCTGACCACCGGAGAGCTGCGCGGGCATCTTGTCGGCCTGCTCGGCGATGCCCACCCGGGCGAGCAGCTCGCGGCCCCGCTCGTTGGCCTTCTGCTTGCTCAGCTTGCGCACCTTGATCGGCCCGAGCGTGACGTTGTCCAGGACCGTCTTGTGGGCGAAGAGGTTGAACGACTGGAACACCATGCCGACGTCGGAGCGCAGGGCGGCGAGCGCCTTGCCCTCGTCGGGCAGCGGCACGCCGTCGACGGTGATGGTGCCGCTGTCGATGGTCTCCAGCCGGTTGATGGTGCGGCACAAGGTGGACTTGCCTGAACCGGACGGGCCGATCACCACCACGACCTCACCGGTGTGCACGGTGAGGTTGACGTCCTTGAGCACGTGCAGGTCACCGAAGTGCTTGTTGACCTCGCTCATCACCACCAGCGGCGCCCCGGTGGACCCGCGGCGGGCGGGCTGGTCCGACGACTTGCCGAGAGGCACAGCGGTGCCGCTCTGATCGCTGGACGCGTCCTGGGTGGCGTGCGCGTTGGTCATGGCGGGGAAGGTACCGCAGCGGGAGGCGCCGAGTCGCCCACCGCCGCTGTGTCAGGTAAGGCGTTATGCAACGTTCACACGAGCACGAGGGGGTCGCCGCCCGCGCGGTGCACGCCACCGCGGGCCGTAGCCTGGCCGGTGTGGAACACGCAGTGACAGGATCGGCCGGGTCAGCCGCGCACTCAGCGCTGTCCATGGAAGCGTCAGCGGCACAACCGATGCCGGCCCAGGGGGAGGGGCGCAGCTACCAGGTGCGCACCTACGGCTGCCAGATGAACGTGCACGACTCCGAGCGCCTCGCCGGGATGCTGGAGGCCGCCGGCTACACCGCCGCCGACCCGGGTGAGCAGGCTGACGTAGTGGTGCTCAACACGTGCGCGGTGCGGGAGAACGCCGACAACAAGCTCTACGGCAACCTCGGCCACCTCGCCTCCACCAAGGCCGCGCACCCGGGCATGCAGATCGCCGTCGGCGGCTGCCTGGCCCAGAAGGACCGCGAGGGCATCGTCAACCGCGCGCCCTGGGTGGACGTGGTGTTCGGCACCCACAACATCGGCTCGCTGCCCACCCTGCTGGAGCGCGCTCGGCACAACGAGCAGGCCCAGGTGGAGATCCTGGAGTCCCTCGACGTCTTCCCGTCCGCGCTGCCGGCCAAGCGGGACTCCGCCTACTCCGGCTGGGTGTCCATCTCGGTGGGCTGCAACAACACCTGCACCTTCTGCATCGTGCCCTCGCTGCGCGGCACCGAGGTGGACCGCCGTCCCGGCGACGTGCTCGCCGAGGTGCGCGCCCTGGTGGAGCAGGGGGTGCTGGAGGTCACCCTGCTCGGGCAGAACGTCAACGCCTACGGGGTGTCCTTCGGCGAGCGCAGCGCCTTCGCCGACCTGCTGCGGGCCTGCGGGCAAGTCGACGGCCTGGAGCGGGTGCGCTTCACCTCCCCGCACCCCCGCGACTTCACCGAGGACGTCATCCACGCGATGGCCGAGACGCCGAACGTGTGCCCGCAGCTGCACATGCCGCTGCAGTCCGGCTCCGACCGCATCCTCAAGGCCATGCGCCGCTCCTACCGCAGCGAGCGCTACCTGGGCATCATCGACCGGGTGCGGGAGCTGATGCCGCACGCGGCCATCACCACCGACATCATCGTGGGCTTCCCCGGCGAGACCGAGCAGGACTTCCAGGACACCCTGGAGGTGGTGCGCCGCTCCCGGTTCGCCAGCGCCTTCACCTTCCAGTACTCCCCGCGTCCGGGGACCCCGGCGGCCACCATGGGCGAGCAGGTGCCCAAGGAGGTGGTGACCGAGCGCTACGGCCGGCTGACCGCGCTGCAGGAGGAGATCTCGCTGCAGGCCAACCGTGACCTCATCGGTACTCGCGTGGAGCTGCTGGTGGCCTCGGGCGAGGGCCGCAAGGACGCCAGCACCGCCCGGCTCAGCGGCCGGGCCCGCGACGGTCGGCTCGTGCACTTCGCCACCGGTGGGGCCGAGATCCGCCCCGGCGACGTGGTGGAGACGGTGGTGACCTACGCCGCCCCGTTCCACCTGGTGGCCGACGGTGACCCGTTGTCGCACCGGCGGACCCGGGCCGGGGACAACGCCGCGGCCGCGCGGGCGCCGCAGACCCCCGGCACCGCGACCCCCGGCGTCCTGCTGGGCCTGCCGGTACCCAGGGCTGCACGCGTCTGACCGGGCGAGGACACTGGTCTGCGCTGATCTTCTGCGCTGCCCTGCGCTGATCTCTGGAGGAAGTGTGGACGACAACCGTCGCCGAGAGCTCACCGACGAGGAGCTGCTCGGCATCCGGGACGAGGTCGACTCGGTGGAGCGGCGGGTGACCGGCACCATCGAGCCGGGCCTGCGCGGCATCGTCATCGCGGTCGCGGTGCTCGCCGGGATCCTGTCGATGATCCTGCCGCAGGCGGGCACCGCCACCGGCTGGGACGTGCTGGTGCACGACGACACCGCGGTGGCCGAGGGCGTGATCCTGCCGCTGCGGCTGTTCGCCGGCGGCCTGGTCTTCGTGGTGATCGCCTCCGCCGCGGCGCTGCTGGCCCGGCGCTGGGTGCTGGCCTGGGTGGCCACCCTGGGCAGCGGCTTCGTGTCCTTCCTGGGCCTGCTCGCGGTGTGGTCCCGCCAGACGCTGGCGGTGGACAGCACCGGTGGCGGACCCGGCGTGGGGCTGTTCCTGGCCTGGGCCGCGGTGGCGGTGCTGACCTTCCAGTGGCTGCGCATCGTCTGGACCCGGGTGGAGCTCACCCACGGACGGCCCATCCCCAACAACTAGTCGGCAGAACCACGGGAGCCGGTCACCGCGATGCGGTGACCGGCTCCCGTGCTGTGGTGCTGGTTGCTGGAGCGCCTGCTCCGTGCCGGTTACTGGAGCGCCTGCTCCGTGCTGGTTACTGGAGCGCCTGCTCCGCGGTCTGCGCCCACTCGCGCCACTGCGCCGCCTGCGCCTCGGCCTCCTCGGCCCGCTTGACCTTGCCCGCGGCACGGGCCTTGGCGGCCTGCTCCTCCAGGTGGGTGGCCCGCTCGTGGAACTGCGCCGCCCGGGCCTGGGCCTCGGGGTCGGTGCGCTGCCACTGCTTGTCGGTGGCCTCGCGCACGCGCTGCTCCACCGCGCGCATCCGGCCCTCGAGCTCCTGCATGCGGTCGCGCGGCACCTTGCCGATGTCGTCCCAGCGCTCCTGCAGCGAGCGCAGCGCGTTGCGCGCCCCCTCCAGGTCGGTGGCCGGGTCGAGCTGCTCCGCCGCGACCAACAGCTCTTCCTTGGCCACCGCGTTGGCGGTGAACTCCTCGTCGCGCTCGGCCGCAGCGGCGTTGCGGGCGGCGAAGAACACGTCCTGCGCGGCCTTGAACCGCTGCCACAGCGCATCCTCGGCCTCGCGGGGAGCGCGGCCGGTGCCCTTCCACTCCGCCATCAGGTCGCGGAAGCGGCCCGCGGTGGGGCCCCAGTCGGTGGAGCCGGACAGCGACTCGGCCTCCACCACCAGCTCCTCCTTGCGGGAGCGGGCACCCGCGCGGTCGCGGTCGAGCTCGGCGAAGTGCGCGCCGCGCCGGCGGTTGAACGCCTCCCGGGCCTTGGAGTAGCGCTTCCACAGCGCGTCGTCGGACTTGCGGTCGAGCCCGCGGATGGTCTTCCACTCCTCGAGGATGGCGCGCAGCCGGTCGCCGCTCGCCTTCCACTGGGTGCTCTCCGCCCCGATCTGCTCGGCCTCGGCGGCCAGGGCCTCCTTGCGCGCGGCCTGGGCGGCGCGGGCGGCCTCCTTGCGGCTGCGGTCCGCGGCGGCCTTCTCGTCGGTGACCGTCAGCAGCGCCTCCAGGCGGGCCTGCAGGCTCTCGACGTCGCCGACCACCGCGGCGGTGGGCAGGGTCTCCAGCAGTGCCCGCACCGCCTGCTGGGTGTGCTTGGCGTCGCCGGTGCCGGCCTCCAGCCGCTTCTCCAGCAGCACCACCTCGGTGGCGAGGTCGTCGAAGCGGCGGGCGAAGTGGGCCAGGCCCTCGGCGGGCTCACCGGCCTGCCAGGACCCGACCTGTCGCTCGCCGTCCTTGGTGCGCAGCCACACCCCACCGTCGTCGTCCACCCGGCCGAAGCGGCTGGCGCTGGCAGCGGGAGCGACCGCGCGCGGCGTGGCCGGCGTGGTCGGGGCGGGGGCGGCGGAGGGCCGGGGACCCGGGCGCGGACCGCCCGGCTTGGGCATCCCGGGCTTGGGGCCGGCGGGGCGGGGAGAGTCGCCGGGGGTGGTCGCCTGCTCGGGGGATGCTGGGTTCTCGGTCATTGGCCTGCCTCGTCCTGCCGCGCGTCACGGCTGCCCACGTGCTCGTGCACCCGGCCGGTTCGCCGAGTGCTGTGGCCATTGAAACAGGTAATGGCCCCGGTGAGAACCAAGCAGCGCCCTGACGGTGCACTACCCTCGGCCCCCGTGCTGACCGCAGTGGTGCTCGTGCCTGTTCCTCCGCTGCTGGTTCCCGAGCTGGCCGGCGCCGCCGCGGCCGAGACCGACGACCTTCGCACGGCCTGCCTCCGCGCCACCCGGGTGCTCACCGACCTGGCCTCGCCGTGGACTTCCGTTGGCGTGCACGACACCTCGTGTCGGCTGGGCCCCCCGACGACCGGCTCGTGGCACGGCTACGGCGCGGACGTGACCGTGGCCCTCGGCGCAGGCACTGAGACCTCGTCGACGGAGCTTCCCGATGACCTCCCGCTGCCCGCGCTGGTGGCCGGCTGGCTGCGCGGACAGGTGGCGGCAGAGGCCAGCGTGGACGTGCGCCTGACCGCCGCGGACGCCTCGCCGCAGGAGTGCGCCGAGCAAGGCCGGGCACTGGCCGCCGAGCTGGCCCAGGACCCGCGCCCGCAGGGACTGCTGGTGCTCGGCGACGGCTGCACCACCCTCACCGAGAAGGCGCCGGGTGCGCTCGACGAGCGCGCCGCCGCCCTGCAGGCCGAGCTCGACCACGCGCTGGCCACCGCCGACTGCGGCGCCCTCGCCGCGCTGGACGCGCAGCTGTGCGCGGAGCTCGGCGCGAGTGGTCGGGTGCCCTGGCAGGTCGCCGCAGCCGCGGCCGCGGCCGCCGGGGACGGCTGGCGCACCGAGACCCTCTACCGCGGGGCGCCCTACGGCGTGGGCTACCAGGTGGCGACGTGGCAGCGCTGAGCCCGGGCTCGGCGGTGCCCCGGCCGGTGGCCATCGTGGGGCCCACCGCCACCGGCAAGTCCGAGCTGGCCCTGCAGCTGGCCGAGGAGCTCGGCGGGGAGGTGGTCAACGCCGACGCCCTGCAGCTGTACCGCGGCATGGACATCGGCACCGCCAAGACCCCGCCGGAGCAGCGCCGCGGCATTGTCCACCACCAGCTGGACGTGCTGGAGGTGACCGAGACCGCCAGCGTCGCGCACTACCAGCGCACGGCGCGCGCCGACGTGGAGGCGATCCAAGGACGCGGTGCCGTGCCGGTGATCGTCGGCGGCTCGGGCCTGTACGTGCAGGCGCTGCTGGACGAGCTCACCTTCCCCGCCACCGACCCGGCGGTGCGTGCCCGCTGGGAGGCCGAGCTGGCGGTGCGCGGACCGCTGGAGCTGCACCAGGAGCTGGCCCGGGTGGACGCCGAGGCGGCCCGCAAGCTGCTGCCCTCCGACGGTCGGCGCATCGTGCGGGCGCTGGAGGTGGTGGAGCTGACCGGACAGCCCTTCAGCGCCTCCCGGCCGGAGGTGGGCACCCCGCGCTGGAACACCGTGCTGATCGGTCTGGACCGCGACACCGCCGAGCTGGACGCCCGCATCGAGGCGCGCACCGCGACCATGTTTACCCAGGGGCTGGTGGCGGAGGTGCACCAGCTGCTGGAGCACGGGCTGCGCGAGGGCGTCACCGCGCGCCGGGCGCTGGGCTACTCCCAGGTGCTGGCCGCCCTGGACGGCGAGCACGACCTGGCCGAGGCGCAGCGGGCCACCGCGGCCGGCACCCGCCGCTTCGTGCGCCGGCAGCGCTCGTGGTTCCGCCGCGACCAGCGGGTGCACTGGCTCGACGCCGCCGACCCGGCCCTGCCCGAGCTGGCGCTGCAGCTGCTGCGGCCGGAGCGGCTCCACCCCTAGGACAGGCCGTCGGCGATCTGGGCGAGCGCGGCCAGGTGGGCCTCGAGGGCGGTGCGTCCGGCGGGCGTCAGCGCCACCCAGGTGAGCCTGCGGGAGTCCGCGCGCACGGGGGAGCGCTCCTTGCGCATCGTCACGAATCCCGCCTCGGCGAGCACCCTGAGGTTCTTGGACAGGGTGGCGTCACTGAGCCCGAGGGTGTCCCGGACGACGGCGAACTCCAGCTCGGACACCCACCGCAGCAGGCCACAGACCCGCAGGCGTGCGGGCGAGTGGATGACCTCGTTGAACGCGGGGGAGGTGCGGTCGCTCATGCCCGCTCGGCAGTGGTGCGGGCCAGCTCGCTGCGGAGGACGTCGTCGTAGCGGCGCCCGAGCACCACGGTGGTGACGAGGGCCAGGACGGCGGGCAGCAGCGCCCACCCTGAGGCGAGGCCGGCGAGCTTGCCGAAGGTGGAGGCCACCATGGCCAGCAGGAAGATCCCGGCCGTCAGGAACAGCAGGCGACGGCTGCGCGGGCCGGCAGGCTGGGTGGTGGAGATGCCGTAGCGCCGCCGGTACGTCGTGGTGAGGACCGGGATCGCGATGACGCCGAGGGCCACCAGCACGACGGCTGCTGATCCTGGCAGTGCCTGCGCGCCGACGATGAGCGCCACGATGAGGCCGAGGCTGGGGTGGTACCACCAGGGCGTCACCACCTGCTCGGCCAGCCGGGCGCCGTCCACGTCCAGGCCATCCAGCGCCTGGCGTGCCTGGGCTGGCGTGAGTGCTCCCGCCGGGGCGAAGTCGTTTTCCATGTCGGCAAGTCTACGGTTTGCTTGCCAACAGGGAAAGTCACTTTTCAGGGCAGCTCAGATGCTGGCGGCTGGCGCTGGGTGAGCGTGGCGGCGGGCAGCCCGCGGATGGCGGCGTCGAGCACCTGCACGGTGTGCGCCACCGCCAGCGCGTGCCCGGCCCGCTCGGCGGCGGTGGCGATCTGCATGAGGCAGCCGGGGTTGGCCGTCACCAGCAGCTGCGCCCCGGTGGCGAGGACGGTGGCGGCCTTGCGGTCGCCGAGCTCGTCGGCAGTGGCCGGGTGGAGGACGTTGTAGACGCCGGCGGAGCCGCAGCAGGTGGTGCCGTCGGCGATCTCGCGAACCTCCACCCCCGGGATCTCGCGCAGCAGCGTGCGGGGCTGCGCGCGGACGCCCTGGGCGTGGGCCAGGTGGCAGGCGTCGTGGTAGGCCACCGACAGGTCCAGGCGGTGGCGCGGAGCCACGGTGCCCAGCTCGGCGAGCAGCTCGGAGACGTCGCGGACCTGGTCGCTGAGCAGCGCGGCCCGCTCGGCGTAGTGGGGGTCGTCGCGCAGCAGGTGGGCGTAGTCCTTCATCTGCGAGCCGCAGCCGGCGGCGTTGACCACCACGTGGGTCACCTCTGCGGCCAGGAACGTCTCGATGAGCGCGCGGGCGAACCGAAGGCCCTCCTCCTCCCGGCCCAGGTGCTCGCTCAGCGCTCCGCAGCACTTCTGCCGGGCGGGCGTGTGCACCTCGCACCCCTCCGCGGCCAGCACCCGGGCGGTGGCGGCGTTGACGTCGGGGAAGAACACGCTCTGCACGCAGCCGGTGAGCATGCCGACCACCGCCCGCCGCGGTCCCACCGCGGGGGTCACCTCCGGCACCCGCTCCATCCGGGCCAGGGGTGGGGCCAGCGACTCCATCACCCGCAGCGACGGCGAGAGCCGGTCCAGCAGCCCGGAGCGGCGCAGCACCGGGGACAGCCCGCTGCGCTGGTAGGCGCGCAGCGGCCCGCGCAGCAGCCGCAGCCGGCGCGGGTAGGGGAAGGTGCGGAAGATCAGCCCGCGCAGCAGCCGGTCCCGCCACGGCCGGGTGTGCCGCCGCTCCACCTGCGGACGGACCGCGCCGATCAGCTTGTCGTACTGCACCCCGGAGGGGCACGCGCTGACGCAGGCCATGCAGCCCAGGCAGGCGTCGAAGTGCTGCACCCGTGCCGGGGTCATCGGCTCGCCCTCCAGCCCGGTCTTCATCAGGTGGATGCGGCCGCGCGGGGAGTCCATCTCCTCGCCCCAGAGGGTGTACGTGGGGCAGGAGGGCAGGCAGAAGCCGCAGTGCACGCAGTCGCCGACGAGCGCCTCCGAGGGCGGGTGGTGGCCGTCGAAGGCGGAGGTGGGCTGGGCGTCCTGGGGCGGGCTGGTGGGCTGGTAGCCCACCACCGGCACACCGAGGGACACGTTCTCGGCCATCAGGTACCTCCTGGTCCCCGTCCGGGCGCGAGGGTGTGGCTGGGGTCGAGCTCGTTCTTCACCCGGTGCATCAGCCGCAGCAGCGCCGGCTCCAGCGGGCCCCACACGTCCAGCTGGTGCCCGGCTGGCGCACGCAGCACCAGGGCGGAGCCCTCCACGGCGGTGCACGACGCGCGGGCGGCGTCCAGCAGCACCGGTGCGTCGGCCCCCGTGCAGCCCACCTTGAGCACCCCCACCCCGACCGACCCGCGCACCTGGTGGGCCAGTCCCGGCGCGGCCAGGGCGTCGAGCACGTCGGGCAGGGCGGTGGGTGGGTGGGCCAGCTTGAGCAGCACCTCACCGTCCGGCAGGGCGCCCCAGCCCGGGGGAGGGGTGTCGGCGACGACGGAATGGACGCCGAGCAGCTGGGCGACGGTCTCGGCGCGGGCGACCAGCCCTGCGGCCACCCCCTCCAGCTGCACCGCCATGGTGGTGGCGCCGTCGCGGTCGCGGTGCAGCTGCAGCGCGGTGGGGCTCACCTGCGAGCCGCGCACCGCGGCCAGCGCGGCCGCCGCGGCCGTGCTGCCCGGCGCCGGGGTGCTCACCCAGCACACCGCCTCGGG
The DNA here is from genome assembly GCF_058133575.1 of Rhodococcus sp. Z13_19A. Taxonomy (NCBI): domain Bacteria; kingdom Bacillati; phylum Actinomycetota; class Actinomycetes; order Mycobacteriales; family Nocardiaceae; genus Rhodococcus; species Rhodococcus sp. Z13_19A. Next base: position 676,880 of record NZ_JBYUNN010000002.1, read on the forward strand.
CAGCGGGCGCAGCCGGAACCAGGCGTCGGTGAGCACGCCGAGGGTGCCGCGGGAGCCGGTGTAGAGCTTGCCCAGGTCGTAGCCGGCGACGTTCTTGACCACCTTGCCGCCGGAGCGGGCGACGGTCGCGTCCCCGGCCACGGTGGTGGTGCCCAGCATCAGGTCGCGGACGGTGCCGTGCTGGTAGCGCTCCGGGCCGGAGAGGTCGGCGGCCACCAGCCCGCCGATGGTGCTGGTGGGCAGCGGTGAGCTCACCGCCAACCGCTGTCCGTGCGGGGCCAGGGCGGCCTGCAGGTCGGCCAGCCGCGCCCCGGCCTGCACGTGCACCACCAGGTCGCCGGCGGCGTGCTCGAGCACGGCGTCCATCCGACCCAGCTCCAGGTGCAGGTCCACCGGTGGGCCGGGCAGCCAGTCCACGGTGCTGGCCCCACCCACCGGCAGCACGGTGGCGTGGGCCTGCCCGGCGGCGCGCAGCACGGCGGCCACCTCGTCGGTGTCGGCCGGGCGCGCGGTCAGCCCGTGGCCGAGCGCTCCGCCGGGGCGCACGTGCTCCGCGCCCACCGCGGCGACCAGTGCCTCGGCCAGCCGCTCGGGGTCGGTGGTGGCCGAGGGGCCGGCGCTGGAGACGTCGCTAGAAGACATCGGCGATCCCTGCCTCCACCAACGGGTGCGCCCGCGTGCGGCGCCCGGGTGCCTCCCCGCACAGCCGGGGGGTGGGAAAGACCTTGCCCGGGTTGCTCAGCGCCTGCGGGTCGAAGGCGCACCGCACCCGCTGCATGGTGTCCAGGTCGGCGGCGGTGAACATCTTGGGCATGTGCTTGGCCTTGTCGGCGCCCACTCCGTGCTCGCCGGTGATCGACCCGCCGTGGCGCAGGCAGAGGTCCAGGATGCCGCCGCTGACCTCCTCGGCACGCTCGGCCTCGCCGGGCTTGGCGGCGTCGAAGAGCACCAGCGGGTGCAGGTTGCCGTCGCCGGCGTGGAAGACGTTGGCCACCCGCACGCCCGCCCCCTCGGCCAGCTCGCGCATGGCGGTGAGCACCTCCGCCAGCGCGGTCCGCGGGATGACTCCGTCCTGCACGATGTAGTCGGGGCTGATGCGGCCCACCGCGGCGAAGGCGGACTTGCGGCCCCGCCAGATGAGGGCGCGCTCGACGTCGTCGGCGGCCACCCGGATCTCGAACGACCCGTTGTCCTGGCAGTGCTGCTGCACCGCGGCGAAGGTGTGCTCGACCTCCGCGGCCGGACCGTCCAGCTCCACCACCAGCACCGCACCCGCACCGTCGGGGTAGCGGCAGTGCACCGCCGCCTCGGCGGCCTCGATGGCGAGGGCGTCCATCATCTCGATCGCCGCGGGCACCACCCCGGAGCTGATGATCGCCGACACCGCGGCCCCGGCGGCGTCGGTGGAGGGAAATCCCGCCAGCAGGGTGCGGACCGTCTCCGGCGTCCGCAGCAGCCGCACCACCACCTTGGTGGCGATGCCGAGGGTGCCCTCGCTGCCGACGAACACCCCGCGCAGGTCGTAGCCGGGGCAGTCGCGGCTGCGCCCGCCGAGCATGAGCAGCTCGCCGTCCGGGGTGACCACCTCCACCCCGAGCACGTGGTTGGTGGTGAAGCCGTACTTCAGGCAGTGCGCCCCGCCGGAGTTCTCCGCCACGTTGCCGCCCACCGAGCACACCTGCTGGCTGGACGGATCAGGGGCGAAGTACCAGCCCAGCGGACCGGTGGCGCGGCTGACGTCGAGGTTGATCACCCCGGGCTCCACCACGGCCAGCTCGTTGTCCACGTCGATCTCCAGGATGCGGCGCATCTGCGAGGTGACGATGAGGATCCCGTCCGCCCGCGGCAGCGCCCCGCCGGAGAGCCCGGTGCCCGAGCCCCGGGCCACGAACGGCACGCCCAGCTCCACGCACACCCGCACGCAGTGCTGCACCTGGGCGGCGTCGGTCGGCAGCGCCACCACCGCCGGGGTGACGCGGTAGTGCGCCAGCCCGTCGCACTGGTAGGTGCTCAGCCGGGTGGGGTCGGTGAGCACGCCCTTCTCGCCCAGCCCCGCGCGCAGCCGCTGCGCCAGCACGTCCACGTCCACCGGCGCGTGCTCGGGCGGCACCGGTGCCTGCTCCACCTCGGTGGTCATGGCTGCTCACGGCATCCGGGCGTAGGCGGGCAGGGTGAGGAACTCCGAGAGGTCGCTGCTCAGCGCCATCTCGGTGAACAGCGCGCGGCCCTGCTCGTAGCCGCCCTGCTGGTAGGCGTCCTCGCCCACGGCCTGCTCGATCTTGGCCAGCTCCTCGTCCACCAGCTGCTGCACCAGCTCGGTGGTCACCTTGGCGCCGCTGGAGAGCACCACGTCGTTGTGCAGCCACTGCCACACCTGGGTGCGGGCGATCTCCGCGGTGGCGGCGTCCTCCATCAGGTTGAAGATCCCCACCGCGCCCTGCCCTCGCAGCCACGCCGAGAGGTACTGGATGCCCACGCTGATGTCGTTGCGCAGCCCCTCCTCGGTGGCCTCGCCCGGGGTGGAGCGCACGTCCAGCAGCTGCTCGGCGGTGACGTGCACGTCCTCCCGCGTGTTCTCCAGCTGGTTGGGCCGCTCGCCGAGGACCTCGGTGAACACCTCGGTGCACAGCCCCACCATGTCCGGGTGTGCCACCCAGGAGCCGTCGAAGCCCGCCCGAGCCTCCCGGGTCTTGTCCTCGGTGACCTTCCTGGTGGCGTTGGCGTTCACCTCCTCGTCGCGGCGGGAGGGGATGAACGCGGCCATGCCGCCGATGGCGTGCGCGCCGCGCTTGTGGCAGGTGCGCACCAGCAGCTCGGTGTAGGCCCGCATGAACGGCGCGGTCATGGTCACCGAGTTGCGGTCGGGCAGCACGAAGTCGGCGCCGCGGTGGGCGAAGCACTTGATGGTGCTGAACAGGTAGTCCCAGCGCCCGGCGTTGCACCCGGCGGAGTGCTCGCGCAGCTCGTGCAGGATCTCCTCCATCTCGAACGCCGCGGGCAGCGTCTCGATGAGCACGGTGGCGCGGATGGTGCCGCGCGGGATGCCAAGGGCCTGCTGGGCGTGCAGGAAGACGTCGTTCCACAGCCGAGCCTCGAGGTGGCTCTCCATCTTGGGCAGGTAGTAGTAGGGGCCCTGGCCCAGCTCGACCTGCTTGCGGCCGCTGGTCACCAGGTACAGCGTGAAGTCGAACAGCGAGCCGGAGACCTCCTCCCCGTCCACCAGCACGTGCTTCTCCGGCAGGTGCCACCCGCGCGGACGCACCACGATGGTGGCCAGCTCCTCCGCCGGGCGCAGCGCGTAGCTCTTGCCGCCCTCGGCGGTGAAGTCGATGGTGCGATCCAGCGCCGCCCGCAGGTTCAGCTGGCCCTGCACCATGTTCGGCCACAGCGGGGTGTTGGCGTCCTCGAAGTCGGCCAGCCACACCTTGGCGCCGGAGTTCAGCGCGTTGATGGTCATCTTGGCGTCGGTGGGGCCGGTGATCTCGGCCCGCCGGTCCACCAGCCCCGGCGCCGGCGGCGCCACCGACCAGCTGTCGTCGCTGCGGACGTCGGCGGTCTCGGCCAGGAAGCCCAGCGTGCCACCGGCGTCCAGGTCGGCCTGGCGGCGCTGGCGGGCCTCGAGCAGCTCACGTCGTCGGGGGTTGAACCGGCGGTGCAGGTCGGCCAGCAGGCCCAGTGCCTCGTCGGTGAGCACGCAGTCGAAGCCCTCCTGGCGCTCGCCACGGACCTCGATGCCGGTGGGTGCTGCGGTGGCCATGGCGTTCCTCCGCACTCCGCAGGACGGAATCGAGCCGCTGATGCATCACGACGGTAGGACTGGCGTGTGACCTGCGCAACAGCAGCGATGGTCGGGGCGCGAACCTAGGATGAGCGCCGTGGACTTCGCCAAGGGGCACGGCACCCAGAACGACTTCGTGGTGCTGCCCGACGTGGACGGGATGCTCGACCTCACCGCCAAGCAGGTGACCGCGCTGTGCGACCGGCGCCGCGGCCTGGGCGCCGACGGCGTGCTGCGGGTGGTGCGCGCCGGCGCGCTGGAGGAGCCCCTCGCCGAGGGGGTGTGCGCCGATGACTGGTTCATGGACTACCGCAACGCCGACGGCTCCATCGCGGAGATGTGCGGCAACGGCGTCCGGGTGTTCGCGCACTACCTGCGGGCCACCGGCCTGGAGCCGCGCGACGAGTTCGTGGTGGGCACCCGAGCCGGCGCCCGGCCGGTGGTGGTGCACGCCGGCGACGGCGCGTTCGGCGAGGTGACCGTGGACATGGGCCCTGCCCGGGTGCTCGGCGGCGGCACCGCCGCCCTGGCCGGGGAGCTCTTCGGCGGTGTGGCCGTGGACCTGGGCAACCCGCACCTGGCCTGCGTCACCGACCGCGACCTCAGCACCTTCGACCTGAGCACCCAGCCCGGCTTCGATGCCACGCTCTTCCCGCACGGGGTGAACATCGAGCTCGTCAGCCCGCTGGCCGGGGGCGAGGTGCACATGCGGGTGTACGAGCGGGGGGTGGGGGAGACCCGCTCCTGCGGCACCGGCACCGTCGCCGCTGCGGTCGCGGCCCTCAAGGTCGCGGGGGCGAGCACCGGGGACGTGGCGGTGAACGTGCTGGGCGGACAGGTGCGGGTGAGCATCTCCGAGCACACCAGCCACCTGCGCGGCCCGTCCGTGCTGCTGGCGCACGGCAGCATCGACCCGCACTGGTGGGCCGCCCCGGCATAGGTTCTGCCCTGGGCATATCTCAGTGGGCAATCATCGCGTTCCGTGGGACCATGGGCGTTGTATGACGAACTCATCCACGTGGGACGACCACGACACAGATGCCCCCATCGACGCCGCTGCCGCGGACGGTGCCCCCTTCGACGAGGTTCCCCTCGGCGAGGCCGAGTCCCCGGACGGCGCCTCCGGAGACAGCTTCTCCCCGGGCCCCGACCACGACCCCTCGGTCGGCGAGATGCAGCTGCAGGAGCGCACCTCGTTGCGCCGCGTCGCCGGGCTGTCCACCGAGCTCACCGACGTCACCGAGGTCGAGTACCGCCAGCTCCGCCTGGAGCGCGTCGTGCTCGTCGGTGTCTGGATGCAGGGCAGCACCGCCGAGGACGCCGAGCTGAGCCTGGCCGAGCTGGCCGCGCTGGCCGAGACCGCCGGCTCGGAGGTGCTCGAGGGCCTGGTCCAGCGGCGCGACAAGCCCGACCCGGCCACCTACATCGGCTCCGGCAAGGCTGCCGAGCTGCGCGACATCGTGGTGGCCACCGGCGCGGACACCGTGATCTGCGACGGTGAGCTGACCCCGGCGCAGCTGAACGCGCTGGAGAAGGTGGTCAAGGTCAAGGTGGTGGACCGCACCGCGCTGATCCTGGACATCTTCGCCCAGCACGCCACGTCCCGCGAGGGCAAGGCGCAGGTGGCGCTGGCCCAGATGCAGTACATGCTTCCCCGCCTGCGCGGCTGGGGTGAGTCGATGTCCCGGCAGGCCGGCGGTGCCGGCGGCAGTGCCGGCGGGGTGGGTCTGCGTGGACCTGGTGAGACCAAGATCGAGACTGACCGGCGACGCATCCGCGAGCGGATGGCCAAGCTGCGTCGGGAGATCAAGGGCATGAAGCAGGCGCGCGACACCAAGCGCGACAGTCGCCGCCGCAACGAGGTGCCCAGCGTGGCCATCGCCGGCTACACCAACGCCGGCAAGTCCAGCCTGCTCAACGCCCTCACCGGTGCCGGGGTGCTGGTGCAGAACGCGCTGTTCGCCACCCTCGACCCGACCACGCGCCGGTCCGAGCTGGCCGACGGTCGCGAGTACGTGCTCACCGACACGGTGGGGTTCGTGCGGCACCTGCCCACCCAGCTGATCGAGGCGTTCCGCTCCACCCTGGAGGAGGTCGCCGACGCCGACCTGCTGCTGCACGTGGTGGACGGGTCGGACCCGCAGCCCACCCAGCAGGTGGCCGCGGTGCGCCAGGTGCTGGTGGAGGTGGCCGACGAGCGCAAGACCGGGCTGCCGCCGGAGCTGATCGTGGTGAACAAGGTGGACGTGGCCGACCCGGTGGTGCTGGCGCAGCTGCGCAACCTGATGCCGGACGCGGTCTTCGTCTCCGCCCACACCGGGGAGGGCATGGACGAGCTGCGGCAGCGGCTGGTCGAGCTGATGCCGCACCCGGAGGTGGAGGTGGACGTGCTCGTGCCCTTCACCCGCGGTGAGCTGGTCGCGCGGGTGCACTCGGAGGGGGAGGTGCTCGAGGAGACCCACCAGCCCGAGGGCACGCACCTGCGGGCGCGGGTGCGTGCCGACCTCGGAGCGGCGCTGGTGGAGTTCGCCAGCCCGCAGGTGCCTGCCTAGAGCTTGCGCATCACCGAGACCACCTTGCCGAGCACGGTGGCCTCGTTACCGGGGATGGGCTCGAAGGCGGCGTTGTGCGGCATCAGCCACACCTCGCCGTCTCGGCGCTTGAACGTCTTGACGGTGGCCTCGCCGTCGATCATGGCGGCCACGACGTCACCGTTCTCGGCGACGTTCTGCTGGCGCACCACCACCCAGTCGCCGTCGCAGATCGCCGCGTCGATCATCGACTCGCCGACCACGCGGAGCATGAACAGGGTGCCGTCGCCCACCAGCTCGCGGGGGAGGGGGAAGACCTCCTCCACCGCCTGCTCGGCCAGGATGGGGCCACCGGCGGCGATGCGGCCCAGCACCGGCACGAAGGTGGGGGTGGGCATCTGCTGCAGAACGCTGCCGCCCTCACCGGTGGTGGCCGCAGCGGCCTGGTTGGCCAGGTCCTCGGGCATCCGCACGTCCACCGCCCGGGGGCGGTTGGGGTCGCGTCGGAGAAACCCCTTGCGCTCCAACGCCTTGAGCTGGTGGGACACCGATGAGGTGGAGGTGAGGCCGACGGCCTCGCCGATCTCGCGGACGCTGGGCGGGTAGCCCCGCACCTCGACCGAGTCCCGGATCACCTCGAGCACCTTGCGCTGGCGCGGCGTGAGGCCGGCGGCGGCGGCCGACAGGTCGGCGGTCTCCTCGGCGGTGGCACCCGGAGCGGCACCCGCCGTGGTCGGGGCGCCGGGAGTGTGGCTGCTCATCGTGTGATGCCTCCTGTGGGGAACCGCGAGTGGTCCGGTGCTCTGCGACGAGGCCGCGCGGGTGTGCGTCCACCTGCGGAACTTCGCCAAAGTGCGGTGGTGTTCTGGTGATTCGAACTTAGTCCTGCAGCAGGTCACATTCAAACACCTGTTCGATCAACACGCCGACAGCTCTCGATTTTGTCGGTCGCCCCTGGTAGACATCGACCAGACGTTCGAATCGAACGCCTGTTCGACACGGGAGGTTGACATGCTCGATCTGGCTGATCGCCGCTCCACCCTGCACCGCGCGGGCGTTCGCAACGCACACTCACGTCTCGCTGGGCCACGTCTCACTGACTCCCTGCTGGTTGACCCGCGACGCCGCGCCGACCTGTTCGAGCTCGAGCGTGAGCTGCGCTCGCTGGGCTCCCTGCGGGCCGGGGACGCTGGGGCGGCGCGCACCGTGGAGGCGCCCCGGCGCACCCGCCGTCCCCGCGAGGTCGCCCGCCGCCGCCCGGCTGGGCGCCTGGTCGAGTACGGCACCGCCCCGCTCCGCCGGACGGCCTGCACGCCACGGGTCACTCGACCGTCCCCGGCTCAGGTGCGCCTGCGCCTGGTGGTCACCGGCGCCGTGCTCGCCGGCGCGCTCGCGCTCGGCGTGCTCGCCGTGGTGACTCTGGGGGGAGGCGGCGACGCCCCCATGCCCACGCAGACGGCCGTCACCCAGGTGCGCGCCGGGGAGAGCCTGTCCGCGGTGGCGGTGCGCTCGGCCCCGGGGGTGCCCGCGGCGGCCATGGTGCAGCGCATCGTCGATCTCAACGCCCTGGACACGGTCGCCGTGCGCCCCGGCCAGTCGCTGGTCGTGCCCGTCGGCGGATGACGCTGGACACGTGCTGGCGCCGTCGACCCCGCCGGACTGCTGGTGGCACACCGTCTCCGCGAGGCGGACACGCCGACCGGGCTGGGGAGACGCAAAATCCGTTGCCGATGGCTTGCATCGGGGCCTAGTGGGGATTACGGTCATGACCACAACATCTAGTAGTTACATAGATGTGGTTAGTCCACAGGTTGGGGTCCCACTGTGTAGGGGGATCCACAGGTTGTCCACGGATCCGTCCACACCCACGCCCTAGCTTGGCGTGCTCCGACGGCCTGCGGGCAGCGGGGCTTGTCGTCCGAGAAGGGGATGTCGTGCACTGTCCGTTCTGTCGTCACTCCGACTCTCGCGTGGTCGACTCGCGCGAGGTCGAGGACGGCCAGGCCATCCGCCGCCGTCGCGCGTGCCCGGAGTGCGGGCGGCGCTTCACCACGGTGGAGAACGCGGTGCTGTCGGTGGTCAAGCGCAGCGGCGTCACCGAGCCCTTCAGCCGCGACAAGGTGATGGTGGGCGTGCGTCGCGCCTGCCAGGGCCGACCCGTCAACGACGACGCGCTCAGCCTGCTGGCCCAGCAGGTGGAGGACCAGGTGCGGGCCGGGGGATCGGCCGAGATCCCCAGCCACGAGGTCGGCCTGGCCATCCTCGGTCCGCTGCGTGAGCTCGACGAGGTCGCCTACCTGCGGTTCGCCTCCGTCTACCGCTCCTTCACCTCCGCCGACGACTTCGAGAAGGAGATCCGTGCGCTGCGGCAGCACGCGCGGCACGCGGACGGCGTCTCCGAGTAGTCCCGCACCGTCTGCGGCGCAGGCGGCCACCCCACAGCACCCCACCGGCACTCGTGCCGGTTCCCCACCCCATTCAGCAACGCCAGACCAGAGCAGCAGCAGTGAGAGAGAGGCCCATCCCATGACGGAGACCGTCGGAGCCCACACATCCGGTTCGAGCAGCCGCTCGGCCAAGGGCGGCAAGCAGAACCGCAAGGCCGGCGTTCGGATGGAGCGGGTCTACACCACTGCGGGCGTGCACCCCTACGACGAGGTCACCTGGGCCCAGCGCGACGTGGTCATGACCAACTGGCGCGACGGCACGGTGAACTTCGAGCAGCGCGGGGTGGAGTTCCCCGAGAGCTGGTCGCTCAACGCCGTCAACATCGTCACCAGCAAGTACTTCCGCGGGGCGGCCGGCTCGGACACCCGCGAGCGCAGCCTGCGCCAGCTGCTCAACCGCGTGGTGGACACCTACACCAAGGCCGGCCTGGAGCACGGCTACTTCGCCTCCGACGAGGACGCGGAGATCTTCTCCCACGAGCTCACCTGGATGCTGCTCAACCAGGTCTTCAGCTTCAACTCCCCGGTGTGGTTCAACGTCGGCACCGCCTCGCCGCAGCAGGTCAGCGCCTGCTTCATCCTCGCGGTGGACGACACCATGGACTCGATCCTGAACTGGTACAAGGAAGAGGGGATGATCTTCAAGGGCGGCTCCGGCGCCGGCCTGAACCTCTCCCGCATCCGCTCCTCCAAGGAGCTGCTGTCCTCCGGCGGCACCGCCTCCGGCCCGGTCAGCTTCATGCGTGGTGCCGACGCCTCCGCCGGCACCATCAAGTCCGGTGGCGCCACCCGCCGCGCGGCCAAGATGGTCGTCCTCGACGTCGACCACCCCGACATCCAGGAGTTCGTCGAGACCAAGGCCAAGGAGGAGAACAAGATCCGCGTTCTCCGCGACGCCGGTTACGACATGGACCTCGGTGGCGCCGACATCACCAGCGTGCAGTACCAGAACGCCAACAACTCGGTGCGGGTCAGCGACGAGTTCATGCGCGCGGTGGAGAACAGCAGCGAGTTCGGCCTGCGTGCCCGCGACACCGGCGACGTCATCGAGACGGTGGACGCCAAGACGCTGTTCCGCTCCATCGCCACTGCCGCGTGGGAGTGCGCCGACCCGGGCATCCAGTACGACGACACCATCAACGACTGGCACACCTGCCCCGAGTCGGGCCGCATCAGCGCCTCCAACCCCTGCAGCGAGTACATGCACCTGGACAACTCCAGCTGCAACCTGGCGTCGCTGAACCTGATGAAGTTCCTCACCAACGACGGCGGCTTCGACGCGGCCACCTTCGCCAAGGCCGTCGAGATCATCATCACCGCGATGGACATCTCCATCTGCTTCGCCGACTTCCCCACCGAGCCCATCGGGGACACCACCCGCAAGTTCCGTCAGCTGGGCATCGGCTACGCCAACCTGGGCGCGCTGCTCATGGCCACCGGCCACGCCTACGACTCCGAGGGTGGCCGGGCGCTCGCCGCGTCCATCACCTCGCTGATGACCGGTGCCGCCTACAAGCGCTCCGCCGAAATGGCCGGCGTGGTCGGCCCGTACGAGGGCTACGCCCGCAACGCCGAGGCGCACCAGCGCGTCATGCGCAAGCACGCCGCGGCCAACGACCAGGTGCGCACCCTGCACCGCACCGACGCTGCCGTGCACAAGGCGGCCACCGCGGTGTGGCAGGAGGGCCTCAAGATCGGTGCCGCCAACGGCTGGCGCAACGCCCAGGCCAGCGTCCTGGCGCCCACCGGCACCATCGGCTTCATGATGGACTGCGACACCACCGGCATCGAGCCGGACTTCTCGCTGGTCAAGTTCAAGAAGCTGGTCGGCGGCGGCTCCATGCAGATCGTCAACCAGACGGTGCCGCGCGCGCTGACCTCGCTGGGCTACCAGCCCGAGCAGGTCGAGGCCATCGTCGAGCACATCGCGGCCAAGGGCCACGTCATCGACGCTCCCGGCCTGCGCCCGGAGCACTACGAGGTGTTCGACTGCGCCATGGGTGCCCGGGCCATCGCCCCGATGGGCCACGTCCGGATGATGGCAGCGGCCCAGCCGTTCCTGTCCGGTGCCATCTCCAAGACGGTGAACATGCCGGAGACGGCCACCGTCGAGGAGGTCGAGGGCATCTACTTCGACAGCTGGAAGCTGGGCATCAAGGCGCTGGCCATCTACCGCGACAACTGCAAGGTGGGCCAGCCGCTGTCCGCCGGCAGCTCGGGCTCGGCCAGCTCCAACAAGACCGTGGTCACCGAGATCGTGGAGGCCGCGCCCACCCGCAAGCGCCTGCCCAAGAAGCGCAACGGCCAGACGGTGTCCTTCGCCGTCGGTGGCGCCGAGGGCTACGTGACGGCGGGCAACTACCCCGACGGCCACGTGGGCGAGATCTTCGTCAAGATGAGCAAGCAGGGCTCCACCCTCTCCGGGGTGATGGACGCCTTCTCCATGGCCATCTCCATCGCGCTGCAGTACGGCGTGCCGCTGGAGACCTACGTGTCCAAGTTCGTGAACATGCGCTTCGAGCCGTCGGGCATGACCGACGACCCGGACGTGCGCATCGCGACCTCGGTGGTGGACTACCTGTTCCGTCGCCTGGCGCTGGACCACCTGCCGGCGGAGAAGCGCGCCGAGCTGGGCATCTACTCCGCGGAGGAGCGCTCGGCCAAGGTGGCGGCCACCGACTACGGCACCGGTGCCCCGGCCGAGGTGGACGTGGAGGGTCTGCGCTCCGGCGTGGGCACCGAGCCCACCGTCGACCCGGACGAGGTGGCCGTGGCCTCGCCCGCCCCGGGTGGTGTCGGCAGCTCGGCTGAGCTGCTGGAGCTGGTGATGGGCATGGCCACCGACGCGCCGCTGTGCTTCACCTGCGGCACCAAGATGCGCCCGGCCGGCTCCTGCTACGTCTGCGAGGGCTGCGGCTCCACCAGCGGCTGCAGCTGACGGCGAGGCTTGCCGGGATGTCCCGGCGGGCTCGCCGGGATGTCCCGGGGGGCTTGCCGGGATGTCACTTCGGCTTGCGGTGACATTTCTTGCCAAGCTCGGCAACTCGTCTGAACTTGGCAAGTAGCTCCTCTCAGCCGCCCCGGCCGCCTCGCGCGGCCGGGGCGGCCCCATTGCCAGAGCCAGGGGCCGGTGCGCTGGAGTGCAACCCTGGTGGCGAACCGGACATCATCGGGCGTGCACTGAGCGACGTCAGGAGGGGACCGACCCTTGATGGCCACGCTGCCGGAGCCGCAGGAGCTGCCGGCTATGTGCTGAGTGCAGTGAGCAGCTCGAGGCCGACGCGGTCGACGCTGCGCAGGTCGTTCGCCAACACGACCACACCCACCCCGGCGGCCGGCACGAACCCAGCGACCGCTCGGAAGCCGCCGGTGCCGCCGTTGTGCCAGAGCATGATGTGGTCGCCGCTGATCGGCACTCGCAGCCAGCCGAGCCCGATGCCGAGTCTCTTGCCGGGCCGGCGCTCCGGGTGGGTGAGTGCGATCGCCGGTCCCAGCGGGGTGGCGTCCGGGCGGAGCTGGGCGTGCAGGAAGGTGAGCATGTCGGTGGCTGTGGAGCGCAGCGCACCCGCGCCGGGCAGGCCGGCGACCTCCCAGTGGCCGGTGGTACGCCGGCGCCGGCGGTGGCCGTCGGCCTCCCGCTGCGCCTGCTCCCGGTTGGGGAGGAGCACGGTGTCGACCATTCCGAGCGGCTCGCAGATCCGTGACTGCACCAACTCACCGAAGTCATGGCGCGCAGCGGCGGCGACCAGCGCGTGGCCCAGCACGCCCGCACCGAGGTTCGAGTAGGCGATTCGGCCGGTGCCGGGCGTGTGGCGCAACTCGGTCTCGCCCAGCGCGGTCAGCAGCGCGGCGCGGTCGATCTCCTTCCACGGGTCGCCGGCACGAGCCTTCCACGCAGCCCAGATCGCGGCCCGAAGCGGCATCGGGTTGTTGGGCAGCCCCGCGGTGTGCGTCGCCAGGTGCTCGACGGTGATCGCGACGCCGTCGCGGGTCGGGACGGCGACTTCTGGCAGCAGGTCGCCGACCGGAGTGTCGAGGGACAGCTCGCCGCGCGTCACGGCCTCGGCGAGCAGCAACGCGGTGAACACCTTGGTGACCGAGCCGATCTCGAACAGGCTGTCGGCGCGGGGCGCGGGGCCGTTAGGCGCGCGGATGCCCCCCTTAGGCACGACGGACCGCGCGCCGGCGGACGTCACCGCCCCCACCACCAGCCCGACGTGCTGCTTGCCGTGCCGGGCAGCGATGCGCTCGACGGCCTCGTCGAGAGCGCCAGGGTCGATCACGCGGGTTTCCTCCGTTCGCCCAGCTCAAGCGAGGAGCTGTCTCATGTGGATGACTAAAGTACGTCTTAGAGCCAGGTCACCACCTGGCCGTCCGGGCGCCCGGGGTGAACCGCACGTTGGGCGCACCCGACGGCGGACTGCTCATCCGGGTTCTGGATGCCGTCGAGGTAGACCGTGCCGCTGAACCAGTCAGTGGGGCCCACCGCGGTCTGGCCGCCGCTGGGCGTGAGCTTCATGGCGTCTCCTTCTCTCGTTCTTGCCGACGAGGCTCGATGTCGCCACGCTACGGACGGATGCGGTGCCCGAGGAGCGAGCCGCGATCACCCGCGCTGCGCAGGATCGCCACGCTCGGGCAGGCTGTGCGCCATGACAACCGCCCTGCTCGTGGTCTCCGCCGCCGACCACTGGACGCTGCGCGACGGAACCCGGCACCCCACCGGGTACTGGGCCGGGGAGCTGGTCGAGCCGCACCGCATCTTCACCGCGGCAGGCTGGACCGTCGACATCGCGACCCCATGCGGCAGGCCGCCGGTGGCTGACCCCAAGAGCCTCGGGCTCGCGGGCGGGCTGCCGTCCACCGCCCGCAAGCACCGGCGCTACCTCGCCGCACTGGGCGCAACGCTCGAGCATCCGCTGGACCTGGCCGACGTCGACCCGGACGCCTACGACGTTGTTTTCTACGTCGGCGGGCACGGGCCGATGGCGGACCTCGCCACGGACACGACCTCCGGCGAGCTGCTGCGCCGCCGCCTCGCCTCCGGCAAGCCGCTGGCCCTGGTCTGCCACGGCCCCGCCGCCACCCTGGCCGCCACCCAACCCGACAGGGTGTGGCCCTTCGCCGGCTACCGGATGACGGGCCTGTCCAACCGCGAGGAGACGCTCAACGGCCTCGCCCGCACGGCGCCGTGGCTGCTGCAGGACCGCCTCACCGAGGCTGGCGCGCACTACCTGCGGGGCGCCACGCCGCTGTGGCCGTTCCTGGTCATCGACCGCAACCTGTACACCGGGCAGAACCCGGCCTCGGCCCGCCCGCTGGCCGAACGTCTGGTGGCCGACGTCGACGGCACCGCCGCGCTGGCCCTCCGCGTCAGCCGGGTGATCCCCGCCAGCCCACAGCGGCTGCACGCCGTGCTCAGCGACATCACCCGCATGGGGGAGCTGAGCCCGGAGACCACGGGCGCCCGCTGGCTGACCAAGGGCGAACGCTTCATCGCCGGCAACCGCATCGGCCCGGTGTACCGCTGGGCCACGCTGTGCCGGGTGATCGAGAACCAGCCCGGCAGCTCCTTCGCCTTCCACGTGGCGTGGCCGTCGCGCACCACCTGGCGCTACCAGCTGCGGGCGGTGGACGGCGGCACCGAAGTCACTGAGACGATGACCAAGGTGCCGCGCCAGGCTCTGCCAGTGCGGGTGATCCAGCGTCTGGCCGGCGTCACCGACCGCCGCGAGCACCTGCGGGCCGGGATGGCACGGACGCTGGAGCGCCTCGAAGCCGTCGCCACCCGCTGAGCCGTCAGTCAGCCGGCGCCCACAGGCCCACGGCGAGCCGCCCGGTGGTGCCCAGGTCCACGTCCGAGCCACCACCCGCGCCGGCTCACCCGGCGCCGGGGTCACCGCCCCCGCAGCTGGTCAGCTGCACCGCACGCTCACCCGTGGCGGCGTCCACCGGCCCACGCTGACGCCCACCCCCAGCGGGACGCGGACCCACGCCGCCGACCCGCACGGTCCTCATCGACCGATGTGCAACCGAGTGGGGGTGATGCGCTGCCAGATGAGCCGTTGCAGCAGCAGGGTGCAGGTACCGGCCAGGACGATCGCCACCAGGTTCAGGCCCAGCTGAGCGGCGGCGGAGACCACGTCGCCCCAGGCGCCGCAGGCCAGGCACACGGCCACGGTGCCCAGCGCCGGGATGGTCGTCACCGAGATGAACACACCCACCAGCACCTCCGACTTCGCGGTGGTCAGGGAGAGCATGCCGGCCACCCCAGCCAGGATCCCCACCACGAACGACCACCCGTCCGGGCTGACGATGAAGTCGGTGAGCGGGCCGCTGGTGGCCTGCTCCCGGGTGAACCCGCCCAGCTGGAACAGCACCCACCAGAAGATGGTGGCGATCATGGTGGCGATGGCGAAACCCACCACCAGCGCGCGCACGGCCAGGGGCACCATGCTGAGCCGGGGCCGGGCGAAGCCGAAGCACAGCGCAGCGATGGGCGCGAACTCCGGGCCCACCACCATCGCGCCCACGATCAGGATCGGCTGGTCAGTGATGCGGCCGACGCCGGCGAGGGCGGCGGCGATGGTCATGAAGGCGATGAACACCCACGACAACCGGGAGCTGTCCCGCAGCCGCTGCTCCACCGACTCCCACACCACCGCGTCATCAGGTGCGCCGGGGGCGGCAACCTCCGCCCTGGTCGCGTCGTCCGAGAGCACGGTGTCCAGCTGCTCGATGCTGATCGAGCCCCGGTGCTGCACCTTCAGCGTGCGCAGGCGCCCGATCACCGCGGTGGCGCTCTCCCTGGCGACGTCGGCCAGCACCAGCGTCCCCGCGGGCTTGCGGAAGCCGCCGGGAACCACCGCGACGTTGGTGACCGTGTCGTCCTGCTCGAGGTCGGCCAGCACCTCGTCGACCAGGTCGGCGGGAACACGCAGTCGCAGGTGCAGCACCGGCTCATCATGGCACCGCCCGAGCGGGGAGCGGACCAGGCGCGTGCAGCCGTGCCGCTGCGCCCGTAATCTCGCGGCGAATTGCCCGCGTGCGCAGAGGGAGCCCCATGACTGAGCCGACACCCGCGCACTCGTGGTGGCGCGACGCCGTGATCTACCAGGTGTACCCGCGCTCCTGGGCCGACTCCGACGGTGACGGGCTGGGGGACCTGCCCGGCATCACCGCCCACCTGCCGCACCTGGTCGAGCTGGGCGTCGACGCGCTCTGGCTCTCGCCGTTCTACCCCTCGCCGCAGCACGACGCCGGCTACGACGTGGCCGACTACTACGGCGTCGACCCGCGCTTCGGCACCCTGGCCGACGCCGACGCGCTGCTCACCCAGGCGCACGCGCTGGGGCTGCGGGTGATCGTGGACGTGGTGCCCAACCACTCCTCCAGCGAGCACCCGTGGTTCCAGCAGGCGCTGGCGTCGCCGCCGGGCAGCCCGCAGCGGGCGCGCTACCTCTTCCGGGACGGCAGGGGACCAGATGGTGCGCAGCCGCCGAACAACTGGCAGAGCACCTTCGGCGGCTCGGCGTGGGAGCGGGTGACCGAGGCCGACGGCACCCCGGGGCAGTGGTACCTGCACCTGTTCGACGTCACTCAGCCCGACTTCGACTGGACCAACCCGGAGGTGGCCCAGGAGCTCGAGCGGGTGCTGCGGTTCTGGCTGGACCGCGGCGTGGACGGCTTCCGGGTGGACGTCGCGCACGGGCTGGTGAAGGCGGCCGGGCTGCCGGACGCACCGTCGGGCCGGCACGAGCTGCTGGGACCGACCGCGGACCAGCCGATGTGGGACCAGCCCGGGGTGCACGAGATCTACCGCAGCTGGCGCAAGCTCGCCGACTCCTACGGCGGGGCTGCCGGGGCCGGCGGGGACGTGCCGGGCGGGCAGCCGGCGGGAGCAGACTCAGCCCGCATCCTGGTCGCCGAGGCGTGGGTGAGCCCCAGCGCCGCCCTGGCCCGCTACGTGCGACCCGACGAGATGCACCAGTCGTTCAACTTCCCGTACCTGATGACGCCGTGGCTGGCCGATGCGCAGCGCAGCACCATCACCGACGCGCTGGCTGCGGTGGCGCCCTACGACGCCCCGCAGACCTGGGTGCTGTCCAACCACGACGTGGTGCGGCACACCTCCCGGCTGGGCTACCCGCAGCACTCGGGCCTGGCGCGCATCGCGGGCATCGGCCCCGGCGACCCGCAGCCCGACGCGCAGCTGGGCCTGCGACGGGCCCGGGCGGCCACCACGGTGATGCTGGCGCTGCCCGGCTCGGCCTACCTGTACCAGGGTGAGGAGCTGGGCCTGCCCGAGGCAACCCGGCTGCCCGACGAGGTGCGCCAGGACCCCACCTGGTTCCGCTCCGGCGACACCAACCCCGGCCGGGACGGGTGCCGCGTGCCCATGCCGTGGGTGGCCGACGCCCCGGCGTGCGGCTTCAGCCCGACGGGGCGGTCGTGGCTGCCGCAGCCGCCGGAGTACGCCGCCCTGGCCGTGGACCAGCAGAGTGGGGTGGTGGGCTCGACGCTGGAGCTCTACCGGACGCTGCTGCGCACCCGCAAGGAGCTGGCGCTGGGCCGGGGGACGCTGACCTGGGCGCCGACCGACCACCAGCACCTGCTGGCCTTCGACGTGCGCACCGCCACCGGGCCGGTGCGGGTGCTGGCCAACGTCGGTGGCCCCCCGGTGCCGCTGCCTGCCGGCGCACAGGTGCTGGTGTGCAGCGCCGCGGAGCCGGTGACTGACGTGCTGCCGACCGACACCACCGTGTGGTTGCGTCCCTGACCGGCGATCACGCCGTGCTGGGGTCCGGCGGATCGCTGCGTTGGGGGTCAGGGTGTGACGCAGGTGGCTTGGCGAGCGCCACGGCGGGCTCGGTTCCGCCCTGGTCGAGCCGGAAGGGTGGGTAGTGGTCGGTCATCAGCGCCGCGTAGGCGGCCACGCGCAGCACCCAGCGGTCCATCCCGAGCACGAAGTCGTAGATCGTGCGCAGGTACCGGCCGGTGAACAGCAGGGCGATTGCTGCGATCAGCACCAGCAGGGTCACCAGGCTCATCCCCGCTCCCGCGTTGTCGCCCCAGTCGTCGTTGTCGCCACCACGTCCGAACGACACCCCGCCGCCGGCGAACACGCCGACGACGAGGTAGTGCGGGATGGCGAGCAGCCACCACTTGACCAGCACCAGGCCCCGGGAAAGCTGCTCGGGGTAGGGGATGTGCAGGTGCGCGGGGTAGTCCCGCTTCTCCTCCAGGCTGAACGGCGGGTAGCGGTCGGTGCCCAGGGCGGCGTAGCCGTAGTAGTGCACCCGCCAGGACCAGCGCAGCACCCCGACGTTGAAGTCGAACAGCGATCGTGGGTAGCGGCCGGTGAACAGGATGGCGAAGAACGCGATCACGCTGACGACCACGAAGGCCACCCACAGGAAGAACAGCACGATGTAGTGCGGGATGAGCAGCAGCCACTTGATGATCCACAGACCGCGGGAGAGCTTCGGATCCAGCGTCGCGTCCACGCGGACGGGGTAGGGCGCAGGCTGTTCAGTCATGCCGTGCTCCTCGCCGTACCGCCCGGGCTGAGAGGTGAGGTGTTCGTGAGGTCAGACGCTGCTCTTGTGGTCCAAGGGTGTCAAGGTTGCCCGCCGCGTGCTCCGATCTCCCGCCGCATGCACGCGCGCGGCCAGCGGTCCAGGCCCTCGGCGGCCTCGGCGGTGCGGATGCGCCGCAGCCCCGGCGTCTCCTCCTCCCTGCTGAGGTGGCGAAAGCCCAGGCGCTGGTAGTACGGGCCGTTCCAGGGCACGTCGGTGAAGGTGGTCAGCGTGAGGGCGGCGCACCCGTGCGCTCGCGCCCAGCCCTCCAGGTGCTGCAGCAGGTCCGCCCCGAGGCCGCGGCCGGCGTGGTCCGGGTGCACCGAGACTTGGTCCACGTGCGCCTGCCCGTCCACCAGCGAGGCGAGCAGGTACGCCACCGGTCGGTCGTCGCCGTCGCCTGCGCCATCGGCCCACACCCAGGCTCGGCCCTGCCGCTGGTAGGCCGCCAGCGCCGGCACCGGGAGCGGCTCGTCGTCGGCGACGCGGTGCATCCCCAGCTCGGCGAAGCAGCGGCCGGCCGCGCGCTCCACCTCGCGCAGCAACCCCAGCTCCGCGGCGCGGGCCCGGCGGATCACGCCGCTAGCGCGGGACCAGGCGCAGCGTGGTGGAGCGGGCCTCGTCGCTGGTGATCGAGTCGAGGATGTTCGCCGCGTAGTGGGCGTACTTGCGGCGGTAGTCGGCGTCGATGCTGTTGTTCAGCGTGGCGTCGACGTCGGCGTTGGCGTCCACGAAGGTGACGTCCTGGGCCATCCCGCCCGCCTGCACCCGGCCCTCGTGGCGGGCGCGGGTGCCGCGGTACCACGCCGAGCCCGGCCCGTACACCGACCGCACGTAGAGGTCGTCGCCGTCGCGGACCACCCACACCGTCCGGGGGGAGCGCAGCGTGCCGTCGCGGCGCAGCGAGGAGATGGTCACCTCCTCCGGAGTGCCGATGCCGACAAGCTGGTCCTGGGTCCAGGTGGCCATAGCGTCCTCCGATGGTGTCCCGCGACGACGGCGTCTGCCCTCCAGCGTCCCTGTCCAGCGCGCTCGGCGCGACATCGCCGGGCCTGGTGGCAGCGCCGCCAGTAGCGTGACGCCGTGGCCGCCGCGCTGGAGCTCCGTCTCGACGCCCGGGCCAGCCGGCGCATCGTGGCGCTGTGGGAGGCGCTGGAGGCGGAGGGCGTGCACAACGTGCGCTCGTCGCTGCAGCAGCACCGGCCGCACGTGTCGCTGGCGGTGGCGGGCCGGCTCGACCCGGCGGCAGTGGCCGCCACCCTCGCCGGGGTGGCGGTGGCTCCGCCTCTGCGTCTCTCCTTCACCTTCGTCGGTCTGTTCCTCGGCCGGGTGCTGTGGCTGGGCCCGGCTCCGCACCGCGAGCTGCTCGAGCACCAGGCGCACGTGCACCACCGGCTGACCGCAGCCGGGATCGACATCTGGGACGAGTACCGCCCGGACAGCTGGGTGCCCCACTGCACGGTGTCGATGCGGGTGTCCACCGCCCTGGTGGGTGCGGCGGTGCGGCGCTGTCTGGAGACGCTGCCCATCGAGGCGACGGTGGTGGGTGCGGCGGTCACCGACCACGTCCGGGGGATCGACCACCCGCTCCCGGCGGGTGCCCCCTGATCAGCGGGAAGTGCCTAGCGGCGGTCGACGAGCAGGTGGGACGCCGCGGCGCTGGCCGCAGCCACCCCGAGCACGGCGGGCCACGCGCCGACCTTCTTGGCCAGCGGGTGCGAGGCGCCGAAGCCGCCGAGGTAGATCGCCGTCAGCGCCGCGGTCTCCTTGGGTCCGCCCTTGGCCAGCCAGGTGCGTCCGGCGTAGACCCCGGCCAGGCCGAGCACCACACCGCCCAGCGGACGGATGCCGGTCTCCCGGGCCACGAGATAGCCACCGAGCAGACCCAGAGCGGTGAACGGGGCGGTGGAGACGTCCTTGGCGCTGCGCAGCTTCATGTCACGCATCGTAGGTGGCGCGCTTCCCGCCGCTGAACCCACCGGCAGGGTGGTCGAGTGCATGATCTGCAGCAAGCAGGGTGGCGACGCAGATCCACCCCCGGACAAAGGAGGAGCAGTGCCAGCCACCGCCAACACCAACCGTGCGTACTACTACCTCGTGCCCGGCGCGGTCGCCGTGGTGGTCGCGCTTGCAGCACTGGTGTTCTTCGACGCGGACACGCTGTTCAGCTCCTTGATCGGGGGCGGCGGGGTCGTCCTCCTGCACGGACTGGTGCTGCTGGTCCGAGCGTCGGCGGGACGCCGTGCAGCCCGTCGGCGAGGTGCGTAGCGTGGTGGCCCGATGACTGCCTATGACGAGCTGACCGTGACCGGTCGCTGCGGCCCCGCGACCCTTGCCCTGCTGCACCGCCTGGTGAGCGAGGTGACTGCTGCCCGCACCGGCGTGACCGCCGACAGCTCCCTCACCAGCTCCAGCGCCGAGGTGGAGCGGGTGCTCGCCGGCCTGCTGGACCGGCGCAACGCCGGCTTCCTGCTCACCTGCTGGGCCCAGGCGCACGACGAGGCGTCGCTGGAGCTGGTGTTTCGCACCGCGATCACCAACCGGCTCGACGACCAGGCGCACGCCTGGACCCAGGCCGGGGTGCAGCTGCGCCGGGCCGAGTCGCTGCTGCCGCTGGACGCCCGCTTCACCCGCCGCGTGAGCCCCGGCGGCGACGTGCTGGTGGGGCTGGCCGGGGGTCCCGAGGACACCTGGCAGGGCGAGGTGGACGACCTGGAGCGCGCCGCCGTGGCGGTGCTCGGCGCCGATGACATCGCCTCGGCCGCGCACGCCACCCACCAGGCCAGCGCCACCACCGACCTGGTGCGCGCCGTGCTGCACGGCATCCTCACCGCGGCGGGCGGTCCGGTACCGGCCGGGAAGCTGCTGACCGTGCTGCGCCGCCGGTTCCCGCTGCCCCCGGCCAAGGCGCCCAAGCCGGTGCTGGTGCCGTCGGTGGACACCGGGGCCACCTTGCCCGGGCCCGAGGCCGGGGTGCTGGCCCGCGACGCCGCCGACGAGATCTGGCAGTCGCTGTCTCCGCTGGACCGGGCGCTGGTGCCGCACCTCGGCCAGCCACCGGCCGAGCTGGCCACCGTCGCCGGCTGCAGCCCGGAGCAGGCGCAGGCCGCGGCCACCGACCTCGCCGACCGGCTGCGCGAGGCCTGCCGGGACGACGAGCTGGCCTTCGAGGTGCTCGCCCGCGTGCGCCAGCTCTGCACCGAGCGCCCCTGAGCAGCGGGCCGCGGGGGCCGTCGAGACGTACGTTGGAGACGAGCCGGTCGCGCTGTCGAGTGTGAAGGGGCGGGCCATGGACGACGCCGAGATCCTGCAGAAGATCCAGCAGCTGGTCAGCGACGAGCACGCCCTGCGCACTGCCGAGGAGCAGGGCGAGATCTCCCCGGAGGAGGAGAGCCGGCGCGTGCAGGCTCGGGAGCAGGCGCTGGACCAGTGCTGGGACCTGCTGCGCCAGCGCCGGGCCCGGCGCGACGCCGGCGAGGACCCGGACACCGCCGCACCCCGTCCCACCGAGGACGTGGAGGGCTACCTGCAGTGAGGCACGACTAGGGTGCGCCGACCGCGGTCGTTGCCCGGGCGCGCCGCGGCACCCGCCAGGTGAGCAGCATGGCCAGCGCCAGCAGCAGCTCGGCGATGTCGCCGCCGAAGTACATCAGCGAGGCCCCCGCCTGCAGGTCGTCGCTGGTGGTCGGGATGCGCACGTAGAGGTTGGCGTACATCAGCTGGGACAGGATGGCGTGCCCGGCGATGGCCACCCCCAGCACCACCAGCCGCGCCCTGACCGAGAGCCGGTGCGGGCCCGGGTCGGGGCCGGCGATCACCCAGGCGAAGAGGTAGCCGGCGAGCAGGAAGTGCAGGTGCAGCAGGTGGTGGGCCAGGGGGTGGCTGCTGCTCCACGCGTACAGCGGGGTCAGGTACAGCAGGTACAGCGAGCCGAGGGTGAGCAGCAGCGCCACCACGGGGTTGGCGACCAGGCCCACCGGCCGGCTGCGCAGCACTGCCACCAGCCGCCGACCCGTGGTGGCGGAGACGTTGCGCAGCACCAGCGTGACGGGCGCGCCGAGCACCAGCCCGAGCGGGGCCAGCATGGCCAGCAGCAGGTGCTGGGCCATGTGCGCCTGGAACGTGCCAGCGGGCAGCGGCAGCGCGTCGGGCACCAGCGCCCAGCCCAGCAGCGCCAGTCCACCCAGGAACGCGGCGGTGCGCCAGTGCTGCCAGCCGCGGCCGTCGCGGTCGGTGCGCAGCGCCCCCACCAGGTACGCCGCGGCGAGCAGGCCCAGCACGGCGAGCACCACCGGACTGGCGCCCGTGCCGGTGGCGTGGGTGTGCGCGTCGTGCGCGAGCATCAGCGGGGCGCGGTGGCGACCGGGGTGGTGGTGCGGCGGGAGGACGGGCGCGCGAGCAGCCAGCCGACGACCACCAGCACCGCTCCCAGGGCGAGGAACCCGAGGTCCCACCACGTCTGGTTGGGGCCGCTGCGCACGTGGTGGATGCCCAGGACGTGGTGGTCGATGATGCCCTCCACCAGGTTGAACAACCCCCAGCCCACCAGGATCCAGCCCCACAGCGGTGCGGCTCGCCAGCTGTGCACCTGGCCGGAGCTGAGCCGGGAGAACAGCAGCGCCAGCCCGATCAGCACCGCCAGCCAGGTAAAGGTGTGGAAGAAGCCGTCCCAGAGGGTGTTGATCTCCAGTCCGTGCACGGTGTCCTGCGGGT
This sequence comes from Rhodococcus sp. Z13_19A, assembly GCF_058133575.1. NCBI lineage: Bacteria > Bacillati > Actinomycetota > Actinomycetes > Mycobacteriales > Nocardiaceae > Rhodococcus > Rhodococcus sp. Z13_19A. The sequence goes on from NZ_JBYUNN010000002.1 coordinate 699,924, forward strand.
AGAAGGCGACGCCCACCCGGTCGGTGTCGGTGCTGGTGAGCATGTGGTGCCACTGCAGGATCTGGTGCAGCAGGATGCCGTCCACGAAGCCACCGAGGCCCACGCCGAGCACGATGCCCGGCGCGCGCAGCGCGGCGGAGGGGGTGCGGGCCTCAAGCGCCGTGCTCATCGTGCTCGCTGGCGCTCGGTGGCCACGCCGGGCTTGCTGCGGTCGGAGTGCGTGCCGGTGGCGTCGCTGGCCTCGGCGAGCCGCTGGTGCAAACGGTCCTTGACCTCCTCCGGGGTGTAGCTGCGGCGCTGCCGCTGGTTGCGCGCGACCACCCCGCCCGTGGCCACCACACCCGCTAGTCCTGCTACTCCCAGCACTTTCCACCATCGCATGCCGCCCAGGCTACGTCGCTGCGCCAAGCCTTCTCGGCCCTCCGGGGGACCTAGGCTGCGGGGATGACCGGTACCAGCGTCACCCTCGACCACGCGCTGGAGATGACCCGCACCGGCGACGTCTGGCTCTTCCGGGGCCGCTCCGGCGCCGACCGCGCCATCCGTGCCCTCACCAACGCCCCGGTCAACCACGTGGGCATGGCCGTGGTGATCGACGACCTGCCACCGCTGATGTGGCACGCCGAGCTGGGTCGCTCGCTGCCGGACGCCTGGACCGGCAACCACCAGCGGGGCGTGCAGCTGCACGACATGCGCCAGGCGGTGCTGACCTGGGCCGGCCGCTACGACCAGCGCCCGTGGCTGCGCCAGCTGCTGAGCCCGGTGACCGAGGAGCAGGAGGGCGCGGTGCTGCGCACCATCGCTCGGCTGGACGGCACGCCGTTTCCCAGCACCGCCACGATGGCGGGCCGGTGGCTCACCGGGCGCGCGCTGCGCCGCAACCGGGTCAAGCACCGCGCGGTGGAGACGGCCTACTGCGCCGAGGTGCTGGCCCTGACCTACCAGGCGATGGGGCTGCTGCCCGACGACCGCAAGGCCAGCTGGTACGACCCCGGCCGGTTCTGGAGCGGCGACGACCTGCCCCTGCTGGGTGGGGCCGAGCTGGGCGGGGAGATCGCCGTGGACGTCAGCCTGGAGGAGCTCGCCGCCTACCCGCCGGTGGCCTAGCCCGCTGCCGGACCCGGGCTACCGTGGCGGGGGAGGCCCTGCAGCAGAGGAGTCCCCCATGCCGGTCATCGCCATCGTCGGAGCAGGCCCCGGGCTGGGGCTCTCCCTCGCCAAGACCTTTGGCGCACAAGACTTTCAGGTGGCGCTGATCTCCCGGTCGCAGCAGCGCCTGGACGGGCTCGTGGCCCAGCTCGACGCCGCCGGCATCGAGGCGGCGGCCTTCCCCGCCGACGTGCGCGACCCCACCTCGCTGGTGGAGGCCTTCGACGGGGTGACCGACCGGTTCGACGCGGTGGACGTGCTCGAGTTCTCCCCGGCCCCGTACCGGCCTGCTCCGGAGCTGGCGGTGGCCGACCCGCTGGAGGTCACCGTGGCCAACCTGCGGCCGCAGATCGAGTACTACCTGTACGGCGCGGTCACCGCCGCCCAGCAGGTGCTGCCGCCGATGATCGACGACGAGGTGGGGACGCTGTTGTTCACCACTGGCGCCGGCTCGGTGACGCCGCACCCCAGGATGGGCAACGTCAACGCCGCGGCCGCAGCGCTGCGCAGCTGGGTGCTCGACCTCAACCAGGTGGCGGCCGAGCTGGGTGTCTACGCCGCGCACGTCGCCATCAACACCGGGATCGGCTCCGGGCCACCGAACGCGGAGGCCGACGTCATCGCCAAGGCCTACTGGGACCTTTACGTCCGGCGCGACCGGGCCGAGCTGGTCTACACCGCGTGAGGAGGACCGTGCCGTGACCCAGCACTGTGCCGTGACCCAGGACCGTGCCGTGACCCCTGCGGGGTGCCGAAGGTGAGGGTCACAGTCTTCGGGTCGACCAGCGACGTGGGCCGGCTCGCGGTGCGCGACCTGCTGGACAACGGCCACTCCGTGCGCGCCTACGTGCACGAGGCGGTGCTCCCGCCGGCGAGCTGGTCCGCCGACGTGGACGTGGTGGTCGGGGAGATCACCGACCGCGCGGCCGTCGGCTCCGCTGTGGCCGGGGCGGAGGCGGTGGTGAGCACGCTCTGGCCGACGCTCAACCGCCGGAGGGTGGGCCCGCCCCTGGTGGAGGGCACCCGGCTGGTGGTGGAGGCCATGCTGGGGCACGGGGTGCGCCGCTACGTCGGCAACGCCACGCCGTGCGTGCTCGACCCGCGGGAGAGCCCCACGACCCAGACCAGGGTGGTGTCCTGGCTGACCCGGACCCTGCTGCCGCGGGCGTACCGCGAGGTGGTGGGCATGTCCAACGCCGTCATGCGCACCTCCCTGGACTGGACCATCGTGCGCGTCATCCTGCCCACCGGCGGCCCGGGCGTCGGCGTGCGGCACGTGGGCTTCTTCGGCACCGACCGCATCGGCTGGCAGGTGAGCAAGGCCGACCTCGCCACGTTCACCGCCGACCAGGTGGACAGCCGCCGCTTCCTGCGCGCCGCCCCCGCCATCAGCAGCTAAGTCCCGGTGCCGGCGGGCCGCTCCTGCACCGCCGCCGAGGATTTGGTGGACTGGCAGGGCACACCGGTTCCGTCAGGAGAGCGAGCACGCGATGCAGCAGAGCACCGAGCCCATCTGGTCGCCCGGCCCGGAGGCCGAGCACAGCCAGCTCGCCGCGTTCGCCCGCAAGGCCGGTGACCTCGCCGGGCGCGATCTGTCCGACTACGCCGACCTGCTCGCCTGGTCCACCACCGAGCTGGAGCAGTTCTGGGAGCTGGTCTGGCAGCACTTCGACGTCCGCTCGGCCACCCCGTACACCCAGGTGCTCTCCGGCCGGGAGATGCCCGGCGCCGACTGGTTCACCGGCGCGACGCTGAGCTACGTCGAGCACGCGCTGCTCGGCCCGGCCGAGGCGCGGGCCGTGGTGGAGACCAACGAGGCCGGCGACTCGGTCACCACCACCCTCGGCCAGCTGCGCAGCGAGGTCGCCGCCGTGGCCGCGGCGCTGCGCGGGCTGGGGGTGCAGCAGGGCGACCGCGTCGTCGGCTACCTGCCCAACACCCGGGTCTCGCTGGTCGCCTTCCTGGCCACCGCCTCCCTCGGCGCCACCTGGTCGGCCTGCGGGCAGGACTACGGCCCCGCCGCCGCCACCGACCGCTTCGCCCAGCTGCGGCCCACCGTGCTCGTCGCCGCCGACGGCTACCGGTTCAGCGGCACCACCGTCGACCGCCGCGACGCCGCCGCCGAGCTGGCCGCCGGGCTGCCCACCCTGCGGGCGGTGGTGCACGTGGACCACGTCGGCGCCGGTGAGCCCGCCCCGCTGGCCGGGGGAGTGCGCACCCTGGCGTGGGCGCAGGCCCTGGCCACCACCGACGCCGAGGGCAACCCGCACCCGCTGGACGTCGTGGACGTCGCGTTCGACCACCCGCTGTGGGTGCTGTTCTCCTCCGGCACCACCGGCAAGCCCAAGGGCATCGTGCACAGCCACGGCGGGGTGCTGCTGGTGCACCTGGCGGCGCTGGGCCTGCAGCTCGACCTCGGGCCCGACGACACCTTCTTCTGGTACACCAACACCAACTGGATGATGTGGAACCTCACCGTTGCCGGCCTGCTGGTGGGCTCGGCGGTGGTGCTGCACGACGGCAGCCCCGTCTTCCCCAGCCCGGACACCCTCTGGCAGGTGGTGGAGCGGGAGGGCGTCACCGTGTTCGGGCTCAGCCCCGGCTACCTGCTGGCCTGCGAGAAGGCGGGCCTGGTGCCGGGCCGCCAGCACGACCTGTCGGCGCTGCGCACCATCGGCAGCACCGGCTCCACCCTGCACCTGTCGGCCTACGGCTACGTGCACGACGCGGTGTCCGAGCGGGTGCAGCTGGTGTCCACCAGCGGCGGCACCGACGTGGCCTGCGCCTTCGTCGGTGGCGCCCCCACGGTGCCGGTGCACGTGGGGGAGATCCCGGCCGCCGCGCTCGGGGTGGCGCTGGACGCCTACGGCCCGGAGGGGCAGTCGCTGCGCGGGGAGGTCGGTGAGCTGGTGGTGACCGAGCCGATGCCGTCCATGCCGGTGTTCTTCTGGGACGACGAGGACGGCTCGCGGTACCGGGCGGCGTACTTCGACACCTACCCGGGGGTGTGGCGCCACGGCGACTGGATCACCCTCACCGACCGCGGCAGCGTGGTGGTGCACGGTCGCTCGGACTCCACGCTCAACCGCAACGGGGTGCGGCTGGGCAGCGCGGACATCTACGAGGTGGTGGAGGCCTTCGAGGAGGTGGCCGAGGCACTGGTGATCGGGGCGGAGATGCCCGACGGCAGCTACTGGATGCCGATGTTCCTGGTGCTCGCCGAGGGCGCCACCCTGGACGACGACCTGCGCGCGCGCATCGTGGCCGCGCTGCGCCGGGACGCCTCGCCCCGGCACGTGCCCAGCGAGCTGATCCCGGTGGCCGCCATCCCGCACACCCGCACCGGCAAGAAGCTCGAGGTTCCGGTGAAGCGGGTGCTGCAGGGCGCCGACCCGGGGACGGCGTTGAGCCTTGGGGCAGTTGATGATCCGTCACTCATCGACCAGTTCGTGCGGCTGGGCGCCGAGCGCAGGGCCGCCACCGCCAACCCCTGATCCACCCGCCGCAGGGCGGTGACCTGCGGCTTCGTTCTGCACACCCCCGCAGACTGCCTATCCTTTGTGACTCACAACACATGTGTCACAAAGGGGCGGCTATGGGTGAAGGCGGAGCTTCCGGGGGACCGGGCGACGGCAAGGCGAACTTCGACCACATCTACGACGAGCCCGACCCGCGGGAGTACTTCCGGACCCTGGCGCGCTACGACTACGAGATCCCCCAGCAGGCCGAGCCGGTCTTCCGCCAGCTGCTCGCGGCCCGGGAGCAGGCCCCCGACGCCGACGACGTGCATCCGCCCTGGGTGCTCGACCTGTGCTGCTCCTACGGGATCAACGCCGCGCTGCTGTGCTGCGAGGTGACGCTGGCCGAGCTCTTCGCCCGCTACACCGGCGCCGAGCTCGCCGACGTGTCCACCGACGAGCTGGCCGAGGCCGACACCGCGTTCTACGCCGAGCGGCGTCGGGCGGCGGCCCCGCGGGTGGGTGGGCTGGACCTTGCCGGCAACGCGGTGGCCTACGCCCGGCGAGTGGGGCTGCTCGACGACGGCTGGTCGGAGAACCTGGAGGAGCAGCTGCCCTCGCCGGAGCTCAACGACCACCTGGGGCAGGTGAGCCTGGTGACGGCCACCGGGGGAGTCGGCTACATCACCGCCCGCACCTTCGACAGCGTGGTGCAGCCGCGACCGGACGGCCAGCTGCCGTGGGTGGCGGCCTTCGTGCTGCGGACCTACTCCTACGCGGGGGTGGCGGAGCTGCTGTCCCAGCGCGGGCTGGTCACCGAGGTGCTGGCCGGCTGTCCGTTCCCGCAGCGCCGGTTCGCCAGCGACGCCGAGCGAGAGGCCGCGCTGGGTGCCGTGGTCCGCAACGGGCACGACCCGGCGGGGCAGGAGGACGGCGGGAGGTACTACGCCGACCTGTACCTGTCCCGGCCGCCGGAGGACGCCGCTCGCCGCTCGGTGGAGGAGCTGCTGGCCGACGTGGTGGCGAGCAGGGGCGGCGACACCTAGCCGAACGTGTCACCCGCCCGCGTCGGGGGAGCGGGGCGACAGACAGCCAGCGACCCCGGACCGTGAAGCTCGTGGTCCGGGGCCGCTGGGCTGTCTCGTGCGGGTGGGGCGGGTGGTCAGTCCCTCGGGTCGAGAGGCTTGCCCGACAGTGCGCGGTGGTGCTCCTCGAGCCCCTCGCGCTCCGCCGCCTCCAGCGCCGCGGCCTCGTCGGCCGGGTCGGCGTAGAGGAAGCTGCCGCGGCCGGCCTCGCCGGCCGCACCCAGGGAGTTCATCTTCTTGGGCACGGTCGCGCCCTGGTACTCCAGCGGGATGGCGTGGCCGTGGGCGTCGACGCCACCCAGGGGCTGGTGCACCTCGACGAACTCACCGTGCGGCAGACGCTTGATCATGCCGGTCTCCACGCCGTGCTCCAGGACCTTGCGGTCGTCGCGCTGCAGGCCGATGCAGTAGCGGTAGGTCAGCCAGTACACGATCGGCGGAACCAGCAGGATGGCGATGCGACCGATCCAGGTCATGGCGTTGAGCGAGATGTCGAAGTGGAACGCGATGATGTCGTTGCCGCCGGACAGGGTGAGCACCACGTAGAACGCGATGGCCATGGCACCCAGGGAGGTGCGAATCGGGGCGTCCCGCGGTCGCTGCAGCAGGTTGTGCGGCGCGTCGTCCTTGGTCAGCTTGCGCTCGATGACGGGGTAGGCGAACAGCGCGCCGATCACCGCACCGCACAGCAGGGCCACGAACACCGGCTGCGACACCGTGTAGTTGCCCAGGTACAGCTCCCAGGCGGGCAGGATGCGTGCCGCGCCGTCGGTGAAGCCCATGTACCAGTCGGGCTGCGAGCCGGCGGAGACCTGTGAGGGGTCGTAGGGCCCGAGGGTCCAGATCGGGTTGATCTGGAAGAGCCCGCTCATCAGGATCAGCACACCCATGGTGACGCCGAAGAAGCCACCGGCCTTCAGCGCGAACAGCGGCATGATCCGCACGCCCACGACGTTCTTCTCGGTGCGGCCGGCCGCGGGGAACTGGGTGTGCTTCTGGTACCAGACCAGGGCCAGGTGGGCGGCGATGAGGGCCAGCAGGATGCCCGGGATGAGCAGCACGTGGGCGATGTAGAAGCGGTCGATGATGATGGTGCCGGGGAACTCGCCGGCAAAGACCAGCCAGTGCATCCAGGTGCCGATCACCGGGAGGGACAGGATGATCGCCGAGGCGATCCGCAGGCCCGTGCCGGAGAGCAGGTCGTCGGGCAGGGAGTAGCCGGCGAAGCCCTCCACGATGCCCAGCAGCAGGAGGATCCCGCCGATCGTCCAGTTGGCCTCGCGGGGCTTGCGGTACCCGCCGGTGAAGAACACGCGGAGCAGGTGGACCACCATGGACGCCACGAACAGCAGCGCGGCCCAGTGGTGCATCTGGCGCATGAACAGCCCGCCGCGCACCTCGAAGGAGATGTTCAGCGAGGTCTCGTACGCCCGGGACATCTCCACGCCACGCAGCGGCTCGTAGACACCGTCGTAGGTGACCTCGGCCATCGACGGGTCGAAGAACAGCGTCAGGTAGACGCCCGAGACCAGCAGGATGATGAAGCTGTACAGCGCCATCTCACCGAAGAGGAACGACCAGTGAGTGGGGAAGACCTTGTTGATCTGGCGCCGCATGCCGGCAGCCATGTGGTACCGGTCGTCCGACCAGGTGGCTGCGCCCTCACCGAGGGCGGCGAGCTTGCCCTTGGGGGCAGTGGTGGTTGTCATGACTTGCGCTCCCAGAAGGCCGGGCCGACCGCTTCGTTGAAGTTACCGTTCGCGACCAGGTAGCCCTCGCTGTTGACCGTGATGGGCAGCTGGGGCAGGGCGCGTGCCGCCGGGCCGAAGATCGGCTTCGCGTACTCCAGCACGTCGAACTGCGACTGGTGGCACGGGCACAGGATCAGGTTGTTCTGCTGCTCGTAGAGCGACGTCGGGCAACCGAGGTGGGTGCAGATCTTGGAGTAGGCGTAGTAGTCGCCGTAGTTGTAGGTCTCCTGGCCCTTGCGCTTGACCACCTTGGCGGCGTCCTCGGGACGCAGGCGGATGAGCATGACCGGGTTGTCGGAGCCGCGCAGTGCGTGCAGCAGCGCCTCCTCGTCACCCCGCTCGGACTCGCGGAAGGGGAACACCGTCTCCATGGAGCCGGCGTCGAGGTCGCCAGCGCGGACCAGCGAGACGTCCTCAGAGTGACCGGTGGAGCGGCGCAGGTAGATGGTCTCGCCGTCCTTGGGGGTCCAGCCCGAGGTCCACAGAGCGGCCTCGGAGCCACCCTTCCAGGGGTTCTTGACGAGCCCGCCCAGCGGCATGATCGCCATGATGCCCAGCGCGCCGGCGCCGAAGCCCAGGCTCCGCTTGATCAGGCTGCGACGGCCGATGCCGATGGTGTCCGTGGAGTCCTGCAGCAGGGCCACGGTGGTCTTCTTGTCCAGCTCGCTGGAGCCGCCCAGGTGCCGCTGCTGGATCGCGGTCTCGTCCGGGACGAACTTCTTGGCGTAGGCGATGACGCCGACACCGAGGGCGAGGATGGCGACGCCCATGGTGAGGCCGAGCATCGGGGTGTACAGGGTGTAGAGGGTGTTCTTGTCGCTGCCGGCCGGCGCGTACTCCCACGGCCAGAACAGGTAGACGGCGACGAACGCCAGCGCCGCGATGCCGGACAGGGCGAACCAGCTGGCGACGGACCGCTCGGCCCGCTTCTCCGCCTTGGTGCCCTTGACGGGCCAGCGGTCACGCCGGTGGGCGAGGACGACGTCGTCCTCGGCCAGCCCCAGCGTGACCAGCTCGTCGCGGCTCATGCCGGCGAGCTCTTCGTCCGTGGGCTGCGGCTTGCCCTGGTTGTCTCCGCCACTCATGCCCGTGCTCCGATCCACATCGCGGCACCCACGAGCGCCCCGATTCCGATGACCCAGATGGCCAGTCCCTCAGAGACCGGCCCGATGCCGCCGAGGCCGTAGCCGCCCGGTGCGGGCGTCTCGGTCGACGACTTGACGTAGGCGATGATGTCGGCCTTCTCCTCGGCAGAGAGCTGCCGGTCGGAGAACTTCGGCATGTTCTGCGGGCCGGAGACCATCGCGGTGTAGATCTGCTGCTCGTTGGCCGGGTCCAGCGCGGGGGCGTACTGCCCGGAGGACAGCGCCCCGCCGCGGCCGGTGAAGTTGTGGCACGAGGCGCAGTTGAGGCGGAAGAGCTCGCCGCCGCGGGCGACGTCCTCGCCGCGCAGCGACTCCTGCGCGATGCTGCCGTCGGCGTTGCGCACGACCTCCGGGCCGCCACCGTTCTCCTGGATGTAGGCGGAGAGCTGGTCGATCTGCGCGGTGTCGTACTTGGCGGGCTTGCGAGCGGCCTGCGCCTCGGAGCGGACTGCCGGCATGCGGCCGGTGGAGACCTGGAAGTACACGGCCGCCTCGCCCACGCCGATCAGGCTGGGGCCGCGGTCCTGCACACCCTGCAGGTTCGCGCCGTGGCAGGTGATGCACGCGTTGTCGTAGAGCTGCTTGCCCTCACGAGCCTGCGCCGTCTGGTCCTGGGCGACCGCCACCTGCGGGGTGGGGGTGACCACCGAGGCGATGACACCGGCACCGACGAGGGCCAGCATCAGCACCACCAGTCCGGTGGCGCGGCGACGCAGCTTGCTGCGGCTCTTGCGTTGTATTCGCGAGCTGGTCGCGGTCGGTGAGGAGCTCATCGGGATCCCTTGTGATCGGGGACGGCTGGGGTCGCGGTCATCGGGCAGGACACGAGCGGTGCGGTGCGGAGAGCGGCCACGGGCTCAGCGCACGATGTAGATCGTGGCGAACAGGCCGATCCACACGATGTCGACGAAGTGCCAGTAGTAGGACACGACGATGGCCGCGGTGGCCTGAGCTGGCGTGAACTTGCTCATCCGGGTGCGCATCATCAGGAACACGAAGGCGACCAGTCCGCCGATCACGTGCAGGCCGTGGAAGCCGGTGGTGAGGTAGAAGACCGAGCCGTAGGAGCTGCTGGAGATCGACGTGCCGTGGTGCACCAGGTTCTTGAACTCGTTGGCCTGGCCCAGCACGAAGATGAGGCCCAGCACCAGCGTCACCATGTACCAGCGGCGCAGGCCGAACACGTCACCGCGCTCGGCGGCGAACACGCCCATCTGGCAGGTGAAGGAGGAAGCCACCAGGATGACCGTGAACACCAGGGCGTACGGAAGCTCTAGCTCCGTAGGCTCCGGCGGCCAACCCATGGCCGGGTCTGCCTGCGCACGTGCTGTGAAGTACATGGCAAACAGGCCGGCAAAGAACATCAGTTCGCTGGACAGCCAGACCACCGTGCCGACGCTGACCATGTTGGGTCGGTTCAGCGAGTGCACGCGTTGGGTGATGGCGGTCCCGGAGGTCCCTACTGAGCTCGTCACGAGCAGCAGTATGCCGCCTCAGCGCGGCCGCGGCGTCATGGGGTCGGGTGGTGTCGCGACTCAGGCGTGTGGCCTGTCCCGCTCGCCCTGCACACGGGCGGCAGGGCAGGGTGGACGGCATGGGTGCCTCAGTGGGTGGACGGGTGCGTCGGTGGGCCGCGGCGGTGGGCCTTGGCCGGGGCGCCACGCAGCGCCAGGAGCTTGATCCGGACCGAGCCGACCTGCTGGTGGTGGCGCGCGGCTTCGACGAGGTGCAGGCCTGCTCCACGGCTCTGGCGGAGTCGCCGCAGTGGCGAGAAGAGGAGCCCGCCGTGCTGCGCCACCACCTGCGGGTGCCCGCCGCGGCGGTGGCCGAGGCGGTGTCGATCGCCGCGCAGGACGGCTACGCGCCCGCGGCTGAGGTGACCGGTGAGCCGGGCGTGCTGGTGCTGCAGCGGGTGCAGCTGCTGGACGCCCTGCACTGCTCGCAGGAGCGCTCCCGGATGGTCGGGCTGGCCCAGCGCCTCGGCGGCGACGTGCTGGGCTGGGACGCGCTGCAAGCGCCCGCACAACCGTTGGGCGCCGTCGGCCGATAACATGCCTGGCACCCGTCCACCAGGAGGATTTGTGCCGATGAGCAGCCACGCGGACGCCCCCAGCCGCACCGTCCTGGTGTTCAGCCACCGCCCCCCGGTGCGCGAGGCGATCATCAGCGCGGTGGGCCGTCGTCCCGCCGCTGACCTGGGCCGGATCAGCTACGTCGAGGCGGGCACCATCGCCGAGGTCCTCCAGCACCTGGATGCGGGCACGGTGGACCTGGCGGTGCTCGACGGCGAGGCACAGCCCACCGGGGGCATCGGCCTGTGCCGCCAGCTCAAGCACGAGATCACCCACTGCCCGCCGGTGGTGGTGGCCGTGCGTCGTCAGGACGACCGCTGGCTGGCCACCTGGTCGCAGGCCGACGCCGTGCTGGTGCACCCGCTGGACCCGCTGACCGCTGCCGAGACCGTGGCCGAGGTGCTGCGCAGCTCCGGGCTGGCGGTCGTGCGCGGATGACCGACATCACCTGGCCGAGCCTGCTCGGTCGTGTCGTGGACGGCTGCGACCTGACGCCCGCCGACACCGCCTGGGCGATGGACGAGATCATGACCGGCGCCGCCACTCCCGCGCAGATCGCCGCCCTCGGCGTGGCCATGCGGGCCAAGGGGGAGACCGGGGCCGAGGTGTCCGGCATGGCCGACTCGATGCTGCGCCACGCCAAGCTGGTGGAGGTGGACCGCGACGCGGTGGACGTCGTGGGCACCGGTGGCGACCGCTCCAACACGGTGAACATCTCCACCATGGCCGCGCTGGTGGTGGCCGGCGCCGGCGTGGCGGTGGTCAAGCACGGCAACCGCGCCGCGTCGTCCAAGAGCGGCACCGCCGACGTCCTGGAGGCGCTCGGGGTGGCCATCGGGCTGGGGCCCACCGGCGTGAGCACCACGGTCAAGGAGCTGGGCATCGGCTTCTGCTTCGCGCCGGTCTACCACCCGGCGCTGCGCCACGCCGCCGGCCCGCGCCGCGAGATCGGCATCCCCACCGCGTTCAACGTGCTGGGCCCCCTGACCAACCCGGGCCGGCCCCGGGCCGGGCTGATCGGCTGCGCCTACGAGCACATGACCGGGCCGCTGGCCGACGTCTTCGCCAAGCGGGGCTCCTCGGTGCTGGTGGCCCGCGGCGACGACGGGCTGGACGAGCTGACCACCACCACCACGTCCACGGTGTGGGTGGTGCACGAGGGCTCGGTGACCAAGGAGGCGTTCGACCCCCACGACCTCGGACTGGCGCGGGTGCCGGTGGAGGCGCTGCGCGGCGGCGACGCCGCCGAGAACGCCGCGGTGGCCCGCGCGGTGCTGAAGGGCGAGACCGGCCCCGTGCGGGACGCGGTGCTGCTCAACGCCGCCGGTGCGCTGGCGGCGCACGCCGGGGTGCCGGTGGGTGGGCTGACCGAGGCGGTGGCAGCCCAGCTTCCGCGGGCGGCGGAGTCGATCGACAGCGGTGCCGCGGCGACCCTGCTGCGCCGGTGGGCGGTGCTGTCCACCCAGCTGGCCGGCTGAGGGCGGGCCAGCGGCTAGCTCGCGCCGATCTCGAAGCCGGAGTCGGCGTCCAGGCTGGAGTAGGAGCGGAAGGCGATGTGGGTGCCGGTGCGCTGCACGCCCGGCACCTTGCTGATGTGCTCGGTGACGATCTCGGCGATCTGCTCGTGCTCCCGCACCCGCAGCAGCGCGATGAGGTCCACGTCGCCGGCGCACGAGTAGACCTCGGTGACGCCGGGGATGTCGGCGATCTGCTGGGCCACCTCCGGGATGCGGTCAGCTGCGGTGTGCACGAGAACGATGGCTGTGAGCACAGATCCTCCTGGGTAGGGCCGTGCCCGGAGTTTAGGGGCCGGTGCCCCGCTCACCAGTGCTGGGCCTGCAGCGGCTCCCGCGCCGCGGTCCGGGCCCGCACCGCCCACTCCGTCCAGCGTCCGGCACCCCAGGCGGGCTCGGCGTAGGGAGTGCTGGCGCGCACCAGGCGCACCCCGGGCTGCTCCAGCCACCGGGCCACCAGCCCCACCTCCTCGGCGGGGGCGCCGCGCAGCGGTCCGGGTCCGGGCAGCACCGTCTCGGCCGAGGCCACCAGGACGTCCACCACCGGTACCGGGTGCACTCCGCGCGGGGCGGTGCCCGCCGAGGCCAGCCGGCCGCAGCGCACCACCACCAGCTCCCAGCCGCCGCTGCCGTCCGGCCGCGCGGCCACCAGCTCGTCCACCGCGGCCAGGGCGGCCAGCCGCTGGGCCCGCCGGGTGGCGGCGATGAGCGCGGCGGCCTCGTCGCGGCGCTGGGCCGCGGACTCGAACCGGCACTGCGTGGACAGCTCCTCCACCCCGGCCACCAGCGTGAGCAGCACCCGGGTGTCGCGACCGGCCACCGCCTCGGCGACCAGCCGCGGCCCGCGGGCGTAGTCGGTGGCCGACTGCAGCCCCGCGCAGGGCGCCGCGCAGCGGTTCATCTCGTGCAGCGCGCACGGGGTGGCGCTGGGGGAGCGCAGCGGGATGCGCTGCGAGCAGGGCCGCACCGCGCTGGCGTCGGCCAGCACCTGGGCGGCCTCCACCGCGGCCGAGCGGCGGGAGAACGGCCCCAGGGCCCCGTCCCGCGGGGTGCGCACCACCGACAGCCGCGGGAAGGCCTCGTCGGTGAGCGTCACCCACCACGCCTTGTGCGGGAACTTGGAGCGCCGGTTGTAGGGCGGGGCGTGGTGGGCCAGCAGCCGCAGCTCGCGCACCCCGGCCTCCAGCGCGTGCGCGCAGCTCACCGAGTCCACCCGGGTGGCCAGTGCCACCATCTCCTTGATCCGGGTGCGGGTCTCCGAGCCGGTGAAGTAGCTGCGCACCCGGCGCCGCAGGTCGGTGGCGGTGCCCACGTAGAGCACCTCCTCGCCCGGCCCGCGGAAGAGGTAGACCCCCGGCTCGCTGGGCAGGTGCTCGGCCAGGCTGCGCTTGCGCCGCTGGGTCGGCGTGACCGCGGGCAGGAAGGTGACCAGCTCCTCGTAGCTGTGCACCCCCAGGTTGCCCACCCGCTCGAACAACCGGTGCATCACCTCCACGGTGGCACGGGCGTCGTCGAGGGCGCGGTGGGTGGGCAGCGTCTCGGTGCCGAACAGCGCCGACAGCGCGGACAGCCGCACCGAGGGGGCCTCGTCGCGGGTGAGCACCCGGCGGGCCAGCTTCACCGTGCACAGCACCCGCGGGCCGGGCCAGGGCAGCCCCAGCCGCTCGCAGGCCGCCTTGAGGAAGCCCGTGTCGAAGGGGGCGTTGTGGGCCACCAGCACCGCGCCGGCGGCGAACTCCAGGAACGCGGGCAGCACGGCGGCGATGGTCGGGGCGTCGTGCACCATCGCCGAGGTGATGCCGGTGATCTGGCTGATCTGCGGGGGGATGCCGCGCTCGGGGTCGACCAGGGTGGCCAGCTCGCCGACCACCTCACCGCCGCGCACCTTCACCGCGCCGATCTCGGTGATCGCGTCCACGCCGGCCTTGCCGCCGGTGGTCTCCAGGTCCACCACCACGAAGGTGACCTCGCTCAGCGGGGTGCCCAGCTCGTCGAACGTCAGCTGCCGCTGGTTCGGCTGCACCAGCTGTGGAGAGCTCATGGGCGCGCACGCTAGGTCAGGCGACCGACACTTCCTGTGCCGGCGCCGCGACCTGCGGCGTTGCCCGGTGAATAGCATTGAGCGGTGACCGAAACCCTGCGCGACGCCGGGCCGGAGGAGCTGCCCGCCGCGGTGCTCGACCGGCTGGCCGACCTGGTCGACGCGGCGCTGCCCGCCATGCGCCCCGCCGACGTGCCCGCCGAGCTGCGACCGCTGCTGCGGTTCACCCCGGCCAAGCGCCGACGCCTGGGCTCGCGGCAGATGGTCGTGGCGGTGCGGACCCAGCCCCGCTTCCGGGCGGCGGTGGTGGAGCAGCTGCGGGGCAGCACCGTCCACCAGCTGGACACCGCCTCCGCCGACCGGGTGGCCGCCGCCGCCAGCAGCTTGCTGCTGGGCGAGCCGGTGGCGGCCGAGCTGGTGGCGGAGGCGGGCGAGATCGACGAGCTGCGGGCGCTGCGGGCGGAGGTGGCAGTGCTGCGCGGGCGGCTGCTGAAGGCGGAGCGCACCCACGAGCGCCTGGCGGCCGAGCTGGCCCAGGCACGGGAGGCGACCGCCGCCGCACCCGCCCCCGCGCTGGAGGAGGAGGTGACCCGGCTGCGCGCGCGGCTGCGCCAGCAGGGCCAGCGCCTGCGGGAGGCCCTGGACGCCGCCGCGGTCGCCTCGACCACCCAGCAGGGCCGCGCCCAGGACGTGGCGGCCGAGCTGGAGCAGGTGCGCGCGGACTGGGCCCGCGACCAGGCGCGGCTGGCGGCCGAGCAGGCCAGGGCCGAGCGGGCCGAGCGCGAGCGCGACCAGGCGCGGCTGGCGGCGGGGGAGGCCCGCAACGCCGACGACGTGCGGCTGCGGCTGCTGCTGGACACCCTCACCGGGGTGGGCAAGGGCCTGCGCTCCGAGCTGGGCATCTACCCGCAGACCACCGCCCGCGGCGTGCTGCCGGCCGACCAGGTGGCCGCCGCCCTCGCTCGGCCGCGCACCCCCGGCCGGGTGCTGCCCGACGAGCGCGCGCTGGACCGGGCGCTGCGGCTGCCGGAGGTGCACCTGCTGGTGGACGGCTACAACGTGAGCAAGACCGGGTACCCGCAGCTGACGCTGATCGCCCAGCGCGACCGGCTGGTGCGCTCGCTGGCGCTGCTGGCCGCCCAGACCCGGGCGGAGGTCACCGTGGTGTTCGACGGCGCGGCGGTGGTCTCCGGCGGCGGGCACGTGTGGGCGCGCGGGGTGCGGGTGGTCTTCAGCGCCGACGGCGTGATCGCCGACGACGTCATCCGCGAGCTCACCGCCGCCGAGCCGGAGGGCCGGCCGGTGGTGGTGGCCAGCTCCGACCGGGAGGTGGCCGAGTCGGTGCGGGCGATGGGCGCGCACAGCGTCGCCTCGGACGTGCTCCTGGAGCGGCTGGCCCGCTGAGCACGGGTTCTTGTCGGTGCCCGCCCCTAGCGTCCGCGCCGAGGCCGGTCAGGAGCCACCCGACCGCTCGGCGAGATGGAGCAGGACCATGGTGATCGACTGCGACACGTGTGCGGTGCGCGACCTCGCGTGCGGAGACTGCGTGATCTCCGTGCTGCTGGGCCACCCCGGGCTCCCCGCGCCGGCCACGGCCACCACCGGGCTGCCCGCTCGCAGCGCGGTGGAGATCGGGGCCGAGGAGCAGCGGGCCATGGAGGTGCTGGCCGAGGCCGGCATGGTGCCCCGCCTGCGGCTGGTGCCCCAGGACCCGCCGCCGGCGCCGGACCGCCGCGCGGGCTGAGCCGCCTCGTGGGGGCAGCGGCGGCTCGCCCTGTCCCCCTAGGGTGGTCGGCATGGCAGACACCGAGCACGAGCCCCTCGAGCCCACTGAGCCGTCCGAGCCCACGGAGCCCGTGGTGGAGGTGACGAAGCCCGCCGCACCCACCGAGCCGGCCGCACCCACCGAGCCCGCCGCGCCGGAAGCCCCGGTGCAGCCCGCCGGGGACCGGGAGCTCGACGTCGTCCTGTTCGGAGCCACCGGCTTCGTCGGCAAGCTCGTGGCCCGCTACCTGGCCGAGCACGCCCCGGCGGACCTGCGCGTGGGCCTGGCCGGTCGCTCCCTGCAGCGGCTGGAGTCGGCTCGCGCGGGGCTGGGCCCGGCCGCGCAGAGCTGGCCGCTGGTGGTGGCCGACGCGGCCGACGCCGACGCGGTGGGCCGGGTGGCCCAGGCCGCCCGGGTGGTCGCCACCACGGTGGGGCCCTACGCCAAGTACGGCCTGCCCCTGGTGCGCGCCTGCGCCGCCGCGGGCACCGACTACGTCGACCTCACCGGCGAGGTGCTCTTCGTCCGCGACAGCATGGCCGCCGCCCACGACGTGGCGGCGCGCACCGGTGCCCGCATCGTGCACTCCTGCGGTTTCGACTCCATCCCCTCCGACCTCGGGGTGCTGAGCCTGCACGAGCAGGTCCGCGCGGACGGCGCCGGCGAGCTCACCGACACCACGCTGGTGGTGAAGGCGGCCCGCGGCGGGTTCAGCGGCGGCACCATCGACTCGCTGCGCAACCAGGTGGACGTGGTGCGCACCGACCCGTCCCTGGCCGAGCACGTGGCCGACCCCTACGCGATGAGCCCCGACCGCGCCGCCGAGCCGCAGCTGGGCGAGGAGGCCGACCAGGCCTTCGTGCGGCGCGACTCCGAGCTGGGCGGCTGGACGGCCCCGTTCGTCATGGCGCAGTACAACACCCGGATCGTGCGGCGCAGCAACGCGCTGCAGGGCTGGGCCTACGGCCGCACGCTCCGCTACCGCGAGGTGATCGGCTGCGGCGACTCAGTCGTCTCACCCGGTGCTGCGCTGGCCATCGCCGGCGGCACCTGGGGTGCTGCGGCCGGGCTCATGTTCGGCCCCGCCCGCTGGGTGCTCGACCGGGTGCTGCCCAGCCCCGGCAGCGGCCCGTCCGAGCGAGCGCAGCGCAACGGCTACTTCCGGATGGAGGTGCACACCCGCACCACCACCGGTCGACGGTACGTGTGCACCGTCGCCGCGCAGGGTGATCCCGGTTACGCCGCGACCGCGATGATGATGGGGGAGAGCGCGCTGTGCCTGGCCCTGGACCGCGCGCAGCTGCCTGCAGCGGCGGGCGTGCTCACCCCGGCCAGCGCCATGGGGACCGCCCTGCTCGACAGGTTGCGCCGCGCCGGCATGACCTTCGACGTGGCGAGCCGCTGAGCGACGCCACCCACGTCTCGAAACGGTCACAGTAGACACGGGGGATGTCCATTCCGTAACCTGGCCGAGACCTTCCAGGGGTTAGCGGTCTCAAGAGGACTGCACTGGGGGTCACCGCCGAGTCGACCCGTCGGGGAGTCGAGCCGGGAACCCAGTTCTCCGGGGTGAATCAGCTCGCCGCCGTCACGGGCGACCGCGCTGTAGGGCTGTTTGTGTCCAGTCCGAACCCGTCAGCTAACTCGGTAGGCGGTTAACGGATACAAGGAGACTTCGCCCTGTGGCGTCCCTAGCTCGAGCTCGTACGGCCCGCACACGCACTGTTCGTGGCGTCCTCGCCGCCGGAATGGCCGCGGTGGCCATCGCCACGATGTCGGCCACCCCGGCCAGCGCCGACCCGGTGCTCCCCGACAACGCGACCCAGGCTGAGCAGGAGCTCGCCCGGCTGGGCCACGACGCCGAGGTGGTCAACGAGCAGCTCCTGGGCGCGCAGGTCGACCTGGACGCCAAGCAGGCGCAGCGGGTCGACGCCGAGGCCCGGCTGGGTTCCGCGCAGGAGAGCCTCCGGGTGGCGCAGTCGGAGCAGGAGCAGTTCCGCGGCACCGTGGACGCCCTGACCTCCGCCTCCTACCAGGGCGCACGCCTGAACAAGCTGTCCGCGCTGATGATCAGCGAGTCGCCCCAGGACCTGCTCGACCAGATGTCGGGCCTGGACGTGCTGGCCGCGGACACCAACGACCGGGTGCAGAAGTTCTCCGCCGCCTCCGCCCAGGCCGCCACCGCCGCCACCGACGCGCGCTCGGCTGACGCCGCCGCCAAGGCCGCCGCCGACGCCGCCGCCCTGGTGCAGGCGGACCTGCGCAAGAAGCAGGACGAGCTGAGCACCCGGTCCACCGCGGTCCGCGCCAAGCTGGCCTCGCTCACCGAGGCCGAGCGGGTGCGCTACGCCGGTGCCATCGTCCCGGCGGGCTTCGTCTCCCCGGTTCCCACCACCCCCGTCACGCCGCCCGCGGAGGCTGCCAGCCAGCCCGCGGCTCCCGCTGCGGCCGTTCGCGGCGGGGCCGTCGCCCCGGCCGCTCCCGCGGTCGCCAGCACCCGGTCCGCCGGCTCGGGTCGTGGCGCCACCGCCCTGCAGGCGGCGATGAGCAAGCTCGGCTCGCCCTACGTCTACGGCGCCACCGGCCCCGGCTCCTTCGACTGCTCCGGGCTGACCCAGTGGGCCTTCCGCCAGGCCGGCACCGCCATCCCGCGCACCGCCGCAGCACAGGCCGGCGGCGGCACCCCGGTCTCCCGCGACCAGCTGCAGCCCGGCGACCTGGTGTTCTTCTACAGCCCGGTCTCGCACGTGGGCATCTACGCCGGCGGCGGCAACATGGTGCACGCCCCCACCGAGGGCCAGCCCGTCAAGGTCGCGCCGATGGGAAACATGCCCTACACCGGTGCTCGCCGCTACTGATCACTCCGCTGCACTGATCCGCGCGGGCCACCGGAACGGACACCCCGCCACGACGACGGGGTGTCCTAGGCTGGACCGATGAGCAGTCGTGCGCTGCCGCGCGTCCTGCTGGCGGCGCTCGTGCTCGTCCTGGTGATCACCGCGGCCGTGGTGGCGCTGCGGTCGGACACCCCAACGTCGCGGGACGCGGGAGTGTCCGGGCCCAGCACCACCGGTGCCCCACCGCTGACCGCCACCGCCTCGCAGAACGCAGTGCCGCCCGCGGCGAGCCAGGCCGCGCGCAAGAAGGCGGTGCAACAGCTGCTCGACCAGTGGGCCGTCGCCGTGCGCAGCAACGACTCCGCGCTGCTGGCCACCCTGTTCGACACGGGTGCCGACGTCGGCTTCCCCGCCGCCGAGGCCCGCAGGGCCGCCAACCTCGCCCAGGTGCCGCTGGCCGACTGGGGCTACGACATCACCGAGGAGGCGGTGCCCACCGTCGACCCCGCAGTGACCGCGCGGCTGGGCGCCGACGAGGTCTGGTCGCCACCGGTGGTGCTGCGCTACGCCATCGCCGGGGCGGACGCCGCCAGCACCACCCGCCCGGTGGGCGTGGTGCTGGCCCGCCGCGGGGACGTGTGGCGGCTGGTCAGCGACACCGCCGCCGACCGCTACGGCCGCAGCACCTGGCGCGGGCTGTGGGACTTCGGCCCGGTGATCGCCCGGGTGGTGCCCCAGGGAGTGGTGCTCGGCCACCCCAGCCGCGCCGCCGACCTCGACCTGCTGGCCAAGGAGCTCGGCCCGGCCGTCGCCGCGGTCACCGACTTCTGGGGGCCGGGCTGGCAGCAGCGCGCCGCGGTCTTCCTGCCAGACCACCAGGACGAGCTGCGCGCGCTGGTGGGCCCGGACTTCGCCGAGGGGGAGATTGCCGCAGTCTCTATCGCGGACAACATCGACCGCTCCGCGGGCACCGTCCGTGGCCAGCGAGTGGTGTTCAACCCGGCCACGCTGAGCCGGCTCACCCCGCTGTCGCGCCGGGTGGTGCTGCGCCACGAGCTCACCCACGTGGCCGCGCGGGCCGCCACCAGCGCCCAGGCCCCGGTGTGGCTGGCCGAGGGCTTCGCCGACTACGTC
The DNA here is from genome assembly GCF_058133575.1 of Rhodococcus sp. Z13_19A. Lineage (NCBI taxonomy): Bacteria > Bacillati > Actinomycetota > Actinomycetes > Mycobacteriales > Nocardiaceae > Rhodococcus > Rhodococcus sp. Z13_19A. The sequence continues at coordinate 719,875 of NZ_JBYUNN010000002.1, forward strand.
GGCTACCGGGCCAGTGGGGTCTCGCTGTCCGACGGCGCACCCGCCGTGGCCGCGGTGGTGCGCTCGGCGGGCCCACCGGACAGCCTGCCCGTGGACACCCAGTTCGCCACCACCACCAGCGGCGCCAAGGTGGAGCTGGCCTACCAGCTGTCGTGGTCGTTCGCGGTGTTCCTGGCCGCCACCCGGGGCGAGGACGCGCTGCGCGGGGTGTACCTGGCCGTGGCTGCACTACCCGCTCCCTCCACCGCGGAGATCGACGCCGCGGTGCAGCCGGTGCTCGGCGTCTCGCTCGGCGCCCTGCTGGTCGAGTGGGGCCGCTGGCTGCAGCAGGCGCTGGACTAGCCTGCTCAGGATGCGCCGGACACTCGTGGTGACCAACGACTTTCCCCCACGACCGGGCGGCATCCAGTCCTACCTGCACACCTTCGCCCAGCACCTGCCCGCCGACGAGCTGGTGGTCTACGCCCCGTCCTGGCGGAGCGACTCGCACGTGCGCTTCGACGCCGCGCAGCCCTTCGAGGTGGTGCGCCACCCCGGGACGCTGATGCTGCCCACCCCCGACGTGCTGGCTCGGGCTCGCCGGCTGCTGGTGGACCGGCAGTGCTCGGCGGTGTGGTTCGGCGCGGCGGCCCCGCTGGCGCTGCTCGGTCCGGCGCTGCGCTCGGCCGGCGCCGAGCGGGTGCTGGCCAGCACGCACGGCCACGAGGTGGGCTGGTCGATGCTGCCCGCTGCCCGCAGCGCCCTGCGCCGCATCGGCGACAGCGCCGACGTCGTCACCTACGTCAGCCGCTACACCCGCGGGCGCTTCGCCTCGGCGTTCGGTCCCCGCGCCGCGCTGGAGCACCTGCCCTCCGGCGTGGACACCACCGTGTTCCAGCCCGACCCGGCCGCGCGCGCCGAGCTGCGCGCCCGCTACGGGCTGGGGGAGCGGCCGGTGGTGGTGTGCGTGTCCCGGATGGTGCCGCGCAAGGGGCAGGACATGCTGATCCGCGCGCTGCCCCAGATCCAGCGGCAGGTGCCCGGCGCCGCCCTGGTGCTGGTGGGCGGCGGGCCCTACTCCGACACCCTGCACAAGCTGGCCGCCTCCACCGGGGTGGCCCAGGACGTGGTGTTCACCGGGGGAGTGCCCGCCGACGAGCTGGCCGCCCACCACACCTTCGGCGACGTCTTCGCCATGCCCTGCCGCACCCGCGGCGCGGGGCTGGACGTGGAGGGGCTGGGCATCGTGTACCTGGAGGCCTCCGCCTCGGGGCTGCCGGTGGTGGCCGGACGCTCCGGCGGCGCCCCGGAGACGGTGCTGGACGGACAGACCGGGCGGGTGGTGGACGGGCGCGACGTGGACGAGCTGGCCCGCGCCGTCGGCGGACTGCTGGCCGACCCCGACCTCGCCGCGCGGATGGGGGCGGCCGGGCGCACCTGGGCGGCGGAGCACTGGCGCTGGGACCGGCTGTCCCAGCGGCTGCGCACCCTCATCGACGGCTGAGCCCACCGCGCCAGGGCAACAGCGGCCCCGGGACAGGCACAGCACAGCGCCCCCGCGATGTCGGTCGCGGGGGCGCTGTGCTGGCGGCGGGGCGGCCTGGGCTGTCGGCCAGACCGCGGCGAGCTACGTGGTGTAGATGCTCTCGATGTCGGTGGCGAAGGACTTGGCCACCACGTTGCGCTTGAGCTTGAGCGTGGGGGTCAGCTCACCGGTGTCCTCGGTGAAGTCCACCGGCAGGATGCGGAACTTCTTGATGGCCTCGGCGTGGGAGACCGCCTTGTTGGCGTTGGTCACCGCGCCCTCGATGTCGGCCAGCAGCTGCACGTCCTCCACCAGGCTGGCGACGTCGGTGTCCGCGGGCTTGCCGTGGGCCTTGAGCCAGTCGGGGAACGCCTCGGGGTCGATGGTGATGAGCGCACCGATGAACGGCTTCTGGTCGCCGACCACCATGCACTGACTGATCAGCGGGTGCTGGCGGAGCTTGTCCTCCAGCACGGCGGGCGCCACGTTCTTGCCGCCGGCGGTGACGATCAGCTCCTTCTTGCGGCCGGTGATCGTCAGGTAGCCGTCGGAGTCCAGCGAGCCGAGGTCGCCGGTGCGGAACCAGCCGTCGACGAAGGTGTCCTTGGTGGCCTGCTCGTTGTGCCAGTAGCCGGAGAACACCACGTCCCCGGTCGCCAGGATCTCCTCGTCCTCGGCCACCCGCACCGCGCAGCCGGGGATGGGGCGCCCGACGGTGCCCATCTTCTGGGCGCCGGGGCCGTTGGCGGTGAGGGCCGCAGTGGTCTCGGTGAGCCCGTAGCCCTCGTACACCGGCACGCCCACACCGCTGAAGAAGTGGCCCAGCCGGGCACCCAGCGGTGCGCCACCGACGATGGCGGCGTTGCAGCGCCCGCCGAGGGCGGCCTTGAGCTTGGCGTAGACCAGCTTGTCGAACACGGCGTGGCGGACCGTGAGGGCCAGGCTCGGGCCCCCGGTGTACTGGGCCTCGCTGTAGGCCACCGCGGTGGCGTCGGCGGCCTCGAAGATCTTGCCCTTGAGGCTGCCGCCGGAGTGCGCCTTCTGGCGGGCGGTGTTGTAGACCTTCTCGAACACGCGCGGCACCGAGAGGACGAAGTCGGGCTTGAACACGCCGAGGTCGTTGACCAGGTTCTTCACGTCGGCGGTGTGGCCGAGCACCACGCGCTTCTCGAAGCTGGCCACGGCGATGACCCGGGCGAAGACGTGAGCCAGCGGCAGGAACAGCAGGGTGCGCTGGCCGGGGTGCATCAGCTTGGCGAACACCGAGGTGGCCGAGTCGGACTCCGCGAGCAGGTTGCGGTGGGTGAGGATGCAGCCCTTGGGGCGGCCGGTGGTGCCGGAGGTGTAGATGAGGGTGGCCATGTCGTCGGCGACCACCTCCCGGCGGCGCGCGTGCAGCTCGTCGTCGGTGATGCCGGCGCCGGCCTGGGTGAGGGCCTCCACGGCGGCCGAGCCGGAGCCCTCCAGGACGTGGGCCTCGGTGCCCTCGATCTGCCAGGTGTGCGCGAGGTCGGGGCACTCGGCCTCGATGGTGTTGAGCATCGCGCGGTGCTTGGCGTTCTCGCAGACGATGCCCACGGCGGCGGAGTCGCTGAGGATCCACTGCACCTGGTCGGCGGAGGAGGTCTCGTAGATCGGCACCGTCACCGCGCCGGCGGTCCAGATGGCGAAGTCGATGAGCTCCCACTCGTAGCGGGTGGCCGAGAGCAGTCCCACCCGGTCGCCCTTCTGCACGCCCGAGGCCATCAGTCCCTTGGCCACCGCGGTCACCTGCACCGCGAACTCCGCCGCCGTGACGTCGGTCCACTCGCCACCGACCCGGCGCTGGAACATCACCGTGTCTGGATAGCTCTCAGCGTGGGAGAACACCATCGCGGCCACGCTGGCGCTGTCGTCGACGGAGTAGTTGGAAGGGACGCTGTACTCACGCACGAAGTGCCTCCGGTCAGGTGTGGAGCTGGGCTGCTCAGTCAGGCAAGTGCCTGTTACCTCTGGTCAACCTATCGTGTGGTCAACCTATCGTGTGCGTCTGGCGACTGGCTGGTTCTTGCGCCGGTGTGTGACGCTGTGTGCGTGAGTGCCCTCGACGTGGTGGACGAGACGTTCCTGGCCGTAGCCCCTGCTCAGGTGGCTGCGGCGCTGGCTCCGCGGCAGCGCTGGCGACGCTGGTGGCCCGAGCTGTCGCTGCACCTGCACGACGACCGCGGCCCGGCCGGGCTGCGCTGGCGGGTCAGCGGTGCCGTCGAGGGCAGCATGGAGGTGTGGCTGGAGCCGGTGCTGGACGGCACCGTGCTGCACTACTTCCTGCGGGCGGAGGTGCCCGACGCCGCGCCGGAGGAGATCTTCGCGGCCGCGCAGGCGCGCCGGCGGCGGGCCAAGGCACTGGCCTTCGAGCTCAAGGCCGAGCTGGAGGCGGGGCGAGCAGCAGGTGAGGCGCCCGCGGGCAGCGCCGGCCCGGCCCAGCCGAGCGGTCCCACGCTCGTGGTGAAGCGGTAGCCTCAGCGCCGTGGCCGACAAGACAACTCAGTCCATCGTCATCGACGCGCCACCGGCGCAGGTCATGGCCGTGATCGCCGACTTCGAGGCCTACCCCGAGTGGGCCCAGGCGGTGAAGGTCGTGGAGGTGCTCGAGCGTGGCGACGACGGCCGCGGCTCGCACGTCCGCTTCGAGCTGGACGCCGGCATGGTCAAGGACACCTACGAGCTGACCTACACCTGGGCGCCGGACGGCTGCGCGGTGAGCTGGAAGCTGGTCAAGGGTCAGATGCAGAAGGCGCAGGAGGGGTCCTACACCCTGCGCCCGCGCGGCGAGAGCACCGAGGTGACCTACTCGCTGGCGGTGGACCTCGCCATCCCGATGATCGGCATGTTCAAGCGCAAGGCGGAGAAGGTCATCACCGACACCGCTCTCAAGGAGCTCAAGAAGCGCGTAGAGGGCTGAACCGGCACCGGCCGGTAGGGTCGGGGCTTCTGCTGGGACCTGCGCCGGGTGCCACGTCGCCGGTTGGGGGGAGTCACGTGCGGATACTTCTGTTCACCGGCAAGGGCGGCGTGGGCAAGACGACCCTGGCCGCGGCGAGCGCGGTTCGCCTGGCCGAGTCCGGGCTGAAGGTCCTCGTCATCTCCAGCGATCCCGCGCACTCCCTGGCCGATGCGCTGGACGTGCCCCTGGGGTCCCAGCCCACCGAGGTGGACGGCGCCCTGGCGGGCATGCAGCTGGACGCGCACGCGCTGCTCGACCAGCAGTGGGTGACGCTGCGCGCCGAGCTGGGTGCCCTGGTGGGCGCGGCGCTGCCCGCCGACACCGGCATGGCGGGCCTGGAGCCGGAGGAGCTGAGCGTGCTGCCCGGCGTGGAGGAGCTGCTCGCGCTGGCCGAGGTGCGCCGCCAGGCCGACAGCGGGAGGTGGGACGTGGTGGTGCTCGACTGCGGGCCCACCGCCGAGACGCTACGGATGCTGGCCCTGCCCGAGGCGGTGAGCGGCTACCTGGAGCGGGTGTGGCCCCGCCACCGCCGGCTCACCTACGGCGCGTTCGGTGGTCGCGGTGGCGCGCGCGTGGCCCGGCTGGTGGACGCGGTGGAGCGCCTGGAGGAGTCCACCCGCGCGGTGCGCGCCCTGCTGGCCGACCCCGAGCGCACCACCGTCCGGCTGGTGCTCACGCCCGAGCGCGTGGTGCTGGCCGAGACCCGGCGCACTGTGACGTCGCTGGCGCTGCACGGCCTGCGGGTGGACCGCGTGCTGGCCAACCAGGTGCTGCCCGCACCGACGGCCGCTGCCGGCGCCGACGTCGCCGCCGATCCCGCCCTGCAGTGGCTGCGCACCCGCTGCGCCGAGCAGGCGGCGGTGCTCGCGGCGCTGGACGCCGAGCTGCCCGACGCCGGCGTGCAGGCGGTGCCCTGCCAGGCCCGCGAGCCGGTGGGCCTGCCCCAGCTGGCCGAGCTGGCGGCCGAGGTCTACCGCGACACCGACGTGCTCGCCCCCGCGGGTGCCACCGTGGCGGCGCCGCAGGTGCTCCGGGAGTCCGGCTCCGGGCTGGACTCGGTGTACCGCTGGGAGCTGCCGCTCCCACTGGTGCAGGCCTCCTCGGTGCAGCTCGGGCGCATCGACGACGACCTGCTGGTGACCGTGGCCGGGCAGCGCCGCCGGATGCCGCTGCCGCCGGTGCTGCGCCGCTGCGTGGCCGTGGCCGCCGACCTGACTCCCACCGGGCTGCTGGTCCGGTTCCGCCCCGACCCAGAGACGTGGATGCAGTGACCCCTCGAGTGAGCCCGCCCCACCTGGACGCCGAGGAGACCCTCGCCGAGCTGCGCGCCCTGCTGGAGGCGCTGCTGGACCGCCTCGACCCCTGGCTGCGCGCGCAGACCGCCGAAGCAGCAGAGTCGGATGCCCCCGACTGCGGGTGGTGCCCGCTGTGCGCGGCAGCCGCTGCGCTGCGGGGGGAGCGCCCCGACCTGCTGCGCCGGTTGTCCGAGCAGGGCCTGGCCTGGCTCAGCACCGTGCGGTTGCTGGTGGAGGAGCACGAGCACGCCGGCGAACCCGCCCCGGCGAGCGAGGCGCCCGACCCGGGGGCGACGGCCGACACCCGTCCGCGGGTGCAGCAGATCCCGGTGGTCGACAGCGGCCGGTGGCGCTGACCGTGGGTGGCGCTGGAGTGGGGGAGTCGGGCCTGCTCACCGTGGGGATCGACGTGGGCGGCACCAACATCCGGGCCGGTGTGGTGGACCTGCACGGACAGGTGCTGGACAGCGTCGACGCCCCCACCCCCGCCTCGTCCGCGGCGCTGGAGGCTGCGCTGGCCCGCTCCGTCACCGAGCTGCGCACCCGCCACGAGGTGCACGCCGTGGGCCTGGCCGTCGCTGGGTTCATCAGCCCCGACAACGCCACCGTGCTGTTCGCCCCGCACCTGCCCTGGCGCGACGCTCCCGTCGCCGCCCGGATGAGCGAGCGCCTCGGGCTGCCGGTGGTGCTCGAGCACGACGCCAACTCCGCTGCCTGGGCCGAGCACCGCTTTGGCGCCGCCCGGGGCGGCCGGGTGGTGCTGCTGATCTCCCTGGGCACCGGGATCGGGGCCGCCCTGCTGCTGGACGGCCGGCTGTTCCGGGGCGCGCACGGGGTGGCGCCGGAGCTGGGCCACCTGCGGGTGGTGCCCGACGGGCGTCCCTGCCCGTGCGGCAAGCGGGGCTGCTGGGAGCGCTACTGCAGCGGCACGGCCCTGGCCACCACCGCGCTGGAGCTGCTGGCGGCCGATCCCCAGCGGTCGTCGGTGCTGGCCAGGGAGGCCGCCGCCGAGCCGGACTCGCTGACGGGGCGTCGGGTGATGATGGCCGCCCGCGACGGGGACCCGGTGGCGGTGGCCGCGGTGGAGGACCTGGCCCGCTGGCTGGGGGAGGGCCTGGCCGTGGTGGGCGACGTCTACGACCCTGACCTGGTGGTGGTCGGTGGCGGCGTCAGCGTGTCGGCACCGCTGTTCCTGGACGCGGCTCGCGAGCACTACGCCCGGCGGGTCACCGGCGCCGGACACCGCCCACCGGCCCGCATCCGCACCGCCCAGACCGGGCACGCCGCGGGCCTGGTGGGCGCCGCGGAGCTGGCGCGTGCCGTGGTCACCCCATCGGTGCCCGGAGCGCGCTGACCCAGGGAGTGCGCTAGATCCGCGACCCGTCGTCCCAGCCGGAGTCCACCGGCGGGCCGTCGCGCAGCAGCAGGAACATCCAGAACAGCGACGACGCCATGGCCAGCAGCCCCAGCGGGAAGCCCACCGAGTCGGTGAGGCCGATGACGCCGGGGATGAACAGCAGCACCACCCCGATGGCCAGCAGGACCAACGCTCCCAGCCCGGCCCCGTGCGGGCGCGGGATGGGCGGCGGCTCCGGCGGCTCGTAGTGCCCCTCGTCCTCGTCCAGGTCCAGCTCGTCGGGCCGGACCACCGGCGCCGGCCGGCTCACCGGGGGCTCGGTGGTGGCGACGCCGGGCTGCTCGGGCTCGGCCGGACTCGGCTCGGCCCCCGCCGGGCCGTGCCCCTGCGCGTCGTCCTCGTCCGGGTCGGTGGTGCGCTCGTCGGTGCTCGGGGCGGTCGACGAGCGGGCGGTGGCGGCGCCCGCCTCCCGCTCGGCCTGCTCCCAGCTGGGCTCGGCGTCCCAGCCCGCGACCAGCTCGGCGAACGCGGCGTCGATCTCGGCGGCGTCCTTGTCGCGCTCCTCGCGCTCTCCTCCTGCGGAGTCCGGTGTGCTCATCGCTGGCTCGCCTCCTGCGCGCGGTCGACGTCGACGATGGTGACGGTGGACCCTTGGCGCGACGGCACCACCGCGGAGCTGGGGCGACCAGCAGGGACGAGCGGCTCGGCGCCGGGGGGGAGGGGCACCTCACCATGGTGGCACGACCGGCGGTCGAGGGGCTGGCCGCAGCGGCTCGCCCCTCGGACGGGTGGTGCCTGGCTAGGGTTGGAGCACGCGGGCGGGAGCTGAAAGAGGGTCGCCGATGCTGTACTGGCTCACCAAGCACGTCCTGCTGGGGCCCTTGCTGCGGGTGACCTGCAAGCCCCAGGTACGGGGTCTGGAGAACCTGCCGGCGGAGGGCCCGGTGATCCTGGCCAGCAACCACCTCGCGGTCGCCGACTCCTTCTTCCTGCCCCTGGTGGTACCCCGGCGGGTGAGCTTTCTGGCCAAGAGCGAGTACTTCACCGCCCCGGGGTTGGTGGGTCGGCTGAGACGGTGGTTCTTCCTGGGCGTCGGCCACGTGCCGGTGGATCGCTCCAGCCTGCGCGCGGCGCAGCCGGCGCTGGCCACCGCGCTGCAGCTGCTGCGCCGGGGCGCGGTGCTGGGGATCTACCCGGAGGGCACCCGCTCACCCGACGGGCGCCTCTACCGGGGCAAGGCCGGGCTGGCCCAGGTGGCGCTGGAGGCCGGGGTGCCGGTGATCCCGGTAGCCATGACCGGTACCGATCGGGTCAACCCGATCGGCTCGCGGATGTGGCGGCCGGCCCGGGTGGTGGTGACGCTGGGCCGGCCGATCGACCTCTCGCCGCACGCGGGCGGGCACGCCGACCCGGCCGTGCTGCGGGCCGCCACCGACGAGGTGATGCAGGCCCTGCAGCGGCTGTCCGGCCAGGAGTACGTGGACGTCTACGCCAGCACGGTCCGGTCAGCCCGCCCCGGGGACGCCCCGGGCACCGGGCTGGTGCCCGAGGTGGATCCCGGGTCCATCGAGCGGCCCTAGGCTGTCGCGGTGCGCTACTTCTACGACTGCGAGTTCATCGAGGACGGCACCACCATCGACCTGGTGTCGATCGGGGTGGCGGCCGAGGACGGCCGCGAGTACTACGCGGTGTCCACCGAGTTCAACCCGGACAAGGCCGGCAAGTGGGTGCGGGCCAACGTCCTGCCCAAGCTGCCCAACCCCTCCTCGCCGCTGTGGCGCAGCCGGGCCCAGATCCGCGAGGAGCTGCTGGCCTTCCTCACCGCGGAGGACTCCCCGGAGCTGTGGGCCTGGATCGCCGCCTACGACCACGTGGCCCTGTGCCAGCTGTGGGGGGCCATGCCCGCCCTTCCGAGGGCGCTGCCGCGGTTCACCCGCGAGCTGCGCCAGCTCTGGGAGGACTCCGGCAGCCCCGAGCTGCCCAAGGCCCCGGACGACGCCCACGACGCGCTCGCGGACGCCCGGCACAACCTGCAGCGCTTCCGGGCGATCGAGGCGTACCTGACCGCTCGGCAGGCGCCGCAGGCGAACACCTAGGATTGACCGCGTGAACTGGACCGTCGACGTGCCGATCGACACGCTGCCCGAGCTTCCCCCGTTGTCGGAGGCCATGCGTGCCAAGCTCGATGACGCCTTGGCCCGCCCGGCCGCCCAGCAGCCCAGCTGGCCGGCCGACCAGGCCGCGGCTATGCGCAAGGTGCTCGAGAGCGTGCCGCCCATCACCGTCTCCCGCGAGGTGGACAACCTGCACGAGCGCCTCGCGCAGGTAGCCCGGGGTGAGGCGTTCCTGCTGCAGGGAGGTGACTGCGCGGAGACCTTTGCGGACAACACCGAGCCGCACATCCGCGGCAACATCCGCACCCTGCTGCAGATGGCGGTGGTGCTCACCTACGGCGCCTCCATGCCGGTGGTGAAGGTGGCCCGCATCGCCGGCCAGTACGCCAAGCCGCGCTCGTCCGACATCGACGCGCTGGGGCTGAAGTCCTACCGCGGCGACATGATCAACTCGCTGGTGGCCGACGAGGCCGTCCGCGGCCACGACCCGTCGCGGCTGGTGCGCGCCTACGCCAACTCCAGCGCCGCCATGAACATGGTGCGGGCGCTGACCGCGGCCGGGATGGCTGACCTGCACAAGGTGCACGACTGGAACCGCGAGTTCGTGCTGAACTCCCCCGCCGGCGCCCGCTACGAGGCGATGGCCGAGGAGATCGACCGCGGCCTGCGCTTCATGGACGCCTGCGGCGTGAGCGACCCGTCGCTGCACTCCGCCGAGATCTTCGCCAGCCACGAGGCGCTGGTGCTGGACTACGAGCGCGCCATGCTCCGCCTGGAGCGCGACGTGGAGCCGGACGCCAACGCGCGGCTGTTCGACCTGTCGGCGCACTTCCTCTGGATCGGCGACCGCACCCGGCAGCTGGACGGGGCGCACATCGCCTTCGCCGAGCTGGTGGCCAACCCGATCGGGCTGAAGATCGGTCCCTCCACCACGCCGGAGATGGCCGTGGAGTACGTGGAGCGGCTCGACCCGCACAACACCCCGGGCCGGCTCACGCTGATCTCCCGGATGGGCAACACCAAGGTTCGTGAGCTGCTGCCGCCGATCATCGAGAAGGTGCAGGCCACCGGCCACCAGGTGATCTGGCAGTGCGACCCGATGCACGGCAACACCCACGAGTCGGCGTCGGGCTACAAGACGCGGCACTTCGACCGGATCGTGGACGAGGTGCAGGGCTTCTTCGAGGTGCACCGCAGGGTGGGCACCCACCCTGGCGGCATCCACCTGGAGATCACCGGCGAGAACGTCACCGAGTGCATGGGTGGCGCCCAGGACATCTCCGACGCTGACCTGGCCGGTCGCTACGAGACCGCCTGCGACCCGCGGCTGAACACCCAGCAGGCGCTGGAGCTGGCCTTCCTGGTGGCGGAGATGCTGCGCGACTGACCCACCTGGTCACCAGCACCCACGAGGGCACCGGCGCACGCGCGCCGGTGCCCTCGTGCGTGGGGGAGCTGACCGCGCGTCGCCAGAGGTGGCCGAGCACAGACGAGCACAGACGAGCAGCACGAGCAGCAGAAGCGGAGAACAGTGATGACAGCGGTCGGGCAGGGGAGCGCCACCCAGGGCCCGGGCACACCCGGAGGTGGGCCGGCGGCCGCTCACCCCAAGCCGTTGTGGGCGGGGCGCGTCCTGGTGCTGCTGGGCATCGTGCTGGCGGCGTTCACCCTGCGCACCGCGGTCACCTCGATCACCCCGCTGCTGGACCCGATCGGCGACGACCTCGGCTTCGGGCCGTCGGTGGCGGGGGTGCTGGGCATGCTGCCCACGCTGGCCTTCGCGGTGTTCGGCCTGCTGACCCCGGCACTGGTGCACCGCATCGGCCTGGAGCAGGTGGCCCTGGTGGCCATGGCGATGGCCGCGATCGGCACCTTCACCCGCTCGTTGGCCGGCGACACCCTGGTGCTGCTGGCGCTGTCCGCGGTGGCCCTGGGCGGCATGGGGATCGGCAACGTGGTGATCCCGCCGCTGGTCAAGCGCTACTTCCCCGACCGGGTGGGCGGGCTGAGCACCGTCTACATCACCGTGCTGCAGCTGGGCACCGTGCTGCCCGCGCTGGTGGCCGTGCCGCTGGCCAACGCCAGCGACTGGCGGGTGTCCACCGGCTCCTGGACCCTGGTGGCGCTGGCCGCCGCGGTGCCGTGGACGGCGGTGCTGCTGCTGGAGCGCGGCAGGCGGGGGCGTGACGGCACCGGGGACGACGGGCTGCCGGTGGTGCGGGCCGAGGGCCGGGCCTGGCGCTCACCGGTGGGCCTGGGGATGGCCGCGATGTTCGGCATGACCTCGCTCAACACCTACGCCATGTTCACCTGGATCCCCAAGATCCTCACCGAGGCCGGCGGCAGCGCCGAGCTGGGCGGCAACATGGTGGGACTCTTCTCCGCGCTGGGCCTGGTGGGTGCGCTGACCATGCCGGTGCTGGCCACCCGGGTGGCCAACCCGTACTTCATCGTGGTGCTCTGCGCCGCCTTCTTCGCCGTGGGCTACGTGGGCCTGTACCTGGCGCCGATGGAGCTGCCCCTGCTCTGGGTGAGCCTGGTGGGTCTGGGCCCCAGCACCTTCCCGCTGGCGCTCACGCTCATCAACCTGCGCACCCGCACCCCGGCCGGCTCGGCCGCGCTCTCCGGGTTCAGCCAGGGCGTGGGCTACACGGTGGCCTGCCTGGGCCCGCTGCTGTTCGGCCTGCTGCACGAGGCCACCGGCGGGTGGGGGCTGCCGTTCAGCATGCTCGGCTGCGCCGTGGCGGTGCTGCTGGTGGGCGGCTACGTCGCCTGCAAGCCGCGCATGCTCGAGGACAGCTGGGACCGCAAGGCCGCCTAGCTCGGGCAGGGCGCCAGCTCAGGGCGGGGTTTCCCGCTCAGGGCAGGGCGGTGATGGTGACCTCGGCGCCCGGGGCCACCCGGCTGCCGCCCTCGGCGGACTGCCCCACCACCAGTGACCCGTCGAAGGGCACCAGCTGCTGCACCTTCACCCGCAGCCCCAGCTCCGCCAGCGCGGCCCGGGCGCTGTCCACCGTGCGCCCGCGCACGCCGGGCACCGTGACGGCGTCGGAGATCTGCACCTGCACCTGGGGCGTCGCCGGGTCGACCAGCGTGCCCGCGGGCGGGACGGTGGAGGCGACCGAGCCTGCGTCGGCCGCGGGGTCGAACACGGTGGCGCCGATGACGGGGGCGAAGCCGGCGGCGCTCAGCCGGGCGGTGGCCTCGGCCGGGGAGGTGCCGGTGACGTCGGGGACGGAGAGGGCGTTGGACACCTGCAGGGTGACCGCCGACCCGCGTCGCGACTCGGCACCGGCGGCGGGCTCGGAGCCCACCACCGACCCGGCCGGCACCGCGGAGCTGTACACCGGGATGGTGCCGCCCACCGTGAGTCCGCTGTCGCCGAGCGCGGCGGTGGCCTCCTCGGCGCTGCGACCGGCGACGTCGGGCACCCGCACCGGCGGCGGGCCGAGGCTGAGGGTCACCTGCACCGGCGCGTCCACGGTGAGCACCGTGCCGGGCTCGGGGCTCAGCCGCAGCAGGCCGCCCTCGGCCACGGTCTCGCTGTGTGCGCCGGGAGCCAGCACGGGCAGCAACCCGTGCTGGCGCAGCTGCTCGCTGACCGCGGCCGAGATGGTGCCGCTGACGATGGTGGGCACCACGGGCCGGCCCAGGGACACGGTGAGCACCACGGTGGAGCCCTTGGCGACCTTGGCGCCCGGGGCCGGTCGCGCGGCGAGCACCTGGCTGATGGGGGCGGTGTTGTCGTAGCCGTCGCGTGCCTCGGCCTTGAGGTCCACGTCCTCGAGCACCTGCTGGGCCTCGCCGTGGGACAGGCCGGTGAGGTTGGGGACCGTGGTGAACCGGCCCGAGCCCAGCCACCACCCACCGACGCCGACCGCCACCGCCAGCAGCAGCACCACCAGCACCCACACCAGCGCCACCCGGCGGCCGCGCTGGCGCAGCAAGGAGTACTCGCTGTCGTTGACCGGCACCTCCATGGCCGCCGAGCCGGTGCGCGGATAGCCGCGGGTGGACGTGGCCCCTGGCATCGCGCCGGACATCACCGTGGTCCGCCGGGCGGGCACGGTGGGCTCGTCGGGTGCCCCCTCAGTCCCCTTGGCAGGGCCAGCAGGCACCGGGGGACGCACGCCCACCGCGTGCGGGCTGACCGGCTGGGGCAGCGGCACCCGCACCGAGGGGACGTGCAGCCAGCGACGCAGCTCCAGCACCTCGGCGAGCATCTGGCCGGCGTCGACGAAGCGGGCGGCAGGGTCGCGCCGGGTGGCCCGCAGCACCAGGTCGTCCAGCTCCGGCGCCAGCCCGCGCACCCGCAGGCTCGGGGCGGACGTGTCGTTGTTGACGTGCTGGTAGGCCACCGACAGCGCGCTGTCGCCGGTGTAGGGCGGGGTGCCGGTGAGCATCTCGTAGAGCAGGATCCCGGTGGAGTAGACGTCGCTGCGGGCGTCGGCGGTGCCGGGGGAGACCTGCTCGGGCGAGAGGTAGGCGGCGGTGCCCAGGATGACGCCGTTGTTGGCGGTGACACCGGCGGCAGCCGCAGCACGCACCAGCCCGAAGTCGGCCACCTTCACCGCCCCGTCCTCGGCGATGAGGATGTTCTCCGGCTTGACGTCGCGGTGCACCAGGCCGGCCCGGTGGGCGGTGGCCAGCGCGGCCAGCACCGGCTCCATCACCGCGAAGGCCACCGGGACCGACAGCGCGCCGTTCTGCTGCAGCAGGCCACGCAGCGTGCCGCCCTCCACCAGCTCCATCACCAGGAACACGTGGCCGTCGTCGCGGCCCTGGTCGTACACCGCCACCAGCCCCGCGTGGCTGAGCCGGGCCACCGAGCGGGCCTCCAGCTCGAAGCGGGCCAGGAAGGCGGGGTCGTCGGCGAAGTGCGGGGCCATCACCTTGATGGCCACCGGGCGGTCCAGCCGCAGGTCGACGCCGCGGTACACCGTGGACATCCCACCGTGGGCGATCGGGGAGTCGATGCGGTAGCGCCCGTCGAGCAGCACGCCAAGCAGTTCGGAGCCGCTGCTGCGCACTTCGTCAACACCTCAATCTGGTCTGTCAGGGGGCACGGGGTGGTGCTGGGAGGGTCCCGGGTAGACCGGTGGGAGCGAGTCAATCGTAGCGACGGACCTGCCTGCGAGCGGTTCCACGCGCCCCGTCCCAGCACCGGCGACGGACGGGCCGACGAGCCGCCGGACACCGCCCGCTACCGTGGTGGTCGTGAGCGCGATTCCCTACCTGGACGACGTCCTCGATCCTGACGTCCCGGTCCTGCAGCTGTCCGACGTGGCCAAGAAGCTCAACCGACCTCGCACCAGCGTGGAGCAGCTGCTCCGTGACGGCGCGATGTTCGCGGTGTGGCGCAACGGCGTGGTGAGCGTGCCGGAGATCTTCCTGGAGGAGGAGGGCCGGGTGCTCAAGGGTCTGCCCGGCCTGATCAGCGTGCTCCGCGACGGTGGGTACCGCGACCAGGAGATCCTGGAGTGGCTGTTCACCGAGGACGAGACCCTGCCCGGCACCCCCATCGACGCCCTGCACGGCAACCGGGGCAAGGAGGTCACGCGCCGCGCCCAAGCGATGGCGCTCTGACCAGGCTGCGGGCCAGCAGCGGAGCCGCCACCCGCAGCCGACGGCGCCGCGGCACCACCACCCGGTGGCTGAGCACGTCGTAGTCGGCGCGCTCGATCTCGCCGAGGATGTCGGAGTACAGCGTGAACGCCGCCCGCACGCAGCGGCGGGCGTCCGGCTGCAGCATGTCCACCCCGGGCTCGGCGGCCCGGTAGGTGCTGCGCGTGAGTGCCACCAGGTGGGCCAGCGCACGGCGCACCCGCGGGTCGCTGCGCCCGCTGGCCCGCAGCTCGGCCAGCAGCTGGCGGTCCACGCCGAAGGCGGCCAGGGTGTCCGCCGGCAGGTACACCCGGCCGCGGTCGAGGTCCTCGCCCACGTCGCGCAGGAAGTTCGTCAGCTGGAAGGCGATGCCCAGGTCGCTGGCGAAGGGGGCGGCCACCTCGCGGCGCACCACGGTGCCCAGCACCGGCAGCATCTGCAGCCCGATGACCGAGGCCGAGCCGTACATGTAGGTGGTCAGCTGGGCCAGGTCGGCGTACTCGTCCACCTGGGTGTCCGACCCCACCGCGTCCATCCGCATGGAGCTCAGGAAGTCCTCGAACAGCCGCGGCTCGATGGTGTAGCGCTGCGCGGTGTCGCAGACCGCGCGCACCACGGGGGTGACCGGCGCCGGGCCGCTGCCGGTCAGCCCGGACCGCAGCTCGGCGGCCACCGCGTCCAGCTCGGCGGCACGCTCGGGCCAGGGCCGTGGGTCGTCGGTGGCGTCGACGATCTCGTCCACCAGCCGGGCGAAGCCGTACAGGGCGTGCACCGCGGGGCGACGGGAGGCCGGCAGCAGGCGGGTGGCCAGGTAGTAGGTGCGGCCGTGCTGGGCGTTGAGCTCGCGGCACTGGCGGTAGCACTCGGCCAGGTCCGGCGACATCGGTGCCCGCTCCACCACGGCGACGCTCACGGCTGGGTGGGCAGCGGGGCGTGGACGGGGGAGTGTGCGCGCAGGCGGAGCGGGTCCGGGCGCAGCAGCGAGACGCCGGTGAGGACGCCCAGGCCCAGGGCGGCGGCCACGTCCAGCCAGTTGTACATGCCGGTGACGCCCGAGGGGCGGAACAGCAGCATGAGCCCCACCGACAGGCCCACCACCAGCGCCATCGGCCGCGGCCGCCACGGCAGCGCCGCGCCCAGCGCCAGCGGCCAGGCGTAGTACCAGGTGAGCGCGGCGGGCGACAGGATGACCACGGCCACCAGGGCCAGCACCAGGGACCGGGTGGCCGCCACGGCGGAGTGCCGGCTGCGCCACCACAGCCACACCACGATGCCCACCAGTGCCAGCGCGCACAGCATCCGGGTGTAGGGCAGCACCGCCACCAGCTGGAAGTTCAGCAGCCAGCCGAACACCAGCGTGATGATGTGCGCCATCGCGGTGGGCAGCGACAGCCAGTTGATGATCAACCCGGAGCCGCTGAGCGCGGTGATCCAGCCCAGGCCCAGGTTGGGGTGCACCGACGGACCGAGGAAGACCGCCACCACGATGGCCACACCGGCGCCGGCGGTCACCGCGAAGACCCGCAGCGGGTGCGCCGGCTGCTCGCCGCGCGCCAGGGCGTCCTCGCGCCGGTGCACCATCCACACCCACACCAGGAACGGCAGCGCCAGCCCGGCGGTGGCCTTGATCGCCATGCCCACGGCGACCGCGGCGAACCCCGCCACGTGCCTGCGGTTGAGCACCAGCACGGTGCCGGCGGCGAGCAGGCCGACCATGAGCATCTCGTTGTGCACGCCACCCACCAGGTTCACCAGCACCAGCGGGTTGAGCAGCGCGATCCACAGCGCCACGGCGTGGTTGCCACCCAGGTGCGCAGCCAGGCGGGGCAGCGCCCACACCAGCAGCCCGATGCCCGGCAGCATCACCAGCCGCAGCAGGATGGTGCCGGCGACCACGCTGTCACCGCAGATGCGGGTGATGAGGTCCGACAGCAGCAGGAACAGCGGGCCGTAGGGGGCGGTGGTGGTGGTCCAGACGCTGCTGACGTTGTCCAGCAGCACCCCGGGGTTGGCCACCGGCCCCACCTCGTAGGGCTTGAACCCGTCGCGCAGCAGCGCGCCCTGGGCGAGGTAGGAGTAGGCGTCGCGGCTGAACAGCGGTGGCGAGGCCAGCAGCGGGGCCATCCACAGCACCAGCACGCCACGCAGCGCGGTGGGGCTGAGCTCGTCGCGCAGCACCCGGCGCCCGATGCGCATCCAGGCGAAGAACATGGCCAGCACGCCGACGTAGATGGCGGCGGTGGACAGGTCGTGGCCGTGGCCGAAGCGCAGCCAGGACAGCTTGACCGACTCCAGCAGCGGGTCGCGCACGCGGACGCTGCCGGCCCCGAGCCCGCCCGCCAGGATCAGCAGGCTGGCGACGAGTCCGAGGTACACGTCCGGGGCCGCCGGCCCACGCAGAAAAACGCGGCCACGGTTCAGGAGATCCTGTCCGTTGCCGCTTCGAGATCGTTCGCGAAGACTGGTGGGCGCTGTCATCACCGAGCATCATCCCCCATGGCCCGTGGGCAACGACGCGCGAATCGAGTGATGTTGCCGTCTCGTGACCGTACTTCCCGTTGTACCACTCACCCGGTGACGCGCTGGGCCGCAAGCCGACCGGAGATGACGGTGGTGGGCACGCCGACGCCGGGGGTGGTGCCGCAGCCGGCCAGCACCGCGTTGTCCAGCCCGGGCACCAGGTTGCCGCGGCGGAACGGCCCGGTCTGGGTGACGGTGTGCGCGGCCGAGAAGGGGGTGCCGGCCGCCATGCCCTGCGCGGCCCACCCGGCCGGGGTGACCAGCTCGTGCACCGTGAGGTGCTCGGCGATGCCGGCGTAGCCGCGGGCCTCGAGCACGCAGAGCAGCTCGTCGCGGTAGGCCGGGCCCAGGGTGTCCCAGTCCAGCGGGGCGGTGCGCAGGTTGGGGCACGGGGCCAGGATGTAGCAGAGCTCCTGGCCGTCGGGGGCGAGCGTGGGGTCGGTGAGGCTGGGGCGGGTGACCAGCAGGGACGGGTCGCTCATCAGCCGGCCGCGGCCGGGTCGGCCGCCGGCGATGATCTCGCTGAACGTCTGCTTCCAGGCGGCGCCGAAGTCGATGGTGTGGTGCGCGGCCTCCGGCCAGCCGGCGGTGACCTCCCGGGACACCCCGCCGTGCAGGACCACCGCCGAGGGCGCCCAGCGGGTGGGCAGCCGGCGGCGGTGCGGGCGGCCCAGCAGCTCGTCCACCAGCGGCAGGTCGGGGGTGAGGACCACGGCGTCGCAGGCGATGCGCTCGCCGGCGGCGGTGCGCACCGCGCTGACCCGGTCGCCGTCGTGCTCCAGCTCGGCCACCTCGGTGCCCAGCTGCAGCTTGGCGCCACCGGTGACCGCGGCGTCGGCCATGGCCTGGGCGACGGCGTGCATGCCGCCCTCGGGGAAGTACACCCCGGCCACGGTGTCCATGTAGGAGATGACGCCGTAGGCCGCCCGCGCCCGCTGCGGCGCCACACCGGCGTAGAGGGCCTGGAAGGTGAAGATCCGGCGCAGACGCTCGTCGGTGACGTGCGCGCCGACCCTGGCGGCGAGGCTGGCGAGCCCACCCAGCCGGGTGAACCGCGACAGGTCGGCCAGCGCGGCGCGGGAGGACACCATGTCCAGCGGGGAGTCGAAGTTGCCGCCGATGAAGCGGTCGATCTCGGCGTCGTACATGGCGGTGAGCCAGGTGCGCAGCCGCCGGTAGCCCGCCGCGTCGGCCGCGCCCATCTTGGCGCGCACCTCGGCCTCCATGGCGTCGGGATCGGTGTGCACGTCCAGGGTGGTGCCATCGGCGTAGCGGGCCCGGTAGGCGGGGTCGAGCCGGTGCAGCCGCACGGTGTCGTGCAGGGACGCGCCGACCGCGGAGAGGGCGTCGTCGATCAGCTCGGGCATGGTGAGCACGGTGGGCCCGGTGTCGATGCGGTAGCCGTCGACGTCGAGGCGCCCCATCCGCCCACCCGGCAGGTCGTCGCGCTCGAGGAGGGTGACCGCGCGGCCGGCGCCGAGCAGGTGCAGGGCCGCGGACAGCCCGGCGAGCCCCGCCCCCACGACGACCACGTGGTCGGTGGGGCCGGCGACGGTGCGCATCAGTAGCTCCGGCTGGTGGCGGACTCGGCCATGGCCTGCAGCTCCTTGCGGGCCAGCGGCTCCACCAGGTCGGTGTCCATGGCGGCCAGGCCGCTGGCGGTGAGCTCGGTGATGCGCTGCTCCACCTCGTCCACCGCACCCAGGCGAACCAGCGCGCGGCGCAGCTCGGCGATGGTGTCGGCGTCGAGCGTGCGGCCCAGGGAGCGGCGCAGCAGCGCGGCGGTGGCGGGCTCGGTGGCGTCGGCGCGCTGCAGGGCCAGCGCCACCAGCAGGGTGCGCTTGCCCTCTCGCAGGTCGTCACCGGCGGGCTTGCCGGTCACCTCCGGGTCGCCGAACACCCCGAGCAGGTCGTCGCGCAGCTGGAAGGCCACCCCGATGTCGGCGCCGAAGCAGCTGTAGGCCGCCATCATCTCCGGGGAGCCACCGGCCAGGGCGCCGCCGAGGTGCAGCGGTCGCTCGATGGTGTACGCCGCGGTCTTGAAGCGGTCGATGCGCAGCGCGGCCTCGGGGGTCTCGTCGCGGCGGGCGTCGGCGGAGACGTCCAGGTACTGCCCGCCCAGCATCTCGGTGCGCATGGACTCCCAGAACGGCAGCGCCCGGGCCAGCGCGGGGGCGGGCAGGTCGGCCGCGCGGAGCATGTCGTCGGCCCAGGCCAGCGCCAGGTCGCCCAGCAGCACCGCCGCGGCCAGGCCGAAGCGCTCGGCGTCGCCGTGCCAGCCCATGTCGCGGTGGCGCTGGGTGAACTCGGTGTGCACGGTGGGGAAGCCGCGGCGAGTGTCGGAGTCGTCCATCAGGTCGTCGTGCACCAGCGCGCAGGCCTGGATCAGCTCCAGCGCGGAGCAGGCCCGCAGCACCCGGGTGGCCTCCGGGCCGTCGGGATCACCGCCGGCGCCGCGCCAGCCCCACCAGGCGAAGCTGGGACGCACCCGCTTGCCGCCCCGCAGGACGAACTCCTCGAGGGCGCGGGCGGCCTCGGTGAAGAGCGGATCGACCCGCGTGGTCTGGGCGCGGCGGCTCGCGAAGAAGGTGGTGAGCTCGTGCTCCACCGCGGTGGCGAGGGTCGAAACGGACATGGGCTGAGAGTGTCACGACGTGCTAATGATCGCACGTGACCGGGGGCTCTCTATGCTGGTTCGGTGGTTACCGCGCAGAGCCCGACACCCGTCCCCACCTCGGAGAACCAGCTGTCAGGGGTCCCCGAGGACTCCTCCGGCACCCCGTCGGTGGTGGAGCGCATCCGCTCCGGACGTGACGGACGTCCCAGTTTTTCCTTCGAGTTCTCCCCGCCGCGCGACGAGGTGGGCGAGGCGCAGCTGTGGCGGACGGTGCGGATCCTGGAGCAGCTGCAGCCGGCGTTCGTGTCCATGACCTACGGCGCGGGCGGCTCCACCCGCGACCGCACCGTGCGGATCACCGGCCAGCTGGCCACGGAGACCACGCTGCTGCCGGTGGCCCACCTGACCGCGGTGTCGCACTCCGCCGAGCAGCTGCGCAGCGTCATCGGGGCCTACGCCGACGCCGGCATCCGCAACGTGCTGGCGCTGCGCGGCGACCCGCCCGGCGACCCGCTGGGGGAGTGGCAGCAGCACCCCGACGGCCTGGAGTACGCCTCCGACCTGGTGCGCCTGGTCCGCAGCCTCGGTGACTTCACCGTGGGCGTGGCCGCCTTCCCGGAGGGCCACCACCGCTCGCCCGACCTCGACCACGATGCTCGGCACTTCGTGAACAAGCTGCGTGCCGGCGCGGAGTACTCCATCACCCAGATGTTCTTCCGGGCGGAGGACTACCTGGGCCTGCGCGACCGGGTGGTCAAGCTCGACCCCGAGCAGGGCGAGAAGCCGATCGTGCCGGGCATCATGCCCATCACCTCGCTGCGCTCGGTGAAGCGGATGGCCGAGCTGTCCGGCAAGGAGGTGCCGCCGGAGGTGGTGCAGCGGCTGGAGCGCGCCGCCGGCACCGGCGAGGTGGAGGACAAGGACGCGGTGCGCCGTGAGGGCGTGGCCATCGCCGCGGAGCTCTCGCAGCGGCTGATCGACGAGGGTGTGCCCTGCCTGCACTTCTACACGCTGAACTTCTCCCGGGCGACGCTCGAGGTGCTCACCGAGCTGGGCATGGTGCAGCCCAAGCAGGGTTAGCCCGCCCGACGCCGGCCCGCCGTGACAGGCGGGCCAGCCACCACCCGCGCCAGCCACCACGACAGTCCGTTTGCTGGCACGCTGGCGCGGTGCGAGCCGGGGGAGACAACAGGATCGGCAGCGGCACGGCACGCGGTGAGCTGTCCGAGCAGCGATGGCGCCGCGCGACCGAGGGAGTGCTGACGGCCAGCGCCGTCGCCTTCCTCGTGGCCTACGCCTGGCCCATCGTCGAGCCGACCCTGGACCACCGGTGGGTGGTGGTGTGCTCGGTGGTGACCTGGGCGACGTGGGCGGCGTTCGCGGTGGACTACCTCGTCCGTCTGCGGCTGTCGCGCACCCGCAAGGAGTTCGTGCGCACCCACCTCCTCGACCTGGTGGTGATCGCGCTTCCCCTGTTGCGCCCGCTTCGGCTGCTGCGGCTGCTCACCGCGCTGGACGTGCTCAACCGGCGGGCCGGTGGGAGCCTGCGCGGGCGGGTCGCGGTGTACGTCGGGGGCTCGACGGTCGTCGTGCTGCTCGTCTCGGCACTGGCGGTGCTGGATGCCGAGCGCGACCAGCCGGGTGCCACCATCGTGAACCTGCCGGACGCTCTCTGGTGGGCGATCACCACGGTCAGCACCGTCGGCTACGGCGATCGGTACCCGGTGACGGTGACCGGTCGCCTCGTCGCGGCCGGTCTGATGCTCGCCGGCATCGCGCTGCTGGGTGTGGTCACCGCGTCGCTGGCGTCGTGGCTGATCAGCCGGGTCCGGGAGGTGCAGGAGGATGCAGAGGCGGCGACCCGCCGAGACGTGCTGGCCCTGACCGAGCAGGTCGAGGCGCTGCGTCGGGAGGTGGCGGCGCTGCGTGACGACCTCGATCCGTCCCGGGCGCGCGCGGCGCCCGACGCCGGCCCGCCGTGACCGGCGCGCTCGGTTACCGTCGGGGCGTGGCGACCGAGCGTGGACCTCGCCCCCGCCGGACCCCGGTCGGCGGCGTGCAGGCCTACCTCGACGGGTGGTCGGCCCAGCACCAGGGAATCACCCCGGACGACGTGCCGCTGCTGTCCGGCTGGCTGCGGGTGATGTACGTCCTCGCCGTGCCGCTGGTGCGGCTGCGCGTCACGCCGGACGTGCTGACTGCGGTGGGGCTGCTGGTGTCGCTGGCGGTGCCGGTGCTCGCCGAGGCCGGGCTGCCCGTGGTGGCAGCCGTGGCGGTGCTGGTGTCGGTGGCGATGGACGGTCTCGACGGCGCGGTCGCCGTGCTGTCCGGCCGGGTCAGTCGCTACGGGCGGGCGCTGGACTCCGTCGCCGACCGCTTCTCCGAGCTGGCCTGGTGGGTGGCGCTGGTGCTCACCGCGGGGGTGCCGGTGTGGCAGGTGGTGGTGTTCGGGGCGCTGGCGCTGGGCATGGAGGCCAGCCGGGCCCGCGGCGGTCGCTACGGCGCGATCACGGTGTGGGAGCGCCCCTCCCGTGCGGTGCTGGCGGTGGTGGGGCTGGTGGCGGTGGAGTGGGACGCCACCGGGTTCACCGGCCCGGCCACCGGTTGGGTGGGCGTGGTGCTGGCGGTGCTGGGTGCGGCGCACCTGGTTCACGCCCGGCGGGCTCACGCCAGGTAGCGGTTCTTCCAGCTCAGCCGCCCGCGGCGGTGGTCGCGGTGCGAGGCGGCCGTCATCCCCGCCAGCGCCAGCACGCCCAGCGGCTGGGTCAGCGCGTCCGGCCAGGCTCGGCTGCCACCGACGCGGGCGGCGATCACCCGCGAGCCGACCGCAGCCAGGTACCCGGCCACCCCCCAGCGCCGGGTGGCGCCGCGGCCGAGCACCGCCGCCGCGGGTGGGAGCACGTAGGCCGCGCCGAGCACCGCGAACAGCGCCACCGCCGTCACCGGTGTGCCGAAGGCCGTCCACAGCGACTTGCCGTAGCCCGCGCGCAGCTCGGCCGTGCTGGTGTACATGCGGCAGCTGGCCAGCTCCGAGCCGTCGGCCGGCGTGGTGCGGTAGCCGTGCCGACGCAGCGCCCGGGCCAGCTCCAGGTCCTCCAGCACCGCGCCGGCGACCGCGGAGTGCCCACCGACCGCGGCGTAGGCGGCGGTGTCCACCACCAGCAGCTGCCCGCACACCGCAGCCATGGACGGGCGGTGCGAGCGCAGGGCCACCGGCAGCGGCAGCGTGCTCAGCCAGCTCCACTGCTGCAGCGGCTGCACCAGCCGCTCGGCTGCGATCTCGGCCACCTGCACCGGCCACGGGCACACCAGCGCGGTGCCGGTGTCGTGCAGCAGGGCCACCCCGGCGGCCACCGCGTCCGGGGCCAGCCGCACGTCGGCGTCGACGAACACCAGCACCTCGGGGCGGTGGGCCGGCTCCGCCAGGGCCAGCTCGGCCAACCGGTGGCAGGCGGCGGACTTGCCCAGCCAGCCCGGTGGCGGACCGTCGGTGCGGCGGTGCACCGACACCCGCTCGTCACCACCGGCGGCGATGGTCGCCGCGGCGGAGGTGCCGTCGGTGGAGTCGTCGTCGAGCACCAGCACCCGCAGCCGCGGCACGTGCTGCTGGGCCCGCAGGTCGGCCAGCAGCTGAGGCAGCCGGGCGGCCTCGTTGCGGGCCGGCACGCACACCGTCACCGGGTGCTGCACCGGGGCGACGGGTCGGCGCGGGCGCGGCAGCACCAGGCTGTTCAGCGCCGCGGTGAGCAGCCCGGACCAGGCCAGCGCCGTCCCGCAGCGGAGCAGCAGGGGAGCGCGGCGCACGCTCAGCGCAGCTCGCGCTCGCGCTGCAGCCGAGCGGTGTAGTTGCGGTCCTTGAGGGCCATCCACACCACCAGCGCCGAGGCGCCGAGCACCAGCAGGATCATCACCACGAACCAGGTGAAGTAGCCGCGGGTGCCCGGATCCTGGTAGGTGGCGGCAGCCTGGATGTTGGTGAGCTCGCCGGCGGGCAGGTTCCAGCTCACGCCGGTGTTGCCGTCGCGCTCGCCGTTGGTGCTGGTCACCTCGCCGGGGAAGTTCACCCGCAGCTGCACGTCGGCGCCCTCCTTGCGCAGGGAGGTGAGGTTCACCGAGCCGTCCAGGTTCACCACCTCGCCCGAGCGGCGCACGTTCAGCCGGTACTGGTTGCCGCTGTAGCTGGTCATGGTGG
This sequence comes from Rhodococcus sp. Z13_19A, assembly GCF_058133575.1. Classification (NCBI taxonomy): domain Bacteria; kingdom Bacillati; phylum Actinomycetota; class Actinomycetes; order Mycobacteriales; family Nocardiaceae; genus Rhodococcus; species Rhodococcus sp. Z13_19A. The sequence goes on from NZ_JBYUNN010000002.1 coordinate 744,061, forward strand.
TCAGCTGCTGCAGCTCCGAGAAGGAGAGGTTGCTGAAGTACACCTGGCTGCCCTGGTAGCCGTCCTGGTCGTAGCTGCGGACGCTGACCCGGTCGGCGATCGCCGAGGGTGCCTCCACCTTGGGCGCCTGGGCCCCGCCCTGGGTGGCGATGATGATCTCGCCGGTCACCTTGTCGTCGCCGGAGACACCCATCGTCATCCTGGCCCGCAGGCACCCGCTGAGCAGGGGAAGCATCACCAGCAGCAGCAGCGCCACGGCTGCCGACCTACGGATGCGGGGCTGCCGGGTCTTCGAGAGGTGCACGGGCCCATCGTGCCAGTCGGCCGCCGCGGCGAGCCGGGCGTGCGACTTCGGCGCGCCGGTGATCTTGGCCGCCGCCGTGAGTCGCGCCACCCCGGAGCAGGGCGCGCAGCAGCGGGACACCGAGCAGGCCCATCGCCACGAAGCCGTAGACCGCCGAGGCGGGCAGGTCCAGGAACACCGCGTGCGCCAGCGCCGAGCCCAGCCAGGTCCACAGGTACAGCGCCAGCGGCAGCTCGTCGGGCTGCAGGCGGTCCGGTCGGGTCTGCGGCAGCGCCTCCAGCGCCGCGACCATCACCGCGGCGGTGAGCACCCAGCCCAGGTAGTTGCTCACCGGGATGTCGTCGAGGAAGGGCAGCGTGGCCGAGCCCGGCATCCACGTCCACCGCCCGTCCGCGACCATCTGCGGGTCGAGGTAGAGGTCCCACGCCGCCAGGCCCACGGTGGCCAGCAGCAGCCGCCGGCCCCGAGCGCCCCCGGCCACCGTGCTGGCCGCGCACCAGGCCGGGTAGGCGCCGGCGGTCCAGGCCAGCCCGATGATCACCGGCACGGTGGAGACGGTGGGGCCCAGGCGGCCGGTGGCGTAGTCGTAGGCGCCGAAGGGGAAGCCGGTGGCGGTGCCCAGCATCTCCACCAGGAACCCGCCCACCGCGGTGACGGCCAGCAGGCCGGCGGTCCATTGCAGCCCGCGGGTGGACGCGGCGTGCACGGTGCAGGCCGCCGCGAGCAGCAGCACCACCGCCACGCTCACGTCGTCGCGGGCGGAGCCCTGGGTCAGCGGGTAGGTGATCTGGGCGAGCACGGCCACCCCACCCAGCACCCACGCGGCGCGACGACCGAGCCGAGCCGAGCGAGCGCTCACCGCTGGCCCAGGCGCTGCTGGGCGGCGGTGACGGTGCGGCGCAGCAGCCCGCCCCTGGCGTCCTTGAGCACCAGGGCGGCGGTGTTGCGCCCGCTGGCCCCGGCCACGCCGCCGCCGGGGTGGGTGGAGGCCCCGGTCAGGTAGAGCCCGTCCAGGCCGGGCACCCGGTAGCCAGCCAGCTCCGGCGCAGGACGCCACAGCATCATCTGGTCCATCGACATCTCCACGTGCATGACGTTGCCGCCGATCAGCCGCAGCTCGCGCTCCAGGTCCAGTGGCGTCTGCACGTGCCGGTGCAGCTCGGTGGCCGCGAAGCCAGGGGCCAGCGCGTCCACCTCGGCGATGATGCGGTCCGCCTCGGCCTGGCCGACGTCGTCCCAGCTGCGCCCGCCGCTGAGCCGGTACGGGTGCCACTGCGCCCACAGCGACAGCTGCTGCTCACCCTCGGGCACGGTGCTGCGGTCGAGGGTGGAGAAGCTCATGGCCAGCACCACCGGCTTGGGCGGCAGCTCACCGGCCAGCGCCGCACCGTGCGCGGCGTGCACCTGGCGGCGGTCGCTGACCAGCAGCTGCAGGCCCGCGTGCGGGGAGTCGTGCGGGGAGGCGCTGCTGTACTGCGGCAGCCCGGAGGTGGCCAGGCGCACCACCATGCCGATGCCCGGGCCCACCCGCACCCCACGGCGCCAGCGGGCCTGCTCGGCGGTGCGCTCGCCGCCGGCGGCCAGCAGGTCCAGCGTGGTGAGCACGTGGCAGCCGGCCACCACGGTGCGAGCCTGCAGCCGGCGCCCGCTGGCGGTGCGCACCTGCCAGCCGTCGATGCCCCGGCGCAGCGAGGTGACCGCGTCGCCCAGGCAGATCTCGCCGCCGTCGGAGCGCAGCCGGGAGGCCAGGGCCTTCGTGAGCGCGCCGCTGCCGCCGATCGCCCGGCCCGGCGGGATGGAGTGCATGGCGGCGGCGAAGCCCACCATCGGCGCGGTGCCCACCTCGGACGTGGGCGGGCCGGACTGCGCACCGAACCAGGCCAGCGCGGCGCGCAGCCGCTCGTCGTCGAACCACTCCTCCAGCAGCGCGTCGCCGGAGGTGAGGAACTCCCGGGACAGCCGCGCGGGGTTGCCCTGGGAGTCCATGCCCCAGAACGAGCGCAGCAGGTGCCCGGGCGTGGGCGGCCCGGCGAAGGCGGCGAGCACCCGCACGCTGCGCGGGCCCCACTCGGCGACGAAGCGCCGGTAGGCGTCGGCCTCGGACGCCCCGCACGCGGCCTCGATGGAGGCACAGGTGGCGTCCAGGTCGCGGTGGAAGACCAGGGCGGGGGCGTCGCTGCCGGCCGGGGCGGGGGCGAAGGCCCACGGGTCGCAGTCGGCGTAGCTCAGGCCGTGCGCGGCGAGGTCGAGCTCCTCGATGATGCCCAGGTGGCGGACCATGAGGTGGGCCGAGGAGCCGCGGTCGACCTGGTGGCCGGGGAAGCGCTCGACGGTGGAGACGGCGCCGCCGAGCACGGTGTCGGCCTCCAGCACCGTGACGTCCAGGCCACTGCGGGCGAGGTAGCAGGCACTGACCAGGGCGTTGTGGCCGGAGCCCACCACGATGACGTCATGCACGCCCCGACCGTAGCGGCCCTCACAGCGGCAGGTCGCGCCCAAGCACTGCGAAGGGGCGTGAGTCACCGGCAAAGCTGAACTGCCGCAGCACGTCGGTGAAGCCCAGCCGCCGGTAGAGGTGCCAGGCCCGGTTCTCCTCCTCCGCCACCTCCGGGGTGGACAGCAGCACCCGCTGCTCCGGGCGACCGGTGAGCAGCCGGCGCAGCATCGCCTCGCCCAGCCCCTGGCCCTGTGCGCTGGGCAGCACGTGCAGCTCGGTCAGCTCGAAGTACTCGCCCAGCAGCACGTCGGCCTCGTGCGGGGGGATGCCGCGAGCCAGCAGCCCGCCGCGCACCTCCTCGCACCACCACTGCCGCCGGGCCCCTCGGTAGCCGTAGGCGATGCCGAGCAGCTGGCCGGTGGGGACGGGGCCCGCCGCGCGGCCGGCCTCCCGGTTCTCCCGCTCGCCGGGGCCCGGATCGCCCACTGCGGCCACCGCGTGCCACCCCACGCGCAGCGCGTGCTCGGCCCACATCGGGGCGCGCTGCCGCTCGGTTCCGCGCGGATAACCCATGGCTGCGACGTAGATCCCCAGCGCCTCGCCCATCCTGGCGTGCAGTGCGTCCCGAGACAGGTCAACCACGGTCACGCTCACCGCGCCATCACACCACGAGCTGGTCTTGACGCCGGGGGCGGCGGGGGCGCTACAGTGGCGCTGTCGAACAAGTGTTCGAACAGCGATCTGGGTGCCGGTTTGGTCTGGGTGCCTTGGTGGTGAGCGGGTGCGAGTGGTGGAGGTGTGCGCGATGGCTGAGGTCATGACGGCGGTGGAGAAGGTCCGGGCCGGGATGCGACGGCCAGCTGGGCAGCGGACGGCTGCGCAGCGGTCAGCTGGACAGCGGGCGGCCGGGCAGGTTTCGGCCGTGCAGGGCGCCCGCGCGGCGGCCGCGCTGCTGGAGCAGGCTGAGGCCGGCCTGCAGCAGGCCCGGCGGGCGGCGGCGGTGGAGCTCCGCTTCTCCCAGGCCCAGCTGGCCGCGCTGCGGGCCGGGGCGGCGGTGCTGGCCACCCGCGCGCAGCCCACCTGCGCCGGTGCTGCCCCGGTGCGCTCCCGGCCGAACAGCGTCTGGCTGCTGCTGGGCCGGGTGGCGCCGGAGCTGGGGGAGTGGGCGGAGTTCTTCGCCGCGCAGGCCGTCACCCGCAGCATCACCACCCGCGACGCCGACGACCTGCTGCGCCAGGCGGAGCAGTTCCTCGGCCTGGCCCGCGCCGCCGCCTGCCGCAACCGGGGCCACCGGTGAGCCTGGGCCGCTCGGCCCCGGCCCGCCGCGCGGGTGCCACTAGAGTGCGGAGCCGTGAAAAGACCTGCGAGGATGTCCCGGTGACCGAGCGCCAGTCCAGGCACCGGGGCGCCACTGCCGAGGGCGACCGGAACGTCCTGGTGCACGGGGCGATCCGCCGTGAGGTGCTGCGCCGCGAGGCCGGGCAGCCGTGCCGCGTGCTCGACGTCGGCGGGGGCTCCGGCGGGTGGGCGGTGCCGCTGGCCGAGCTCGGCTGCGACGTCACCGTGGTCGACCCCAGCCCGGACGCGCTGGCCTCCCTGGCGCGCCGTGCCCGAGAGACCGGCGCGACCGCGCAGGTCACCGCGGTGCAGGGGGACATGGACTGCCTCGGCGAGCTGGTGGCCCCCGGCACCGCGGACGTGGTCCTGGCCCACGGGGTGCTCGAGGTGGTCGAGGACGTGCCCGCCGCCATGCACGCGCTGGTCACCGCGCTGGCCCCCGGTGGGGTGCTCTCGGTGCTGGTGGCCAGCCGGGCCGCGGCGGTGCTGCACCGCGCGCTGGCCGGACGGCTGGCCGACGCCGCTCGGGTGCTCACCGACCCCGACGGCCGCTTCGGCGAGCACGACCCGCTGCTGCGCCGCTTCGACCTGCCCGGGCTGACCACGCTGCTCACCTCGTCGGGACTGGTGGTGGAGCTGGTGCAGGGTGACGCCGCGCTCAGCGACCTGGTGCCCTCCGCGTCGCTGGAGGCCGGCTCGCAGGCCGCCGTCCAGCTGCACGAGCTGGACGCCCTGGCCAGCGGCACGAGCCCGCTGCGGGAGATCGCCAGTCGGCTGCACGCCCTGGCCCGTCTGCCGCTGAACGTCTAGGGGGCCGCAGCGCCATGGGCCGCAGCGGCGACCTGGCCAGCCACCCCGACCGGGACGCGGCGGGCGCCGACGACGCCGGCTGCCCGGTGCTGCACGTGGACATGGACGCCTTCTACGCCTCCGTCGAGGTGCGCGAGGCCCCGCACCTGGCCGGGCTGCCGGTGGTGGTGGCCGGCGGCGACAACCGGGGCGTGGTGGTCTCGGCGACCTACCCGGCGCGGCGCTACGGGGTGCGTGCGGCCATGCCCACCAGCCAGGCTCGGCGGCTGTGCCCGCGGGCGGTGTTCGTGCCGCCCCGCTTCCCGCTCTACACCGAGGCGTCCCGGCTGGTGATGGACATCTTCCGGGGGATCACGCCGCTGGTGGAGCCGCTGAGCCTGGACGAGGCCTTCCTCGACGTCTCCGGGGCGCTGCGCCGGCTGGGCACCACGCCAGCCGGGGTCGCCGCGCAGATCCGCCGGCAGGTGCAGGAGACCACTGCGCTGACCTGCTCGGTGGGGGTGGCGCGCACCAAGTCCATGGCCAAGCTGGCCTCGGCCATGGCCAAGCCGGACGGGGTGATGGTCGTCCCCGTGGTGCGGGAGCGGGAGATTCTGCACGCGCTGCCGGTGGGGGCGCTGTACGGGGTGGGCGCGCGCACCGGGGAGGTGCTCACCGGCCACGGGCTGCGCACCGTCGGCGACCTGGCCGGTACCGACCTGCACGTGCTGCAGCAGTGGGTGGGCCGGGCCAGCGGCGCCCACCTGCACGCCCTGGCCAACGGCCAGGACGACCGCTCCGTGGTGCCCGACTCGGTGGAGAAGTCCGTCGGCGCGGAGGAGACCTTCAGCACCGACCTCCACGACACCGCCGCGCTGCGCCGCGAGCTGCTGCGCCTGGCCCAGCGGACCACGGCGGGGCTGCGCCGCAAGAACGTGCGGGCGCGCACCGTGTCCATCAAGGTCCGCTACGCCGACTTCACCACCCTCACCCGGTCCCGGACGCTGCGGGTGCCCACCGACGTGGCCCACGAGGTGTATCAGTGCGCCTGCGACTTGTTGGACGGGTTGGGGCCTCGTGCTCAGGCCGTGCGCCTCGTGGGGGTGCGGGCGGAGCAGCTCGTGGCAGCCTCCGCCGTGGTGGAACAGCTCGAGCTCGGTGCCCCCGAGCACGGCTGGCGCGACGCGGAGAAGGCGGCCGACCGGTTGCGCTCCCGCTTCGGCGACAGCGTGCTGCGCCCCGCCGCCCTCCTCCAGGGTCGAGAGCGCGAGCACTGACCGAAGAGATCAACTTCAGCCGGCTGCACCCCTGCCCTGACTTTGGGTGGTCTCCCGCCCGCCAGACTCGTACGATGTCGAGTAGATGCCCGGCAGGTCGGGCATTCGTTGACTCCGACGGGGAGCCGACAGCCCAAGACCTCAGTGCCGGGGGAGGGACAGTGCCACTCTCGGAGCACGAGCAGCGACTGCTCGATCAGATCGAGTCCGCGCTGTACGCGGAAGATCCGAAATTTGCCTCCAACGTTCGAACGGGTCGAGGGCTGCGTGTTGGCCATCGACGCGGTGTTCAGTCAGTCGCGGTGTTCCTCCTCGGGCTGGTCCTGCTGGTCGGTGGAATTGCGCTGCCCCTCAAGCCCGGGGGCGTCCCCGTGGTGAGCGTGCTCGGCTTCCTGGTGATGTTCGCTGCGGGCGTCCTGCTGCTCCTCGGCAGGGGTCGGTCGGACGCACCCGGTGCGGGAGACGGTGCTTCCGGGCACGGCCGCCGCGAGACCCGCAGCACCAATCGCTCCGACGGTGGTGGGTTCTCCGCCAAGATGGAAGAGCGCTTCAAGCGTCGCTTCGACCAGGAGTAGTCGGCAGCACAGGCCGCCGCCAGCTGGCCAGGCACGACCACGACGAGGGCTGCCGGACGAGACATCGTCCGGCAGCCCTCGTCCTGTGTCCGGCCCCGTGCCCCAGCCGGCCCTGTGCCCCAGCCGACCCCGGCTCCTGGCGGCCCGGTGCCCGCGGCCGGAGCTGACTGTCCAGGGTGGACTCCCCGGACCCGGGGCCGACCCCTACCCGGTGTGCTCGAGCTCCCGGGGTGCGCGGCCGGCCCAGCGGGGGCCCAGCACCGAGAGCGGCAGCGCGCGCCGGAGCCAGGGCAGCGGGGCGCAGCGGCGCTCGGCGGCGGTCAGCCTCTGCAGGGCTTCCCGGCACGAGCGCTCGGTCCCGGCCGCCGCGCTGGGGTCGCCGTACCAGGCGAGCTCCACCGCTTCCACCAGCCCGGCGACGGCGGCACGGCCCGGCTCGTCCAGGCCGAGCTCGTCGCTCAGGCGCTGTCCGCTGGTGCGCGCGGTGTCGGAGCTGCTCAGCTGCAGCCCGTGGTCAGCGGCGACGTCGACCAGCTCGGCCCAGGCCGCGTCCGCGCTGCCCACCGCCATCCGCCGGGAGCGCCGGCTGCGGCGCAGCACCACCGGCACGCAGCAGATGGTGCCCAGCAGCGTCACCGCCAGCACCGTCCACCCCACGGCAGCGGCCAGGTTGGAGGAGGTGGCCGGGGGAGCCGCCGCCGGCTGCGGCTCGTCCTCCGGAGCGGGGGTGGGGGGCGGGGGCGTCTCGGTCGGAGCTGCTGGCGCCGGCTGGGGTGCGGGTGCCGGGGCGGCCGCGGGGGCGGCGCTCTCCGGTGCGGCGTCCCCGGCCGTGGCCTCGCGGACGTAGCTGGGCACGTTGTTGCGTCCCTGGGCCAGCGGCGTGGGATCGAACCGCACCCAGCCCACCCCGGTGAAGTACACCTCCACCCAGGCGTGGGCGTCGTCGGTGGTCACCGTCCGCTGGCTGGCGTCGCCGGTACCGGGGGTGTAGCCCAGCACCACCCGGGAGGCGATGCCCAGCTCGCGCAGCATCACGCCCATGGCGGAGGCGTACTGCTCGCAGAACCCGCGCCTGCTGCGGGTGAGGAAGTCCACCAGCGCGTCCTCGCCGACCGTGCCGTCGCCGGCGCGCAGGTCGTAGGTGAAGCCGTTGGCCCGGTTGGTGAAGAAGTCGCTGAGCAGCACCGCTGCGTCGAAGGTCGTGGGGGCGGAGCCGGCCACCTGCCGGGCCAGCGCGGACACCCGGGGGTCCACCCCGTCGAGCTGGCGCCACCGCGCGTCCACCCCGGCCTGGCTCTGCTGCCCGGCCCCCACTGCGCGCAGCCGCTCGACGGAGGTGCCCGGGTCCACCGCCTGCACGACGTAGCTCGGCAGCTGCTGGCGCTGGCTGGCCTGCAGCACCCCGGCCTCGGCGTTGTACCGGTACCCGCGCAGCTGTTCGTCCAGGCCGCGCAGGGCCACCGGGATGCCGGGCGAGGGCAGCCAGCGGTCGTTGTAGCCCAACCCGCGGATGGTGACGTCCTGCGGGCTGCCCACCAGCCCCTGCTGGGCCAGCCGGTCGCCGGCGGGCGTGCCCGCGGGCAGCTCCTCGACCACCCAGCCCCGGTCGTTGACGAAGGTGTCCAGGGTGACCGCCCGCATGTAGGTCGGCGCCGTCATCCCCTCCACGGTGAACAGCGGGATGCTCTCGCGGGTGAGGTCGCCGCGCAGCTCGGTGAAGGGGTTGAGCGCCACCCCGTCGGAGCCGCCGCTGGTGCCCTGCAGCCGGGCGGAGGTGCCCACCCCGGTGGCGGCCGTGCCCACCCACAGCGCGCAGGCCAGGGCGCCGGCCACCGACACCGCCACCAACGGTGAGCGCAGCCCGGTCATGCCCGCCGACGGACCGGCCAGCGCAGCGCGTCGACTGCCGTCGGAGAGCAGCAGCAGCAGCACCCCCAGCGCACCGAGCGCGAACGACCACCACGCCAGCAGCGTGCTGGACAGCGACGCGGGCACCGCCACCACGCACAGCAGCACCAGTCCAGCCACCGCCGGCGTCTGGATGCCCGCCACCAGCAGGTCCACCAGCACGGCCGCGCACCCCAGGCACAGCACCAGCAGCAGCAGCATCTCGTCGGTGACGGCCACCGGCGACTGCTCGTTGGCGATCTGCGCACCCGCGCCGGACAGCAGCTCGCGCAGCCGGGTCAGGGCCGCGGGGCCGGGCAGCGCGGTGCCGGCGAAGGAGGCACACAGCAGCACCCCCAGGGCGAGCAGCTGCCCCACGGGCACCAGGAAGTGCGGGACGCGCACCAGCCGCAGCACCACACCCACGGCCGCGACGGTGGCGAAGGTGCCCGCCACGGGCAGCACCCAGCGGCTGGAGGTGAACAGGGTGGCCAGCGCTGCGCTGGCCAGCAGCAGGGCGAGCGCACCCACCAGGGCCTGCGCCGGCCGGGCGTCGCGGAACGTCACCGCCCCACCGACCCGGCGGCGGAGAACGCCGGCAGCAGGTCCGCCAGCGGGGTGCTGCCGCCCACGGCCGTCACCAGCCAACCCGCACCGGTCAGCAGGGGGACGCCGTCGCCGGGCAGCAGGTGGGCCACCGTGCCGGCTGCCCCCACCCGTGCGCGGTGCTCGAGCAGCACGGTGGCGTCGGCGGCGCCGGGCTCGCCGAGCACCGCCACCAGCTCGTCGCTCCCGGCCACCGCCAGCGCCGGGCCCAGCTCGGTGGTGGCGGACAGGCCAAGCACGGCCAGCTGGTCCAGGCCGGACCCGCCCGGTGCCAGCACCGCGGCGTCGGCGGTGACCACCCGCACCGGGGTGCTGGTGCGACGCAGGTGCTCGGCGAGGCTGGCCGCCAGGCTCACGGCGCGTTCGAAGGCCGGCTCACCCGCAGGCCCGCCGAAGGCGGAGTCCCGGTTGTCCAGCAGCACCGTCACCCGGGCGCGCTGGCCCTGCTCGGCGGTGCGCACCATCAGCTCGTCGCGGCGCGCGGAGCTGCGCCAGTGGATGCTGCGGATCTCGTCGCCGGGGACGTACCCGCGCAGCTGGGTGTCGCGGACGGCGTGGCCGCTGCTGGCCCGGGCGGCGGTCTCGGCGCCCGCCGCCCCACCCAGCACCACGGGCTGCAGCGGCTCCACCCGGGGCCGCACCAGCACCGGGGTGGCCGCGCCCACCGGGCGCTGCACCTGCACCAGGCCCAGCGCGTCGGTCAGCGCCACCCGCAGCGGTCCCACCCGGTGCTCGCCGCGGCGGGTGGGCAGCAGGGCGTGCTGCAGCACCGCACTCTCCCGGGCGCGCAGCCGGGGCAGCGCCAGCACGGCGTCGCGGCCGAGCTCGACGGGCACCGGGTCGAGCACCAGCAGCCCACCGGCGGGCTGCCGGGCCACCGCGCGCACCTCGGTGGTGACCGGGCAGGGCTGCCCCACCGACGCCGGCTCCGGGCCCACCGACCGGCTGACCTCCAGCCGCAGCGGCAGCAGGGTGTGCAGCAGGGCGGTGAGCACGGGCAGCACCAGCAGCAGCACACCGGCGCGGAGCAGGTCGCGCTCGTCCAGGACCAGTGCGCACACCATGCAGGCCACCCCCGCGGCGACCAGGCAGCGCCCGCGGGTGGTCAGGCCCGACAGCGGCGAGCTCACTCAGCGCGCCGCGCGCGGAGCCGGACCGCCTCGCGGCACGGGAGTGCGGCCGACGATCTCCTGCACCACCGCGGCCGCGTCGCGTCGGGCGGCCACCGCCTCGCCGGAGAGCAGCAGGCGGTGGGCCAGCACCGGCTCGGCCACGGCGATCACGTCGTCGGGCAGCACGTGGGCGCGACCGGCCATCGCCGCGTGGGCCCGGGCGGCGCGGACCACGTGCAGGGTGGCGCGCGGCGAGGCACCCAGGCGCACCAGCGGAGAGGTGCGGGTGGCGCTCACCAGGGTCACCACGTACCGGCGCAGCTCGGCAGAGACGTGCACGTCGCGGACGGCGTCGATCATCCGGCTCACCTCGGCGGCCGAGCAGGCGGGCACCAGCTGGCCCACCGCGTCGTGGCCGGAGTGGGTGTCGATCATCATCAGCTCGGCCTCGGCCGAGGGGTAGCCCAGCGACACGCGGGTGGTGAAGCGGTCGCGCTGGGCCTCGGGCAGCGGATAGGTGCCCTCCATCTCCACCGGGTTCTGGGTGGCGAGCACCATGAACGGCTCGGCGAGCTGGTAGGTGTGACCGTCCACGGTGACCTGCTGCTCCTCCATGCACTCCAGCAGGGCCGACTGGGTCTTGGGCGAGGCCCGGTTGATCTCGTCGGCCACCAGCAGGTTGGCGAACACCGGTCCGGGCTGGAACTCGAACTCCCCGTTCTGGCGGTCGTAGATGGACACCCCGGTGACGTCGCTGGGCATCAGGTCCGGAGTGAACTGGATGCGGGATACCGAGGAGTCGACGGCACGGGCGAGCGCCTTGGCCAGCGCGGTCTTGCCCACGCCCGGAACGTCCTCCAGCAGCAGGTGGCCGCCGGCCAGCAGGGTGAGCACGGCCGTGCGCACCACTGCCGTCTTGCCCACCAGCACCTGCTCGACGGTGGCCACCACCCGCTCGGCCGTCTCGGCCACCTCGCTCACCGTCCACTGTGTGGCCGTCGACTGGGTGGCCGTCTGCTGCGCCGTGGCCGTCTGCTGGGTGGTGGCGTGGCGCCCGTTGGTCTGGTGCGCGGAGCCGTCGGGCGCCCCGTCCAGGCCGTGCGCCGACGACCCCGGTCGCGCGAGCTCCTGCTCCCAGGCGCCGTCGAAGCCGCCCGTGGTCCGCGGTCTGCTCACGTGTGTCCTTCCCGGCGGTGCGGGCGGCCGCCGGCTGCGCCGCACGGCGGGCAGTGACGGTGACGTCCCAGGTCTCTCCACGAGTGTGCCAAACCTGCGGGTGGCGTGTTCGGACGAGCGCGGGGCCCGCCCGGGTGCCGGGCGTCCGGTGCTCCCGCTCCCCACCACCCACCACGCCCCACCATGACCGTCAGCGAGCTGGGGCGGACCCCGCCAGGGCGCTCTGCGACCGGGTGAACGGGGCCGGAAGGGGTCGCTGCGCGGCCGAGGGCAGGGCGGTCGCCCCACTCGCCCCCCACCGCGAACCACCTTCTGCTACCTGCGAAAACGCCGTGAAGCGCCCGGTTTTTCCCGGTTGTGTCGGCTTGATAGTGGGCCGTGGTGGGGTAAGGTGGTGCGAAGTGGGGTGATGTGCAGCACCACCCTCGCGGACGAGCCGGGCGGCGGGGGAGTGGGGAGGTGCGGACATGGTCGAGATGAAGCCGATGTTCCTGGGCACCTACACCCCCAAGCTGGACGACAAGGGCCGGCTCACGCTGCCGGCCAAGTTCCGCGACGCCCTGGCCGGTGGAGTCATGGTCACCAAGGGTCAGGACCACAGCCTCGCCGTCTACCCGCGCGAGGAGTTCATCGTGCGGGCCCGCAAGGCGGCCGAGGCCTCCCGCACCAACGAGACGGCCCGGGCCTTCGTCCGGGCCCTCGCCGCCGGCACCGACGAGCAGCACCCGGACGGGCAGGGTCGCATCAGCCTCTCGGCCGACCACCGCCGCTACGCCGGCCTGGCCAAGGAGTGCGTAGTAGTCGGCTCGGTGGACTTCCTGGAGATCTGGGACGCCCAGGCCTGGCAGACCTACCTGGACGCCAACGAGGAGAGCTTCTCCCAAGGACGGGAGGAGGCGCTGGGCGACATCCTCTGAGCAGCGGCACCCACGGGTGTCCCGAGGCCTCCGTCCGAGGTTGGCCCTGACGCACTTCCCCGGCGTCAGGTCACCTTCGTTCGGACGGGGACCTCCCGACATCCGTCGCCACCGCGATCAGCCAGCCAGCTCAGCACCGCCCCGCACTACCCCGGCCCACCCCAGCGCCCCAACACCCAGCGAGCAGACGAGGAGGACACCGTGGCACCCGAGCCAGACGACCAGCAGCAGCCCGAGCAGCACCGGCACGTCCCCGTGCTCCGCGACCGTGTCACCGAGCTGCTCGAGCCGGCCCTGGTGCCCGGCAGCGTGCTCATCGACGCCACCCTCGGTCTCGGTGGGCACGCCGAGCACCTGCTCGCCCGCAACCCGGGCATCCGCCTCATCGGCCTGGACCGCGACCCCGACGCCCTGGCGATGGCGGGGGAGCGGCTGGCGCCCTACCGCAACCGGATCACCCTGGTGCACACCGTCTACGACGGCATCTACGACGCGCTCGAGCAGGCCGGGCTGGGCCGCGGCGGCCTGGTGCAGGGCGTGCTGTTCGACCTGGGCGTGTCCTCCATGCAGCTCGACGCCACCGAGCGGGGCTTCGCGTACAGCAAGGACGCCCCGCTGGACATGCGGATGGACCCGACCACGGGCATCACCGCCGCCGAGGTGCTCAACACCTACTCCCACGGCCAGCTGGCCCGGGTGCTGTCCACCTACGGCGAGGAGCGCTTCGCCGGACGGATCGCCTCGGAGGTGCTGCGCCAGCGCGAGCGCGAGCCCTTCACCACCAGCGCCCGCCTGGTGGAGGCCATCTACGCCGCCGTCCCCGCCGCCACCCGCCGCACCGGGGGACACCCCGCCAAGCGCACCTTCCAGGCCCTGCGCATCGAGGTCAACGGAGAGCTGGACGCGCTGCGCGCCGCACTGCCCGCGGCCATCGACGCGCTCGGCGTGGGCGGGCGCATGGTGGTGATGTCCTACCAGTCGCTGGAGGACCGGGTGACCAAGCACGAGCTGGCCCCGCGACTGCGCTCCAACACCCCCGAGGGACTGCCCGTGGAGCTGCCCGGGCAGGGCCCCGAGCTGGAGTCCCTCACCCGGGGCGCCGAGCGCGCGAGCGAGACCGAGATCGAGGAAAACCCGCGGGCTGCACCGGTACGACTCCGTGCCGTGCAGCGCATCTCCAGGAGGCCGGCATGACCGCACCCACCCGTACCCGTCCGGCCCCCACCCGTCGCGCCCCGCGCAACGCACCGCCCACCCGGCGTGGTGGACGCTCGGTGGCCGCGCAGCGCGCCTACGAGCGCAAGGTCGACCGCACGCAGCGGTGGAACCACCTGGTGCCGGAGCAGCTGGCCAGCGTGGCCGTGGCCCGCAAGGTGCCCTTCGTGGTGCTGGTCATCGCCCTGCTCGGCCTCGGCCTCGTGAGCACGCTGTGGCTGTCCACCAACTCCGCGGCCAGCTCCTACCAGATCACCGACGCGCAGAAGGAGAACCGGCTGCTCTCCGAGCGGGTGGAAGCCCTGCAGCGCGACGTGGCCACCATGGACTCCGCCGCCGCGCTGGCCACCCGGGCCAAGCAGCTGGGCATGGTGCCCAGCACCAACGTCGCCCGCCTGTCGGTGGGTCCGGACGGCGCCGTCACCGTGGTCGGCAGCCCGGCCCCGGCCGCGCCGCCCGCCGGCCCGCCCCCCGCCCCGCAGGTGGCCGGCGTGCCGCCGGTGGGTGCCGCGCCGTCGCCGGTGGCCACCCAGCAGATCGCCCCGGCCACCCGCGCCGGTGCCGAGACCCCTACCGCGGACGCCACCACCCCAACCACCCCGAGCGCCACCACCCCGCGCGCCACCCGGCCGACCAGCAGCGCTCCTGCCGGCACCAGCGCCCCCGCCGCCGACAGCCGCCCGGCAGCCCCTGCGACCCAGGCCCCCGCTCCGGCCGCCCCGACCCGGGTCGCCACCATCCCGGCGACCCCGGTGCCCCCGGTGGCCGAGGCCGCCACCACGCCGGGCGCGCCTCCCGCGGCTCCCGCTGCGCCGCAGGCACACTCTGAGCAGATCCAGCCGGGGGCGGCCCCGGCCACTGCCGGTGGAGGAGCCTGATGCCCGACGATCGACGCGCACCGCGATCGGCCTCGGCAGCTCGGAGCTCCACCCGCAGGATGAGCCTGCGGCGACGTGACACCGGCCCACGCACCGTCCGTCCCGCCGACTACCGCCGCCACCAGGTCAGCGCCATGCTGATGGTGGCGGCGCTGGTCATTGCCGGCCTCCAGCTGATCCGCGTGCAGGGCGTGGACGCCGCCGGGCTGTCCGCCCGGGCCGACGCCCAGCGCACCTCCACCCAGACACTGGTGGCCAACCGCGGCGCCATCACCGACGTCACCGGCAAGAAGATGGCGTTCACCCTGCAGGCCAAGGCCCTCACCTTCCAGCCGCAGGCGGTCAAGGCGGACCTGGTCAAGGCCCGCGAGGCCAACCCCGCCGCACCCACGCCGGCCGACCGCATCCAGCAGATCGCCGTCGGCGTGCACGACGTCCTAGGCCCGGCCGCCCCGGTGGCCAAGCTGGTGCAGGCGATGAGCGCGGACACCACCTTCACCTACCTGGCCCGGGGCGTGGACCCGGCCCTGGCCACCCAGATCACCGAGAGCTTCCCGGAGGTCGGCGCCGAGCGCCAGGACATCCGGCAGTACCCCACCGGTCGCACCGGAGCCAACATGATCGGCGGCACCGGCTGGGACGGCCACGGCCTGCTCGGCCTGGAGGGCTCGATGGACGCCACCCTGGCGGGCACCGACGGCACCCGCACCGTGGAGGTCGGCTCCGACGGCGCCGTCATCCCGGGCAGCACCCGCGACGAGCAGCCGGCCCAGGACGGCGACACCATCCAGCTGACCTTCGACGCCGACGCCCAGTACCAGGTGCAGGAGATGACCCAGCGCGCCAAGGACCTCTCCGGGGCCAAGCACGCCTCGGTGGTGGTCATGGACACCAAGGGCAAGATCGTGGCGATGGCCAACGACGGCACCTTCGACCCGGGCACCGAGACCGGGACCGCGCCCGCCGCCGCGCTGGGCAACCCGTCCGTCACCACCCCGTTCGAGCCCGGCTCGGTGGCCAAGATCGTCACCGCCGCCGCCGCCATCGAGTACGGCGTGACCACGCCGGAGGAAGTGCTGGACATCCCCGCCGGCATCACCATGGGTGGCGCCACCGTGCGCGACGCGTGGGGCCACGGCGACGTCAAGTACACGACCACCGGGGTGTTCGGGAAGTCCTCCAACATCGGCACCCTGGTCCTCGCCCAGCGGGTGGGCGCCGACCGCTTCTCCGACATGGTCAGCCGCTTCGGGCTGGGTCAGCTCACCAACGTCGGCCTGCCCGGCGAGACGGCCGGCTCGGTGCCGCCGCAGCCGCAGTGGTCGGGCAGCACCTTCGCCAACCTGCCCATCGGGCAGGGTCTGTCCATGTCCCTGCTGCAGATGACCGGCATGTACCAGGCGATCGCCAACGGCGGCGTGCGCATCCCGCCCCGCGTGGTGGCCGCCACCGTCGACGCCAGCGGCAACCGCACCGAGACGCCCGAGCCCGAGGGCGTGCGGGTGGTCAGCGAGCAGACGGCCAGCACCGTCAAGGACATGTTCCGCGCGGTGGTGCAGGACGAGCCGAACCAGGAGCGCGGCACCGGAGTGGCAGCGGGCATCGACGGCTACCAGGTGTCCGGCAAGACCGGCACCGCCCAGCAGGTCGACCCGAAGTGCGGCTGCTACTCCAACTCGCAGTACAACATCACCTTCGCGGGCATGGTTCCGGCCGACAACCCCAAGTACGTCATCGGCATCATGCTCGACGCCCCCGAGCGGTCCACCGACGGCAAGCCGGGTGCCTCCGCCGCCCCGCTCTTCCACGACATCGCCTCCTGGCTGCTGCTGCGCAACCGGGTTCCGCTCTCCAGCGGCCCCACGCCGGTCATGCCCTTCGTGAAGGAGTGAGCGCCCCACGCGAGCCGGTAACCTCATCGCACGTGCCGCCGCCCCCTGAGCTTCCCGCCCCCGAGTCCGAGAGTTCCCCGGTGCCCGACCGGATCCACCCGCAGACCCCCGGTCAGACGCCGGTCGCCGCTCCACCAGCCGAGGACGAGCGCCCCACCGCGAGCGTGCCCACGACGCTGACCGAGCTGGCCGTCCTGGTCGGTGCCGAGCTGCGCAGCACCAGCGCCGAGATCACGGTCACCGGAGCCACCCTGCGCGCCGACACGGTGCGCCCCGGCGACCTCTTCGCCGCGCTGCCGGGTGCGCGCGCCCACGGTGCCGACTTCGCCGCCACCGCCCTGGCCGCCGGTGCGGTGGCCGTGCTGACCGACGCCGCCGGTGCCACCCGGCCCGCCCTGGTCGACGTGCCGGTGCTGGTGCACCCCGACCCCCGCTCGGTCGTGGGCATCCTCTCCGCGCACCTCTACGGCAACCCGTCGGCGCACGTGCCCGTGCTCGGCATCACCGGGACCTCGGGCAAGACCACCACCGCCTACCTGGTGGAGGCCGGCCTGCGCGCCGCTGGGCTGGTGCCCGGCCTCATCGGCACCGTGGAGACGCGGGTGGCCGGTCGGCGCATCCCCAGCAGCTTCACCACGCCGGAGGCGCCGGACCTGCAGGCCCTGCTGGGACGGATGGATGAGGGCGCGGTCGACGCCGTGGTCATGGAGGTCTCCAGCCACGCGCTCACCCTGGGCCGGGTGGAGGGCACCCGCTTCGCGGTGGGCGGCTTCACCAACCTCTCCCGCGAGCACCTGGACTTCCACCCCACCTTCGAGGACTACTTCGCGGCCAAGGCCCGGCTGTTCGCCCCCGGCTCCGCGGTGCGCTGCGAGCGGGCGGTGGTGTGCGTGGACGACGAGTGGGGCCGGCGCATCGCCGAGCTCTACGGCCCGGACGCGGTCACCGTCAGCGCCACCGGCTCCGCCGCCAGCTGGTGGGCCGAGGACGTCTCCGCCACTGACGACGGCGGCCAGCACTTCACCGCCTGCGGACCCGCGGGCGTGCGGCTGCCCACGCACCTGCGCCTGCCCGGCCGCTACAACGTGGCCAACGCCCTGCTCGCCATCGCCATGCTCACCTGCGCCGGCGTCTCCGCCGAGCACGCGGCCGCCGGCGTGGCCGCGGTGGACGTGCCGGGGCGGATGGAGCGGGTCGACGTCGGCCAGCCCTTCCTGGCGGTCGTGGACTACGCGCACAAGCCCGCCGCGCTGCAGGCCGTGATCGAGGCGCTGCGCGAGCAGGTGTCCGGCCGGGTGGCCGTGGTGGTCGGCGCCGGGGGAGACCGCGACCCGGGCAAGCGCACCATGATGGGCGAGGCGGCCGCCCGCGGCGCCGACCTCCTCGTGGTCACCGACGACAACCCCCGCAGCGAGGACCCGGCCACCATCCGGGCCGCGGTGCTGGCCGGCACCGAGCAGGTGCCCGCCGACGTGCGAGCCGAGGTCGTCGAGGCCCTCGACCGCGCCTCGGCCATCGACCGGGCGGTCCGCTGGGCCCAGCCCGGGGACGTGGTCCTGGTGGCCGGCAAGGGCCACGAGACCGGACAGGAGATCAACGGCGTGAAGCACCCGTTCGACGACCGAGACGTGCTGGCAGCTGCCATCACGCGGACCCGCTCATGATCGCGCTGAGCCTGCAGCAGGTGGCCGACGTGGTGGGCGGGACGCTGCACGACTGTCCCGACCCGACCGTGCAGGTGACCGCCGGGGTGGAGTTCGACAGCCGCAAGATCGTGCCGGGCGGGCTGTTCCTGGCCCTGCCCGGCGAGCGGGTGGACGGCCACGACCACGCCGCCGCCGCCGTCGCCCAGGGTGCGGTGGGCGTGCTGGCTGCCCGACCGGTGGGCGTGCCCGCCGTGGTGGTGCCGGCCGCCGGTGCGCACGACCGCCGGGCGATGGCCCTGGCCGCCGACACCGACGGCTCCGGCGCCGCGGTGCTCGCCGCCCTGGCGCGGCTGGCCCGCGCCTCGGTGGACGCGCTGCCCGGCCTGCGGGTGGTGGGCGTGACCGGGTCCTCCGGCAAGACCTCCACCAAGGACCTGCTCGCCGCCGTCCTCGCCCCGCTCGGCACCGTGGTGGCGCCCCCGGGATCGTTCAACAACGAGCTGGGCCACCCCTGGACGGTGCTGCGCGCCGACGCGGACACCCGCTTCCTGGTGCTGGAGCTCTCCGCCCGCGGCGTCGGCCACGTGGCGGCGCTGTGCGAGGTGGCCCCACCGCAGATCGGCGTGGTGCTGAACGTGGGCACCGCGCACCTGGGCGAGTTCGGCTCGCGCGCGGCCATCGCCCAGGCCAAGGGCGAGCTGGTGGAGGCCCTGCCCGCCGCCGCCGACGGCGGGGTTGCCGTGCTCAACGCCGACGACCCCCTGGTGGCCGCCATGGCCTCGCGCACCACTGCCCGGGTGGTGCTGGTGGGCACCTCGACCAGCGCCGACATCCGGGCCACCGACATCGAGCTGGACGAGCAGGCCCGGCCGCGGTTCACCCTGCACACCCCGCAGGGGCACACCCAGGTGGAGCTGGCCGTGCACGGCGAGCACAACGTGGGCAACGCGCTGGCGGCCGTCGCGGTGGCGCTGGAGGCCGGGGCCAGCCTGGGCCAGGTGCGCACCGCGCTGGCCGGTGCGCGCGCGGCCTCGGTGCGCCGGATGGACCTGCGCACCCGCGCCGACGGCGTCACCGTCATCAACGACTCCTACAACGCCAACCCCGACTCGGTGCGCGCCGCGCTGAAGGCGCTGGTCAGCATGTCCCGGGGTGCCCGGGCCGCGGTTCCGCGCCGCAGCTGGGCGGTGCTCGGCGAGATGGCCGAGCTGGGGGCGGATACCGTTGCCGCGCACGACGGCATCGGTCGCCTCGCGGTCCGGCTGGACGTGCACCGGCTGGTGGTGGTGGGCGAGTCCGCCCGGGCCATGCACACCGGCGCCGTGCAGGAGGGGTCGTGGGGAGAGGAGTCGGTGATCGTGCCCGACGTGGCCGCGGCGATCGACCTGCTGCGCCGCGAGGTCGAACCCGGTGACGTGGTGCTGGTGAAGGCGTCGCAGTCCCAGGGCCTGTGGCGGGTGGCCGAGGCGCTGCTGGCCGACGACGGGCCCAGGCCCGGCCCCGACCAGGACAGCAACAGCAACAGCGAACAGGCAGAGGAGGGACAGCAGTGAGACAGATCCTCATCGCCGCGGGCATCGCGTTCGCGGTCTCCATCCTGCTGACCCCCTACCTGATCAAGGTCTTCTCCGGGCAGGGCTTCGGCCAGGAGATCCGCCAGGAGGGCCCGGCCAGCCACCAGGCCAAGCGCGGCACCCCCACCATGGGTGGGGTGGCCATCATCGCGGCGCTGTGGGCCGGCTACTGGGGTTCCCACGCCATCGGGGCCGGCCTGGAGGCGGAGGGGCCGACAGCGTCGGGGCTGCTGGTGCTGGGACTGACCTCGGTCCTCGGGCTGGTGGGCTTCCTCGACGACTTCATCAAGATCCGCAAGCAGCGCAACCTCGGCCTGAACAAGACGGCCAAGCTCGTCGGCCAGCTGGTCGCCGCGGTGCTGTTCGGGGTGCTGGCGCTCCGCTTCGCCAACGAGGAGGGCCTCACCCCGGCCACGCCCAACCTGTCCTTCGTGCGGGACATCGCCACGGTGTCCTTCGGCACGGTCGGCTTCGTGCTGTTCTGCTACCTGCTGGTGAGCGCCTGGTCCAACGCGGTGAACCTCACCGACGGCCTGGACGGGCTCGCCGCCGGCTCCATGGCGATGGTGCTGGCCACCTACGTCATCATCTGCTTCTGGCAGTACCGCAACGACTGCGGCACCACCGCGCTGGCCGGCTGCTACGAGGTGCGCGACCCGCTGGACGTGTCCCTGCTCGCCGCTGCGGCGATGGGTGGCTGCGTCGGCTTCCTGTGGTGGAACGCCGCGCCGGCCAAGATCTTCATGGGCGACACCGGCTCGCTGGCCCTGGGTGGGCTGCTCGCCGGCATCAGCATGGTCACCCGCACCGAGCTGCTGCTGGTGGTGCTGGGCGCGCTGTTCGTGATGGAGGCAGCCTCCGTGGTGGTGCAGGTGGCGGTGTTCCGCACCAGCCGCCGACGGGTGTTCCGGATGGCCCCGTTCCACCACCACTTCGAGCTCGCCGGATGGGCGGAGACCACGGTGATCATCCGCTTCTGGATCCTCGCCGCGATCTCCTGCGCCCTGGGCCTGGCGCTGTTCTACAGCGAGTGGCTCTCGGCGATCGGGCCGTGACCGGTCCCGGCGGCACGAGCGCTGCGGCCCCGCGCCCGGCGCTGGACGTGCGCGAGCTGACCGGTCGGCAGGTGCTGGTGGCCGGCGGCCGGGTGAGCGGCCTGGCCATGGTGCGCGCCCTGGTTCGCCTCGGCGCCCGGGTGGTGGCCACCGACTCCAACCCCGCCATGCTCGACCAGCTCACCGCCCTGGGTGCGGAGGCGCACCTGGACCTGCAGGAGCCACCCGCGGGCACCGAGCTGGTGTGCACCGTGCCCGGGTTCCGCCCCGACGCGCCGCTGCTGCGGGCCGCGGCGGCCGCGGGGCTGCCGGTGTGGGGCGACGTCGAGCTGGCCTGGTGGTGCGACCAGGCCGAGGTGTTCGGCCCCCGCAAGCAGTGGCTGGTGGTCACCGGCACCAACGGCAAGACCACCACCACCACCATGCTGGACGCGATCCTCACCGCCGACGGCCTGGCCAGCACCGCCTGCGGCAACATCGGGCGCGCGGTGCTGGACGTGCTGCTGGCGGAGCCGGCGCTGACCCACCTCGCGGTGGAGCTGTCCTCCTTCCAGCTGCACTGGGCGCCGTCGGTGCGCCCCGCAGCCGGTGCCGTGCTGAACATCGCCGAGGACCACCTGGACTGGCACGGCGGGATGGCCGCCTACACCGCGGCCAAGGCGCAGGTCCTCACCGGCGACGTGGCGGTGGTGGGGGTGGACGACCCGGCCGCGGCCGCGCTGGGCGAGCAGCCCCGGGCCGGGCGCACCGTGGGCTTCACCCTGGGCGAGCCCACGGCAGACCAGCTCGGCGTCGTCGGCGACGCGCTGGTGGACCGGGCCTTCGGCGACGGCCCCGAGGCGCACACCGTGCTGGCGCACACCGCTGACGTCACCCCGGCCGGCCCGCCCGGGCTGCTGGACGCCCTCGCGGCGGCCGCGCTGGCCCGCTCCGCCGGGGTGGCGCCGGAGTCGGTGGCGGCGGGGCTGCGGGCCGTGCAGCAGGGTGCGCACCGCGCGGTGCTGGTGGCCACCCACGACGGCGTGGACTACGTCGACGACTCCAAGGCCACCAACCCGCACGCCGCGCTCGCCTCCGTCACCGCCCACCCCCGGGTGGTCTGGGTGGCCGGCGGGCTGCTCAAGGGAGCCAGCGTGGACGCGCTGGTGCAGGCGGTCGCCGACCGGCTGGTGGGTGCGGTGCTACTGGGTCGCGACCGTGCGGTGATCGCCGACGCACTGCGGCGACACGCGCCGCAGATCCCGGTGGTGGAGGTGGGCAAGGGCCACGATGGACCCATGAGCGAGGTGCTGTCGGCTGACGCTGCGATGTCCGCGGTGGTCGGCGAGGCGGCGCGGCTGGCCCAGCCCGGCGACGTGGTGCTGCTCGCCCCGGCCGCGGCCTCCATGGACATGTTCACCGACTACGGCCACCGCGGAGATGCCTTCGCCGCGGCAGCCCAGGCGCTGGCCACCGGTGCGACCGCGCCGGGGACGGAGCGGTGACCATCAGCAAGGACGCCGCCGGGCGCCGGAGCACCGGCTCGCGCACCGGCAGCCGCGGGACCCGGGGCGCCGCCGAGGACCGACGCCCCCGGCGCGGGGCCTCGTCGGCGTCGGCGGGGGTCTCCGCCACGGCCCGCCAGGTGGGCGAGCGGCTCACCGGCTGGCTCTCCCGGCCGCTCACCTCGTTCCACCTGGTGGTCAGCCTGCTGCTGCTGCTCAGCGGGCTCGGGCTCACCATGGTGCTCTCGGCCTCCAGCGTGGAGTCCTACGCCCAGGACGGCTCCGCCTACAGCGTCTTCACCCGGCAGGTCATCTTCGTGCTGCTGGGCCTGTGCCTGTTCTACGTGGGCATGCGCGTCAAGGTAGCCACCCTGCGCAGGTGGTCGCTGCCGGCGTTCCTGGGCTGCGTGGCGATGCTGGTGCTGGTGCTGGTGCCCGGCATCGGCAGCATGTCCAACGGCGCCCGGTCGTGGTTCGTCCTCGGGCCGGTGTCCCTGCAGCCCTCCGAGGTGGCCAAGATCGCGATCGCCGTGTGGGGCGCGCACCTGCTGTCGATCAAGCGTGGCCAGCTGCACTCGCTGCGGCACATGCTCATGCCGCTGCTGCCGGCGGCGGCCATCGTGCTGGTGCTGATCTTCCTGCAGCCCGACCTGGGCACCAGCATCTCGCTGGCCATCGTGGTGCTGGGACTGCTGTGGTTCGCCGGGGCCCCGGTCAAGCTGTTCCTGACCCTGCTGGCCCTGGCCGGTGTGGTCTTCGTGGTGGTGGCGCTGACCGCGAGCTACCGCCTGGAGCGCATCACCTCCTTCCTCGACCCCGGGGCCGACCCGCAGGGGGCGGGCTACCAGGCCATGCAGGCCCGGTACTCCCTGGCCGGGGGCGGGCTGTGGGGCGTGGGCCTGGGGCAGAGCCGCGGCAAGTGGAGCTACCTGCCCGAGGCGCACAACGACTTCATCTTCGCCATCCTCGGCGAGGAGCTGGGCTTCGTCGGCGCCGCCGCGGTGCTGCTGCTCTTCGGCGCCCTCGCCTACACCGGGCTGCGCATCGCCCGCCGCTCCATCGACCCGTTCCTGCGCCTGCTCACCGCCACCGTCACGCTGTGGCTGGTGGGTCAGGCCGTCATCAACATCGGCTACGTCATCGGGCTGCTGCCCGTCACCGGGCTCACCCTGCCGCTGGTGTCCTCTGGAGGTACTTCCACCGCCGTGACCATGTTCGTGTTCGGACTGCTGGCCAACGCCGCGCGCCACGAGCCACCCGCCGTGGCCGCCCTGCGCACCCAGGGGGAGGGCCCGCTCGGCCGGCTGCTGCGGCTGCCGGCGCCTGAGCCCTACCGCGCCCGCCCCAGCTCCCGGGTGGTGCGCACCGGCGAGCAGGCGCGCCGCGCGCGCACCGCGCACCCGGCACCTGGTGGTGCCCGCCCGACCGCCGAGCGTGCTGGGCCGGAGGGGGTCGCCGGCGACCGCAGGACCGAGCCGCTGCGCTCCGCCCCCCGCGGGCAGTCCCGCCAGCCCGCCCGTGGTCCGC
The DNA here is from genome assembly GCF_058133575.1 of Rhodococcus sp. Z13_19A. NCBI lineage: Bacteria > Bacillati > Actinomycetota > Actinomycetes > Mycobacteriales > Nocardiaceae > Rhodococcus > Rhodococcus sp. Z13_19A. The sequence goes on from NZ_JBYUNN010000002.1 coordinate 767,750, forward strand.
GCAGCCGCACCCCCGAGCCGCCGCGGCGTCCCGGCACCAGCCGCGGCACCGACACCGGACGCGGAGGTCGCAGGTGAGCACTGCTGCTGACCAGCGCCCGCTCTCGGTGGTGGTGGCCGGAGGTGGCACGGCCGGACACGTCGAGCCCGCGCTGGCCGTCGCCGACGCCCTGCGCCTGGTGCGGCCGGACGTGCGGGTCACTGCCCTGGGCACCGCTCGCGGGCTGGAGACCACGCTGGTGCCCGAGCGGGGCTACCCGCTGCAGCTGATCCCGCCGGTCCCGCTGCCGCGCAAGCTCTCCGCCGACCTGCTCCGGCTGCCGGCCCGCGTGGTCGCCTCGGTGCGCGCCACCCGGGCGGTGCTGCGCGCGGTGGACGCCGACGTGGTGGTCGGCTTCGGCGGCTACGTCGCGCTGCCGGCCTACCTCGCCGCCCGCGGGCGCCGCGGGGTGCCGGTGGTGGTGCACGAGGCCAACGCCCGCGCCGGCGTCGCCAACAAGGTGGGTGCCCGCGTGGCGCGCCGCGTGCTGGCGGCCGTGCCCGGCAGCGGGCTCCGTGGCGCCGAGGTGGTGGGCATCCCGCTGCGGCAGTCCATCACCGACCTCGACCGCGCCGCGCTGCGCGCCGAGGCACGCAAGCACTTCGACCTCGACCCCGACGGGCCGGTGCTGCTGGTCACCGGTGGCTCGCAGGGCGCCCGCAGCATCAACGACGCCGTGTCCGGTGCGGCGCAGGCCCTGGGCCGGGCCGGCATCGGCGTGCTGCACGCGCACGGCCCGCGCAACACCGTCGAGGTGCACTCGCCGGAGGGCGCGCCGCGCTACGTGGCCGTGCCGTACCTGTCCCGGATGGACCTGGCCTACGCCGCCGCCGACGCCACCATCTGCCGCTCCGGCGCGATGACCGTCGCCGAGGTCTCCGCGGTCGGCCTGCCGGGCATCTTCGTGCCCCTGCCGCACGGCAACGGCGAGCAGGAGCTCAACGCCCGGCCGGTGGTCGACGCCGGCGGTGGACTGCTGGTCCGCGACGCCGACCTCACTCCCGAGCTGGTGGCGACCACCGTCGTGCCGCTGCTCACCGACCCCGAGCGGCTGGCGGCCATGGGGGCCGCCGCCGCCGCGTCCGGGCACCGCAGCGCGGCCGCCCGCATCGCCGAGATCGTCCTGGAGGTAGCCCGATGACCCCGCTCGACGAGCCGAACGAGCTCAGCGAAGGGTTGCCGGCCGAGCTGGCGCGGGTGCACATGGTGGGCATCGGCGGTGCCGGCATGAGCGGGGTGGCGAGGATCCTGCTCGCCCGCGGTGGGCAGGTCTCCGGCTCCGACGCCAAGGAGTCCCGCGGCGTCCTGGCGCTGCGCGCCCGCGGCGCCCAGGTGCGGCTGGGCCACGACCCCTCCGCGCTGGACCTGCTGCCGGGTGGGCCCACCACGGTGGTCACCACCACCGCCGCCATTCCCAAGGACAACCCAGAGCTGGTCGAGGCGCGTCGGCGCGGCATCCCGGTGACGGTGCGGCCCAAGGTGCTGGCCTCGCTGATGACCGAGACCCGCAACGTGCTGGTGGCCGGCACGCACGGCAAGACCTCCACCACCTCGATGCTGGTCGTGGCCCTGCAGCGCTGCGCCTTCGACCCGTCGTTCGCCATCGGCGGCGAGCTCAACGAGTCGGGCACCAACGCCCACCACGGCAGCGGCGACGTCTTCGTGGCCGAGGCCGACGAGAGCGACGGCTCGCTGCTGGAGTACAGCCCGCACGTCGTGGTGGTCACCAACGTCGACTACGACCACCTGGACTACTTCGGCACCGTCGAGGCCTACGTGGCGGTGTTCGACGCCTTCCTCGAGCGCATCGACCCCGATGGTGTGCTCATCGCCTGCGCCGACGACCCGGGCTCGGCCGCGCTGGCCGACCGGGCCGAGGCCGCCGGCCTCTGGGTGCAGCGCTACGGCCGCGCCGAGGGCGCCGACGCCCGCCTGCTCAGCTGGTCGGCGGCCGACGGTGGCGGCGCGGGGGAGGTGGCGCTGGCGGGGGAGAGCACCGCGCGTCCCATGCGGCTCAACGTCCCCGGCGAGCACATGGCCCTCAACGCCCTGGGTGCGCTGCTGGCCGCCCTGGCGGTGGGCGCCGACCCGGCCCGGGCGCTGGAGGGGCTCACCTCCTTCGGCGGGGTGCACCGGCGCTTCCAGCTCACCGGCAGCGAGGCCGGGGTGCGCGTCTACGACGACTACGCCCACCACCCCACCGAGGTGCAGGCGGTGCTGCGCGCGGCCCGCGCCGTGGTCGAGCAGCAGCCGGACGGACCCGGCCGGGTGGTCGTGCTGTTCCAGCCGCACCTGTACTCGCGCACGCTCACCTTCGCCACGGAGTTCGGCGCCGCCCTGTCGCTGGCCGACGAGGTGGTGGTGCTCGACGTCTACGCCGCCCGCGAGGAACCGGTGGCCGGAGTGAGCGGGGCGATCGTCGCCGAGGCGGTGACCTGCCCGGTGCACTACCAGCCGCACCTGGCCGCGGCCCCCGAGCAGGTGGCCGCGCTGACCCGGCCCGGCGACCTGGTGCTCACCATGGGCGCCGGCGACGTGACCATGCTCGGTCCGGAGATCCTGCGGAGCCTGCGCCTGCGTGCGGGTGGGTCGTTGCCGTGAGCCCGGCTGGTCGCTCTCCACGGCCCACCGCTCGGGGTGGCAGCCGCAGGACGGCCACGCACCGTGGTGCCCGCTCGGCCGCCGCCCGCGCAGCCACCCGCTCCCGGCGCACCACGGACACCACGGCCGCCGAGCCGGGCGGCCGTGCCGGCCGCAGCGCCCGGCGCAGTGCCCGGCGCGGTGGTGCCCGCAGCAGTGCTGCCAGCCGCAGCGGGGCCGGACGGGCGCGGCTGCCCAGGCTGGGCCTGCAGGTCGGCAGCCGGCAGAAGATGGTGCTGGCCGTTGCGGTCGTGCTGGTGGTGGTGCTGGGCGCCGTGGCGTGGTTCAGCCCGCTGCTGTCGGTGCGCAGCGTGCAGGTGGAGGGGGCGCAGGTGCTCACCGCCGAGGAGGTGACCGCGGCGCTGGACGTGGCCGACGGCACGCCGCTGCTGCAGGTGGACCTCACCGAGGCGGCCGGCCGGGTGGCGATGCTGCCCCGCGCCGCCCGGGTGACCGTCGACCGGCACTTCCCCTCCGACCTGCGCGTGCTGGTGGAGGAGCGGGTGCCGGTGGTCTACGTGGACAAGGCCGACGGCCCGCACCTGCTGGACGCCACCGGCGTGGACTTCGCCGCCGCGGTGCCCCCGCCCGGCGTGCCTCGCCTGGTGACGGAGCGCCCCGGGCGCAGCGACCCGGTGACCACCGCGGCGCTGACCGTGATCACCTCGCTTCCGGCGCCGGTGCGCGCCCAGGTCACCCTGGTGAACCCGGGCTCGGCCGCTGACGTGCGGTTCACCCTCGGCGCGGACCGCGTGGTGGTCTGGGGGACACCGGACAACCTGGGCCGCAAGGCACAGGTGCTGGCAGCGGTGCTCACCCAGCCTGGCAAGGTGTACGACGTCTCCAGCCCCGACCTGCCGACCATCAGCTGACCAGGGGCGCGGAGTGGGTCACACAAAAATGATGGGCGCGTGCGGCGCGCCTGCTGGACCCAGGTGGAGCGGCTGCATAGCGTCTCCTCGTCGAACAACTTGACATAACTCTAAGCCTGCAGTTTAGGGTGAGGGTTTTGACCCCGCCCCGGCGCCCGCGCCAGCAGCACCCAGACACACCAGCACTCAGACACCACCAGCTCCCAGACACACCAGCTCCACCCCTGCACCCGACGGACACACGAAAGCCTGTGAGGACCCACCCATGACGCCTCCGCACAACTACCTCGCCGTAATTAAGGTCGTCGGCATCGGCGGCGGCGGTGTCAACGCGGTCAACCGGATGATCGACGTCGGCCTCAAGGGCGTGGAGTTCATCGCCATCAACACCGACGCCCAGGCGCTGCTGATGAGCGACGCCGACGTCAAGCTCGACGTCGGTCGCGAGCTCACCCGCGGTCTCGGCGCCGGCGCCGACCCGGAGGTCGGCCGTCGCGCCGCCGAGGACCACAAGGACGAGATCGAGGAGGTCCTCAAGGGGGCCGACATGGTCTTCGTGACCGCCGGCGAGGGTGGCGGCACCGGCACCGGTGGTGCTCCCGTGGTCGCCAGCATCGCCCGCAAGCTGGGTGCGCTGACCATCGGTGTGGTCACCCGCCCGTTCTCCTTCGAGGGCAAGCGCCGTGGCGGCCAGGCCGAGGACGGCATCGCCGGCCTGCGCGAGTCCTGCGACACCCTCATCGTCATCCCCAACGACCGGCTGCTGCAGCTCGGCGACGCCGCCGTCAGCCTGATGGACGCGTTCCGCTCCGCCGACGAGGTGCTGCTCAACGGTGTGCAGGGCATCACCGACCTGATCACCACCCCGGGCCTGATCAACGTCGACTTCGCCGACGTCAAGAGCGTCATGTCCGGCGCGGGCAGCGCCCTGATGGGCATCGGCTCCGCCCGCGGGGACGGGCGCGCCGTGCAGGCCGCCCAGACCGCCATCAACTCGCCGCTGCTCGAGGCCTCCATGGAGGGTGCGCACGGCGTGCTGCTGTCCATCGCCGGTGGCTCCGACCTCGGCCTGTTCGAGATCAACGAGGCCGCCACCCTGGTGCAGGAGGCCGCCCACGTCGACGCCAACATCATCTTCGGGACGGTCATCGACGACTCCCTCGGTGACGAGGTCCGGGTGACCGTGATCGCCGCCGGCTTCGACGGGTCCGGCCCGGTGCGCAAGTCGCTGGAGCCCACCGCCGTCGCACCGCGCAACTCCACCGGCAACACCGGCCAGTCCGCGCAGGGCCTGCCGCCCACCCGGGCCAGCGCCTTCGACGCCGGTCGCCAGGAGTACCCGCGCGCGGGTGCCACGGGCGAGGCCGGTCGCGGACCGGTGCAGAACGGTCCCGGCGGCCTTCCGCCGCGCCCGGGCCAGCGTCCGGCCAGCGGCTTCGGCGGTGGCCGCACCGTCCCCGTCGAGGACGACGGCGACGACGAGGTGGACGTTCCTCCCTTCATGCGGCGGTGAGTCCGTCGGCGCCGCTGCGGGTGCGCCGGGTCGTCACCACGCGAGCCGGTGGCAGCTCGGTCGGCCCGTACGCCTCCTTCAACCTCGGTGACCACGTCGGCGACGACCCCGCCGCGGTGGCCGCCAACCGGCACCGGCTGGCCGAGGGCATCGGCCTGGCCGAGGACCGGCTGGTCTGGATGGAGCAGGTGCACGGGCGCACCGTCACCGTCGTGGACGGTCCGCAGGCTCACCCGCTGCCCGCCACCGACGGCGTGGTCACGGCCCAGCGCAACCTCGCGCTGGTGGTGCTCGCCGCCGACTGCACCCCGGTGCTGCTCGCCGACGACACCGCCGGGGTGATCGCGGCGGTGCACGCCGGCCGGGTCGGCGCCCGCATCGACATCGTCGGCGCCACCCTGGCGGCCATGCGCTCGGCGGGTGCGGTGACCGAGCGGATCACCGCGCTGCTGGGCCCGGCCGCCTGCGGGCAGTGCTACGAGGTGCCCGCCCACATGCGCGACGACGTGGAGGCGCACCTGCCGGGCAGCGCCAGCCGAACCCGCGCAGGCACGCCGGGTCTGGACATCCGCGCCGGGCTGCGGCGGTCCCTGCTGGAGCACGGTGTGGCCGGGGTGGCGGTGGACCAGCGGTGCACCATGGAGTCGGCGGAGCTGTTCAGCCACCGCCGCGGCGCCCCCACCGGGCGGCTGGCCGGCGTCATCTGGAGCGAGGACGTGGCGCGGTGACCGATCCGGGAGCGGGGAGCGACCGCGGAGCCGGCCGCGCCGCCGAGATCGCCAGCGCCCTGGCTGCGGTGCGCGGTCGCGTCCGCGACGCCTGCCGTGCTGCCGGACGGGACGAGGCCGCGGTCGAGCTGCTGGCCGTCACCAAGACCTTCCCCGCCACCGACGCCGCCCACCTGGTGGACCTGGGCTGCCGGAGCCTGGGCGAGGCCCGCGAGCAGGAAGCCACCCCCAAGGTGGCTGAGCTGGCCCAGCTGCGGCCGGACGCGCCGGTGCGCTGGCACGTCATCGGCCGGCTGCAGCGCAACAAGACCCGCTCGGTGGCCCGCTGGGCGCACCGGGTGGAGACGGTGGACAGCCCCCGGCTGCTGGCCGCGCTGGACCGCGCCACGGGCAACGCCGCGAGTGCGGGGGAGCGCAGCACGCCGCTGGAGGTGCTGGTGCAGGTGAGCCTGGACGGCGACCCCACCCGCGGTGGCTGCCCCCGCGAGGACCTGCCCGAGCTGGTCGAGCGCGCCGCCACGGCCGAGCACCTGCGGCTGCGGGGCCTGATGGCCGTCGCTCCCCAGGAGGCCGACCCCGACACCGCGTTCGCCACCACGGCCGAGCTCGCCGAGGCCGTCCGGCAGCAGCACCCGTCCGCCGACCAGCTCTCCACCGGCATGTCCCACGACCTGGAGGCGGCTGTGCGTCACGGCTCCACCTGCGTGCGTGTCGGTACGGCCCTGCTGGGCGCGCGGCCGATAATCTCAACCTGATCACGATGCACCTGCACACGACGCACCTGATTCTCGTGCCCGCCCACTACCCCGGGCACACGATCCACCCTCACGGAAGGTCCCTCTCATGAGCTCCCTGCACAAGTTCAAGGCTTACTTCGGCATGGTGCCAAGCGAGGACTACGACGAGGAGGGTTACCCCGACGGCTACGCCGAGCACGACCCCGCGTTCTCCGGCAGCTCGCGCCGGGGCGCCGAGGAGCCGGCCGGCTACGACTCGGCCGCCTACGAGCCCGCGGTGGAGGCACCCCGCTCCCGCCCGCGCCTGGAGCCGCTGAGCGCGCGCCGCCCCAGCGCCGCGGCCACCGGGGCCACCCGCGGTGCACTGGCCATGGACGACCGTGCCGCGAGCGCGCAGCGCAGCGAGTCCCTGGCCGAGGGGGGCAACCCGCTGGCCAAGATCACCACGCTCAACCCCAGCAGCTACAACGAGGCGCGCACCATCGGTGAGCGCTACCGCGAGGGCATCCCGGTGATCATGAACCTCACCGAGATGAGCGACTCCGACGCCAAGCGCCTGGTGGACTTCGCGGCCGGGCTGGCCTTCGCCATGCGCGGCTCCATCGACAAGGTCACCAACAAGGTGTTCCTGCTGTCGCCCTCCAACGTCGACGTCTCCGCCGAGGTGAAGCGTCACATCGTGGAGAACGGCTTCTACAACCACTCCTGATGACGACCAACGCTGCTGACGTCACCGGCCCCGCTCGTGCGGGTGGCTCGGTGACCCCGACATCAGGCACAGTGGGGACGTGGCTGTGCTGACCGTCCTCTACTACCTCCTCTTCACGTTCTGGCTGCTGCTCATCGCCAGGATCGTGGTGGAGGTGATTCGCTCGCTCGCGCGGGACTGGCACCCGCGCGGGGTGGTCGCCGTCGTGCTAGAGGCGGTCTTCACCGTCACCGATCCGCCAGTGCGCTTGCTGCGCAAGGTCATCCCGACGATTCCGCTGGGTGCCGTGCGGCTGGACATATCGATTATGGTTCTGCTGTTCGGCGTGGGCATACTGATGCAGGTAGTGGGCGCGCAGGTTGGCCCGTGAGCCCACGCGCGGCACAGTTCTGGACCTTGCTCCACCCGTGATGGACCGCTGAGGAATGCCTGAGGTGATCGTTCGATGCCGCTGACTCCCGCTGACGTACACAATGTCGCGTTCAGCAAGCCGCCGATTGGCAAGCGTGGCTACAACGAGGACGAGGTCGACGCCTTCCTCGACATGGTCGAGCAGGAGCTCGCCCGGCTGCTGGAGGAGAACAACGACCTCAAGCAGCGGCTGCAGGACGCCGAGCAGGTTCGCAGCCTCGGCGGCTCAGCGAAGAGCGACGGTGCCCAGGCCGGCAACAGCTCCGGCGCGGCTGGTGTGCCCAACGGTGCCGGCGCAGGCAACGGAGTGACCCAGGCCGCCACCGCCACCGCTCCCGTGGTGCCCGCGACGGTCACCCCGGCCCAGGCGCCGGCCAAGGTGGACACCGTCAAGGCGCAGGCCCCCCAGAGCGAGGCGCCCAAGAGCGACGCCCCCAAGAACGACGCCCCCAAGAGCGACGCACCCACGAATGCCGTGGCCACGTCCGCTGCGCCCGCCGGCAACGACCCGTCCGACCACCACCTGCGGGCAGCGAAGATCCTCGGCCTGGCCCAGGAGATGGCCGACCGGCTCACCGCCGAGGCCAAGGCGGAGTCCGACGAGCTGCTCACCGGTGCCCGCGGCAAGTCCGAGCAGATGCTCACCGAGGCCAAGACCCGCTCCGCGCAGCTGCTGGCCGACGCCAAGAGCAAGTCCGAGCAGATGGTGACCGAGGCGCGCACCAAGTCGGAGTCCATGCTCACCGACGCCCGCACCCGCTCCGAGACGATGCAGCGCCAGGCCAAGGAGAAGGCCGACGCGCTGCGCACCGACGCCGAGCGCAAGCACGACGAGATGCTCGGGTCGATCACGGCCAAGCGCGCCAGCCTGGAGAGCAGCATCGAGGAGCTCACCACGTTCGAGCGCGAGTACCGCACCCGGCTGCGCGCCTACATCGAGGGCCAGCTGTCCGAGCTCACGCAGGGCGAGAACACCGAGTCCGGTGGTCGTCGTCGTGGATGGGAGTCCTCGACCGTGCAGGCCGGCGCGAACAGCGCGCGTGCCGTCCAGGACAGCTGAGCTCTGAGCTGACGTGCTGATCCTGGCGCTGGGGAGCGTCCTCGTCGGTTGCATCTTCCTGGTGATCTCCTTCCTGACGGAGAACACCGGGTGGGCCTGGGGCTGCATCGTCGCCTGCGGCGTGGCCGCCATCGTGCTGCTGGTGGACACCGTCCGGCGCAACCGGGCGAGCGTCGAGACCGCGGCGACCGCAGTGGCGGCTGAACAGCCGACCGTCACCCGCACCAGCACTGCCCAGACCAGCACGCCCGCCCAGGCCAGCACGGCGACCGCCCCGGTGGCCGAGCCGTCCGCCGACGACGCTCCCACCACCGCGGTGGCGGCGGTGCCTGCGGAGCACGCGAGCGAGGAGCCGGCGGAGACCAAGGCCGGCTGGCGTGCCCGGCGCACCGCGGCCAAGCAAGAGCGGGCGGCACGCGACGAGGAGGCCCGCGTGGCGGCGGCCGCCCGGGCCAAGCAGGCCCGGGACCGCGCCGCCGTGGAGGCTGAGCAGCGGGAGAAGGACGCCGCCGCAGAGGCCCTGCTGGGCGCGACCGCAGTGCAGCCGGCCGTGACCGCCGCCGACCTGCAGGCCCACGACGACCTGCGCACCGACCGCGAGCCCGACGAGGAGGACGTGGACGCCGCGGACATCCTGGTGGTCGGCAGCCTGCGCGAGGAGGTGCTGGTGATCGACGAGCACCCGCGCTTCCACCTGGGGTCCTGCTCGTGGCTGCGGGACCAGCCCACGCTGGGCCTGCCGGTCGCCGAGGCGATGGAGCTGGGCTTCACCGGCTGCGCCCGCTGCGCTCCCTCCCGGGTGCTCGCCGCCCAGGCCCGCGAGCGCTAGAATCAACCTGGCCCTCACCAGGGCCGCACGCACGTCAGGCGTTGATCCGGCCATCACCGGGGAGCCTCCGGAAGAACAGCCCGCAGCGTGGGCCCAGTAGAACCGGACGGGTAGGCCCGTCACAGCCTGCAACGAGTGGTGTCACCGGGCTTTTCCGGGGCACAAGCGGGGTGGTACCGCGGCAGGAGCGCACAGTGCGCTGGTGTCGTCCCCGTGCCGCGACGGCACGAGGAGCACACACCGGTGACCTACCCCAAGGTGGACCTGGCCGCAGGCGACCGCGAGCCCGGCACGGGCCCCAGCTTTCCGCAGCTCGAGCAGCGGGTGCTGGCAGAGTGGGACGTCGACGACACCTTCCGCGCCTCCATCGCCCAGCGCGACGGTGCCGAGGACTACGTCTTCTACGACGGCCCGCCCTTCGCCAACGGCCTGCCGCACTACGGCCACCTGCTCACCGGCTACGTCAAGGACGTGGTCCCGCGCTACCAGACCATGCGGGGCCGGCGAGTGGACCGCCGCTTCGGCTGGGACTGCCACGGCATGCCCGCCGAGATCCACGTGGAGAAGCAGCTCGGCATCACCCACAAGTCCGAGATCGAGAAGCTGGGCATCGACGTCTTCAACGATGCCTGCCGCACCTCCGTCCTGCAGTACACCGAGGACTGGCGGGCCTACGTCACCCGGCAGGCCCGCTGGGTGGACTTCGACAACGACTACAAGACCCTCGACACCGACTACATGGAGTCGGTGATGTGGGCGTTCAAGTCGCTGTGGGACAAGGGCCTGGTCTATGAGGGCTTCCGGGTGCTGGCCTACTGCTGGCGCTGCGAGACCCCGCTCAGCGCCACCGAGACCAAGATGGACGACGTCTACCGGCAGCGCCAGGACCCCGCCGTCACCGTGGCCATGCCGCTGCACGCCCCGGGCTCGCCGCTCGAGGGGGCCAGCGCCCTGGTGTGGACCACCACGCCGTGGACGCTGCCGTCCAACCTGGCGATGGCGGTCAACCCGGAGATCACCTACGTGCAGGTAGCCGTGGACGGGCAGCGCTACGTGCTGGCCAAGGAGCGCCTGGGCGCCTACGCCCGCGAGCTGGGCGAGGACCCCGAGGTGCTCTCCGAGCACCCCGGCACCGAGCTGCTCGGCCTGGCCTACGAGCCGCCGTTCGGCTTCTTCGCCGGCCAGGACAACGCCCACCGCATCCTGTCCGCGGGCTACGTCACCACCACCGACGGCACCGGCATCGTGCACATCGCCCCGGCCTTCGGCGAGGAGGACAAGGTGGTCACCGACGCCGCCGGTATCACGCCCGTGGTCCCGGTGGACTCCCGCGGCCGCTTCACCGCCGAGGTGCCCCCGTACGAGGGCCTGCAGGTGTTCGAGGCCAACACCCCGATCATCCGCGACCTCAAGGCGGCTGGCCGGCTGCTGCGCCAGGAGACCTACGACCACCCGTACCCGCACTGCTGGCGCTGCGACAGCCCGCTGATCTACAAGGCGGTGTCGTCCTGGTTCGTGGCCGTCACCGAGATCCGCGACCGCATGGTGGAGCTCAACCAGCAGATCAGCTGGACGCCCGAGCACATCCGCGACGGCCAGTTCGGCAAGTGGCTGGAGGGCGCCCGCGACTGGGCCATCAGCCGCAACCGCTACTGGGGCAGCCCCATCCCGGTGTGGGTCTCCGACGATCCCACCTACCCGCGCACCGACGTCTACGGCTCCCTGGACGAGCTGGAGCGCGACTTCGGCGTGCGCCCGGCCGACCTGCACCGCCCGCACATCGACCAGCTCACCCGGCCCAACCCCGACGACCCCACGGGCCGCTCGACGATGCGCCGGGTGCCGGAGGTGCTGGACTGCTGGTTCGAGTCCGGCTCCATGCCCTTCGCCCAGGTGCACTACCCGTTCGACAACCGCGAGTGGTTCGAGAGCCACTACCCGGGCGACTTCATCGTGGAGTACAGCGGCCAGACCCGCGGCTGGTTCTACACGCTGCACGTGCTGGCCACCGCGCTCTTCGACCGGCCGGCCTTCCGCGCCGTGCTCGCCCACGGCATCGTGCTGGGCGACGACGGCGCCAAGATGAGCAAGTCCAAGAGCAACTACCCCGACGTCCGGGAGGTGTTCGACCGGGACGGCTCCGACGCCATGCGGTGGTTCCTGATGGCCTCCCCGGTGCTGCGCGGCGGCAACCTGGTGGTCACCGAGCAGGGCATCCGCGAGGGGGTGCGCCAGGCGCTGCTGCCGCTGTGGAACGCCTGGAGCTTCCTGCAGCTGTACGCGGAGAAGCCGGGCACCTGGCGGACCACCTCCCCGCACGTGCTGGACCGCTACGTGCTGGCCAAGCTGGCGGCCTGCCGCACCGAGATGACCGCGGCGCTGGACGCCAACGACATCGCCGGTGCCTGCGAGGAGCTGCGCGGCTTCTGCGACGCGCTCACCAACTGGTACGTGCGCCGCTCCCGACCGCGGTTCTGGGCCGGTGACACCGACGCGGTGGACACCCTGCACACGGTGCTGGAGGTGGTCTGCCGCCTCGCGGCGCCGCTGCTGCCGCTGATGACCGAGGTGATCTGGCGCGGCCTCACCGGCGAGCGCTCGGTGCACCTCACCGACTGGCCCACCGAGACCGAGCTGCCCGCCGACCCCGACCTGGTGGCGGCCATGGACGAGGTCCGCGCGGTGTGCTCCACGGTGCTCAGCCTGCGCAAGGCCAACAAGCTGCGGGTGCGCCTGCCGCTGCCCTCGGTGACCGTGGCGGCCAAGGACTCGGCCCGGCTGGCGCCGTACACCGACCTGGTGGCCGAGGAGGTCAACGTCAAGGACGTGCAGCTGAGCAGCGACGTGGAGCAGCACGGCCGCTTCGAGCTGGTGGTCAACGCCCGCGCGGCCGGCCCGCGCATCGGCAAGCAGGTGCAGCAGGTCATCAAGGCGGTGAAGGCCGGTGACTGGACCCAGCGCGCCGACGGGACCGTGCTTGCCGGTGGCGTGGAGCTGCTGCCGGGGGAGTACACCGACCGGCTGGTGGCCGTGGAGCCCAGCTCGACCGCGGCGCTGCCCGGCGGGGAGGGGCTGGTGGTGCTGGACACCAACGTCACCGAGGAGCTGGAGGCCGAGGGCTGGGCCAAGGACCGGGTGCGCGAGCTGCAGGAGGCCCGCCGGTCCGCCGACTTCGCCGTCTCCGACCGCATTCGGCTGCAGCTGGCGGTGCCGGCCGGCCGGCGCGAGTGGGCGCAGCGCCACCGCGACCTGATCACGGCCGAGGTGCTGGCCGTGGAGCTGGAGCTGGTGGACGAGCTGGCCGAGGGCGTGGACCTCGGTGACGGGGTGCGGGCCCGGCTGGAGCTGGCGGCCCGGTAGCGGGCGGGCCTGGTCGGTGCGGCGCCAGCTGCGCCGACCAGGCCACCCCCCGGCGCGGTCGTGCCCCAGATCACCTCGCCTGCGGCGGCGGTCGTCGCCGAGCTGCAGGTCAGCTCTGCCAGCTCACGCTGCTGTCCACCCGCTGGCCGAGCTTGAGGTTGTCGGTGGCCCGGGTGAACACCTGGTCACCGGCGAGCCGCATCGTGCCGGCCGTGGGCAGCGGCTTGGCCAGGTCCATCGTCAGCGAGCCGGTGCCGCCCACCTGGTAGGAGGTGATGTCCAGGGTGCCCTGCCCGTCGGGCAGCTGCCACGCCGGTGACGTCGGCACCTGGGCGAGCTCCACCCCGAGGGTGAGCACCGAGCCGTTCACCTGCTGCAGGGCGAACGTGGTGTCCTGGCGCAGCAGCAGACCCAGGCTGTTGACCTGCAGGCTCACCGTCCACACCGCGCCCGGCCCCACCGGCGTGGTGGGCAGCACCGGCATGAACTGGGTGAGCTGGCGCAGGGCCTGCTCCAGGGCCGAGCGCCCCGCGTCGTCCAGCTCCGCCGGTGGGTCGAGCACCAGCTGCTTCGGCGCGTTGTCGGTGCCCACCTCCAGCTTGGAGGTGCTGCCCGCGGCCTTGGCCAGCGTGCTGGCCAGGGTGGCGTCGGGGGAGGTGGGGGTGCCGTTGCGCAGCAGCAGCGTGTGGGTGGCGTCGGCCGGGCCCTGCTGGCTGACCTCCAGGGGGAGGGTGACGTCGGGGACGGTCTGGTCCAGCGGCTCGCTGTCACCCACGGTCTGCACCACCGACGAGGTGGCGGTCATGGACACCTGCTGGCGGGTCTGGTCGGTGGTGCGGGTGGTGAGGGTGGTGCGCGGCTCGGCGCCCGGGTTGCGCACCGTCACCGACACCCCGGGCACCGGGACGGCTACCTCGCTGGTGGCCGGCGCCGCGCTGCTGCTGGGCGCGGGCGGGCTGGACGAGGAGGAGCAGGCCGTCAGCAGGCTCAGGCAGGCGAGGACGGCGACGAGGGCCGTGCGGGGAGTGCTCACCCGACCCACGGTAGTGACCGTCGCTGCCGGGTCGGGCAGTGCACCGCGGTACGCCGTGTCGGCACCTCAATTTGGACGAATGACCGCTGCGGCAGGGATAATAACGACAAATTGTGTGATCCCCGAACCGGAGGGCGGTATCCGCGTGCACCTGGAGTACCTCCTCGGCGCAGGTGCACTGGTGCTGCTGGTGGGAATCCTCGGGGTGCAGGCGTCCTCCCGGGTGGGCATGCCCGCGCTGCTGCTGTTCCTGGGCATCGGTCTGTTGATCGGCACCGACGGGCTCGGCGTGGAGTTCTCCAACGCGGTGCTCACCGAGGAGCTCGGCATCGCGGCCCTGGTGCTGATCCTCACCGAGGGCGGGCTGAGCACGCGGTGGAAGTCGGTGCGCCCCAACCTCGGCCTCGGGGTGTCGCTGTCCACCGTGGCCGTGGCGGTGAGCATCGGCGTGGTGGGTGTGGCAGTGCACTACCTGCTGGGCCTGGACTGGCGGATCGCCCTGCTGTGGGGTGCGGTGCTGTCCTCCACCGACGCGGCCGCAGTGTTCAGCGTGCTGCGCAACCTGGCCGTGCGCCGACGGCTGGTGGGTGCCCTGGAGCTGGAGTCCGGGCTCAACGACGCGCCCGTGGTCATCGCGGTGTCGCTGCTGGCCAGCACCCAGACCATTCCCTGGTACTTCCCGCTGACGGTGGTCTTCGAGCTGGCGGGCGGTGCGGCGGTGGGGGCCGCGCTGGGCTTCGCCGCTGCCTGGGTGCTGCGCCGCATCGCGCTGCCCTCCACCGGCCTCTACCCGCTCGCCGCCATCGCCTTCTGCGTGCTCAGCTTCGCGGCCGGGCAGACCGCCCACACGTCGGGGCTGCTGGCTGCCTACGTCTGCGCGCTGGTGCTGGGCAACACCAACCTGCCCCACCGTGGTGCCACCCGCTCCTTCGCCGAGGGCACCGGCTGGCTGGCCCAGATCGGCGTGTTCGTGCTGCTCGGCCTCTACGTCGACCCCAGCCGGCTGCCCAGCGCCGTCGGCGACGCGCTGCTCATCGGCCTGGTGCTGCTGGTGCTGGCCCGGCCGCTGTCGGTGCTGGCCGCGGCCTGGCCGCTGCGGGTGCCGTGGCGAGAACAGGGCTTCCTGGCCTTCGCCGGGCTGCGCGGGGCGGTGCCGATCGTGCTGGCCACCATCCCGCTGGTCAACGGGGTGCCCGGGGCCGAGCGGCTGGTGGACGTGGTGTTCGTGCTGGTGGTGGTGTTCACCCTGGTGCAGGGTTGGTCGCTGCCCTGGGTGGCCAAGTGGCTCAAGGTGACCGTCACCGGCGAGCTGCAGGAGATCTCCATCGACGCCGCGCCCCTGGAGGCCATGGGTGCGGACCTGATGCAGGTGCAGATCCCGCCCGGGTCCAAGCTGCACGGGGTGTACCTGGGCGAGCTGCGGCTGCCCAAGGGCTCCTCGGTGAGCCTCATCGTGCGCGACGGGGAGGCGTTCACCCCCGAGCCGGGCACCCGGCTGCGCCGCGGTGACCAGGTGCTGGTGGTGGCCACGTCGGACGTGCGGGAGGCCACCGAGCAGCGCATCCGCGCCGTCGACGCAGGTGGACGCCTGGCCCGCTGGCGGGGTGTGACCGGGTAGTGCGCGGGCATCGGGGATGATGGGCGCTGTGAGCGCGAAGGAAAGTCCCCCGGCCGTGGACGAGAAGTCTGCCGAGCCGCCGGTGGCGGCGGGCCGCAAGCGCATCGGCCTGCTGGTGACGGTGGCGGCGCTGATCGTGCTCGGCGACCTGGCCTCCAAGATCGCGGTGGTGGCCAACGTGGAGCCGGGCCGGCCGGTGCGGCTGCTCGGCGGGTCGGTGTACCTGGTGCTGGTCCGCAACCCCGGTGCGGCGTTCTCCCTGGCCACGGGCATGACCTGGCTGCTCACCATCGTGGCCGCGATCGTGGTGGTGGTCATCATCCGGATGGCGCGCCGGCTGCGCTCGACAGGCTGGGCCTGGGGGCTGGGGCTGATCCTCGGCGGCGCGCTGGGCAACCTGATCGACCGCCTGTTCCGGGCGCCGGGGGTGCTGCAGGGCCACGTGGTGGACTTCGTGTCGGTGTTCTCCGACCGAGGGGAGTACTGGCCGGTGTTCAACCTGGCCGACTCCTGCATCGTCGTCGGTGGTGCCCTGCTGGTGCTGATGGCGGTGCTGGGCCGCGAGCCCGACGGGACCCGCGTCAGCGACAGCAAGGCCAGTGACACCCAGGCCAGTGACACCAAGGCCGGCGACACCCAGGCCAGTGACACCAAGCCCAGCGAGACCGAGCCCAGCGAGACCAGCTCTGGCGACACGACGACCGATATCGATCCTGACACCGACGAGAATGGCTCCACCCGTGGCTGAGACCCGCTCCATGCCTGTGCCCGACGGCCTGGACGGGTTGCGTGTGGACGCCGGCCTGGCCCGGCTGCTCGGCTTCTCCCGCACCACCGTGGCCACCCTGACCGCCGCCGGCGCCGTGACCTTGGACGGCAGCCCCGCGGGCAAGTCCGACCGGCTGGTCTCCGGCTCCTGGCTGGAGGTGACCCTGCCCGAGCCCGAGCGGGAGCCGATCCCGCACGCCGAGCCGGTGGACGGGCTCACCGTGCTGCACTCCGACGACGACATCATCGTGGTGGACAAGCCGGTGGGCGTGGCCGCGCACCCCAGCCCCGGCTGGACCGGCCCCACCGTGATCAGCGGGCTGGTGGCCGCCGGCTACCGCATCGCCACCTCCGGTGCGGCCGAGCGGCAGGGCATCGTGCACCGCCTGGACGTGGGCACCTCCGGCGTCATGGTGGTGGCCGCCTCCGAGCACGCCTACACGGTGCTCAAGCGGGCGTTCAAGGAGCGCACCGTGGACAAGCGCTACCACGCGGTGGTGCAGGGCCACCCCGACCCGAGCAGCGGCACCATCGACGCGCCCATCGGCCGCCACCCCAAGCACGACTGGCGCTTCGCGGTGATCGCCGACGGCAAGGAGAGCGTCACCCACTACGACACCGTCGAGGCGTTCCCGTCCGCGAGCCTGCTGGACGTGCACCTGGAGACCGGGCGCACCCACCAGATCCGGGTGCACTTCGCCTCGCTGCGCCACCCCTGCTGCGGCGACATCACCTACGGCGCTGACCCCACCCTCTCCGCTCGCCTGGGCCTCACCCGGCAGTGGCTGCACGCGCACTCGCTGGGCTTCGCCCACCCGGTGGACGGCCACTGGGTGCAGGTGACCAGCGAGTACCCCGACGACCTGCAGCACGCCCTGGACCTGCTGCGCGCCAGCGCCTGAGGCCGGTTGGTCATGACCTCGCAGCAGTCGGGCCGGCGGCAGCAGTGGGACGCGCTGCGCCCCCTGGCCGGCTGGGCCGCAGCCGTGGTGGTGCTGCTGGTGGTGGTGCTGGTGCTCGGCGCCAGCAGCGACGTCCGCCGCGCCGGCACCTCCGGGGTGGGGCTGGGCCCGGCCAGCGGGGAGCCGGTCGGCGAGTACCTCCTCCGCGCGGAGAGCTCCCTGGCCGGTGCCGGGGAGGCTGACCAGGCGCGCTGGGGACTGGTGTCGCTGCGGGCCGAGCTGACCACCGCCGAGGCCGCCGCCCTGCCCGGCGACGCCCGGCTGGCGCAAGCCATCTTCCGGGTGCCGGTGGAGCGCGTGCAGACCCCGCAGGTCACCGTGAGCGTGGTGGACCAGCGCGACCGTGCGCAGGAGCTGCGGGCGCTGCAGAACGTGGCGGCCAGCGAGCTGGACACCCTGGCCCGCGACGAGACCGGACGCGAGCAGGCGGTGGACCAGCTCTCCGCGGCGCGGCTGCGCTCGGGCTGCGCGTGCGTGCTGTCGCTGCTGCTGCGCGGCACCGCCGACCAGCTGCGCGCAGTGGCCCAGCAGCCGGCGGTGCGGGCGGTGGAGATGACCGATGCCGACGTGACCGTGCAGCGCGTGTCGGTGCGGGCGCTGCTGCCCGAGCAGACCGAGGTGGCCGAGCCGGGCCCCGACGACGGGGACGTCCCCGCACCCTGAACGCCGGGGCGAGAGCCGGCTCAGTCGATGGCGGCGAAGCGCGGCAGCAGGTGCTCGGCCACGTTGCGGGCCTCGTCGATCAGCGGCCAGCCGGCCAGGATCAGCGACGTCAGCCCGGTGCGCCGGCGCAGCGTGGTCACCGAGTCGGTGATCTCGTCCGGGGTGCCCACGTAGTACACCGCCGAGGAGCCGGTGCCGAAGATGTCCAGCGGTGACCACGCGGTGATGCCGGCGTGCAGGCCGTCGCCCAGGTACAGGTCGTCGGGCTCGGGCAGCTTGCCCGCCACGATGGTGTCCACCCAGCCCTGCCGCTGCGGGTCCGGTGCGGTGAAGGTGCGCAGGTCCTGCGCGCCGTGGGTGCGTCGGCGCACCGCCTTGTCCAGCACGTCGGTCACCTGGTCGATGCCGGCCTTCTCGAACAGGTGGCGGAACCGGGCCAGCGCCTCGTCGCGGCTGGGCCGCACGATCACCCCGGACAGGGCCCCGAAGTCGCGGAACTGCCGCCCCTCCTCGGCCGCGGCGGCGCGGGCCGCGGTGAACTTGGACTCGATGAACGACGTCTCCCGCAGCATCGTCAGGTAGGAGTCCAGCACCCGGCCGGAGTTCTGCAGACCGGCGGGGGAGTCCCCGGCACCCCACAGCTCGATGCCCTCGGCCTGGGTGGGGTGCAGGCTCAGCGGGGTGTTGGGGAAGTTGGAGTGCGACCCCTCGGCGTAGTACCGGCGGAAGTCGGCCCAGTACTGCTCGCCCAGGCGGTAGCGGTCGTCGTGGGCGACGTCCATCGCGTACTTGGTGAGGATGTTCTCCCGGCCGTTCACCGAGTTGATCATCAGCCGGCCACCGCTGAAGGTGTCGAAGGCCAGCGCCTTCTCGGCCAGCAGCCGCGCGGGGATCATGTTGGCGTAGACCGCCACCAGGAAGCGCATCCGGGTGGTGTGGGCGGCGGCGAAGCTGGCGGAGACGAACGGGTCGTTGGGCCAGGTGGCCACCAGGGCGCCGTGGAAGCCGCCGTCGTCGATGGTGCGCGCCAGGGTGAGGTAGCGCTGCAGCTCCACCGGGTAGAGCCCGCCGGGGCTCCACGGCAGGTCGCCGTCGGCGGGGGTGAGGTACCAGAGGGTCTTGATGCTCATGTGCCGTCTTCCGGGGTGGAGGGTCAGAGGGAGAGGGCCTCGACGCGGGCGTGGGTGCGCAGGTCGTCCGGACCCACGCTGTCCAGCGCGTCGAGGTAGGCCACGGCGAACGAGCCGGGCCCGGACGCGGTGGCCGCGGCCCGCTCGGCGGCCACCGCGACGTGGGCGTGCGCGGTCACCAGCCCGACCAGCGGGGTGGGCGCGGCGGCGAGGTAGGCGGCGGCCAGCCCGCCGAGGGAGCAGCCGGTGGCGGTGACCTTGGTGAGCAGGGCGCTGCCGCCCAGCACCCGCACGCCGGCCAGCTCGCCGGCGGCGGTGCGGCCCACCACGTAGTCCACCGGGCCCGAGGCCGACACCGCCGCGGCGTGCTCCAGCAGGGCCACCGCGGCGGGCACGGCGGAACCGGAGTCGGAGCCGCTGTCCACGCCGCGGGTGGAGCTGCCCAGCCCGGCGAGGGCGGTGATCTCCGAGCCGTTGCCGCGGATGGCGGTAGGGCCCTGGCGCAGCAGCCCGGCCGCCAGCTCGGTGCGCCACGGCAGTCCGCCCACGCCCACCGGGTCCAGGACCCAGGGAGTGCCCGCCACACGGGCGGCCTCGGCGGCCAGGGTGAACGCGGCGGCGGTGCCGTCGTCCGGGGTGCCCAGGTTGACCAGCACCGCGCTGGCCACCTGCGCGAACCCGGCTGCCTCGTGCACGTTGTCGATGTGGGCGTTGCTCGCGCCGGCGGCCAGCAGCACGTTGGTGACGATGTTGGCCGAGACGACGTTGGTCAGGGACTGCACCAGGGGAGTGGTGGCGCGCAGGTTCTCCAGCGCGGCGGCCAGGTCGTCGGCGGTGACGGCGACAGGGGTGGCGGACATCGAGTTCCTCACGGGTCGGGGTGGGGCGGGTCAGACGGGCGGGTCGGTCTCCAGCGGCAGGGACGGGTCGGCGCTCCACTCCTCCAGCGAGCCGTCGTAGACCCGCACGGGGCTGATTCCGGCGACGGTGAGCGCCAGCGCGGTCAGGCAGGCCGACACCCCGCCGCCGCAGTACACGACCACCGGCTCGGCGCCGGTCAGCGCGGTGGCTCCGGCTGCCGCCGGCGCGGTCTCGGCCAGGGTGCGCAGCTGTGGGGCCGCGAGCAGCCTCCCCTCGGCGTCCAGCACCGTCCGGGCGGACAGGTTCACGCTGCGGGGGATGTGGCCGCGCCGGGCGTAGCGAGTGGGGATGGTGGCCGCGAAGTGCTCAGCCGACAGCGCGCACACCAGGCTGCCCGGCGCCCGCCCCTGCGCCAGGGCCTGCACGTCGTCGCGGTCGGCCCACAGGCCGAGATCGGTCAGCTGCGCGGGGTGCCCGGGGACGGGCTGGGCGGCTGTGGTGGTGGCAGCGCCGTGCTCCACCGGCAGCCCCTGCGCGGTCCACGCGGTGAGCCCGCCGTCGAGCACGCGGGCGCTGATCCCGGCGTTGCGCAGCACCCACCAGGCGCGGGCGGCCCAGGTGGTGGCGCCGCGGTCGTAGAGCGCCAGGGTGGCGTCGGCGTCGATGCCCAGCTCGGCCAGGTCGGCGGCCAGCTGAGCAGCGGCGGGCCGGGTGTGGTGGCGGGGGCCCGCGGGGTCGCAGAGGTGGTGCAGCAGGTCGACGTGGCGGGAGCCGGGCAGGTGGGCGCGCTCCCAGCCCGCGGCACCGGAGACGGCCCGGTAGTCGCCGTCGAAGCGGGGCGCGGGCAGCTCCACCGTGACGTCCAGCACCACCAGCCCGGGCCGGCCGAGCTGGTCGGCCAGCTCAGCGGCGCTGACCAGCGGGGACTGGTCGGCCGGTGGCGACGGGGGAGTCATGCGGGTCCTCCTCGAGGGGGTTCAGGCCTGCCGTGGCGGCAGTGTCGACGAGTGTATACGCTGGGATGCGCAGCCTTTTCGGTGCGCTCCCGCGGACGAGTCGGACAGCGCTGCATAATGATCGGTCCCCGACGCGGGATCCATCCACGAGCGGTGAGGAGCCATGGACGCAGACGGCAACCCGATGGCCGCCCTGGAGGCACTGGTGCCCGAGTCGGTGGAGGGTCGCTCCGACCAGACGTCGCGGCAGTACCTGCGGCTGCGCACTGACATCCTCGCCGGCCGCTTCGACCGCGGCTCGGTGCTGCTGGAGACCTCGCTGAGCGCCCAGTACGGGGTGTCGCGCACCCCGGTGCGGGAGGCGCTGAACCTGCTGGTGCACGACGGGCTGCTGGAGCGCGCCGACCGCGGATACCACGTGCGCTCGGGCACGCCGGAGGACGTGGTGGAGATCTACGCGGCGCGGATCGCGCTGGAGGCCGAGGCGGCGTCGTCGGCGGCCACCCGGCGCACCGAGCTGGACCTGGCCCGGCTGGAGCAGGTGCACCGGCTGTGCAGCACCACTGACGACCCGGCGGTCGCCCGCACCGCGCACTTCCGCTTCCACGAGGTGCTGTGGCAGGCCGCGCACAACGCCACCATCACCGCGATCCTGGTGCGCCTCACCACCCAGCTGCACATCTACGACAGCGGCCCGCCCGCCAGCCACGGCGAGCCCGAGGCCCTCAACGCCGAGCACGCCGCGATCCTCACCGCCCTGCGGGAGCGGGACGAGGAGGCGGCACGGCGGGAGATGCGCAGCCACCTGGAGCGCAGCCGCGACCAGCGCATCCGGGCCTTCGCCGGCGGCTAGCCCGACGCCCAGTCCGGCAGGTGCCCGGGCCAGTCCCGGTGGCCGCCGCGCCGCCAGTGCGCCAGGCTGGTCGCCTCAGTGCCGGGACGAGCCACAGGTGGGGGCCATGACGACCAGCAACAACCAGAACAGCACCGAGAAGTTCCCGCCGGGGCAGCAGCGCACCACCGACCACGCCGACAGCACCGCCAAGATCGACGAGCTGGCGCGGCTGTCGGAGCGAGTCAGCAGCCTGCTGGACGGACTGCCCGACGAGCAGTGGGACGACGCCACCCCGTGCACCGACTGGAGCGTGCGCGACCTGGTCACCCACCTGGTGCAGGGCAATCGGGTGTTCACCGCCGCGCTGCGGGGCAGTCCCGGGCACATCCCGGACACCCCGGGCTACCCCGACGACGAGCGTGACGCGGCGCGCCTGCGCGCGGCGTTCCGGGAGTCCGCGAACGAGGTGGTGACCGCGCTGCGGCTGCCCGGTGTGATGGACCAGACGGTGTCGGTGCCCTTCGGGGCCATCCGGGGCGCGGTGGTGGTGCACCTGCGGGTGGTGGAGATGCTGGTGCACGGCTGGGACCTCGCCCAGGCCAGCGGGCAGCCGGTGGAGGTGTCCCCGGAGCTGGCCGAGCAGGAGCTGCGGTTCACCGAGCGCCAGCTGTCTGCCATCCCGGCCGACCGTCGTCCCTTCGGCCCGCCGCAGCCGGTGGCCGCCGACGCCTCGGCGTTCGACCGGTTGCTGGGCATGCTGGGCCGCGCCCCGGTCTAGGGCCGGGTACCTCCCGCACCAGGCACCGGCGCGCACCGTTCACCCGCGCTCGCTAGCGGATGCGCCAGTCCAGTGGTGGCCGGTCCTCGGCTGCGCGCCAGCGCACCCCGACGATGCTGGCCTGCGCGTCCAGCTCGAACACGGTGTGCCCGCCCACGGTGTCGCCGGCGGCGATGCCGGCCCGGAACGGGGGCCGCGAGCTCAGCGTCATGCCCGACTTCTCCACCTCGGTGCCGTCGCCCAGCACCACGGTGAGACCGGTGTCGGCGATGGCGGCGAATCCCTCCGGTCCTGCGGTCACCTCGGTGTGCACCACGGTGGCCCGCTTGCCCGGCGTCAGGTGGTGGCCGGCGGCGGCGATGAGGGCGTCGGCGGTGTCCACCACCTCCACCAGCGTGATCGACACCGACTCCCCGCTCGGTCCGACGGCAGCGAGCTCGTCGCCCACGGTGGCCGTGGTCGCACCGGCCGGCTCCCGCCTGGCCGGGGGTGACTCCGGTGCACGGTAGGCACCGGCTGCGGCAGGAGGCTGCCCCCAGGGGGTGGGACCCTGCCAGCCCGGCTGCGACTGGGGTCCAGCAGCGTGGGGTCCCGGCGGCATCCCGGGCGGCTGCTGCATCGGTGGGGGCTGGGGCATCGGTGGGGGCTGCTGCATGGGCGGCGGCTGGGGCATGGCGCCCTGCTGCGGCAGCGGCGGCTGCGGGGGAACACCACCCTGCTGCGCGCCCAGCCAGGCGTACAGCCCGGCGCGATCACCCTCCACCCCGACGACCAGCGGGATGCCGTACCAGCCCATGCGCAGCAGGCGCACCGCCGCTTCCTCCGGGTGCACCCCCGCGCGGGCCGCCAGGTCGAGCACCGTCGTCCGACCGAGCTCGGCCAGCGCCGAGACCAGCCGCAGGTCCGTGGGGTCGGGGGGTGTCACACCTCGCACGGTACCGGCAGAGCGCGGCGGGCACCGGGACGTGACGGGGGGAGGGCCTAGACTCTGGCTGATCCTGAAGCTCTGCCGAAAGGTGCACTCGTCCGTGGCTGACTCCTTCGTCCACCTGCACAACCACACCGAGTTCTCCATGCTCGACGGTGCGGCCAAGGTGGCGCCGATGTTCGACGAGGCGGCCCGCCTGGGCATGTCGGCAGTCGCGATGACCGACCACGGCAACATGTACGGCGCCAGCGAGTTCTACAACCAGGCCCAGAAGGCCGGCATCAAGCCGATCATCGGCATCGAGGCCTACCTGGCGCCGGAGTCGCGGTTCAGCACCAAGCGGGTGCTGTGGGGCGATCGCAGCCAGAAGAGCGACGACGTCTCCGGCAGCGGCGCCTACACGCACATGACGATGCTGGCGGAGAACGCCACCGGTCTGCGCAACCTGTTCACCCTCTCCAGCCTGGCCTCGCTGGAGGGCCAGCTGGGCAAGTGGCCCCGCATGGACGCCGAGATCATCGCCCAGCACGCCGAGGGCATCATCGCCACCACCGGCTGCCCCTCCGGAGAGGTGCAGACCCGGCTGCGCCTGGGCCACGAGCGGGAGGCCCTGGAGGCCGCGGCCAAGTGGCGCGACATCTACGGGGCGGACAACTTCTTCCTGGAGCTGATGGACCACGGGCTGTCCATCGAGACCCGGGTGCGCGAGGGCCTGCTGGACATCGGCCGCAAGCTCGACCTCAAGCCGCTGGCCACCAACGACTGCCACTACGTCACCAAGAGCGACGCCAAGAACCACGAGGCGCTGCTGTGCATCCAGACCGGCAAGACGCTGTCCGACCCCACCCGGTTCAAGTTCGACGGTGACGGCTACTACCTCAAGTCGGCCGAGGAGATGCGCGAGCTGTGGGACTCCGAGGTCCCCGGGGCGTGCGACAACACCCTGCTCATCGCCGAGCGGGTGCAGCCCTACGACGACGTCTGGGCCCACCACGACCGGATGCCCATCTTCCCGGTTCCCGAGGGCGACACCCAGGCCAGCTTCCTGCGCAAGGAGGTCGCCCGCGGGCTGGACAACCGCTTCCCCGACGGCATCCCGGACGGCTACCGCGAGCGGGCCGACTTCGAGCTCGACGTCATCGAGCAGAAGGGCTTCCCGGCCTACTTCCTGGTGGTCGGCGACCTGGTCAAGCACGCCAAGGAGGTCGGCATCCGGGTGGGCCCGGGCCGTGGTTCGGCCGCCGGCTCCCTGGTGGCCTACGCGCTGGGCATCACCAACATCGACCCGCTGCCGCACGGCCTGCTGTTCGAGCGGTTCCTCAACCCCGAGCGCCCCTCCGCGCCCGACATCGACATCGACTTCGACGACCGTCGCCGCGGCGACATGGTGCGCTACGCCACCGAGAAGTGGGGTGCTGACCGCGTCGCCCAGGTGATCACCTTCGGCACCATCAAGACCAAGGCGGCCATCAAGGACTCCGCCCGCGTCACTTTCGGCCAGCCCGGCTTCGCCATCGCCGACCGCATCTCCAAGGCGCTGCCCCCGCCGGTGATGGCCAAGGACATCTCGGTGGCCGGCATCACCGACCCGTCGCACGAGCGCTACGGCGAGGCCGCCGAGGTGCGCGCGCTGCTGGACTCCGACCCCGACGTCCGCAAGATCTACGAGACCGCCCTGGGCCTGGAGGGTCTGGTCCGCAACGCCGGCGTGCACGCCTGCGCGGTGATCATGTCCTCCGAGCCGCTGATGCAGGCCATCCCGCTGTGGAAGCGGGCGCAGGACGGCGCCATCATCACCGGCTGGGACTACCCGTCGTGCGAGGCCATCGGCCTGCTCAAGATGGACTTCCTCGGGCTGCGCAACCTCACCGTCATCGGTGACACGATCGAGAACATCAAGGCCAACCGCGACATCGACATCGACCTGGACACGCTGCCGCTGGAGGACCCTGCCACCTACGAGCTGCTGGGCAAGGGCGAGACGCTGGGCGTGTTCCAGCTCGACGGCGGGGCCATGCGCGACCTGCTGCGCCGGATGCAGCCCACCGGCTTCCAGGACATCGTGGCCGTGCTGGCGCTGTACCGGCCCGGCCCGATGGGCATGAACGCCCACAACGACTACGCCGACCGCAAGAACGGTCGCCAGGACATCACCCCGATCCACCCGGAGCTGGAGGAGCCGCTCCAGGAGATCCTCTCCGAGACCTACGGCCTGATCGTGTACCAGGAGCAGATCATGCGCATCGCGCAGAAGGTCGCCGGGTACTCGATGGGTCGAGCCGACGTGCTCCGCAAGGCGATGGGAAAGAAGAAGAAGGAGGTTCTCGAGCAGGAGTACGCCGGCTTCCAGGCGGGCATGCGCGCGAACGGCTTCTCCGACGCCGCGGTCAAGGCGCTGTGGGACACCATCCTTCCCTTCGCCGGGTACGCGTTCAACAAGTCCCACGCCGCCGGCTACGGCCTGGTGTCGTTCTGGACGGCCTACCTCAAGGCCAACTTCCCGGCCGAGTACATGGCGGGGCTGCTCACCAGCGTCGGCGACGACAAGGACAAGGCCGCCATCTACCTGGCCGACTGCCGGCGGATGGGCATCACCGTGCTGCCGCCCGACGTCAACTCCTCCTCCACCAACTTCACCTCCGTCGGGGAGGACATCCGCTTCGGCCTCGGCGGGGTGCGCAACGTCGGCACCGGGGTGGTTGCCTCCATCGTCAAGGCCCGCAAGGAGAAGGGGGCCTACACCGACTTCTCCGACTACCTCTCCAAGGTCGACACGGTGGCCTGCAACAAGAAGGCCGTGGAGTCGCTGATCAAGGCCGGCGGCTTCGACTCCCTGGGCCACCCCCGCAAGGGGCTGCTGCTGGTGCACGCCGACGCCATCGACGCGGTGATGAGCACCAAGAAGGCCGAGGCCATCGGCCAGTTCGACCTGTTCGGGGGCGAGGACGCCTCGGTGTCGTCGGTGTTCGACGTGAAGGTGCCCGACGAGGAGTGGGACACCAAGCACCGGCTGGCCCTGGAGCGGGAGATGCTCGGGCTGTACGTGTCCGGGCACCCGCTCAACGGGCTGGAGCACCTGCTGGCCGCGCAGGCCGACACCAACATCCCCGCCATCCTGGAGGGTGCGGTCAAGGACGGCACCCAGATCACCCTGGGCGGCATCCTGGCCAGCGTCACCCGCCGGGTGAACAAGAACGGCGAGCCCTGGGCCTCGGCGCAGCTGGAGGACCTGGCCGGTGGCATCGAGGTGCTGTTCTTCCCCAAGAGCTACTCGGTGCTGGGCATGGACGTGGTCGAGGACGCCGTGGTGCTGGTCAAGGGCCGGGTGGCGGTGCGCGACGACCGGGTCTCGGTGATCGCCAACGACATCGCGGTGCCCGACCTGGCGGCGGCGGGGGTGGCCCAGCCGGTGCAGGTGAGCCTGCCCGCGCGGCTGTGCACCGCCGACCGGGTGGCCTCGCTCAAGCAGGTGCTCACCGCCCACCCGGGCACCTCCGACGTGCACCTGCGCCTGGTCGCCGGCTCCAGCTCCACCGTGCTGCGCCTGGACGACGCGCTGCGGGTCACGCCCACCTCGGCCCTGATGGGTGACCTCAAGGCGCTGCTCGGCCCGGGCTGCCTCAGCAAGTAGGCCCGGGCCGCCCGCGCGGCTAGGGGTTGTCCTGGCGCACCAGGTCGGCACACTTCTCGCCGATCATCATGGTGGTGATGCACGGGTTCACCGTCACCAGGAACGGCATCACCGAGCCGTCGCACACCCGCAGGCCCTGCACGCCCTTCACCCGCAGCCGCGCGTCCAGCGGGGTGGCCGGGTCCTCGGCCGCGCCCATCCGCACCGTCGCCGAGGGGTGGTAGACGGTGTTGTGGGTCTGCCGGATGAAGTCGGCCAGCTCGTCGTCGCTCACCACGTCGGGTCCTGGCGCCAGCTCGGTGCCCGCCCAGCCCGCCAGCGCCGGCTGCGCGGCGATCTCCCGGGCCAGCCGGATGCCGGCCGTCATCACCCGCATGTCGTGCGGGTCGGTGAAGTAGCGGGGGTCCACCACCGGCTTGTCCCGGTAGTCCCGCGAGGCCAGCCGGACCGTGCCCAGGCTGCGGCTGCGCGTGACGTTGGGGGTGAGGCAGAAGCCGTTCTCGGTGGTGGGGTAGCCGCGGCGCACGGTGTTCATGTCGAAGGGCACCGACCCGAAGTGGAACATCAGGTCCGGGCGGTCCAGTCCCTCGGTGGTGCAGGTGAAGATGCCGATCTCCCAGTACTGCGTCGACTGCAGCGGCACCGGCTGCAGGGCGTCCCAGGCGACGATGCCCTCCGGGTGGTCCTGCAGCGTGGAGCCGACGCCGGGGGAGTCCACCAGCACGGGCACCCCCACCTCCTGCAGGTGCTCGGCCGGGCCGATGCCGGAGAGCATGAGCAGCTTGGGGCTGTCGATGGCGCCGGCGGAGACGATCACCTCGCGGCGGGCGGAGACGGTGGTGCTGTGCAGCAGGTCGTTCTCCCGCACCCGCACGCCGGTGCACCGGGTGCCGTCCAGCACCAGGTGCTCGGCGCGCACCTCGGTGCGGATCTCCAGGTTGGGCCGGCGGCCCAGCAGCGGGTGCAGGTAGGACACCGACGACGACGAGCGGATGCCGTCCGGCCGGCAGTTGATCTGGAACCAGTTGGCCCCGTGCGTCACGGTGGTGCCGGTGTTGAAGTCGGTGACCGGGATGCCCTGCTCCTCGCAGGCCTGCAGCACCGCCTTGCCCGCCGGGTGCACCGGGGGCACGTTGCGGATCACCACCGGTCCGTCGTGGCCGTGCAGCGGACCGACGCCGTCGAGGTTGGTCTCCAGCCGGGTGAACAGCGGGAAGGTCGACTCCGCGCCCCAGCCCGTGGCGCCGAGGGACTCCCACTCGTCCAGGTCCTCCCGGGGTGCCCAGAAGGCGATCGCGGAGTTGTGCGAGGAGCACCCGCCCAGCACCTTGGCGCGGGCGTGGCGCAGGAAGGAGTTGCCGGTGGGCTGCTCGGCCACCGGGTAGTCCCAGTCGTAGCCGGACTCCAGCAGGCCCATCCACCGGTCCAGCTCCAAGATCTCCGGACGGTCCACGTCGCTGGGCCCGGCCTCGAGCAGGCACACCGTGACCGCGGGGTCCTCGGAGAGCCGGGCGGCCACCACCGCCCCCGCGGTGCCCCCGCCGACCACCACGTAGTCGTAGGTCGGCTGCTGCGCAGCGGTCATCGGCCCTCCTTGGGTGGGCGAGCGGCCGGCCCGTCGTCGGGCAGCCGGGGAAAGGGCCCCTCGGTCATGTCCGGGCCCTCGGGTCCGGGCAGGGGCGGGTCGGGCACGTCGGTGACCCCGGGCACCAGGGCCAGGTGCTCGCGCAGGGTGCCGGTCTTGTGTCGTTGCACGAACCAGTAGTAGGCGAAGCCGATGGCGGCCGCGCCACCCACCACCAGCACCGCGCCCCACTGCAGGTACCAGTGGTACGGCGGCTCGGTGTTGTAGACCTCCGGCCGCGGCCACGCCAGGTTGATGGCCATCGCCGCCCCCCACACCACGGCGACGACGTTGACGGGCAGGCCCCACCGGCCCAGGCCGAAGCGGCCAGACTCGGCGGCACCCTCCAGCGGCCACTTCCCGCGCAGCCGGGCGAGCAGCAGCGGGACGGTGACCAGCAGGTAGGCGCAGTAGATGAAGATGATGGCCAGGCTGGTGACCAGGGTGAAGATCTGCGGCTGCCCGATGTTGAGCACCAGGATCCCGATGGCCAGCACGCCGATCACCACCGCGGGCAGGATCGGGGTGCCGAAGCGCGGGCTGACCCGAGCCAGCTGGGAGCTGGCGGGCAGGTTGTTGTCCCGCGCCATGGCGAAGATCATCCGGATGCCCGCGGTGTGCACGGCCAGCACGCACACCGTCACCGCGACCACCACCGCCCACAGCAGCGCCGTGCCCAGCGTGGAGCCCAGGGTCTGCAGCACGGCGTACTGCAGACCGCCCTCCTCGCCCAGGCGCGGGTCGGCGAGGTCGGGCACCGCCATCATGGCGAACAGCAGGATCAGCCCGCCGATGATGAACGAGGCGATGAGTGCGCGCAGGATCGCCTTGGGGGCGTTGCGGCGGGGGTCCACCGTCTCCTCGCCCAGCGACGCTGCGGTGTCGAAGCCGTACATCACGTAGGCCGAGGCGAGCGAGGCGACCAGGAACGCCCCCAGGTAGCCGGCGGGGTAGGTGGCGCCGGTGCCCTGCGTATCCAGCACCACGTCGGGACCGCGGGTGATGTGCGCCGCCAGCAGGATGATGAGGATGGCGGCCGCCACCAGCTCGATGGCCACGCCGGCGCTGTTGATCCGCGCCATCAGGCGCACTCCGAAGGCGTTGACCAGCGTGGTGAACGTGATGAGCACCGCTGCCAGCAGCACGGCGTTGGAGGCGAAGCTGGTGCCCGTGCCGTCGCCCACCACCTGGAACACGCTGGAGATCTGCGGCAGCGTCAGCTGGTAGGCCAGGGCCGTGGCGGAGATCGAGACGATGGTGGCCACCACCATCATCCAGCCCGACAACCAGGCGACGTGGCGGTTGGAGAGCCGTTTGGTCCAGTTGTAGATGGAGCCGGCCACCGGGTAGTGCGCGGCCAGCTCGGCGAAGGACAGCGCCACCATGAGCTGGCCGACGAAGACCATGGGCCAGCTCCACCAGTAGGCCGGCCCGCCCACCCCGAAGCCGAAGTAGAACAGCTGGAAGGTGCCGGTGAGGATGGAGATGTAGCTGATTCCCGCGGCGAAGGTGTGGAAGTTGCCCAGCGTCCTGGTCAGGGACTGTGTGTAGCCGAAGTCGCCGACCCCTTCTCGGTCACCGCCGCCCGGCACAGCGCGACGACTGCCTCCGGCCCCCCGGCTCGGGTCAGTGCTCACCAACTTGTGTCCCCTCGTGTCGGTCCTCGGCCCGCGCGCGGGCCGCTACTCAGGACGGTGCGGAAACCACCCCGCTGGCGCGGGGCTGATGTTCTGCCAGACGTGCTTGAGCTCCTGGTACTCGCCCAGCCCGGTGGGCCCCAGCTCGCGGCCGACCCCGGACTCGCCGTAGCCGCCCCACTCCGCCTGCGGCAGGTACGGGTGGAAGTCGTTGATCCAGACCGTGCCGTGGCGCAGCCGGTTGGCCACCCGCTGCCCACGCCCGGCGTCCGGGGTGAACACCCCGCCGGCCAGGCCGTAGCGAGTGTCGTTGGCGATGGCCACCGCCGCGTCCTCGTCTCCGTCGGGGAAGGTCTCCACGGTGAGCACCGGGCCGAAGCTCTCCTCGCTGACCACCCGCATCCCGCTGCGGCAGCCGTCCAGCACCGTGGGCGGGAAGAACCAGCCGTTGGCGAGGTCGCCCTCGGTGTGGCGGGCCCCGCCGCAGCGCAGCACCGCGCCCTCGGCCACGCCCGCGTCGACGTAGGCCTGCACCTTGGCCAGGTGGGTCTCGGAGATCAGCGGCCCGGTGTCGGCGTCGGCGTCGAACGGCCCGCCCATGCGGATCCGCTGGGCGCGGCGCACCACCTCGTCCACCACGGCGTCGTGCGCGGACTCCTCGATGATCAGCCGGGACCCGGCCGAGCAGACCTGGCCGGAGTGCAGGAACACCGCCATCAGCACGTGGTCCACGGTCAGCTCGAAGTCGGAGTCGGCGAACACGATCAGCGGGTTCTTCCCGCCCAGCTCCAGCGCGATGTTCTTCACCGTGCCCGCAGCGGCCGCCATGATCACCCGGCCGGTGGCCAGGCCGCCGGTGAAGGAGACCATGTCCACCTCGGGGTGCTCCGACAGCGGCGCCCCAGCCTGGGCGCCGGCGCCGAGCACCAGGTTGGCCACCCCGCCGGGCACGCCGGCCTCGGTGAGGGTGCGCATCAGCAGGATGGCGGTGGAGGGGGTCAGCTCGCTGGGCTTGAGCACGAACGTGTTGCCCGCGGCCAGCGCCGGGGCCACCTTCCAGGAGGTCTGCAGCAGCGGGTAGTTCCACGGCGTGATCAGCCCGCACACCCCCACCGGCTCGCGCACCACCCGGCTGAGCGCGCCCGGGGTGCCGGTGTCCACCACCCGCCCGGCGTCCACGTCGGCCAGGGCGCCGAAGTAGCGGAAGCAGGCCGCGATGTCGTCCATGTCGTACTGCGACTCCACGAAGCGCTTGCCGGTGTCCAGCGACTCCGCCCGGGCGTACTCGTCGCGGTCGCGCTGCAGCAGCTGCGAGGTGCGCAGCAGCACGTCACCGCGCTTGCCGGCGGGCATGGTGGGCCAGGGACCGTGGTCGAAGGCTTCCCGGGCGGCGAGGATGGCGGCCTCGGTGTCGGCCGGGCCGGCCTCGTCCACCTCCACGACCACCTGGCCGTCGGCTGGGCACCGGATCTCTCGGCGACCCCCGTCGCGGGCACTGACCCACTGGCCCCCGATGAACAGCTCGGGCACGGCTCCTCCGATACGCCTGGCGATCGTGATCTGCCTACGTCTCGATACTTGCACAAGACTGGCGCCCGCGGTGCCCGGTGGAGGGGCCGCTGCTGGCCGAAACCGCTGCTCAGCGGGTCGGTTGCACCAGCACGGCCTGCAGCGCCAGCTGCACGCTGGCCAGTGCGCTGCCGGACTCGATCATCTCAGTTGCCTTGTACACCACGGCGTTGACGAGCTGGGCGGTCCGCTCGGGCTCCGGTGCCCCGTGCTTGCGCAGCGCCTGCACCAACGGCTGCACCAGGCCCTCGTGCATGCTGGTCAGCCGCTCGTCCTGGAAGGTCTGCGGGCTCAGCCGGGCCAGCGCGCTGAGGATGGCGTGCTCACCCTCGGCCACCAGCTCCAGGTTGGCGTCGACGTAGGCGGCCACCACGCCCGGCACGGTGTCCACCCCGGCGACCGCGGCGCTGACGCGCTCCAGCCACGGCGGGCACAGGTCCTCCACCACCGCGTAGAGCAGGTCCTCGCTGGAGGCGAAGTAGTGGTAGACGCTGGAGCGGGACAGCCCGGTGGCCGCCGCGACCTGGCCCAGCCCGGGGCGCTGGGTGGGGTTCTCCGCCAGCAGGGCGCGGGCCGCGTCCAGCAGCGCGCGCCGCTGTGCCGCCCGGTGGTCGGCCACGGTGGAGGCGGAGATCTTCGGCACGGCCCTCCTCGGCTGGACAGCGGGCCCGCACCGTCGGCAGCGACGGTGCGGACCTGTGCAGGGTAGTCCCGCGGCCGCTCAGCGTGCGACGCGCTCCTGCTCGGTCACCGCGCCGTCGGTCATCTCCACCACCCGGTCACAGTGCTGGAGCACCTCGTGGTCGTGGGTCACCATCACCGTGGCCACGCCCGCCTCGTGTGTGGTGCGGGCGAGCAGCTCCACCACCTCGTGGCTGCGGGCGCGGTCCAGCGCGGCGGTCGGCTCGTCCACCAGCAGCACCGACGGGTTGCTCATCAGCGCTCGGGCGATGCCCACCCGCTGGCGCTCGCCGCCGGAGAGCTGGCCGGGCCGACGGTCCGCACGGTGGGACATGCCCACTGCCGCCAGCAGCGCGGCGGGGTCGCCGGTGTCTTGCTTGCCGGTGATCTTGGCGACGAGCCGCAGCTGGTCCAGCGCGGTGAGCGCGGGGATGAGGTTGCCGGACTGGAAGACGAAGCCGACGTGCTCGCGGCGGAAGGTGGCCAGCTCCCGCTGGGACAGCGTGCCGACGTC
Source organism: Rhodococcus sp. Z13_19A (assembly GCF_058133575.1). Lineage (NCBI taxonomy): Bacteria > Bacillati > Actinomycetota > Actinomycetes > Mycobacteriales > Nocardiaceae > Rhodococcus > Rhodococcus sp. Z13_19A. The sequence goes on from NZ_JBYUNN010000002.1 coordinate 800,836, forward strand.
GACGCCGTTGACCACCACGGTGCCGGAGGTGGGCTGGGTGAGCCCGCCGGCCACCGCGAGCAGGGTGGACTTGCCGGCGCCGGAGGGTCCGACCACGGCCACGATCTCGCCGGGGCGCACCCGCAGGTCGACGTGGTCCATGGCCACCACCGTGGTGTCGCCGTCTCCGAAGGAGAGGGTGGCGCCGGCGAGGGTCAGGCCGGAGCGGGTCGAGGTGGGGGTGGGGCTGCTCATCGGTTCTCTCCCAGCGCGGTCAGCGGGTCGACGGAGGCGATGCGGACGACGGCGGCCGCGGCGCCGACCAGCCCGAGCACGATCAGCAGGACGGCGCCGCCGATGATCGGCGCGGCCTCCAGGGCGAAGGGCATGCCCGAGCCCACCAGCAGCGAGCCCAGGCCCACGCCCACGGCCACACCGACGGCCACCGACCCGAGCAGGATGAGCAGCGCCTGGGTGAGGCCGTCGCGCACGAGGAAGCCGGTGGAGGCGCCCATCGCGCGCATCACCGCCAGCTCCCGGGTGCGCTGCACCGTCCAGATGGTGAAGAACGCGCCGACCACCAGCGCCGAGATGGCGTAGAGGAACCACGTGATCATGTCCATCGTCATCATCTCGGCCGTGTAGCCGGGGGAGGCGTCGAAGGACTCCGTGAGGGTCTTGCTGGCGGTCTGCGCGGCGGCGTCGCCGGCGGCCAGGTCGGGGGTGAGGCCGTCCACGCCCTGGACGGCGACCACGCTGGCCTCGCCGTACACGTCGGGGTTGGGCTGCTCGCCCACCTTGGTGCCGGCGTTGATCTCCTGCCAGGTGCGCAGCGGCACGTAGGCGACGTCGACGTGGCCGAAGGTGCGCTGGTCGGCGGTGAAGCCCACCACGGTGAGCTCGGTGCCCAGCCGGTCGATGACCACGGTGTCGCCCAGGTTCACCCCGGCGTCGCGGGCGGTCTCGCTCACGATGATGTCGCGCTCACCCTGCAGCGCCGCGCCCTCGGCGGCGGTCGGCTCCAGGAAGGAGCCCGTGGCGATGCCGAACAGGGTCAGGTCCACCGGGGTGCCGGTGGAGGTCCTGGCGTTGACGATGGTGTTGCCGAACAGCTCGGCGCGGGCCACGCCGGGCTGCTCGCGCCAGGCGGCGGCCTGCTCCTCAGTGACCACCGAGCGGCTGAACGCCGAGTCGGTCTTGGTGCCCTCGGCGAAGGCGAAGGACTGCACGGGGGTGCGCTGCAGGCCGGACACGCCGTCGTTGACCAGGCCCGAGGACAGGCCGGACAGCATCACCATGAGGATGGAGATGAGGGCGATGACCGCACCCATCAGCAGGAAGCGGGTGCGCGCGAACCACAGCTCGCGCAGGGCGAGGAACATCGTTGGTCCTCCGGGTCGGGGGCAGGACGTCGCAGGCGGCACGTGCCGACACGATGTCGACATCATATCAACGCAGTGTCGACAAAGACGGGGCGAGCGGGGTGGCCCTGCGGCCTCGCGCTAGTGGTGGAAGCCCGGGTGCGGCGTAGCCGACGGCATGGGCGCGGTGAGCCGGTCGAGGTAGCGCGTCTCCCGCTCGATGTCCTCCAGCAGGAGGTCGGCCACGTCCATGCTCAGCCCGTTGCGCACCACGATCCGCTCCACGGTGAGGTCGGTCAGGTCGTCGGGCATCGGGTACGCCGGCACCAGCCAGCCACGGGTGCGCAGCCGGTCGGCGAGGTGGTAGAGGTTCCACTTGTCGGTGTGGCCCGACCGCAGCCGCCACGCGAAGACGGGGATGTCGGAACCGTCGTTCCACAGCTCGAAGGCATCCAGCCGCCCCACCCCGTCGGCGAGGTGCCGGGCCACGTCCTGCGAGGCCTGCTGCACCTGGGTGTAGCCGCTGCGCCCCAGCCGCAGGAAGTTGTAGAGCTGCAGCACCACCTGCGCGCCGGGCCGGGAGAAGTTCAGCGCGAAGGTCGGCATCTGCCCGCCCAGGTAGCTGACCCGGAACACGAGGTCCTCGGGCAGCTTGTCGGTCGAGCGCCACACCACCCAGCCCAGCCCGGGGTACACCAGGCCGTACTTGTGCCCGGAGGTGTTGATGGAGTGCACCCGCTCCAGCTGGAAGTCCCACACCAGCTCCGGCTGCAGGAACGGCGCGATCATCGCCCCGGAGGCGCCGTCCACGTGCACCGGCACGTCCAGGCCCGTGCGGGCCTGCAGGGCGTCCAGGGCGGCGCAGATCTCGGCCACCGGCTCGTACATGCCGGTGTAGGTGACCCCCATGATCGCCACCACGCCGATGGTGTTCTCGTCCACGTGCTGGTCCAGGTGGTGCCCGTCGAGGGTCTTGTGCTCCTCGGTGATGGGCACGAGCCGGGGCTCCACCTCGAAGTAGTTGCAGAACTTCTCCCAGCACACCTGCACCGCGGAGCTCATCACCAGGTTGGGGTGCTCGGTGGACCTCCCGGCGGCGCGGCGCGCCTGTTGCCAGCGCCGCTTGAGCGCCAGCCCGCCCAGCATGCAGGCCTCCGAGGAGCCCAGGGTGGAGGTGCCGATGGTGTCGTGCGGGTCAGGCGCGTGCCAGAGGTCGGCCAAGATACGCCAGCAGCTCTCCTCGATGGCCGCCGTCTGGGGGTACTCGTCCTTGTCGATCATGTTCTTGTCGACGGTCTCGGCGTAGAGCCGGCGCGCGTGGTCGTCCATCCAGGTGGTGACGAAGGTGGCCAGGTTCCGCCGGGCGTTGCCGTCGAGCATCGTCTCGTCGTGGGCGACCTGGTAGGCCGTCTCCGGCATCATCCCGTCGTCGGCCAGCTGGAACCGCGGCGCATGCGTGCGCTCCCCGGGCCGGGCGAACAGCGGGTTGACCGGGATGTAGGGACGCCGCTCGGCCATGGGGAACCTCCGCGCTGGGCAGCACCGGTCCCCACTCACGGTACCGGCGCGGTGGGGCGAACCCCCAGGTCAGCCCGCTCAGGTCGCGAGGATCGCGAACGACTCCGGCGCCAGCTCGGTCTGCGCCCCCCGCGCGGTGACCGCGGTGGAGGCCAGCAGGGTGCGCCCGGCCACCGGCACGGTCACCGGGTTGGTGCTGAGGTTGCACGCCACCCGCAGCGACCCGCGGTGCAGCACGATCCAGCGCTCGTCCTCGTCGAAGTCGACCCGCAGGTCCGCCAGCCACGGGTCGCTCAGCTCGGGGCGCTCCCGCCGCAGCGCCAGCAGGTCGCGGTAGACCTGCAGCAGCTCGGCGTGGCGGCCCACGGTCACCTCCGACCAGTCCAGCGTGGACCGGTGGAAGGTCTCCGGGTCCTGCGGGTCGGGGATCTCCTCGGCGTCCCAGCCGTGCTCGGCGAACTCGCGCTTGCGCCCAGCCGCGGTGGCCTCGCCCAGCTCGGGCTCGGGGTGGGAGGTGAAGAACTGGAACGGCGTGGACGCGCCCCACTCCTCGCCCATGAACAGCATCGGCGTGTAGGGCGAGCACAGCACCAGCGCCGCGCTGACCGCCAGCATCCCGTGCGACAGGTACGCCGAGGGCCGGTCGCCGATGGCCCGGTTGCCCACCTGGTCGTGGTCGGAGGTGTAGGCCAGGAAGCGGTAGCCCGGCGTGGTGCGGACGTCGACCTCCCGGCCGTGCACCCGGCCGCGGAAGCTGGAGAACGTGGCGGCGTGGAAGTAGGCGTGCTGCAGCGTGCTGGCCAGGCAGTCCATGCTGCCGAAGTCGGCGTAGTAGCCCTGTCGCTCACCGCTGACCGCCGCGTGGATGGCGTGGTGGATGTCGTCGTCCCACTGCGCGGTGAGGCCGTAGCCGCCGGCGGCGCGGGGAGTGACCAGCCGCGGGTCGTTGAGGTCGCTCTCGGCGATGAGGGTGAGCGGGCGGCGCAGGTGCGTCGACAGCGCCTCGGTCTCCACCGCCAGCTCCTCCAGCAGGTGGATGGCCGACTCGTCCACCAGCGCGTGCACGGCGTCCAGGCGCAGCCCGTCCACGTGGAACTCGCGCATCCAGCGCAGCGCGTTGTCGATGATGTAGCGGCGCACCTGGCCCGAGGACGCCCCGGACAGGTTGATGCTGCGGCCCCAGCTGTTGCCGCCGGCCTCGGACAGGTAGGGACCGAAGCGCTCCAGGTAGTTGCCGGACGGACCGAGGTGGTTGTAGACCACGTCGACGGCCACGCCCAGGCCCCGGCTGTGGCAGGCGTCCACGAAGCGCTGCAGGCCGTCCGGGCCGCCGTAGGGCTCGTGCACGGTGTACCAGAGCACGCCGTCGTAGCCCCAGTTGTGCGTGCCGTTGACACCGTTGAGCGGCATCAGCTCCACCATGGTGACGCCCAGGTCCACCAGGTGGTCCAGCTTGGCGATGGCGGCGTCGAAGGTGCCCTCGGGGGTGAAGGTGCCCACGTGCAGCTCGTACAGGCAGGCCCCGGCCAGCTGCTGGCCGCCCCAGAGGCCGTCGGTCCAGGCCGCAGGGTCGAGCTGGTGCACCTGGGACAGCGCGTGCACGCCCTCGGGCTGGCGCGGCGAGCGCGGGTCCGGGATGGGCGTGGGGTCGTCGTCGAGCAGGAACCCGTAGCGGCTGCCGGGACCGGCGCCGGCCACGTCGGCGTGCCACCAGCCGTCGTCGTCGCGCTGCATGGGGTGCTCGGTGCCGTCGACCACGACGCGGACGGACTGCGGGGTGGGTGCCCACACGTCGAAGGGCCAGGCGTCAAAGGTCTGGGCGGCAGCGGTTTCGGTCACGTGCTCATTCTGCGGGGTGGACTGGACGCCCGCGACCCGGGCCGGTGTGATCTCTCCCGGCCCGGGTCGCGGGTCTGCCTGTCCGGTTCAGCTGGCGGTGGTCGGCTCCAGCTCCACCGGCGCCGGGTCCGGGGCGTTGGTGGGGGCCGAGGCCAGCGCGAGGCGCGCCACCTCGTCGAAGGCGCTGGCGGCGTCGCCCAGCAGCAGCCGGTCCACCTTGGCACGGCGCCAGTACAGGTGGGCGTCGTGCTCCCAGGTGAAGCCGATGCCCCCGTGCACCTGGATCAGCGTCTCGGCGGCCTGCTCCAGCACCCCGGCCGCGGAGGCCTTGGCCGAGGCGGCGGCCAGCGGCAGCTCGGCGGCCGACTCGTCAGCCGTCCACGCCGCCCACCACACCAGCGAGCGCAGCTGCTCCACCCCCACGAAGGAGTCCACCAGCATGTGCTTGATGGCCTGGTAGGAGCCGATCTGGCGGCCGAAGGCCTCGCGCTCCTTGGCGTAGGCCACACCCATCTCCACCGCGCGGGCGGCCGCACCCAGGCCCTCGGCGGCCAGGATGATCCGAGCCACCCGCTCGGCCCGGTCCCAGCGCTCACCGATGCCGGAGGCGATCACCTCGGAGTCGGTGAGCTCCACGGTGCCCAGGCCGCGGGTGGGGTCGATGGGCTCGCCCACGGTGACGGTGCCCGAGGAGAGCACCAGGTCGTCGCCGTCGCGGCTGAGGAAGCGGGTGGCGGTGGCGGCGTCGAGCGCCGGCGCGCCGGGGGCGTCCACCACGGCGTAGGAGACCGAGCCGTCGGCCAGGCCGGCGAGGCGCTTGTCGTCGCCCTCCAGCAGCACGGCCGCCCGAGCGGCGGTCACCAGCGACGGCCCGGCGAGCACGCGCCCGGCCTGCTCGGCCACCACGGCGAGGTCGAGCACGCTCTGCCCGGCGCCGCCGGCGGCCTCCGGCACGGTGATGCCGTAGAAGCCGATGTCGGCGATGGCCTGGCGGCCGGGCGCGGTCGGGGCGTCGCCGTCCAGGCTCTTGCGCGCGTCGGCGGGGGAGGCGGTGCCGGTGAAGAAGTCACGGGCCGCCTCGGCGAACACCCGCTGGTCGTCGTCGAGGTCGAAGTTCACTGCTGTCCTCCTGCGGGAGCTGACTTCACGGGGGCGTTCTTGTCCGAGCGCGGCTCGGTGGGCAGACCCAGGACGCGCTCGCCGAGCACGTTGCGCAGCACCTGGTCGGTGCCGCCGGCGATGGCCATGCCGGGCAGCACCGCCTCCAGGTGCTGCCAGGTGTCGGAGCCGTCGGCGGTGCGGGCGAAGACACCCTCCTGCCCGAGCAGGCGCACCGCGTAGCTGGCCATCGCGCGGGAGGCCACGGTGCCGGCCAGCTTGCCGGCGCTGGCCTCCGGGCCAGGGGACTCGCCGCGGCTGATCGCGGAGAGCTGGCGGTAGCCGGTGTAGCGGATGCCCAGCGACGCCACGTAGGCCCGGCCGAGCTCCTGGCGGGCCAGCGCCTGCTGGTCGCTGGAGAGGCTGCTGAGCCGGTTGGCGGAGTGCTCGATGACCGCGTCGATGCCCACCCCGATGTCGGTGCCGCCACCGCCGAGGGAGAGCCGCTCGCTCATCAGGGTGGTGAGCGCGACGCGCCAGCCGTTGTCGACGTCGCCGAGGCGTTCGCTGTCCGGGATGACCACGTCGTCGAAGAACACCTCGTTGAAGTCGGCGCCGCCGCTCATCTGGCGCAGCGGGCGGACGGTGACGCCGGGGGCGTGCATGTCCACCACGAACATCGTCAGGCCCTTGTGCTTGGCCACGTCGGGGTTGGTGCGCGTGAGCAGGATGCCGTAGTCGGCGATCTGGGCGCCGGTGGTCCAGACCTTCTGGCCGGTGACGTGCCAGTCGCCGTTGTCGTCCTGCACGGCCTTGGTGCGCAGGGCAGCCAGGTCGCTGCCGGAGGCGGGCTCGCTGAACAGCTGGCACCAGATGTCGTCGCTGCGCAGCAGGCGCTGCAGGTAGCGCTGCTTCTGGTCGTCGCTGCCATGGGCGATGACGGTGGGTCCGCACATGCCGATGCCGATGAGGTTGATCAGCGAGGGGACCCCGGCGCGGGCCATCTCCTGGTCCACGATGGCCTGCTGCATGGGGGTGCCGCCCTGGCCGCCGTACTCCACCGGCCAGGTGACGCCGACGAAGCCGCCGTCGAACATGCACGCCTGGGAGGCCTTGGCCGCGGGGACGTCGTCACGGCCGTTGCGGGCGCCGCGGTGCCCCAGCTCGTCGCGGTGGGCGGTGATGAAGCTGCGCACGCTCTCGCGCCACGCCGCCTCGTCCGGGGTGTCGTCGAAGTCCATGGGCGATCTCCTCAGGCGTCGGGGCCGGTTGACGTGAACGTACTACCTGTTGCCTGGAACACGTTGCACTCGTCCCGGACGCTGGTGTAGCCGACCGGCGCGGTGCCGTTGACGCTGGTCTCGCACCCTCGTAGCGTGCGCAGCCAACCGCATGATCCGTCCGGATCGGCAACAGGTTCGCCAGACGAAGGGACGTCCCGGTGACCGCGACGTGGACGACGCCGACCGACATCGACCTCTCCGACCAGGAGTTCTGGGGTCGGCCCCCGGCGGAGCGGGAGGCTGCCTTCGCGCTGCTGCGCAGGCAGGCGCCGTTCTCCTTCCACGCCGAGCCGGTGGTGCCGTTCATCCCCGAGGGGCCGGGCTACTACGCCGTCACCCGGCACGCCGACGTGGACGCCATCAGCTCGCAGCCGGCGCTGTTCTGCTCCGGCCAGGGGGCGATCTCCATCGCGGACATGCCTGCCGAGCTGACGGAGTTCTACGGTTCGGTGATCAGCATGGACGACCCCCGCCACGCCAAGATCCGACGCATCGTGGCACGAGCGTTCACGCCCAAGATGCTGGAGTCGGTGATGGACAGCGTGGAGGTGCTGGCCACCGAGCTGGTGGCCAGGGCGCGCCGGCTGGCCGAGGACGGGGACGGCACCTTCGACCTGGTGACGGAGGTGGCGGCGCCGCTGCCGCTGCGGGTCATCTGCGACATGATGGGTGTGCCGGAGACGGAGCACGAGCTGGTGCTGCGGTGCACCAACATCATCCTCTCCGGCGGCGACCCGGAGTTCATCGCCGACGAGAACGAGGCGGTGCGGATCTCGCTGGAGGCCGGTGGCGAGCTGGCGGGGCTGATGACCCGGCTGGCGGCCGAGCGGGCGGAGACGCCCACCCAGGACCTGACGTCGGCGTTGGTCCACGCCGAGGTGGACGGCGAGCGCCTGACGCACCAGGAGATCGCGTCGTTCTTCATCCTGCTGTGCGTGGCGGGCAACGAGACCACCCGCACGGCCATCAGCCAGGGTGTGCTGGCGCTGAGCGAGTTCCCCGACCAGCGTGACCGATGGATGGCCGACCCGGGGCTGACCAAAACCGCGGTGGAGGAGATCGTCCGGTGGGCCACCCCGGTGATCTGGATGCGCCGCACCGCCACCCGGGACGTGGAGCTGAGCGGGCGGCAGTTCCGCGCTGGCGACAAGTTCCTGCTGTTCTACAACTCGGCCAACCGCGACGAGGACGTCTTCGCCGACCCGTACACGCTGGACCTCGGTCGCAGCCCCAACCCACACCTGGGCTTCGGTGGCCGGGGCCCGCACTTCTGCCTGGGGGCCAACCTGGCCCGACGCGAGATCGCGGTGACCTTTCGGACGCTGTTCGCGCAGGTGCCGCACCTGCAGGTGGTGGGGGAGCCACCGCGGCTGCGCTCGTCGTTCATCAACGGCATCAAGAGCCTGCCGGTGTCGCTGCGCTAGCTGTCGCGCTACCGGCTGGTGGGCCACGGGCACGACCCGTCGACCGCGCTGCTCACCACGCGGCTGAGCTGGCTGCTGGCCCCGTGGCTCCGCAGCCCGTCGGGCTGAGCTGACTCCGCCCCTCGGCCTGCTCAGGGCGGGTCGGGGTCGCTGAGGTCGGGTGGGTGGTGGATCGGGTTGGTGCGTGGCACCTGTTGTGGGTCAACGTGTCTGGGTGCGATCCACTCGATGCGGCCGCTGGCACCCATGCGGACGGTGAAGCCTTCGTGGGTGATGAGCCGGTGGTCGAACGGGCAGACGAGCGCGAGGTTGTGCAGGTCGGTGGGTCCGCCGTGTTGCCACTCGTGCAGGTGGTGGACCTGGGTCCACTGGGCGGGTATCTCGCAGCCGGGTCGGGTGCAGCCGCGATCACGGGCGTACAGGGCTAGTCGTTGTGCCGGTGAGGCCAGGCGCTGGCCCTGACCGAGGTGGAGCACTTGTCCGGCGGAGTCGAGCACGCAGGGCAGCCACTTCGCGTCGGCCGCTCTGCGCAGCACGTCGCGCACCGGCACGGTGCCACCGGAAGCGGTCGACGCGGTACCCGCCCGGCGCTCCAGGTCGGCCAGCCCCATGGTCACCACCACCGTCGCCGGTAATCCGCGGTTGCTGGGCAGCTCACCGGAGGCGAGGGCGTTGCGGCAGAGGGTGGCCAACGCGTCGTGGTTGCGCTGGGCGGCGCTCCGCGGATCCGGCGTCCCATCGTCCGACACCGGCCGGGCGGCGGCGGAGAAGGCGGCGTCCACCAGCGCCCGGGTCATCGGGTCGAGCTCACCGCTGATGCGGCTCATCCCGTCGGGGCGTTGCCTACCGATGGTGAACCCGCGCCGCCGCGCGCGATCGGCGTCGGAGGTCTCGCGTCCGTCGGGATCCAGGTAGGCAGTCAGACGCTCGGCGGCCTTGGCCAGCTCGGACGGGCGCAGCGCGCAGGCCTGCGCGGCGAGGGTCTGCTCGGCCGCCCCGACAGTCTCGGCATCCAACGAGGCCGGCAGGTCGTGCAGGGTCTTGGTGATCACGCGGACGTGCGCGCGGGACACCGAGCCGGCCGCCTGCGCTGCGGCGGTGGCGGGGCGCACCGGCTGCAGTGGTTCGCCGGTGAAGGAGGCACGCGGTCCCAGCAGCTCGGCTTCCCGGACTCTGGCCCTCGCCTCGGGCTGGTCCACGTGCAGCAGGTGCACCAGCAGTGCTGCGGTGCAGCGGTGCATGTGCTGTCCAGCAGTGCCTTCTCGTTCCAGCGTGGTGATCAACGAGTGATCCACCACGGGCATGGTGTTGCGGAGCTGCTCGAAGCGCTGGTATGCGGCCAGCACGGCGGTGCCAGAAAGGACTGCCGCCTCGTCCCGGACTCGCGCCAGTGCGTTGTCGAGGCAGTCCAGCGCAGCCGCCATCCCCTCGGGGACCACCGCCACATCGTTCGAACTCATGTTCGAAACATAGAACCCCGCCCCGACAGGTTTTCGCCCCTGACCAGCAACGACGCAGAAAAAGAACCGCCGCCCCCATGCAGGAGGCGGCGGTTCAGCGAAGCGACGGTGCGAGCTAGCTGCGCACCAACAGCGCCACCGGCAGGCGGCCGAACACCTCGGCCAGCGACAGCTTGTCCCGGTACGACTGCCCGGTGAGCCGATCGGTCCACTCACCCGTCGGGAGCGCCACCGTGGTGGATCCCCAGTCGCCCAGGGTCACCGACAACCTGGTCGCCAGCGCGAGGACGTCAGCCGCGTCGCCCTGCGGCCCGCGGGAGAAGCCCACCAGGTGCTCGGCCTGCTCACCCTCGGCGAGCACCGGTGCGTAGGTGCCGCCGACGAAGGACTCCGGCCGCTCCCGCCGCAGGCTGAGCGTCTTGCTCACCACCAACAGCTTGGCCGCCCCGGAGGGATCGACCGGTGGCACCGTGTCCAAGGTGGACAGCAGCTTGGTGCGTCGGTCGTAGTCCACCTCGCGGCGGTTGTCCGGGTCGACCAGGGAGTCCTCCCACAGCTCGGTGCCCTGGTAGACGTCGGGCACGCCCGGCCCGGCCAGCTGCAGCAGCTTCTGGCCCAGCGAGTTCGACCACCCGCGGGGAGCCAGGTCGGCCACCAGCTGGTCCATCGAGGCGGCGACGGGACCGTCCAGCACCTGGTCGATCCAGGTGTGCATGGCCTGCTCGAACTCTTCGTCGACCTCGTTCCACTCCGTGCGGGTACCCGCCTCGCGGGCGGCCTTCTCCGCGTAGGCGTGCAACCGCTCCCGCAACTGCGGGACGTCCGCGGCGGTGCGACCGTCCGCGGGCCACACCCCGAAGATGTTCTGCCACAGGAACGAGCCCATCCCACCGTCAGGGGAGGGGGCGACCTCCTCCCAGCGCTCCAGGGCCTGCGCCCACAGCTGCGGCACCTCCGAGAGCACCGCGATGCGCGACCGGACATCCTCGCCGCGCTTGGTGTCGTGGGTGCTCAGCGTGGTCATCGCCGCCGGCCACAGGGTGGCGCGCTCGGCGAAGGCCAGGTGCATCTCCGCCGGGCTCACGCCGAAGCGACCAGGATCGCCGCCCACCTCCTGCAGGCTGACCAGCCGGTTGGTGCGGTAGAACAGGCAGTCCTCCACGCCCTTGGCGGTGACGGCCCCGCACACCTGCTGGAAGCGGGTGGCCGCCTCGCCGCCGGCGACCAGGGCGGCGCTCACCCGGGACAGCGCAGCCGAGAGCTCCGGCCGGGCGACGCTCACCTGCGCCACCACGGCGGGCAGCATCCCGGCCAGGGACGGGTAGTCGGCCCGGTACACCGGCACCGCCGCCACCAGCTCCACCACGGCATCCACCAGCTGCTCGTGCGCCACGTCGCCGGACTCGATGGCCCGCACGCAGCGCTCCAGCTCCGGGCGCAGGCCCGCACGGGCCACGCCCAGCTTCAGCTCGTGCTCGGTGGCGTGCAGCTGCTCGGCGTCGCCGGCGACACCGGTGCGCTGCACCGCGATGGCGCTCAGCGGCTCCGCGCCGGACGGGTCGACGAACACCCCGCCCACCTCGCGCAGCGCGTCATACCCGGTGGTGCCGTCTGCCGGCAGGCTGGTGTCCAGCGCCTCGTCCGGCGCCAGGATCTTCTCGATCACCAGCCAGCGGTCGTCGCCGATGGCCCCGCGCAGCCGGGCCAGGTAGCCGGCCGGGTCGGCCAGGCCGTCCGGGTGGTCCACCCGGATCCCGTCCACCACGCCGTCCTGGGCCCACCGGCGGATCTCCGCGTGGGTGGCGTCGAAGACGGTCTCGTCCTCCATGCGCAGCGCGGCGAGGCCGTTGACGTGGAAGAACCGGCGGTAGCCCACCAGCCCGGAGCGCCACGGCACCAGCTGGTAGGCCTGCCGGTCGTGCACCTCCTGGGCGGTGCCCCCGAGCGTGCCCGGGGCGACGGGGAAGCGGTGCTCGTAGAAGCCCAGCTCGGCGTCGTCGCCGGCACCGACGACCTCCAGCGCCTCGACGTCGGTGGCCGAGCCCAGCACGGGCAGCGCGATGCGCCCGTTGCAGCCGTTGTCCGGTGCCCAGTCGATGTCGAAGTAGCTGGCGTAGGCGGAGTCGCGACCATGGCGGAGCACGTCCCACCACCACGCGTTCTCCGACGGCGTCTCCACCCCCACGTGGTTGGGCACGATGTCGACCACCAGGCCCAACCCCCGCTCTCGCGCCGCCGCCGACAGCCGGGCCAGCCCCTCGGGGCCGCCCAGTGCGGCGGAGACCGTGGTCGGGTCGATGACGTCGTAGCCGTGCTGGGAACCCTCGGCCGCGCTCAGGATGGGCGAGAGGTACACCGCGCCCACCCCGAGCCGCCGCAGGTAGTCCAGCTGGGCGATGGCCTCGTCGAAGCCGAACGCGGGGACCCCGTCACCGGCAGCGTGCAGCTGCAGCCGGTAGGTGGAGGTGGGGGTGCTCATGCGGTCTTGCGCAGGACGAGCAGCGACCGGGCCGTCACGCTGATCGCGAGCCCGGCCTTCACCACGGTGTCCTCCTCGCGGGCGCCGGTGGCGGTGGCGGTGTCCAGCTCCACCGTCCACTCCTCGGCGTACTCGCCGTCCGGCAGCACGAAGTCGAGGTCCTCGTGGTGGGCGTTGAAGCACAGCAGGAACGAGTCGTCCGTGATGCGCTCACCACGCTGGTCCGGGTAGGGGATGCCGTCGCCGTTGAGGAACACGGTCAGGCTCTTGCCGAACCCGGCGTCCCAGTCCTCCGGGGTCATCTCCCGGCCCTGCGGGGTGAGCCAGGCGATGTCGCGGACCTCCTCGCCGGAGCGCAGCGGCCGACCCTCGAAGAAGCGGCGCCGGCGGAACACCGGGTGCTCGCTGCGCAGGGCGATCGCCCGGGCGGTGAACTCCACCAGGTCAGCACCCGGGGTGCCCTCCTCGGCGAGTGTCCAGTTCATCCAGGCCAGCTCGGAGTCCTGGCAGTAGACGTTGTTGTTGCCCTGCTGCGTGCGGCCCATCTCGTCGCCGTGCGCGATCATCGGGGTGCCCTGGCTGACCAGCAGGGTGGCCAGCACGTTGCGCTGCTGGCGCGCCCGCAGCGCGTTCACCTCGGGGTCGTCGGTGGGGCCCTCCGCGCCGCAGTTCCACGAGCGGTTGTGGCTCTCACCGTCCTGGGAGTTCTCGCCGTTGGCCTCGTTGTGCTTCTCGTTGTAGGACACCAGGTCCATCAGCGTGAAGCCGTCGTGGGCGATGACGAAGTTGATGCTGGCACCCGGGCGTCGGCTGGACTCCTTGTACAGGTCCGACGAGCCGGTGAGCCGAGAGGCGAACTCGCCGAGGGTGGAGTCCTCGCCCCGCCAGTAGTCGCGCACGGTGTCGCGGTACTTCCCGTTCCACTCCGTCCACAGGGACGGGAAGTTGCCCACCTGGTAGCCGCCCTCGCCGACGTCCCACGGCTCGGCGATCAGCTTGACCTGGCTGACCACCGGGTCCTGCTGGACGAGGTCGAAGAAGGCGCTGAGCTTGTCCACGTCGTGCAGCTCGCGGGCCAGGGTGGAGGCGAGGTCGAAGCGGAAGCCGTCGACGTGCATCTCGGTGACCCAGTAGCGCAGCGAGTCCATGATCAGCTGCAGCGTGTGCGGGTGGCGCACGTTGAGGCTGTTGCCGGTGCCGGTGTAGTCCATGTAGAACTGCTCGTCGCCGTCGACCAAGCGGTAGTACGCGGCGTTGTCGATGCCGCGGAAGCTGATGGTCGGGCCCTGGTGGTTGCCCTCGGCGGTGTGGTTGTAGACCACGTCGAGGATCACCTCGATGCCCGCCTCGTGCATGTCGCGGACCATCGCCTTGAACTCGTTGACGGCCGAGCCGGCCGGCAGGCCCTGCTGGCCGTACTCGGCGTGCGGGGCCAGGAAGCCGAAGCTGTTGTAGCCCCAGTAGTTGCGCAGACCCTTGTCCAGCAGCGTCTGGTCCTGCATGAACTGGTGCACGGGCATCAGCTCGATGGCCGTGACACCCAGCTTCTTCAGGTGCTCGATGATGGCCGGGTGCGCCAGGCCGGCGTAGGTGCCGCGCTGGTCCTCGGGCACGTCCGGGTGCGTCATCGTCATGCCCTTGACGTGCGCCTCGTAGATCACCGTCTGGTGGTAGGGCGTCTTGGGTGCGCGGTCGTAGCCCCAGTCGAAGAAGGGGTTGATGACGACCGAGGTCATGGTGTGGCCCAGGGAGTCGTCGGTGTTGCGCTCCTCCGGGTTGTCGAAGCTGTAGGAGAACAGCGACGGGTCACCGTCGAAGTCGCCGTCGAAGGACTTCGCGTAGGGGTCCACCAGCAGCTTGCTGGGGTCGCAGCGGTGCCCGTTCGCCGGGTCGTAGGGCCCGTGCACCCGGTAGCCGTAGCGCTGGCCCGGCTGCACTGACGGCAGGTAGCCGTGCCACACGTAGCCGTCCACCTCGATCAGCGGGATGCGCGTCTCGGCGCCGTCGTCGTCGATCAGGCACAGCTCGACGCCGTCGGCGATCTCGGAGAACAGCGCGAAGTTGGTGCCGGTGCCGTCGTAGGTCGCGCCCAGGGGATACGCGCTTCCCGGCCACACAGAGGGGGCGGTGGTCTTGGTGTCATCGGCCATTGGTCAAACACTAGTGGCGCTGCCGCGCTGACACAGGTCGACAGCAGTGACGGTAGTTACAGCGTTTCACCACGCACAGTGACGCAAAGTGTGCCTCTGCGCTCCCGAGTGCCGGGCGCAACACCAGAATCGCCCCGCCGGTCGGGACGAGCGTGCGTGGCCGGACGGGACGAGCACCGTGACGCGATCTACCGTCGTGCCATGACCCCCGAGGAGATCCTGGCGATCGACGCCGCCCACGTCTGGCACCCCTACGGCGCCGTCTCGCTCGACCCGGCCGGGCCGGAGTCCGTCGACGCTGCGGAGGGGCCACTGGCGCCACTGGTGGTGACCTCGGCGCAGGGGGTGCGGCTGACGCTCGGCGACGGGCGCGAGGTCATCGACGGGATGTCGTCCTGGTGGGCGGCGGTGCACGGCTACCGCCACCCCGTGCTGGACGCCGCGGTCACCGACCAGCTGGGCCGGATGAGCCACGTCATGTTCGGCGGGCTCACCCACGAGCCCGCCGCCCAGCTCGCCCAGCGGCTGGTGGACCTCACCCCGGACGGGCTGGAGCACGTGTTCTTCGCCGACTCCGGCTCGGTGTCGGTGGAGGTGGCCGCGAAGATGTGCCTGCAGTACTGGCGCGGCAAGGGCAAGCCGGCCAAGCACCGGCTGATGACCTGGCGCGGCGGCTACCACGGCGACACCTTCACCCCGATGAGCGTGTGCGACCCCGACGGAGGCATGCACTCGCTGTGGACCGACGTGCTCACCCCGCAGGTCTTCGCCGACGTCCCGCCCAGCGAGCTGGGGGCGGCCGGGCTGGACGAGGCCTACGTGGCGCACCTGGCCACGATGATCGCCGAGCACGCCGACGAGCTGGCCGCGGTGATCGTGGAGCCGGTGGTGCAGGGCGCGGGCGGCATGCGCTTCCACGACCCGCGCTACCTGCAGGTGCTGCGCGAGCTGTGCCACCGCCACGACGTGCTGCTGGTGCTCGACGAGATCGCCACCGGCTTCGGCCGCACCGGTGAGCTCTTCGCCGCCGACCACGCCGGCATCGCCCCGGACGTGATGTGCGTGGGCAAGGCGCTGACCGGGGGATACCTCACCCTGGCCGCCACGCTGTGCACCCCCGAGGTGGCCAGGACCATCTCGGCGGGGGAGGCCGGCGGGCTGATGCACGGGCCCACCTTCATGGCCAACCCGCTGGCGTGTGCGGTGGCGACGGCCTCCATCGACCTGCTGCTGTCCCGGGACTGGCGCGGCGAGGTGGCGGCCATCGGCGACGGGCTGCGCGCCGGCCTCGCCCCGGCCGCCGAGCTCCCGGGGGTGCGCGACGTGCGCGTGCTCGGCGCCATCGGGGTGGTGCAGCTCGACCACCTGGTGGACATGGCTGCCGCCACCGCCGCCGCGGTGGACGCCGGGGTGTGGCTGCGCCCGTTCCGCGACCTCGTCTACACGATGCCGCCGTTCATCAGCAGCCCCGAGGACGTGGCGCGGATCTCCGCCGGCGTGGTGGCCGCCGCGGGGGCCTGAGCGCCGCCGTAGTCTGGCTGCCCGTGGAGCTGCCCGAGTCACCGTCCCACCAGCCCGAACCCTCGTCTGACCTGCCCGAGTCGCTGCACTGGCTGGCCGGGCACGAGCAGGCCCGGCGCGCCGCCGGGGTGCGCCGTGAGCTGCGTCCCCGCGAGGCCGACAACGCGCTGCTGGACCTGGCCTCCAACGACTACCTGGGCCTGTCCCGCGACCCCCGGGTGGTCGCCGGCGCCGAGGCGGCGCTGCGCACCTGGGGTGCCGGCTCCACCGGCTCGCGGCTGGTCACCGGCTCCACCCGCGCCCACCACGACCTCGAGGACGACCTCGCCGCCTTCACCGGCACCGAGGCGGGGCTGGTCTTCTCCTCCGGCTACACCGCCAACCTGGCTGCGGTCACCGCGCTGAGCGGGCCCGGCACGCTGGTGGTCTCCGACGCCGGCAGCCACGCCTCGCTGGTGGACGCCTGCCGGCTCTCCCGCGCCCGGGTGCAGGTGACCGCCCACAACGACGTCGAGCAGGTTCGCGCCGCGCTGGCCGCCCGCACCGAGGAGCGGGCGATCGTGGTGTGCGACTCGGTCTCCAGCGTCGACGGCGACCTGGCGCCGCTGCGCGAGCTGCACGCGGTGTGCCGCGAGCACCGGGCGGTGCTGGTGGTGGACGAGGCGCACGGGATCGGCGTGCGCGGCGAGGGTGGCCGCGGGCTGGCCGCGGAGCAGGGCGTGGCCGGCGAGCCCGACGTGGTGCTCACCATGACGCTGTCGAAGTCGCTGGGCAGCCAGGGCGGCGCCGTGCTCGGCGCCGCGCCGGTGGTGGCGCACCTGATCGACAACGCCCGCACGTTCATCTTCGACACCGGCCTCAACCCCGCCGCGGTGGGCGCGGCCGCCGCGGCCCTGGCCGTGCTGCGTGCCGAGCCCGAGCGGGCCGCGCGGGTGATGGTGCGCGCCGGGCAGCTGGCCGCCGCCGCCGGTGTGCCGGTGCCCACCTCCGCCGTGGTGTCGGTGGTCCTGGGCGAGCCCGCAGTGGCCTACGCCGCCGCCCAGCGCTGCCGCGAGCTGGGCCTGCACGTGGGCTGCTTCCGCCCGCCGTCGGTGCCCGCCGGCACCAGCCGGCTGCGCCTGACCGCCCGGGCCACCCTGAGCGAGGACGACGTGGACCTGGTGCGCAGCGTCCTCGACCAGGTGCTCACCTCGGTGGTGCCGGCATGAGCGTGGTGGTGGTCAGCGGCACCGGTACCGACGTCGGCAAGACCATCGCCACCGCGGCGGTGGCGGCGGCTGCGGTCGCGCAGGGCCGGACGGTGGCGGTGGTCAAGCCCGCTCAGACCGGCCTCGCCCCCGGCGAGCCCGGCGACGTGGACGTGGTGCACGCGCTGGTGCCCGCGGTGCACACCGCCGAGCTCTACCGCTACCCGGAGCCACTGGCGCCGGACACCGCTGCCCGCCGCGCCGGGATGGCCGCCCCGGACCTGGCCGTGGTGGCCGCGGCGGTGCAGGAGCTGGCGCAGACCCACGACCTGGTGCTGGTGGAGGGCGCCGGCGGGCTGCTGGTGCGCCTGGACGGCGCGGGCAACACGCTGGCCGACCTGACGGCGCTGCTCGGCCCGGACGTGCCGGTGCTGGTGGTGGCTGCCGCGGGGCTGGGCACCCTCAACGCCGCGGCGCTCACTGCGGAAGCGCTGGCCGCGCGGGACCTTCGGTGCCTGGGGGTGCTGGTGGGCAGCTGGCCTCGCGAGCCCGACCTCGCCGAGCGGTGCAACGTCGACGACCTGCCGGTGGCGGCCGGTGCGCCGCTGCTGGGCCTGCTTCCGGAGGGGAGCGGGGGACTGCACCCGGCGGCGTTCGCCGAGCTCGCCCGTGCGGCGCTGGTTCCCGAGCTCGGGGGCACCTGGCGCCGGGACCGAGCCTGACCGGGGGCTCGTCCAGATCGGTGTCCTGATTGCGGCATTTTTGCCTTGCGCGCCACCACTGTCGGGTGCGGAGCATCTAGGGTCAGGGGCAGACTTGGCGCGCGCGCAGAGGCGGGCGTCCCCGGAGCCAGTCGCTGTCGGAGCAGGGCACGCGAGCAGAAAAGAGACAGGAACATGACAGGACCCGCAGCCTCGAAGAGTCTCAGCCTGACCCCGCCCGCCGCCGTCCCGGTGGTCGAGGTCGAGCAGGCCGAGGGGATGCTGCCCATCCCCGAGGCCCGCGTGGGCGAGCTGCAGAAGATGGCCGACGCCTACGTCAAGGACCTCGACTCGCTCGCTCCCAACAGCCCGGAGCTCGCCGCCAAGGTGGACGAGATCAGCCGGGTGGGCGCGGAGGAGCTGCGCGCCTCGGCCAACGTCTCCAACCGGATGCTCGAGCGCCCGTCCTCGGCGCTGGCGGGCACCGAGGGCAAGAGCAGCTCCGCGCCGCAGGCCAAGGTGGGCAAGACCCTCGCCGACCTGCGCCGCGCGGTGGAGGAGCTCACCCCCAACCAGGCCGACCTCACGCCCACCAAGAAGATCCTCGGCTTCATCCCCGCGGGCAAGCGCATCGACAAGTACTTCGACAAGTACCGCAGCGCCCAGTCCCAGCTCGACGCCATCACCAAGTCGCTCTCGGCCGGGCAGGACGAGCTGCGCAAGGACAACGCGGCCATCGAGCAGGAGCGGGCCAACCTCTGGAAGCTGATGGGCGACCTCACCGAGTACGCCCACCTGCTGAACATGCTCTCCGACGCCGTCGGCCGCCGCGCCGACGAGCTGGAGTCCACCGACCCGTCCAAGGCCACCGCGTTCAAGTCCGAGGTGCAGTTCGCCGTGGTGCAGCGCCACCAGGACGTGCTCACCCAGCTGGCCGTGGCCGCCCAGGGCTACCTGGCCATGGACATGGTGAAGAAGAACAACGTGGAGCTGATCAAGGGCGTGGAGCGGGCGCGCACCACCACCCTGTCCGCGCTGCGCACCGCGGTGATCGTGGCCGAGGCACTCACCAACCAGCGCCTGGTGCTGTCCCAGATCACCGCGCTGAACACGGTGACCAGCAACGTGATCGCCAACAACGCGGCGATGCTGAAGCAGAACTCCACCGACATCCAGAACCAGGCGGCGTCGTCGAGCATCGACGTGGCCAAGCTGCAGCAGGCCTTCGACGACGTCTTCGCCACCATGGACGCGGTGGACACCTTCCGCGCGGAGGCCGTGGGCAGCATGCAGCAGACGGTGACCGCGCTGGAGGGTCAGCTGGTCAAGGCCCGGCCGTACCTGGAGCGGGCCAGCTCGCCCACCCCGCGGTAGCGCCGGCACATGTGGCGCTCGCTGTTCGGCCGAGGCTCCGACGAGCACGCCCCGTCGGAGCCCGAGCCGACGCCTGTGTCCAAGCCCTTCCCGGACCGGATGCGGGCCGAGCTGCGCAAGGTGAGCTGGACTGCGCGGGGGGCCGGGGCGGTGCTGCCGGTGGCGGCGCTGCCCGAGCTGGGGCGCATCGAGGACGTGCTCATCCCGCTCGTCGAGCACCTGCGGCACAACCCGCCCACGATGGACGAGGAGATCGCCGTCGAGTCGATGGTCACCGACTACCTGCCCACCACCATCAACGCCTACCTCTCGCTGAACCCGCAGTACGCCAAGCAGGTTCGACCCGACGGGCGCACCCCGGGTGACGACCTGCTGGAGCAGATGAGGATGCTGGAGCAGGCCATTCGTGACCTCGCCCAGGCGGTGTACGCCCACGACGCCCAGCAGCTCGAGGTGCAGGGCCGCTTCCTGAGCAGCAAGTTCACCCGCTCCGACCTGGAGCTGTAGGGCACGGCACGGCGCTTCCGGATACCGACCACAGTTCGACAGCTGCACGACGAGAAGGGGTGAGGATGGCGCCGGTCAAGCTGATCCGGGGGAGCAACACCTCCATCAGTGACCTGATCCCGACGCTGGGCACCGTGGTGGTGGGCTTCGGCTGGGACGTGGTCCAGAGCCGCGGCCCGGCGGTGGAGCTGGTGCCCTCAGCCATCCTGTGCGGCGAGTCCGGCACTGCGCTGTCGGACGAGCACCTGGTGTTCTTCAACCAGCTGGTGTCCCCGGACGGGGCGGTGACCTACGTCGAGGGCGACGTCGAGCAGATCGAGGTGGACCTGGCCAACGTGCCTGCCGACGTCGCCAAGATCGTGTTCGTCGTCTACGCCGACCCCGACCTGCGCCAGCCCGGCAACTTCGGTGCCGTGCGCAGCGCCTACATCCGGGTCAGCGACCGCAGCGGGGCGGAGCTGGTGCGCTACGACATCGAGGAGGGCTCGGGCATCGAGATCACCGCGATGGTCTTCGCCGAGCTGTACCGCCACCGTGGTGGCTGGAAGATCCGCGCCATCGGGCAGGGCTACTCCA
The DNA here is from genome assembly GCF_058133575.1 of Rhodococcus sp. Z13_19A. NCBI lineage: Bacteria > Bacillati > Actinomycetota > Actinomycetes > Mycobacteriales > Nocardiaceae > Rhodococcus > Rhodococcus sp. Z13_19A. Next base: position 821,293 of record NZ_JBYUNN010000002.1, read on the forward strand.
CCGGGCTCAAGGGCGTGGCGGACGACTTCGACGTGCGGATCTGAGGCGGGCGCTGCCGTGGCCGTCGACCGCACCCGTCCCCGCCCCGACCTCGCCTTCCTGCGCCGCCGACCGCACCCCGGCCAGGCCGCCCAGCCGGCCGCCCAGGCTCCGGCCCGCCCCGACGCCGGCTCCCTCTCGCTGAGCCACGGTCCGCCGGCCCCCGCCGCGCAGCTGGGCCGACCCGCTGCCGCCGAGCCGCCGGTGCGGCTGGCCGAGCGCGCCCGGGGTCGCACGGTGCTCACCCCGGATGCGGCGATGGTGGTGCTGGACCGCCGGCAGAGCGCCATCGGCTCGCTGGCGGTGGACCTGGTGCCGCAGGGCCGGTTGTGCGCGGTATGGGAGCTGGTCGACGGCACCTCGGGCGTGGTCTCGGAGGCCAGTGGCGTGCGGGTGAGTCCCGAGCACGGTCGCCGCCCGCTGGTGGAGCTGCGCCGCGGCACGGTGCTGGTGGGGCTGCGCCACGTGCACCAGCTGCGCCGGCTGCTGCTGGTGGTGGACGGCCTCGACCCTGCCGCCGCGACCACCACCACGGTGCTCTCCCTCTACGACGAGGCCACCGTGGAGTCGGTGCACGAGACGCACGTGCCCACCGTGGCCACGCTGGCGATGTACCAGGTGGGTGGTGAGCTGGTGGTGCGTCGGGAGGGCTTCGGCTTTCCGGACGTGGCGGCCGCGGCCAAGGCCTACGGCTTCGCCGCGACGTGGGTGCCACCCCTGGCGCCCCGGGCCGGCTGACGGGGCGAGGCTACCCGGGGATATCGGGTGGTGACTGTCCGAACGGGACGGCCGGTACCGCCGTCGGGTGATCGCGGGAACCACAGGGGCACGACACTTCTGGGGCTTGCTACTTAAGTTAGCCTAGGCTAAGTTCGGCGCGCCGGCAGATGCCGTGTCCTACCGCGACAGGAGAGCCTCCGTGACCTTCCGATCCAAGCCACTCTCGTTGGTGGCCCTGCTGGCGGCCGCGGCCGTCCTGCTGGTCGGCTGCAGCAGCAGCGACAGCCCCAGCTCGGGGACGGCCAACGAGGCGTCGTCCTCCTCCGACGGGACCTGGCCCCGCACGGTCACGCACGAGGCGGGGGAGACCACCATCCCGGCCAAGCCCAAGAACATCGTCTCCACGTCGGTGAGCGTCACCGGCACCCTGCTGGCCATCGGCGCCCCGGTCACCGCGAGCGCGGCCACCAAGCCCGGCCCCACCACCGACGGCAAGGGCTTCTTCACCCAGTGGGCCAGCGTGGCCGACGAGCGCGGCGTCACGGTGCTGTACCCGAACCTGGCGCTGGACATCGAGTCGGTCATCGCGGCCAAGCCGGACCTGATCGTGGTCTCCACCAGCGGCGCCGACAGCGTGCTGCCGCAGTACAAGGAGCTCAGCGCGATCGCCCCCACCGTGGTCGTGAACTACGGCGACAAGACCTGGCAGGACCTGGCCACCCAGCTGGGCGCGGCCACCGGCCAGGAGGAGAGCGCCAAGAAGGTGACCGACGAGTTCAACGCCTACGTCGCCGACGCTGCCACGAAGATCAAGGCCCCGACCGGCACCACCAGCATCGTGGCCTTCAACGGCGCCAAGGACAGCGCGGTGGCCAAGACCACCGGCACCCACGCCAAGCTCTACACCGCGCTCGGCTTCACCGTGGTGCAGGCGCCCGACGGGCTGGACACCAGCGAGCAGAAGCGGGACGACGTCGCCTGGGTGACCCTGGAGAACCTGTCCAAGGCCGTCACCGGGGACACCGTCATGCTGATGTCGGGCACCGACGAGACCGTGAAGCAGTTCAAGTCCACCCCGGTGCTGGCCAACCTCGCCGCGGTCAAGAGTGGCGCCGTCCACCCGATGGGCAACTCCTTCCGTCTCGACTACTACAGCGCCAAGCAGCTGGTCGACCTGGTGAAGACCCAGTTCGCCAGCTAGCAGTGAGCACTCTGAAGTCGACCGTCGAGGCCGGTGCGTCCCGCAGCACGCTGCGTCGCACCGGCCTCGCGGTCGGGGTTTTGGTGCTGCTGGTGCTGTCGCTGCTCAGCCTGGCCGTGGGCTCGCGGGGCATTCCCCTGGGCACCACGCTGCAGGCGCTGTTCAGCCACGACCCCACCAACGACCTGCACCTGCTGGTGGTGGACCTGCGGGTGCCGCGCACGCTGCTGGCCCTCGTGGTTGGCGCCGCGCTCGGCCTGGCCGGCACGATCATGCAGGCGCTGACCCGCAACCCGCTGGCCGAGCCCGGGATCCTGGGCATCAACGCCGGTGCCGCGGCCGCGGTGGCCATCGGCATCTCCGCGCTGGGCATCACCACGATCATGGGCTACGTGTGGCTGGGCTTCCTCGGTGCGGGGCTCGCCGGGGTTGCGGTGTACGTGCTGGGGCGCGCCCACGACGTGGGCACCAACCCGGTGCGCCTGGTGCTCGCCGGGGCCGGGATCGGCTTCGTGCTGCTGGCCCTGACCAACATGGTGCTCATCAACAGCGACGAGACGACCTACGACGCCTACCGCAACTGGAACACCGGCTCCCTGCAGGGCCGCGGCTGGGAGGTGCTCCCGGTGGTGGCGGTGGTCTGCGCGGTGGGCTTCGTCATCGCCTTCGCCCTGTCCCGCTCGCTGGACTCGGTCGCCCTGGGCTCGGACCTCAGCACGGCGCTGGGCATCTCCCAGCGCCGCACCTGGATCCTCGCCGCCGTGGCCGTGCTGCTGCTCTCCGGCGCCGCCACCGCGGCCGCCGGCCCCATCGCCTTCGTCGGCCTGGCCGCGCCGCACGTCGCGCGCCTGCTGGTCGGCCCGGTGCACACCTGGCTGCTGCCCTACGCGATGCTGCTGGGGGCCCTCCTCATGCTGCTCGCCGACGTGGTCGGCCGGGTGGTCATCTATCCCGGCGAGATCGGTGCGGGTGTGATGACCGCGATCATCGGCGGTCCGTTCTTCGTCGTGCTGGTGCGGCGCAGGAAGATGGCGACGCTGTGACGCCGACCATCACCGCTCCGCTGCCGGGCGCCCCCGTCACCCCGGTGCGGCTGACGGGCCGGCTGCTGCGGGTGGGTCCGCTCTCGGTTCGCTGGCACCCGCGGGTGGTCGTCGTCGGCCTGGTGCTGGCGGTGCTCGCTGCCGCGATGGGGGTGGTGGTGCTCGGCACCGGCGCCATGCAGCTGAGCTGGACGGAGGTCGTCGCCGCCCTGCTGGGCCGGGCCGACAGCTCGGCCACCCGGATGATCGTGGTGGACATCCGGCTGCCCCGGCTGGTCACCGGGATCTTCGTGGGCTGCTGCCTGGGCGTGGCCGGCTCGGTGTTCCAGTCCATCTCCGGCAACGCGCTGGGCTCGCCCGACATCATCGGCTTCACCACCGGCTCGGCCACCGGCGCCGTCGCCCAGATCATCCTGTTCAACGCCGGTCCCACCGCCACCGCGGCGGCTGCCGTGGGGGGCGGGCTGCTCACCGCGGCGGCGGTGTACCTGCTGTCGCTCAAGGGTGGCGTCACCGGGGGGTACCGGCTGGTGCTCATCGGCATCGGCGTGGGCGCAGTGCTGGCCGCGGTGAACAACCTGCTGCTGGCCAAGGGGCAGATCGACCAGGCCGTCTCCGCCCAGCTGTGGCTGAGCGGGTCGCTGAACGTGCGCAGCTGGACGCACGCCATGCCGGTGCTGGTGGGGTTCGTGCTGCTGCTGCCGGTGGTGCTGGCGCTGGGGCGCAACCTCAACGTGATGGAGATGGGCGACGACCTCGCCCGCCAGCTCGGCATCCGGGTGGAGCGCACCCGGCTGGTGCTCATGGTCGCCGCGGTGGGCATGACCGCCCTGGCCACCGCCGCCGCCGGTCCGCTCGCGTTCGTGGCGCTGGCCGCGCCCCAGCTGGTGCGGCGGCTGACGCGGGCCGACGGGGCGCCGCTGGCCCTCGCCGCCCTGATGGGTGCGGTGCTGGTGGTCGTCGCCGACCTGCTCACCCTGTACCTGCCGCTGAACGCGTCCATGCCGGTCGGGCTGATGACCGGCTTCCTGGGGGGCAGCTACCTGCTGTACCTGCTCACCCGCTCCAGGCAGGTATGACCGAGAGGAGGGCCATGTCCGGCCCCGCCAAGACCCTGTCCGGCCCTACCGAGCGGGCGCTCGCCCCGACGATCCTGGGCGGCGAGCGGCTGACCCTCGGCTACGAGGGCAGGCAGATCTCGCAGGGCCTGGACGTGGACGTCCCGACCGGCTCGTTCACCGCGATCATCGGCCCCAACGCCTGCGGCAAGTCCACCCTGCTGCGGGCACTGTCCCGGTTGCTCAAGCCCACCGAGGGCAGCGTGGTGCTGGACGGCAGGCTCATCACCGAGTACTCCTCCCGGGAGGTGGCCCGCCGGCTCGGCCTGCTGCCGCAGTCGTCGGTGGCCCCGCACGGCATCGCGGTGGCCGACCTGGTCAGCCGTGGGCGCTTCCCGCACCAGAGCCTGCTGCGGCAGTGGTCGCCGGAGGACGAGGCGGCGGTCACCGAGGCGATGCGGGTGACCGACCTGCTCGACCTGGCCGACCGCCCGGTGGACGAGCTCTCCGGCGGCCAGCGGCAACGGGTGTGGCTGGCGCTGGTGCTGGCCCAGCAGACGCCGATCCTGCTGCTGGACGAGCCCACCACCTACCTCGACCTCTCCCACCAGCTGGAGGTGCTCAACCTCTGCCGCTCGCTGCACGCCAGCGGTGGTTACACGCTGGTGGCGGTGCTGCACGACCTGAACATGGCGTTCCGCTACGCCGACCACCTGATCGCCATGAAGGACGGCCGGGTGGTCGCCACCGGCGCACCCACCGAGGTGGTCACCCCCGAGCTGGTGCGGGAGGTGTTCGGGCTGGGCGCGCTGGTCATGCCCGACCCCGTCACCGGCAAGCCCATGGTCATCCCCCTGGAGGAACCCGCATGAGCACGCTCCCCGTCGAGGTCGTCGTCACCGCCGTCAGCACCGTCACCCCCAGGATGCGCCGGGTGACCTTCGCCGGCGAGGGGGTGCGCACCTATCTCAGCGGCGACTGCGAGCCCAACGTCAAGCTGTTCTTCCCCGACGGCGACGCCCCGCTGGACCTGCCGGTGTGGGCGAACGGCTACCAGTTCCAGGGCAGCCAGCGCGCCCGGGTGCGCACCTACACCGTGCGCCGCGCCGACCGTGCTGCCGGGGAGATGGACGTGGACTTCGTCCGGCACGGCCACGGTGACGGTGATGGTGCGGCGGGCCTGGCCGCGGCGTGGGCCGAGCGGGCCCAGCCCGGGGACGTCCTGGGCGTGCTGGGCGGCGGTGGGCTGACCATCGGCCGGGCGTCGTGGATCCTGCTGGTCGGCGACGAGGCGGCGCTGCCGGCGATGGCCGCGATCATCGCCAGGCGGCCCGTCGACCAGCGCGGGGTGGTGCTGGTGGAGGTGGCCGACGAGGCCGAGCGCCAGGACCTGCAGGCACCGGCCGGGCTGGACGTGCGGTGGCTCTACCGCAACGGCGCGGCCCCCGGCTCCACCACGCTGCTCATCGACGCGCTGCGCGAGGTGGAGCTGCCGGTGGGTGCCGAGGACGTGCGGGTGTGGGTGTCGGGGGAGTCCCAGCTGGCGCTGGCCGCCCGCAAGCACCTGAAGGACAAGGGCTTCGACCGCAGGCGCCAGCTGGTCATCGGGTACTGGCACAAGGGCTGGGACGAGGTGACCTACGCCAGGACCACCGACCACGACCGCGTGGACGACGAACTGACGGTGGACCAGCCGGCCGAGGTGCACCAGCACTCCCACGCGCACTAGCCGGGGCTACTCGCAGCCGACGCCGTCCCCGTCCCGGTCGATCTTGCTGGAGTACCCCGGCTCACCGCGGTGCACCGGGGCCGCGCCGGCAGCCCGGGCGGCGGCGCAGCTGGCGAACGGCGCGGTGGCCTGGCTGCCGGGAGCCTGCTCGGTGGGGGCCTGCGGGGCAGGGGCCGGCGCGGCCGGCGGCTGGGGGGCCTCTTGCCGGGGTGCCTCCTGCTGGGCCACGGCCGCCGGGGCGCCACCGGTCGGCAGCGGCTCGGCCGGGCACTCCTGCAGCACCCCGGCGATCGCGTCCCGCTCGGCCTGGGTGACCCACAGGGCGTAGGTGGTCTTCACCGCCACCTGGCGGGCGACGTAGGCGCAGCGGTAGGCCCTGTTGGGCGGCAGCCAGGAGGCGGCGTCGGAGTCGGACTTCTGGTTGTTCAGCGGCCCGTCCACGGCCAGCAGGTTCAGCGGGTCGTTGGCCAGCGCGGTGCGCCGGGTGCGGTCGAGCTGCTGGGCGCCCTTCTGCCAGGCGTCCGAGAGCGCCACCACGTGGTCGATCTGGATGGCCGCGGACGTGGTCTCCCCGCGGGTGAAGGAGATCTGCTTGCCCGAGTACGGGTCCTGCAGCACGCCGGTGAGCACCACGCACTCGCGGGTGCCCGGTCGCGCCGAGGTGGCCGTGAGGTCGCGGGCCAGGACGTCGTTGCGGGTGTCGCAGCCGTTGCGGTCCACGTCGGCCCACGCCGCGCCGAACTCGTCCCGGCTGTAGCCGGTCTTGGGTGCGCGTCCCTTCACCGGCAGCGTCGCCAGCGCGGCGAGGGCCGTGCCGCTCGCAGCCGGGGCACCTGGTGCTGCGGCCGCACCGTCGGCCGCGGGGTCGGGGGTGCCCGGAGCCGGCACCGCCGATCCAGGTGCAGTCGAGCCGGGTGCTGTCGGGCTGGCTCCAGCGGGGCCGGTCTGCGCGGTGGGTGCGCCGGTGTCGGCCGAGCAGCCGCTCAGCGCCGCAGCGCCGACCAGCGCCACCGCCACGAGGGTTGATCGACGTCGAGTGCTGCGGCGCAAGAAGGGCGGGGTCACAGCCAGACATGATGCCTGGCGCCGCCGACACGGCCGCGGCGGGAACCGGCTGGCGCGCTTGCCCCCTCCGGATGCACGGGTCCCGCCTGGCCTGAGGCACACTAGGCGGCGTCAGACGTGCCAAGCGGTCGAGCCCGGTGGGGTGGCCGCGAGAGGAGTTCCAGGGTGACCGCAGTAGCTGAGCACACCGACATCCTGTCCGCCGACATTCTCGCCATTGCGCGCGAGCAGGTGCTCGAGCGTGGCGAGGCGCTGAACCAGGAGCAGGTGCTCGCCGTCCTGCAGCTGCCCGACGACAAGCTCGACGAGCTGCTCTCGCTGGCCCACGACGTGCGCATGCGCTGGTGCGGGCCCGAGGTGGAGGTCGAGGGCATCATCAGCCTCAAGACCGGCGGCTGCCCCGAGGACTGCCACTTCTGCTCCCAGTCCGGGCTGTTCACCTCCCCGGTGCGCTCGGCCTGGCTGGACATCCCCAACCTGGTGGAGGCGGCCAAGCAGACCGCCAAGACCGGTGCCACCGAGTTCTGCATCGTCGCCGCCGTCCGCGGTCCCGACGAGCGGCTGATGGCGCAGGTCTCCGCGGGCATCGAGGCCATCCGCTCCGAGGTGGACATCCAGATCGCCTGCTCGCTGGGCATGCTCACCCAGGAGCAGGTCGACCAGCTGGCCGCGATGGGCGTGCACCGCTACAACCACAACCTGGAGACCTCCCGGTCACACTTCCCCAAGGTGGTCACCACGCACACCTGGGAGGAGCGCTCGGAGACCCTGCGGATGGTGCGCGAGGCCGGCATGGAGGTCTGCTGCGGCGGCATCCTCGGCATGGGGGAGACCCTGGAGCAGCGCGCCGAGTTCGCCACCGACCTGGCGGCGCTGGAGCCCGACGAGGTTCCGCTGAACTTCCTCAACCCGCGCCCCGGCACCCCCTTCGGCGACCTCGAGGTGCTGCCCGCGCAGGACGCGCTGCGCGCCATCGCCGCCTTCCGGCTGGCCCTGCCCCGCACGGTGCTGCGCTTCGCCGGCGGCCGCGAGATCACCCTCGGCGACCTGGGTGCGCGCCAGGGCATTCTCGGCGGCATCAACGCCGTCATCGTGGGCAACTACCTCACCACCCTGGGGCGTCCGGCGGAGACCGACCTCGACCTGCTCGGCGAGCTGCAGATGCCGATCAAGGCCCTCAACGACACGCTGTGAGCGCGGTGCTGACGCCGAAGTTCTGCGGTGCCTGCGGGGAGCAGGACGGCCCGCACCCGCGGTGCGAGGCCCTGCTGCAGCTCGAGCCGCCGCGGTTCTGCGGCATCTGTGCTCGGCGCATGGTCGTCCAGGTGCGCCCGGACGGCTGGTGGGCGCGCTGCAGCCGGCACGGCATCACCGACTCCGTGGAGCTCGGGCAGCGGTGAGCGTGCGGGCGCGGCGGTGAACCTCCGGCGGGACGTCCGTGCCGGCGGGACGGTGCTGGCGGCCCTGGTGGTGCTCGGGGCGATCCTGGGCTGGCTCTGGGCGGTGCTGGCGCCGAGCACGCTCGCCCTGGTGCTGCGCGACGGCTCGGTGGCCGAGCTGCCGACCGAGAGCTACCACCTGTTCGACGACGTCGCGCTGTTCGCCCTGATGGGGCTGGGCGCCGGACTGGTCACCGGGGCGGCGGCCTGGGTGTGGCGCACCCGGCGGGGAGCGACGGTGCTGCTGCTGGTGGTGCTCGGCTCCGCGCTGAGCGCGCTGGTCGCCCGGTCGGTGGGCCTGCTCGCGGTGCCGGAGGGTCCGGCAGCCGCGGCGGTGGGCTCGATCCTGGCCCTGCCGCCCACGCTGGGCACCTGGATGGTGTTGGTGGCTCAGCCGCTGGGCGCCGCCTTCGCCTACACCACCGCGGTGGCCTTCAGCGGCGACGACAACCTGGGTGCAGGTCCTGCCCGGCAGGCCGAGCCGCAGGGGCACTCCACCGTGGGGGCGAGCGGGGCCGGTTCCCGGCACGAGGGACCGGCTGGGTTCAGTTCAGGCTCAGCGGAGCGCTAGCGAGCTCCGGCGTCGCCGGCACCGCGCTCAAGCGCTGCAGGAACTCCGCCTCCCGGGCCACCAGGCGCCGGATCATCTGCAGCCGCAGCGCCGCGCAGCGCTGCTCCAGCAGGCTCTGCCGGTCCTCCAGCGGGAGCAGGCAGTCCGAGGCAAGCACGTGCGAGAGGATCGCCGGGTCCACGTCCTTCCTGGGTGAGCGCCAGTCGTCGCGCTGCCAGGCCAGCGAGCAGTACCGCTGGTGGGCGCCGCGAGCCTGGGTGGCGAGTGCCCGCACCGAGGACGCGCTGGTCAGCTCCTGGCGCGGCTCGCGCTCGGTGGGCAGGTCGGGCAGCCAATCCACCGTCGCCGTCAGGTACGGCGCTGCGGTGGGGTCGATGGCCAGCAGCCGGAAGCGACGCATGCCTCGGGTGATGACGTCGAAGCCGCCGTCCTGCAGCCGCTGGGCGTCCTGCAGCTCGGCGGTGCAGCCAACCTCGTAGACGGCCTCGGCCACCCCGTCGGCGATGTTCCAGCCTGGTCGGACGGCCACCACCCCGAAGGTGCGGTCCGGCACGGCGCCGGTCACGAGGTCGGTGACGAGCTGGCGGTACCGCGGCTCAAAGATGTGCAGGGGCAGCAAGGCCCCCGGGAGCAGCACGGTCCCCAGCGGGAACAACGGCAGCGTTTCGGGCACGCCGCTACGTTACGTCGGCTCCGTCGGTTGCGCACGGTCACCATGCGGGCGGGCAACGATCCGGCGCGCTAGGGGTGGCCGGGTGGTCGCAGCGCGGCGAAAGCATCGGTGACACGTAGTCGGTTGTCGGTGAACCGGAAGTGAGCAGCAGGCCTGCCGCCCGCCCGGCCGGAGGCTGAGGTGGCGCCCGTGGGGGAAATGACACCACGGCGCGCGAGCACTCGTTTGAGATTGGTCACATCCACCGGGTAGCCCAGCGCGGCGCCGTAGAGGTCTCGCAGCGTGGACAGCGTGAACTCCGCGGGGGCCAGCGCGAAGGCGATGTTGGTGTAGGAAAGCTTGCCGGCCAGCCGGGCGCACGCGCGCTGCACCACGGTGCCGTGGTCGAAGCTCATCTCCGGCAGCGCGTGCACGGGGTGCCAGTGGGTGTCCGGCGGCAGCTGCGGATCGGCAGGCAGCGGGACCAGCCCCAGGAAGGTGGACGCCACGGTGCGCCGACCGGGCACCCGGTGCGGGTCGCTGAAGACGGCGAGCTGCTCCAGGTGCGCCACGTCCCGGACGTCCACCTTCTCGGCCAGCTGGCGCCGCGCGGACGCCTCCACGTCCTCGTCCGGCCGCAACCGCCCGCCGGGCAGCGCCCAGCGGCCGGCCTCCGGCTCCTGGGCGCGCTGCCACAGCAGGACGGCGAGCTCAAGTCCGTTGGCGCCGAGGCGAACCTGCAGCACTGTGACGAGCACCTCGTTGCTGCTGCTATCATCAACCATGTTTTCGATCGTAAGTCGAAAACTGGGTGGGCGTCCAGCCGGCCCCGGGCGGACGAGGAGATCGGCGATGACGACCACAGCTGCAGCCACCCCCTACCAGCGCACCGACGCCGGCTACGTGGGCGTGGAGCCCGACGGCGCCTGGACCCAGCAGGTGCGCGCGCTGCTGGCCGAGCGCAACGCGGTGCTGCTGGCGCACAACTACCAGCTCCCGGCCATCCAGGACGTCGCCGACCACGTCGGCGACTCGCTGGCGCTCTCGCGCATCGCCGCGGAGTCCGAGGCCGACACCATCGTGTTCTGCGGCGTGCACTTCATGGCCGAGACGGCGAAGATCCTGGCCCCGCACAAGACGGTGCTCATCCCCGACGAGCGCGCGGGCTGCTCGCTGGCGGACTCCATCGACGCCACCCAGCTGGCGGAGTGGAAGGCCGAGCACCCCGGTGCGGTGGTGGTGTCGTACGTGAACACGACCGCCGAGGTGAAGGCGCTCACCGACATCTGCTGCACCTCCTCCAACGCGGTCGAGGTGGTGGAGTCGATCCCGGCCGAGCAGGAGGTGCTCTTCCTGCCCGACCAGTTCCTCGGCGCGCACGTGCGGCGGGTGACCGGGCGCGACAACGTCCTGGTGTGGGCGGGGGAGTGCCACGTGCACGCCGGCATCAACGGCGACGAGCTGGCGGCGCAGGCCGCGGCCCACCCCGACGCCGAGCTCTACATCCACCCGGAGTGCGGGTGTGCCACCTCGGCGCTCTACCTGGCCGGGGAGGGTGCGGTGCCCGCCGACCGGGTGAAGATCCTCTCCACCGGCGGGATGCTCGACTCCGCCCGCGCCCTGGCCCCCGGGGGAACTCGCGAGGTGCTGGTGGCCACCGAGGTGGGGATGCTGCACCAGCTGCGCCAGGCCGCGCCGGGCGTGGACTTCCGCGCGGTGAACGAGAAGGCGTCCTGCCGGTACATGAAGATGATCACCCCGGCCGCGCTGCTGCGGTGCCTGGTGGAGGGTGCCGACGAGGTGCACGTCGATGCGGAGACCGCCCGGCGGGCCAGCGGTGCGGTGCGCCGGATGATCGCCATCGGCCAGCCCGGCGGCGGCGAGTAGTGAGCCCCGCCGGCACGAGCGGCTGGGAGGCGCACGCCGACGTCGTCGTGGTCGGCAGCGGCGTCGCCGGGCTCACCGCCGCGCTCACCGCCCACGAGCGGGGGCTGCGGGTGCTGGTGGTGAGCAAGGCTGGCCTGCACGACTCGGCCACCGCCTGGGCACAGGGCGGGATCGCGGTGGTCGACGGTGCCGCGACGGCGGGTGCCGGGACCACGGTGGGCGGGGACACGGCCGGCGGGGACACGGCGGACGGGGACACGGCGGACGGGGACACGGCGGACGGGGACACGGTGGAGGCCCACGTGGCCGACACCCTGGCTGCCGGCGCGGGGTTGTGCGACGAGGCCGCGGTGCGCTCGGTGGTCGGTGCTGGCGCCGGTGCGGTGCGCCGCCTGGTGCAGCGGGGCGCGGTGTTCGACCGGGCGCCTGACGGCAGAGTGGCGCGCACCCGCGAGGGCGGGCACCGCTTCCGCCGGGTGGTGCACGCCGGTGGTGACGCCACCGGCGCCGAGGTGCAGCGCGCGCTCGGCGGCGCGGCGCAGCAGAGCCTGCCCGGGCCGGCGGTGCTCGAGCACCACCACGCCACCCGGGTGCTGCTCGGCCGCGACGGGTCCGTGCACGGCCTCGCGGTCACCGACGCCGGCGGGGCCCTCGGGGTGCTGCACGCGCCGGCGGTGGTGCTGGCCACCGGCGGGCTCGGCCACCTCTACGCGGTCACCACCAACCCGACCGTGGCCACCGGTGACGGCATCGCCCTGGCCCTGGCCGCCGGGGCGGTGGTCAGCGACCTGGAGCTGGTGCAGTTCCACCCCACGGTGCTGTTCACCGCCGCCGCCACTGGACAGCGACCGCTGGTCACCGAGGCGGTGCGCGGCGAGGGTGCACGCCTGGTGGGCCCCGACGGCGCTTCGGTGACCGCCGGGGTGCACCCGCTGGGCGACCTCGCCCCCCGCGACGTGGTGGCCGGGGCGATCACCGCCGTGCTGGCCCGCACCGGGGCCGAGCACGTGTGGCTGGACGCCCGCGCGGTGCCCGACCTGCGCACCCGCTTCCCCACCGTGCACGCGGCCTGCGCGGCGGTGGGCATCGACCCCGCCCGCGCGCCGATCCCGGTGGCTCCGGCCGCCCACTACTCCTGCGGCGGAGTGCGGACCGACGTGCACGGCCGCACCGGCGTCGAGGGCCTCTACGCCGCCGGCGAGGTGGCCCGCACCGGGCTGCACGGTGCCAACCGGCTGGCGTCCAACAGCCTGCTCGAGGGCCTGGTGGTGGCCGAGCGGGTGGCGGCGGCCGCGGCCGAGCGGGTGGTCGCCGCTGGCCGGGTGGAGGCTGCCCCGGTGCTGCCGCCGACACCTGCGCCGGTGCTCGACCGCACCCGGCTGCAGCACCTGATGAGCGCGCACGCCGGCATCGGCCGCGACGCCACCGGGCTGGGCACCGTCGCCGACGCGCTCACGGCGGCACCGCTGGCCTACCCGCTCGACCAGCGGGCCCGCGAGGACGCCACCCTCACCACCGTCGCCGGGGCCCTGGTCGCTGCCGCCACCTGGCGCACCGAGAGCCGGGGCTGCCACGTGCGGACCGACTCTCCGGGCAGCACCGACTCTCCGGGCAGCACCGGCTCGGCGGCTCTGCCCAGCCTGGTCGTGCTCGACCGGGAGACCGGCCGCCCCACGGTGGTGCCCCAGGACCACCCCACCCACCGCACAGGAGCCCTGGCATGACCGTCCTGCCCACCCCCGCCCTGCACGACCTGGCGCCGGCCACCACCACCCTGCTGACCAGGCAGGGCCTGGACGTCGACGACGTGCGCCGCGTGGTCGCCACCGCGCTGGGGGAGGACCTGCGTTACGGCCCGGACGTCACCACCACGGCCACGGTGGGCGCTGACGCGGTGGCCACCGGCGCAGTGGTGAGCCGGCAGTCCGGGGTGCTGGCCGGCACCGGGGTGGCGCTGGCGGTGCTGGACACCGTCCTCGGCGCGGACGGCTACCGGGTGCTGCAGCGCAGCGACGACGGCGCTCGCCTGCAGCCCGGCTCGGCCGTGCTCACCGTCGAGGCCACCACCGCCGGCCTGCTCACCGCGGAGCGGACGATGCTGAACCTGGTGTGCCACCTGTCCGGCGTGGCCACCGCCACCGACGCCTGGGTGGCGGCCACGGCGGGCACCGGCTGCCGCGTCCGCGACACCCGCAAGACGCTGCCCGGGCTGCGGCTGCTGCAGAAGTACGCCGTCCGCGCCGGCGGCGGGGTGAACCACCGGCTCGGGCTGGGCGATGCCGCCCTGGTCAAGGACAACCACGTGGTGGCAGCCGGCTCGGTGGTGGCCGCGCTGCGGGCGGTGCGGACGGCCGCGCCCCAGCTGCCGTGCGAGGTGGAGGTGGACTCGCTGCACCAGCTGGACGAGGTGCTGGCCGAGGGCGCCGAGCTGGTGCTGCTGGACAACTTCGACGTGGCCGACACCGCGGAGGCGGTCCGGCGCCGCGACGCTGTCGCCCCGGCCACGCTGCTGGAGTCCTCGGGCGGGCTGTCCCTGGCCGTGGCCGCCGACTACGCCGCCACCGGGGTGGACTACGTCGCCGTCGGTGCGCTCACCCACTCCGTCACCGTGCTCGACCTGGGCCTGGACCTGAGCTGAGCCGCAGACCCGTGCCGCAGGCCCGTGCCGCAGACCCGGGCCACGCGCGGGTTCACGGGGCGGGGCTGATCGCCACGCGCTACCTTTGGCCACCTCAGCGGAGCACCTCTCCGACTGCTGCGGTCGACGCGGCTGGCGCCGAGTCCCGCTCGGCCGCCCGCGGCGCGGCTGCTTTCCGACCAGACCGGGCCCAGCACATGGCCCTGACCTTGCGATGGAGAAGACATGAGTCCCAGCCACAGCGAGGACGCCCAGCGTCCCGCCCGCTCCGGTGCCGCGGTGGAGAACCGTGGGCCCACCGGTGGCGCCCGGCCCGACCTGGACGCCAACAACCCGCAGGGCCCTGGTGACTTGTCCGGCAAGTCCAAGATGGCGGTGGTGAAGCGGGCGGGCAAGCAGTTCCAGAAGGACAACCTCACCGACCTCGCCGCAGGGCTCACCTACTACGCGGTGCTGGCGATCGTGCCGGGCATGATCGTGCTCGTCTCCATCCTCGGTCTGCTGGGTCCGACGACCACCCAGGACCTGATGGACCAGGTGCAGCAGATCGCTCCCGGCTCCAGCGCCGACTTCGTGCGCACCCTCATCGACCAGGCGCAGGCCAACAAGAGCAGCGCCAGCCTGAGCGCGATCATCGGCCTGGTGGTCGCCCTGTGGTCCGCCTCGGGCTACGTGGCGGCCTTCATGCGCGCCTCCAACGTGATCTACGGCATCGGCGAGGGCCGGCCGATCTGGAAGACCACCCCCATCCGGGTGGGCGTGACCATCGTGGCGGTGCTGATCCTGGTGCTCAGCGCGGTGATCGTGGTGGTGAGCGGACCGGTGGCCAAGCAGATCGGTGACGTCGTCGGCGTCGGCGACACCGCCGTGCTGGTGTGGAACATCGCCAAGTGGCCCGTGCTGCTGGTGCTGATCTCGGTGCTGCTGGCCATCCTGTTCTGGGCCTCGCCCAACGCCAAGCAGGGCGGGATCAAGTGGGTCAGCCCCGGTGGCCTGCTCGCGGTGGTGGTCTGGGTGATCATCTCCGGCCTGTTCGCCGTCTACGTCACCAACTTCTCCTCCTACGACAAGACCTACGGCGCGCTCGCGGGCGTGATCATCTTCTTGGTCTGGCTGTGGCTGAGCAACGTGGCCATCCTGCTCGGCGCCGAGGTCAACGCCGAGCTCGAGCACGGCCGGGCCATCGCCGACGGCCTGCCCGAGGACGTGCAGCCCTTCGCCGAGCCGCGCGACACCCGCAAGCTCGACGACGAGGACAAGGCAGCGGTGGCGCAGGCCAAGCAGATCCGCGAGTCCTGACGAACCAGTCCCACCACGGGGCGGCCACCTGGCCGGGCCAGAGCCGGAGGACACCGAGTCGGGGGACTCAGTCGTCCGGCGGCCCGGCCAGGCGGCCTATCCTGGTGAACTGTCGTCGAACTCCGCTGGAGGCTCACCATGCTCGCCCGCACCGACCTGCGCGGTCGTACCCCGTCCACTGCTGAGCTGCGCGCCGCCCTGCCGCGCGGCGAGGTCGACGTGGACGCGGTGCTGCACACGGTGCGCCCCATCGTCGACGCCGTCCGCGAGCGCGGGGTGGAGGCGGTGCTCGAGCTGAGCGAGAAGTTCGACAAGGTGCGCCCCCGCTCGGTGCGGGTGCCCGCCGAGGAGCTCGACCGCGCCCTGGAGCACCTCGACCCCACCGTGCGCGCCGCGCTGGAGGAGTCCATCGCCCGCGCCCGCCGGGTGCACGCCGACCAGCGTCGCCGCGACACCGTCACGCAGGTGGTCGAGGGCGGCACGGTCACCGAGCGCTGGGTGCCGGTGGACCGGGTCGGTCTGTACGTGCCCGGCGGCAACGCGGTGCTCGCCTCCAGCGTGGTGATGAACGTGGTGCCCGCGCAGGCCGCGGAGGTCAGCTCGGTGGTGGTGTGCTCGCCGCCGCAGGCCGACAACGGGGGTCTGCCCGACGGCACCATCCTGGCCGCCTGCGCGCTGCTGGGCGTGCGGGAGGTGTGGGCCGCCGGTGGCGCCCAAGCCATCGCGCTGCTCGCCCTCGGCGGCACCGACACCACCGCGGTGGACGGTGAGCCGGCCGAGCTGGAGCCGGTGGACCTCATCACCGGTCCGGGCAACATCTACGTCACCGCGGCCAAGCGGCTGCTGCGCGGGCTGGTGGGCATCGACTCCGAGGCCGGGCCCACCGAGATCGCGATCCTGGCCGACGAGACCGCGGACGCCGTGCACGTCGCGGCCGACCTGATCAGCCAGGCCGAGCACGACGTGCTGGCCGCCAGCGTGCTGGTCACCACCAGCGAGGACCTGGCCGACGCCGTGGACGCCGCGGTCACCGAGCAGGTGGCCGCCACCAAGCACGCTGAGCGGGTGCGCACGGCCCTGTCCGGCAAGCAGTCCGGCATCGTGCTGGTCTCCTCGGTGGCCGAGGGCCTGCGGGTGGTCAACGCCTACGCCGCCGAGCACCTGGAGATCCAGACCGCAGACGCCGCCGACGTCGCCGCCGGGGTGCGCAACGCCGGTGCGGTGTTCGTCGGCCCGTGGTCGCCGGTGAGCCTGGGCGACTACTGCGCCGGCAGCAACCACGTGCTGCCCACCGCCGGCTGCGCCCGGCACTCCTCCGGACTGAGCGTGCAGACCTTCCTGCGCGGCATCCACGTGGTGGAGTACACCGAGCAGGCCCTCGCCGACGTGGCCGGGCACGTGGTGGCCCTGGCCGGCGCCGAGGACCTGCCCGCGCACGGCACGGCCGTGCAGGTGCGCTTCGGCTCGCCCGAGCGCTCCCGGTGAGCGCTCCCGACGAGCGCCAGGTGCCCGGGTCGGCGATCACCATCGACGACCTGCCCCTGCGCGCGGAGCTGCGCGGAGCCAGTGCCTACGGCGCGCCGCAGCTGGACGTGCCGGTGCGGCTGAACACCAACGAGAACCCGCACCCGCCCAGCGCTGCGCTGGTCGCCGACCTCACCGCCGCGGTGGGCGAGGCCGCCACCGAGCTGCACCGCTACCCCGACCGTGACGCGGTGGCCCTGCGCACCGACCTGGCCGCCTACCTCACGCGGCAGACCGGCGTCGCCGTCGACGTCCGCAACGTGTGGGCGGCCAACGGCTCCAACGAGGTGCTGCAGCAGCTGCTGCAGGCCTTCGGTGGCCCCGGGCGCACCGCCATGGGCTTCGTGCCGTCGTACTCGATGCACCCGCTGCTGGCCGCGGGCACCCAGACCACGTGGCTGTCGGTGCCCCGTGGCGCCGACTTCGGCCTGGACCTGGACGCGGCGGTGGACGCCGTGCGCACCCACCAGCCCGACGTCGTGTTCGTCACCAGCCCCAACAACCCCACCGGGCAGAGCACCACCCTGGCCGAGCTGCGCACGCTGCTGGCGGTGGCGCCGGGCATCGTGGTGGTGGACGAGGCCTACGCGGAGTTCTCCCCCGCGCCCAGCGCCGTGGAGCTGGTCGCGGAGTTCCCCACCAAGGTGGTGGTGAGCCGCACCATGAGCAAGGCCTTCGCCTTCGCCGGTGGTCGGCTGGGCTACCTGGTGGCCGCCCCCGCCCTGGTGGACGCCATGCTGCTGGTGCGCCTGCCGTACCACCTGTCGGTGCTCACCCAGACGGCCGCTCGGGCCGCGCTGCGCCACGCCGACGACACCCTGGCCTCGGTGGCCGAGCTGTCCGCCGAGCGTGACCGGGTCTGCCGGACGCTGCGCGAGCAGGGCTTCCAGGTGGTGCCCAGCGACGCCAACTTCGTGCTCTTCGGCCACTTCACCGACGCCGGCGCCACGTGGCAGCACTACCTCGACCGCGGTGTGCTGATCCGCGACGTCGGCATCCCCGGGTACCTTCGTACGACGGTCGGCCTGCGCGCGGAGAACGACGCGTTCCTGCAGGTCTCGGCTGATCTCGTCCGCACAGACATCGAAGGAGCCCCCGCATGACCGGCCGCACCGCACGAGTGGAGCGCACCACCCGCGAGTCGAGCATCGTGGTCGAGCTGAACCTGGACGGCACCGGTCAGGTGAGCGTCAGCACGGGCGTGCCCTTCTACGACCACATGCTCAACGCGCTGGGCACCCACGCCAGCTTCGACCTCACCGTGGCCGCCTCCGGCGACACCGACATCGAGGCGCACCACACGGTGGAGGACACCGCCATCGTGCTGGGCCAGGCCCTGGGCCAGGCGCTCGGCGACAAGGCCGGCATCCGCCGCTTCGGTGACGCCTGGATCCCGATGGACGAGACGCTCGTGCACGCCGTGGTGGACGTGTCGGGCCGGCCCTACTGCGTGCACACCGGTGAGCCGGAGCAGATGCTCACCACCACCATCGCCGGGCGGGCCGACGGGGGAGCGCCGTACAACACGGTGATCAACCGGCACGTCTTCGAGTCGCTGGCCTTCCACGCCCGCATCAACCTGCACGTGCGCACCCTCTACGGCCGCGACCCGCACCACATCACCGAGGCCGAGTTCAAGGCCGTGGCCCGCGCGCTGCGCGCCGCCGTGGAGCCCGACCCCCGGGTGCTCGGCGTCCCCTCCACCAAGGGCTCGCTGTGAGGGCCGGCCGGTGAGCGACCAGACGCTGGCCTTCATCCTGGTGGTCGTGGCCGGGTTCTTCCTGGGCGGTGCCTGGACCACCCGCCACAGTGCTCGGCCGGTGGCCGTGGTCGCCGGCGTGCTGGGTGCGCTCGCCCTGGCCGGCGCCGTGCTCCGCATGGTCTGACCCCCCACGCACGACGAGCCCCGCACCGGAATCCGGTGCGGGGCTCGTCGTGTGCGGAACGGAGCGGGTCAGCGGGTGTCGCGCTCCAGGTCCGGGTTGGGGCGCTTGATCATCTCGCCGCCGCCCGGTCCTGCCGGTGCCTCCGAGGCCCGCCCAGCCTGCGCTGGGTCGTCCAGCGCCGGCGCCTTCTCCTCGTCGTCCTCCGCGGCCTGGGGCCGGAGGATGCTCAGGGCGATGGACCCGGCGAGCACCACCACGATCACGGCCAGGCTGACCAGCGAGGGGATCTCCGGAATGGAGGTGGAGATGGTCTTGTGGCCGGCCTGCATCATCAGCTTGACGCCGATGAACGCCAGGATGATGGCCAGGCCCTTGTCCAGGAAGTGGAACTTGTCCAGCAGCCCGCGGAGCAGGAAGTACAGCGCCCGCAGGCCCAGGATGGCGAAGGCGTTGGAGGTGTAGACGATGAACGCCTCGTCGCTGACCGCCAGCACGGCCGGCACGCTGTCCACCGCGAAGAGCAGGTCAGCCGCCTCGATGGTGACCACCACGGCCAGCAGGGGAGTGCCCACCCACTTGGCGCCCTGCTTGATGAAGAACTTGGTGCCGTGGTAGTCCTCCGTGGTCGGGATGACCTTGTTCATCAGCTTCAGCGCCAGGCTCTTGCTGGGGTCGTAGCTGTCGTCGTCGCCCTTGACCAGCTTGAACGCGCTGTAGAGCAGGATCGCGGCGAAGACGAACAGGATGGCGGTGAACTGGTTGACCACGGCCACGCCGAGGCCCAGGAAGATCGCCCGGAACACCAGGGCGCCGATGACACCCATGAACAGCACGCGGTGCTGGTACTCCTGGGGCACCTTGAAGTAGCCGAAGATCAGCGCGAACACGAAGAGGTTGTCCACGGACAAGCTCTTCTCCAGCAGCCAGGCGGTGGAGTACTCCACCCCGGCGCCGCTGCCGAGCACGGCGAACACCACGCCGCCGAAGATCACGGCCAGGCCCACCCAGCCGGCGCTCCACAGCGCGGCCTCCTTGAACCCGATGACGTGGTCGTCGCGGTGCGCAAGCAGGTCCACCGCCAGGGCCACGACCACGATGGCCCCGAAGGCCACCCACAACCACATCGGTACGTCGAGCACAGGGTCTCCTCACGGAAGTTGAATGTTCCCTCAAGCGTGCGGGACAGCCGGCCGCAGCACAGCGTCGGTGACCGGCTGCTCCCGTCGCCCTTTCTTGCCGGGTCCCGGCAGTCCCGGTTCTGCGGCCGCCACGCCGGCCTGGGGGATGGTGGTGCCGGAGTGCGTGGTCAGGGCGTGTCCCGGCAGGAGGGTGCGGCTCCTGAGGTGTGGGCGGACGCACCCCCGCCCGCGCGGGCAGTGTCGGGGCGGGCCACTACGCTGGAGTGCATGACAGCTGCATCCGTCGTGGTCCTGGACTACGGCTCCGGCAACCTGCGCTCCGCCGAGCGTGCGCTCGAGCGGGTGGGTGCCCAGGTCACCGTCACCGCCGACCCCCGCGAGGCCCTGGCTGCCGACGGGTTGATGGTGCCCGGCGTGGGCGCCTACGCCGCGTGCATGGCCGGCCTGCGCGAGGTCAAGGGTGACCGCATCATCGGCGAGCGCCTGGCCGGTGGACGTCCGGTGCTCGGGGTGTGCGTGGGCATGCAGGTGCTCTTCGAGCGCGGGGTGGAGTTCGACCACGGCTCTCCCGAGGCCTCGACCGGCTGCGGCGAGTGGCCGGGCACGGTGGAGATGCTGCCGGCCAAGGTGCTGCCACACATGGGCTGGAACACCGTGGAGGCACCCGAGGACAGCACCCTGTTCGCCGGGCTCGACGCCGACACCCGCTTCTACTTCGTGCACTCCTACGCCGCGCGCCAGTGGGAGCTCGACGAGGACGGACCGCTGCCCCCCGCCAAGCTGACCTGGGCCGAGCACGGCGGCCGGTTCCTCGCCGCGGTGGAGAACGGACCGCTGTCGGCCACCCAGTTCCACCCGGAGAAGTCCGGTGACGCCGGTGCCACGCTGCTGGAGAACTGGGTCAAGAGCCTCTGACGCCCGGTCGCCGAGACCGGCCGGTCGGGCGCCGGACGCCGACTACTAGAGTTGGCCCACGTGAGCCTGGTCCTGCTGCCCGCTGTTGACGTCGCCGACGGTCAGGCCGTCCGCCTGGTGCAAGGAGAGGCAGGGAGCGAGACCGACTACGGCTCGCCCCGAGACGCCGCCCTCGCCTGGCAGTCGGCCGGAGCCGAGTGGGTGCACCTGGTCGACCTCGACGCCGCCTTCGGCCGCGGCAACAACCGTGAGCTGCTCGCCGCGGTGGTCGGCGAGCTGGACGTGCAGGTGGAGCTCTCCGGCGGGATCCGGGACGACGCCTCGCTGGAGGCCGCGCTGGCCACCGGCTGCCGCCGGGTGAACCTGGGCACCGCCGCGCTGGAGGACCCCGAGTGGTGCGCCAGCGCCATCGAGCGCTTCGGCGACCAGATCGCCGTCGGCCTGGACGTGCGCATCACCGGTGACCAGTACCGCCTCGCCGCCCGCGGCTGGGTGAGCGACGGCGGCGACCTGTGGGAGGTGCTGGAGCGCCTGGAGCGGCACGGCTGCGCCCGCTACGTGGTCACCGACGTCACCAAGGACGGCACCCTGACCGGCCCCAACCTGCAGCTGCTCTCCGAGGTCTGCGCCGTCACCGACGCTCCCGTGGTGGCCTCCGGCGGGGTGTCCACGGTGGACGACCTGCGGGCCATCGCCGCGCTGGTGGACGAGGGTGTGGAGGGCGCGATCGTCGGCAAGGCGCTCTACGCCGGCCGCTTCACCCTGCCCGAGGCGCTGGCAGCGGTATCGCGGTGAGCACCCCCGACGCCGCAGGACTGCTGGCCGAGGCCGCGGCCCTGCTCGACGAGGTCAGCGAGCGCTTCGTCAGCGGCCTGGGTGCGCCCAGCGAGGTGGAGAAGGGTCCCGCGGACTTCGCCACCGCCGTCGACCTGGAGCTGGAGCGTCGGCTCACCGCCGAGCTGACCCGGCGCACCGGGATCGCGGTGCACGGCGAGGAGTTCGGCGGCCCCGACGTGGCCACCGGGACCGTGTGGGTCCTCGACCCGGTGGACGGCACCGCCAACTACTCCGCCGGCCTGCCGCTGAGCGGCATGCTGCTCGCCCTGGTGCACGACGGCGTGCCGGTGGCCGGGCTGACCTGGCTGCCGCTGCTCAACCAGCGCTACACCGCGGTGCAGGACGGCCCGCTGTTCTGCAACGGCGTGGAGGTGCCTCGGCTGCAGAGCCGCACCCTGCAGTCCTCGACCACCAGCGTCGGCGCGCTCAACCGCGCCTCCGGCGGGCACTACCCCGGCGAGTACCGCTACCAGGTGTTCGGCGAGGTCAGCCGCGCCTGCCTGCGCGTGCGGATGCTGGGCTCCACCGGCCTCGAGCTGGCCTGGACCGCCGCCGGCCTGCTCGGTGGCTCGGTCACCTTCGGCCACCACGCCTGGGACAACGCGGCCGGCGTCTGCCAGGTCCGCGCGGCAGGGGGAGTGGTCACCGACCTGGCGGGCAACCCCTGGACCATCACCTCGCCCTCCGTGCTGGCGGCTTCGCCCGGCGTGCACCAGGAGATGCTCGAGCTGATCGGCGCCCTCGGCGACCCCGCCGACCACCTGTCGGCGGCGCACGCATGAGCCTCGCCGTGCGGGTCATCCCGTGCCTGGACGTCGACGGCGGCCGGGTGGTCAAGGGGGTGCGCTTCGCCAACCTCAAGGACGCCGGCGACCCGGTGGAGCTGGCCGCGGCCTACGACGCCCAGGGTGCCGACGAGCTCACCTTCCTCGACGTCACCGCCTCCTCCGGCGAGCGCGCCACCATGATCGACGTGGTCCGGCGCACCGCCGAGCAGGTGTTCATCCCGCTCACCGTGGGCGGGGGCGTGCGCTCGGTGGCCGACGTGGACCAGCTGCTGCGCGCCGGCGCCGACAAGGTCAGCGTGAACACCGCGGCCATCGCCCGCCCGGAGCTGCTGAGCGAGCTGAGCCAGCGCTACGGCTCGCAGTGCATCGTGCTGTCGGTGGACGCCCGCACCGTCCCCGAGGGCGCCGAGCCCACCCCGTCGGGCTGGGAGGTCACCACCCACGGTGGCAAGCGCGGCACCGGCATCGACGCCATCGAGTGGGCCCAGCGCGGCGCCGAGCTGGGGGTGGGGGAGATCCTGCTCAACTCCATGGACGCCGACGGCACCAAGCAGGGCTTCGACCTGGCCATGATCGCTGCCGCGCGGGCCGCGGTCACCGTGCCGGTGATCGCCAGCGGGGGAGCCGGGGCCATCGAGCACTTCGCGCCTGCGGTGCACGCCGGGGCCGACGCGGTGCTCGCCGCCAGCGTCTTCCACTTCGGTGAGCTGACCATCGGTGCGGTCAAGGACGCCATGCGCGCCGAGGACATCGAGGTCCGATGAGCGAGGCTCAGGCTCCGGTGCTGGACCCGGCGATCGCCGCCCGGCTCAAGCGCAACGCCGACGGGCTGGTGTGCGCGGTGGCGCAGCAGCAGGGCACCGGCGAGGTGCTCATGGTGGCGTGGATGAACGACGAGGCGCTGGCCCGCACGCTGGCCACCCGCAAGGCCACCTACTGGTCGCGCTCACGCCAGCAGCTGTGGGTCAAGGGCGAGACCTCTGGCCACACCCAGCAGGTGCACGAGGTGCGCCTGGACTGCGACGGCGACACCCTGCTGCTGGTGGTGGACCAGGTGGGTGCGGCCTGCCACACCGGCGAGCGCACCTGCTTCGACGCCGACGTGCTGCTCGGCCCCAGCTAGCTGCTGCCGGGGCCAGGCTCTAGGGCCGTGCCCGCAGCACGTCCAGCGCGCGGTCGGCGTGCGAGCTCATCTTGGTCTCGCTGCTCAGCGCAGCCAGGACCACCGCGTCGGTGTCGATCACGAAGGTCACCCGCTTGACCGGGGCCAGCTTGCCCAGCAGCCGGCGCCGCACCCCGAACAGGTCGGCCACCTGCCCGTCCTCGTCGGCCAGCAGCGGGTAGTCGAAGGTGTGGGCGGTGGCGAACTTCTGCTGCCGGGACACGCTGTCGGTGCTGATGCCCACCCGCTGGGCACCGAGCTCGGTGAACTCACCGCCCAGGTCCCGGAAGTGGCACGCCTCCGCGGTGCAGCCCGACGAGGACGCGATGGGGTAGAAGAACAGCACCACCGGGCCCTGCTCCAGCAGCTGGTACAGCGACCGGGGCGTGCCCTGCTGGTCGGGCAGCGTGAAGTCCGGCGCCTTCTCTCCCTGCTTCATTCTCCAGACGGTATCCCCCCGGCTCGTCGGCTGGGCCATGGTGGGGTGGCACGGCCAGGGACGGGGCGCACGCGGGGGCGTCGGGCCTGGCTGGGAGACTGTCAGCCATGTCTGGTGCGCACCTCGGGGAGACGAGTCCCACTCGCGCGGAGTTCCGTGCCCTCGCGGCGGAGCACCGCGTGGTGCCGGTGACGCGGAAGCTGCTGGCCGACTCCGAGACCCCCGTCTCGGCCTACCGCAAGCTGGCCGGTGACCGCCCCGGCACGTTCCTGCTGGAGTCGGCGGAGAACGGTCGCTCCTGGTCGCGCTGGTCGTTCATCGGCGCGGGCAGCGCCGCCGCGCTGACCGTGGTGGACGGTCAGGCGCACTGGCAGGGCATCGTGCCCGCCGGCGCCCCCACCGGCGGCGACCCGCTGGACGTGCTGCGCGAGACCCTGCAGCTGCTGCGCTCCGAGCGCCTGCCCGACCTGCCCCCGCTCACCGGCGGCATGGTCGGCTACCTCGGCTACGACACGGTGCGCCGCCTGGAGCGCCTGCCCGAGCTGGCCACCGACGACCTGCAGCTGCCGGAGATGGTGATGCTGCTGGCCACCGACCTGGCCGCGGTGGACCACCACGAGGGCACCATCACCCTCATCGCCAACGCGGTGAACTTCGACGGCAGCGACGAGCGGGTGGACGAGGCCTACACCGCGGCGGTGCAGCGGCTGGACGCGATGACCACGAAGCTGGCCTCGGCCGCGCCGTCCACGGTCACCGCCTTCGACCGGCCCAGCCCGCAGTTCCACCGGCGGACGACCAGCGAGCAGCACCAGGCCGGAGTGCGCAAGCTCATCGGCGAGATCGAGGCCGGCGAGGCGTTCCAGGTGGTGCTCTCGCAGCGCTTCGAGATGCCCACCCAGGCCGAGGCGCTGGACATCTACCGGGTGCTGCGCGCGTCCAACCCGAGCCCGTACATGTACCTGTTCCGGGTGCCCGACGCCCACGGCGGCACCGCCTTCGACATCATCGGCTCCAGCCCGGAGGCGCTGGTCACCGTGGTGGACGACGTGGCCACCACGCACCCCATCGCCGGCACCCGCTGGCGCGGGGCGAGCACCGAGGAAGACCTGCTGCTGGAGAAGGACCTCTGCGCCGACGCCAAGGAGAACGCCGAGCACCTGATGCTCGTCGACCTGGGGCGCAACGACCTGGGCCGGGTGTGCGAGCCGGGCACGGTCACCGTCACCCAGTACCGGCACGTGGAGCGCTACAGCCACGTGATGCACCTGGTGTCCACCGTCACCGGCCGCCTGGCCGCCGACCGCACCGCGCTGGACGCGGTGACGGCGTGCTTCCCCGCCGGCACCTTGTCCGGTGCCCCCAAGCCGCGGGCGCTGGAGCTCATCGAGCAGATGGAGCCCACCCGGCGCGGGGTCTACGGCGGCATCGTGGGCTACCTGGACTTCGCCGGTGACGCCGACACCGCCATCGCCATCCGCTCCGCGGTGCTCAAGGACGGCACCGCCTACGTGCAGGCCGGCGGCGGCGTGGTCGCCGACTCCGACCCCGCCGCCGAGGACACCGAGACGGTGAACAAGGCGCTGGCCGTGCTGTCGGCGGTGGCGGCGGCCGAGACGATGCGTGGAGTGGCCGATGACTGATCCCAACCAGGCGCCGGGGCCAGACCAGGCGCCGGGGACCGACCAGGCACCGGAGCCGGCCGCCCCGAAGGCAGGCCGGTCGCGGCTGCGCGTGCCCGCGGTGCTGCTGGTGCTCGGCGCCGTCGCGCTGTGGGCCGCCTCCCGCGTGCAGTGGGTGCAGGCACGCACCGAGGACGACCTGCGGGGGGTGCGCGAGGCCGACCTCCTCGGCAGCACCTGGGCGGCGCAGCTCACCCCGCTGGCCCTGGTGCTGCTGGCCGGGGTCGCCGCGGTCTTCGCGCTGCGTGGCCTGGCCGTGCGCGTGCTGGCGCTGGTGCTGCTGGTCGTCGCGGTGGCCGCGGCCGAGCCGGCCGTGGTGGCGCTGGTCGGCGGGCCCTCCGCCGAGCACGCCGCCGAGCTGATCACCCCGCCGGTGCTGGCCGAGCAGGTGAGCACCTCCGCGTCGGTCGTCGGACCGCTCCTGGCGCTGCTCGGTGCGCTGCTCACCGTGGCCGCCGCCGTGCTGCTGGCCCGCGCCCCGCGCCGTGCCGGTGGTCTGTCCACCCGCTACGAGACCCCTGCGGTGCAGCGCGAGCGGGCCGTGCAGGCGGCTGTCACCGACGACGACGTCACCGAGCGACAGCTGTGGGACGCCCTCAGCGCGGGACAGGACCCGACCGCTGATCACGGAACCGGCACAGCTGCGCAACAGCCTGCCGCCCCGATGAGAGACGTACGTCACCACCCGGATAGGCTCAGCGAGGTTGAGCAGGGCGAGCAGGGAAGGGGGGCTTGACGCGATGAGCGTTCTCGACTCGATCGTGGAGGGTGTCCGGGCAGATGTGGCGGCCCGGGAGAAGATCACCGACTTCGAGGCCGTCAAGGCCGCGGCGCAGCAGGCCAAGCCCGCGCAGGACGTGGTGGCCGCGCTCAAGGAGCCGGGCATCGCCGTCATCGCCGAGGTGAAGCGGTCCAGCCCGTCCAAGGGCGCGCTGGCCGACATCCCGGAGCCGGCGGTGCTGGCGTCGCAGTACGAGGCCGGTGGCGCCCGCGTGATCAGCGTGCTCACCGAGGAGCGCCGCTTCGGCGGGTCGCTGGCCGACCTCGACGCCGTGCGCGCCGCGGTGAGCATCCCGGTGCTGCGCAAGGACTTCATCGTCGGCCCGTACCAGATCCACGAGGCCCGTGCCCACGGTGCTGACCTGGTGCTGCTGATCGTGGCGATGCTGGAGCAGAACACGCTGACGGCGCTGCTGGACCGGGTGGAGTCCCTCGGCATGACCGCGCTGGTGGAGGTGCACACCGAGGCCGAGGCCGACCGTGCCCTGCAGGCCGGCGCCAAGGTCATCGGCGTCAACGCCCGCGACCTCAAGACCCTCGAGGTGCACCGCGACGTGTTCGCGCGCATCGCCCCGGGCCTGCCCAGCGACGTGGTGAAGGTGGCGGAGTCGGGCGTGCGCGGCACGGCCGACCTGCTCGCCTACGCCGGCGCCGGCGCGGACGCGGTGCTGGTGGGGGAGGGACTGGTGACCAGTGGCGACCCGCGCAGCGCCGTGTCCGACCTCGTCACCGCCGGATCGCACCCTTCCTGCCCCAAGCCCTCGCGCTGAGACCCTCTGGGGGAGAATGGGCGCGTGACCTCCACGCATGTGCCCTCCGGGGATCTGCCCACCGCGAGCTCGGGGCTGATCCACAGCAGCGACCACGATCCCGACGCCACCGGTCACTTCGGTGACTACGGCGGCCGGTTCGTGCCCGAGGCGCTGATCGGCGCCCTCGAGGAGCTCACCGCCGCCTACGAGAAGGCGCGCACCGACCCGGAGTTCCTCACCGAGCTGGACGAGCTGCAGCGCGACTACACCGGCCGGCCGTCCCCGGTGTTCGAGGCCAAGCGGCTGGCCCCGCACGCCGGTGGGGCACGCATCCTGCTCAAGCGCGAGGACCTCAACCACACCGGCTCGCACAAGATCAACAACGTGCTCGGGCAGGCGCTGCTCACCAAGCGGATGGGCAAGCGCCGGGTGATCGCCGAGACCGGTGCCGGCCAGCACGGCGTGGCCACGGCCACCGCCTGCGCGCTGCTGGGCCTGGAGTGCGTGGTCTACATGGGCGAGGTGGACACCGAGCGGCAGGCGCTGAACGTGGCCCGCATGCGCCTGCTCGGCGCGGAGGTCGTCCCGGTCACCACCGGCTCCCGCACCCTCAAGGACGCCATCAACGAGGCGCTGCGCGACTGGGTCAGCAACGTCGACGACACCCACTACTGCCTGGGCACCGTCGCCGGCCCGCACCCGTTCCCGACCATGGTTCGCGACTTCCACCGGGTGATCGGCCTGGAGGCCCGCGCCCAGGTGCTGCAGCGCACCGGGCAGCTGCCCGACGCCGTGGTCGCCTGCGTCGGCGGCGGGTCCAACGCCATCGGCATCTTCCACGCCTTCCTGGACGACTCCGACGTCCGGCTGGTCGGCTACGAGGCCGCCGGGGACGGCGTCGCCTCGGGCAAGCACGCCGCCACCCTCACCGGCGGGAGCCCGGGCTCGCTGCACGGGGCGCTGTCCTACCTGCTGCAGGACGACGACGGCCAGACCATGGAGACGCACTCCATCTCGGCGGGGCTGGACTACCCCGGCGTGGGCCCGGAGCACTCGCTGCTCAAGGACATCGGTCGCGCCGAGTACGAGCCGATCACCGACACCGAGGCCATGGACGCCTTCCGGCTGCTGTGCCGCACCGAGGGCATCATCCCGGCCATCGAGTCCTCGCACGCCGTGGCCGGTGCGCTCAAGCTGGGCCGCGAGCTCGGCGAGGGCGCCGTCATCCTGGTGAGCCTGTCCGGCCGTGGGGACAAGGACGTGGACACCGCCGCCCGGTGGTTCCACGTCATCGACGAGGCCGCGCTGGACAACCCAGCACCCAACCCCGAGGACGGCGCGGGATCAGGAACAGGGGAGCAGCTGTGAGCTCACGTCTCGGTCCGATGTTCGAGCAGTGCCGCGCCGAGGGGCGCGCCGCGCTGGTCGGCTACCTGCCCGGTGGCTTCCCTGACGTGCCCGGCTCGGTCCGCACCCTGCGCACCATGGTCGACAACGGCTGCGACCTGGTGGAGGTCGGCGTGCCCTACTCCGACCCGGTGATGGACGGGCCCACCATCCAGGCCGCGGCCGACACCGCGCTGCGGGCGGGCACCCGGCTGCGCGACGTCATTGGTGTGGTGGAGCAGGTCGCCGCCGCCGGCGGCCGCGCGGTGGTGATGAGCTACTGGAACCCGGTGCTGCGCTACGGCGTGGACGCCTTCGCCCGCGACCTGGCCGCCGCCGGCGGCCTGGGCATGATCACCCCGGACCTCATCCCGGACGAGGCCGACGCGTGGCTGGCCGCGGCGGACGCACACGACCTGGACCGCATCTTCCTGCTCGCGCCCTCCTCCACCGAGGCCCGCGTGGCCAGCACCGCCACGGTGAGCCGCGGCTTCGTCTACGCCGCCTCCACCATGGGGGTCACCGGGGCCCGCGACGCCGTCGCCAGCTCCGCGCCCAGCCTGGTCAAGCGGATCCGCAGCCACTCCGACATCCCGATCGGCGTGGGCCTGGGCGTGCGCTCGGGTGCGCAGGCGGCCGAGGTCGCCGGCTACGCCGACGCGGTGATCGTGGGGTCGGCCATCGTCACGGCCAGCACCGAGAGCCAGGAGGCGGTGGCCACCCTGGTCACCGAGCTGGCTGCGGGCGTCCGGGCGGCCAGCCCGGCCGGCGTCGGGCAGTGACCTCCGCCGGGGTGGTGCTGGCCTCGTTCCCCAGTCCCCCGCAGGGGGTGTGGGAGCTCGGGCCCTTCCCGCTGCGCGCCTACGCGCTGTGCATCATCGCCGGCATCATCGTGGCCATCGTCTGGGGCAACAAGCGGTGGGTGGCCCGCGGCGGCGAGCCGGAGACCGTCACCGAGGTGGCGGTGTTCGCGGTGCCCTTCGGCCTGGTGGGCGGCCGGCTGTACCACGTGATCACCGACCACGAGAAGTACTTCGGCGCGGGCCGCGACCCCGTGGACGCGCTGAAGATCTGGGACGGCGGCCTGGGCATCTGGGGCGCGGTGCTGCTCGGTGGGGTGGGTGCCTGGATCGCCTGCCGCCGCAAGGGCATCCCGCTGCCCGCGTTCGCCGACGCCGTCGCACCCGGCATCGTGGTGGCCCAGGCCATCGGCCGGCTGGGCAACTACTTCAACCAGGAGCTCTACGGCCGCGCCACCACGCTGCCCTGGGGCATGGACATCTACCAGCGCCTCAACGACGCTGGGCTGCCCGACGAGCTGAACGGCAGCGTTCCGGCAGGGGCGGTGCCGGTGGCCACCGTGCACCCCACGTTCCTGTACGAGCTGCTGTGGAACCTGGCGGTCGCCGCGCTGGTGGTGTGGGCCGACCGCCGCTTCCGGCTCGGCCACGGCAGGGCGTTCGCGCTGTACGTGGCCGGGTACTGCGCGGGCCGGTTCTGGATCGAGCTGATGCGGGTGGACTTCGCCAACACGCTGTTCGGCGTGCGGATCAACGTGTTCACCGCAGTGATCGTGTTCCTCGGTGCGGTGACGTACTTCGTCCTCGCCAAGAAGGGGCGGGAGGATCCGGCCGAGCTGACGGGCCGGTCCGCCCAGCCCAGCCCGGACGAGACGGAGTCAGAAGCCGGCGAGTCAGAAGCAGGGGAGTCAGAAGCAGGGGAGTCGGGGGCTGGGGAGTCGGGCACAGCAGAGTCCGGCACAGCCGACTCTGACGACCGCCCCGGCAAGCTGGGCAACCACTAGTCCAGCACCCGCCGGGACCACAGCGCGAGGGCGCGGAGCCAGGCGAAGGTCAGCGCGGTGCCAGCGAACAGGCCCGCGCGGAGCAGGTCGCCTGCGCCGTCCCAGGCCAGCGTGCCGGCGCTGTTGACGACGAACCCGTTGAACATCAGCCACCCGATGCCGGCACACAGCAACGCGCCGCGGACGGTGCTGCACCACCCGAGCGCGGCGATCGCCAGACACATGCAGGCCACGGCCTGCGACGGAGCCAGCACCTCCCGGCCGGCAGTGAGTGCCGCGGCCACTGTCAGCGTCACCGCGAACCCGAGCGGAGCGGCGAGGGCGACCGGCAGTCGCGGTTCCCGCCAGCCCGGTTCGCTCGGGCCATGGTCCCGGCAGTCCTGGTCCCGGCAGTCCTGGTCACGACAGTCTTGGTCACGACAGTCTTGGTCACGACAGTCTTGGTCACGACAGTCCTCGTCGTCACTGCCCGGGTCCTGCCCCGCTGGTGGCCGCCGGGCGATGCTGGTTGACGTCGACATGATCGGTGCTCCCTCCGGGCAGCGTTGCCCCGGAGATCAGTGAAGCTCCGCCGGCGACGGCCGGGACGATCCCTGACGTGTTCCTGATGCCCGCAAGGCCAGTCCTGACGGGGTCCTTGCGGCGGGGGTCAGGGCCGCGGCAGGTCGGTCCACTCCTGGCTCACCCGCGACGACCACTGCGGACGGCGCCGCTGCAGGTGGGCGAGCACCCCCTCGCGGGCGTCGGCTCCGCCCATCACCCGGTGGTGCGCCTCGGTCTCCAGCGCGGCCACCTGCGCGGCGGTGTAGCCGTGCTCGACGGTGTCCCACAGCAGGCGCTTGCTCAGCGCCGCGGACATCGGCGCGACGTTCTCGGCGATGTCGGTGGCTAGGGCGAGCGCGGCGGGCAGCACCTGCTCGGCCGGCAGGCAGCGGGTGGCGATGCCCAGCCGCACGGCCTCCGCGCCGTCGAAGGTGCGGCCGGTCAGCAGGATCTCCGCGGCGGCGGCGGCACCGGCGATGCGGGGCAGCGTCCAGTGCGACATCGCGTCGCCCAGCACACCGAGGCGGGCCTGCACCACCGCGTACTTGGCGTCGGCGGCCACCACCCGGACGTCGGCCTGCAGCGCCAGCGTCAGCCCGATGCCCACGGCGTGGCCGTTGACCGCGGCGATCACCGGGGTGCGCAGCGCGAACGCCGGCGGGTTCACCGGGGAGGCGCTGAAGTCGTCGCCGGGGCGGCCGAAGGTGTCGCCGGCCGAGCCGAGGTCGGCGCCCGCGCAGAAGGCGGGTGCGGTGCCGGTGAGCACGATCGCCCGCACGTCGTCGTCGGCGTCGCAGTCGCGGTAGGCCGCCCCCAGCGCGCGGCCCATGGTCGCGGTGAAGGCGTTGCGCTGGGCGGGTCGGTTCAGCGTCAGCACCGCCACCCCGTCGGACACCTCCACCAGCAGCTCCGGCGCCGCCGCCGGGTCAGCCACGGTGCAGGGCGGTGACCAGGTCGGCCACGTCGGCGGGGTCCTCGGGGTAGCCGGGGAAGTAGCAGCACACCTGCTCCGCGTGGTCGCCGTAGCGGCGCAGGATCTCCTCCGCGCACTGCTCCGGCGTGCCCACCACGGCCAGCGTGGTCACCATCTCGTCGTCCACGCAGCCCATCATCGCGGCCACGTCGCCCCGCTTGGACAACGCGTTCAGCTCGGGCTGCGCGGCCTCCCAGCCGTGCACCTGCAGCACCGGCAGGTAGGCGGGGGTGGAGCCGTAGAAGGCGAGCAGGCCGCGCACCCCCCGCACCGCGGCGGCCTGCTGCTCCCGCGTGCGGCCCACGGCCACGATCACCTGCGGGATCACGTCGAAGGAGTCAGCGGTGCGCCCGGCCCGGTCCAGGCCCTCCTGCACCGCGGGCAGGGTGCGCTGGAGGAAGTGCTGCTCGCTGTTGAACGGCATCACCAGCAGCCCGTCGGCCACCTCGGCGGCGGTGCGGGTCATCACCGGGCCCAGCGCCCCCAGCAGGATCGGCGGTGGGCCGTAGGGGTGCGGAGCCGGGGTGAAGCTGGGTGCCATCAGCGTGTGGGTGGTGAACTCCCCGCGGAAGCTCAGCGGCGCCGTGCCCTCCCACGCGGCGAAGATGGCCTTGATGGCCCGCACCGTCTCGCCCATCCGCGCCGCCGGGCGCGACCAGGTGGACCCGTAGCGCTTCTCGATGTGCGGGCGGATCTGCGAGCCCAGGCCCAGGGCGAAGCGCCCCCGGCTCAACGTCTGCAGGTCGTGCGCGGAGTGGGCCAGGTGCAGCGGGCTGCGGGGCAGGGCGATGGCCACGTTGGTCATCAGCGCCACGTCCACCGTCGCCGCGGCCTCCACCAACGGGAAGAACACGTCGTGCTGCCCCTCGAAGGTGAACAGCCCGTCCGCCCCGGTCTGGGTCAGCTCCACCGCACGTGCTCCGGCCCGGCCCGGGCCGGCGTCGAGCTGGATGCTCACTCTCATGGCGGGTCCTCCCCAGCGGCAACAGAGCCCGGACGGGCCGAACCTAGCCGGTCGGTGGGTGCTGCAGTGGCGTGTCCCGGTGATCGGGAGGGGTCCGGGCGGAGGTGGTGAGGGTGGTTAGCGTCACACGGCAGTGCCCCGGTCTGCCCCGTCCAGCTCCACCACCTCCGTGAGGAAACAAGCCATGAGCGCACGCGCCTTCGTCGTCGGTGTCGGGATGACGCCCTTCTGCAAGGTCGAGAGCCGCGACTGGGAGTACCCGGACATGGTGGGCGAGGCCGTGAACGCGGCGCTGGCCGACGCCGGGCTGACCTACGACGCCGTGCAGCGGGCGTCGGTGGGCTACACCGCCGGCCCCTCGGCGCAGGGGCAGCGGGCGCTGTACGACATCGGGCTCACCGGTGTCCCGGTGTTCAACGTCAACAACAACTGCGCCACCGGCTCCAGCGCGCTGATGATGGCCCGCGAGTGGGTGCAGGGCGGCCAGGCCGAGTGCGCGCTGGCCGTCGGCTTCGAGAAGATGTCCCGCGGCGGCATGACCGGGGAGATGCCGAAGGTCAGCACCATCGACCGGCACCTGGCCATCATGAAGAACGCCCACGGCATCGAGGCCTCGCCGATCACCGCGCAGATCTTCGGTGACGCCGCCCGCGAGCACATGGAGCTCTACGGCACCACCGCCGAGCAGATCGCTGCGGTCGCGGTGAAGAACCACCGGCACTCGGTGAACAACCCGTACGCGCAGTTCCAAGACTCCTACACCCTGGAGCGGGTGCTGGAGGACCGGATGATCCACCACCCGCTCACCCGGTCGCAGTGCTCCCCGACGTCCGACGGTGCCGCCGCGGCCGTGGTGGTCAGCGAGGCCTTCGTGCGGGAGCACGGCCTGGAGGGCCAAGCGGTGGAGATCGTCGCCCAGGCGATGACCACCGACACCACCGAGTGCTTCGAGAGCAACCGGTGCATCGACGCCGTGGGCAGCCCGATGACTCGCGCCGCCGCCGAGCAGGTCTTCGCCGAGTCCGGGCTGACCGTGGACGACGTGGACGTCATCGAGCTGCACGACTGCTTCTCCATCAACGAGATCCTCACCTACGAGGGCCTCGGCCTGTGCCCGGTGGGCGAGGGCGGCAAGCTGGTGGAGTCCGGCGCCACCACCTACGGCGGCAGGTGGGTGGTCAACCCCTCCGGCGGGCTCATCTCCAAGGGCCACCCGCTCGGTGCCACCGGCCTGGCCCAGTGCGCCGAGCTGAGCTGGCAGCTGCGCGGGCTGGCCGACAAGCGTCAGGTGCAGGGGGCCACCGTGGGCCTGCAGCACAACCTCGGCCTGGGCGGGGCCTGCGTGGTCACCCTCTACCGGGCGGGCACCCTCACCGCTGCGGACGCCTAGCCGGCGGTCTTGCCGTTGTCCAGCAGGTAGACACCGCCGGTGATCGCGGCGGCGTCGTCGGAGGCCAGGAAGGCGATCAGCGGGGCGACCTGGTGGGTCTCCATCAGCCCCCGCGGCGCCGCCGAGCGCATCACCAGGTCCAGGTCGGCGCCGTCGGGAAAGCTGAAGCCGGTGACCTGCGGGGTGAGCATCCCGCCCGGGCACACCACGTTGACCCGCAGCGTCGCCGCGGTGAACTCCACCGCCATGGCCCGGGTCAGCCCGATCAGCCCGTGCTTGGCCGAGCAGTACCCGGCCGAGTAGGCCTGCCCCTGCACGCCGGCCACCGACGACACGTTGACGATGTTGCCGGCCCGCTCCAGCAGGTGCGGCAGCGCGGCCTGGGACAGGAAGAACGGGGCGCTCAGGTTCACCGCCAGGTCGCGCTCCCACTGGTCGTCGCTGACCTGGCCGGTGTGCCGCAGGGTGTGGGCACCGGCGGTGTTCACCAGCACGTCCAGCCCGCCCAGCGCGGCCACGCACGCCGACACCGCCTCCCGGCACGCCGCCGGGTCGGCGAGGTCCACGGCCAGCGAGTGGCTGCTCGGGTCGGCGGTGACGTCAGCCATCGCCTGGTGCAGCTTGTCCTTGTCGCGGGCGACGCCGAAGACCCGGGCGCCGCGGGCGGTGAGCAGCCGGGCCACCTCCTGGCCCAGCCCGGAGGACGCACCGGTGACCAGGGCGACCTTGTCCTGCAGGGGCAGCTCCGTGCTCGTCATCGGCGGATGCTCCCACGGCCGAGGCCCACCCGGGGGACAGTCGCGCGGGGGACTCCGGGCCCAGGGGCAGCCCCAGAGAGCACATGCGTCCCGCGGACACCAGAGCAGTCCCGGTTGCCGGGACGCCGCTTGTGTCACACTGCTCGAACGTGAAGTGATCTGGGTTACACCCTTGACCTTGCCGGCCGCCACCCTGAAGGACCGAGAGATGTCGCTGAACCTTGCCGACCTGTACGAGGCCGTCGCCGATGCCCTGCCCGACCACGAGGCGCTGATCTGCGAGGGCGACCGGCTCACCTACTCCGACCTGGACGCCCGCGCCAACCGGCTGGCCCACCACCTGCTGTCGCTGGGCCTGCAGCCGGGCGAGCACGTCGGCCTGCACATGCGCAACCGCATCGAGTTCGTCGAGGCCCTGCTCGCCTGCCTCAAGGCGCGCGTCGTGCCCATCACGGTGAACTTCCGCTACACCGACACCGAGCTGAGCTACCTCTACGACAACGCCGCCCTGGTCGCGCTGGTGGTGGAGGCGGAGTTCGTGCCCAGTGCGGCCGCGGTGCTGCCGGCCGCGCCCGGCATCAAGCACGTGCTCACCCTGGACGCCCTGCCGGCGGGCCCGGCCCTGTCCGGGGTGGAGCACGCCGACTACCACCAGGCGGTGGCCGCTCAGCCGGAGTCCCGCGGGTTCGGCGAGCGCAGCCCCGACGACCGCTTCGTGATCTACACCGGTGGCACCACCGGCATGCCCAAGGGCGTGGTGTGGCGGCAGGAGGACTTCTACTACGCGGCGCTGGGCGGTGGAAACCACGGTGGCGAGCCGCTGAACACGGTGGCCGAGGTGGTGGAGTCGGCCACCGCCAAGGCCGGCACCCTCAAGTTCCTGGTGACGGCCCCGCTGATGCACGGCGCCGCGGTGTACTCGATGTTCAGCACCTTCTACATGGGCGCCACGCAGGTGCTGATGAAGCAGTTCGACGAGCTCGAGGTGCTGCGGCTGGTGGAGGCGGAGAAGTGCAGCTCGGTGATGCTGGTGGGCGACGCCATGGCCCGCCCGCTGGCCGACGCCATCGCCGAGCACCAGGGCGAGTTCGACCTCAGCTCGCTGTTCCTCATCGGCTCCGGCGGGGCGCTGTGGTCGCGCAGCGTCCGTGACCAGCTCACCGAGCTGCTGCCCAACATCTTCCTGCTGGACAACTTCGGGGCCTCGGAGTCCGGCGCCGACGGCCAGGTGCAGCTCGGCGCGGACGGACACGTGCGGCTGCCCGCGTCCAGCCACAGCGTGGTGGTGGACGAGCGGCTGCAGCCCATCGCCCCCGGCTCCGAGGACATCGGCTACCTGGCGCGGCTGGGCCACGTGCCGCTGGAGTACTTCCGCGACCCGGCCAAGAGCGCCGCCACGTTCCCGGTGGTGGACGGCGTGCGGATGTCGGTGCTGGGCGACATGGCGCAGGTGGAGGCGGACGGCACCATCGTGCTGCTGGGCCGCGGGTCGCTGTGCATCAACACCGGTGGCGAGAAGGTCTTCCCGGAGGAGGTGGAGCAGGCGCTGAAGAGCCACCCCGCGGTGATGGACGCCCTGGTGGTGGGCACTCCGCACCCGCGTTTCGGCGAGCAGGTGTCGGCGGTGGTCCAGGTGCGCGAGGGCGAGCAGGAGCCGTCGCTGGAGGAGCTCATGGCGCACTGCCGCACCCAGGTGGCGGGCTACAAGGTGCCGCGCGCGCTGGTGGTGGCGCCGACGATCGTGCGCTCGCCCAGCGGCAAGGCCGACTACCGGTGGGCCAAGAAGACCGCGGCGGAGTCGCTCGCCTGACGTCTGGTGCGACGACGCCAGCGCCTGCCGTCCGCGACCGGGTCAGTCCGGGCGGGTGCTCGGACGCAGCGGCACCACGGCCAGCGAGCCGTCGCCGGGGTCGAGCACGGTGAGCTCGGCCTGGTAGCGCTCCCGCAGCACGTCCGTGCGCAGCACCTGCGCGGGCGTGCCCGCGGCCACCGGCGCGCCCTCGTGCACGAGCAGCAGGGCGTCGGCGTACTGCCCGGCCAGGGTGAGGTCGTGCAGGGTGGTCACCAGCGTGGTGCCGGTGGAGTGGCGCAGCTCGTCCAGCAGCTCCAGCAGCTGCTGGGCGTGGCCGATGTCCAGGCCGGTGGTGGGCTCGTCCAGCAGGAGCACCTGAGCCTGCTGGGCCAGCGCCCGGCCGAGCACCGCTCGCCGCCGCTCGCCGCCGGAGAGCCGGTCCAGCCGTCGCCCGGCGAGCGCGGTGAGGTCGAGCTGGGCCAGCACCCGTGCTGCCAGCGCGGTGTCGGCGGGGCGGTCGGCGCCCAGCATCGAGCGGTGCGGGACGCGGCCGAGCAACACGTAGTCGGTGACGGTCAGGTCCGCCGGCAGCACCGGCTCCTGCGGGGCGTAGGCGAGCACCTTGGCCCGCTGGCGGGGGTTCATCCGGCGCAGCTCGCGCCCACCCAGGCACACCTCCCCGGTGCAGGGCAGCAGCCCGGCCAGCGCGGCGAGGAGGGTGGACTTGCCCGCGCCGTTGGGGCCCACCACCGCCAGCCAGGAGCCCGGCGGCGCGTCCAGGTCCACCCCGCGCAGCACGGAGGTGGCGCCGCGCTGCACCCCGAGGTTGGTGGCCCGGATGCTGCTGGTGGTTCGCCCGGTGGGGCGCGGGCCGCTCATGCGGGGGCCTTGGTGCGGCGCAGCAGCAGGGCGAAGAACGGTCCGCCCACGAAGGCGGTGACCACCCCCACCGGCAGCTCGGCAGGGGAGACCACCGTGCGGGCCAGCAGGTCGGCCAGCACCAGGAACGCTCCGCCGGCCAGCAGCGACACCGGCAGGATCACCCGGAAGGAGCCACCCAGCACCAGCCGCACCAGGTGCGGCACCACCAGTCCCACGAAGCCGATGAGCCCGGACACCGACACCGCGGCTGCCGTGCCCAGCGACGCGGCCACCACGATGAGCAGCCGCGCCCGGCCGGGGCGGATCCCCAGGGTGCTGGCCTCGGTGTCGCCCAGGCTGAGCACGTCCAGCAGGCGCCCGCAGCCGGCGAGCGCCCCGCAGCTCACCCCGACGTAGATGGCGGTCTGCACCACCGCGCCCCAGCCCGGCGTGCCCAGCGAGCCGAGGATGAACGAGTAGATGGCGCGGATGCGGTCGGGGTGGGCGGTCTGCAGCGCCAGCTGCACCGCGGAGAGGAACGCAGCGACGGCCACGCCGGCGAGCACCAGCACCCCGGGGCCGGACCCGGCCGACTGGCTCACCAGCCACGCCAGCCCGACCCCCACCAGCGCACCCACGAACGCCCCGGCGGGCACCGGGTCGATCGGCAGCGTGTCCGGCGTGGCCAGCACGATCATCAGGGTGGCGCCCAGCCCGGCTCCGGCAGCGGCGCCCAGCAGGTAGGGATCGGCCAGCGGGTTGCGGAACACGCCCTGGAACGCGGCGCCGCAGCAGGCGAGCGCGGCGCCCACCAGCACGCCCAGCAGCACCCGCGGCACCCGCAGCTGCCAGAGGATGGCTGCCTCGGTGGAGCTCAGCGGCGAGGTACCACCGGTGACCTGCGCCCAGACCTCGCCGAACACCCGGCCGGGTCCCAGGTCCACGGCGCCGATGAGCACCGCGGCCACCACGACGACCACCAGCCCCGCCACGGCGATCACCAGGTGGCGGGGCGTCAGGCGGGTGGGGGCGGCGGCCGACACCGGCGAGCCGGGTGGGTGCGTCATTGCTTCGAGCGTCACTGCTCCGGGCGTCGCGCTCAGCCGGCCGACCGGGAGCGCACCGCGTCGGCGGCGGCAGCCAGCAGGTCCACGGTGCGCGGGCCCCAGCGGGAGGCGAGGTCGTCGTCCAGCGCGACGATGCTGCCGGTGGCCACCGCGGTGGACCCGCCGAGGCCCGGGCGGGCGGCGTAGGTCTGGGCGTTGGCGTTGCAGCACTTGGTGTCGGCCAGGAACACCAGGTCGGGGTCGGCCTTGGCCAGGGCCTCGGCGGAGAGCTGCGGGTAGGCGTTGCCCGGCGAGCCCGCCGAGTCGGCGATGTTGGTCAGGCCCAGCCGGGCCAGCAGCGTGCCCACGAAGCTGGCCGAGGTGACGGTGTAGAGGGTGGGCTCGAGCTCGTAGTAGTAGCTCAGCGGTGTGGTCTGCTGGGGCACGCTGGCCACGATGTCGGTGACCTTCTGCTGCATGCCGGAGACCACCGCCTGGGCCCCGGCGGTGTGGTCGGTCGCGGTGCCCAGGGTGTTCAGCTGCGCGTAGGTGTCCTCCAGCTGGTCCGCCGCACCCAGCAGCAGGGTGGGCACCTGGGCGGTGCGCAGGCCGTCGACCAGGCCGTTGGCGTCGTCGGAGGCCACCACCAGGTCCGGCTCGTGGGCCAGCACCGCCTCCAGGTTGGGCGTGAACGCCGACAGGTCGGTGATCGGGGCGTCCGGGGGGTAGGTGGAGTAGGAGTCCACCGCGATCACCTGCGAGCCGGCGCCGATGGCGAAGAGCATCTCGGTGCCGGTGGGCGACAGCGAGACGATCCGGCTCGGCCTGGCGGGCACCGTGACGTCGCCGTTGTCGGCCTGCACGGTCAGCGGGTAGGCGGTGCCGGCGGTCGGGGTCACCGGGTCGGTGCGCTCGGCGCCGCACGCGGTGAGCACCAGGGCGAGGGCGGCGAGCAGGGCCGCGAGCGCGGGCGCTCGACGGGCCCGCGGCGTGCTGAGGGGGGTCATCGGGGCGTTCTCCTGGGAGCTCTGCCCAGCGGATGTTGTACCTCCGGCCGCGAGCGACCGGGCGACACTCCACCACTGCTGCGGGGGTGGTTGCGCACCAGTGCCTCCTCGGCGACCTGGCTCACCATCCCCAGCGGGGGTGGAATCACAGTTGCGGCACAGCGCCGGGATCTCACCGGACTTCGCTACGGAGGCACTGACCGGACGAGACGGCTCGACCAGCACAGGGACGCTAGCACCGGCCGGCACCCCGAACGAATTCGCGGCGACCCCGGTGCCTGCGGTGTGGCCTAGGTCCCTCCACGGAGGTGAGGCTCGCGCGGACGGGACTAGGCTGGGCTCGTGAGTCGTCGAGCGAAGATCGTGTGCACCCTGGGCCCTGCGACAGACAGCCAGGAGCTGGTCCATGAGCTTGTCGAGTGCGGCATGGACGTGGCCCGGCTCAACTTCAGCCACGGCTCCCACGGCGACCACGAGCGGACCTACGGCTACGTGCGGGCGGCGTCGGACCGCAGCGGCCGCGCCGTGGGAATCCTGGCCGACCTGCAGGGGCCGAAGATCCGGTTGGGCCGGTTCGTCAACGGCAAGGAGCTGTGGGCCAACGGCGAAGAGGTCCGCATCACCGTCGAGGACGTCCTCGGCACCCACGACCGGGTCTCCACCACCTACTCCGAGCTGGCCAAGGACGCCCGCGCCGGTGACCGGCTGCTCGTCGACGACGGCAACGTCGGGCTCGTGGTCACCGCGGTCGAGGGCAACGACGTGGTCTGTCGGGTGACCGAGGGTGGCACCGTCAGCAACAACAAGGGCCTCTCGCTGCCCGGGGTGAACGTGTCGGTGCCGGCGCTGTCGGAGAAGGACATCGCCGACCTGGAGTTCGCCATCGACCTGGGCGTGGACGTGATCGCGCTGTCCTTCGTGCGCTCGCCCGCCGACATCGACCTGGTGCACCAGGTGATGGACCGCAAGGGCCGCGGCCGGCTGCCGGTGATCGCCAAGCTGGAGAAGCCCGAGGCCATCGACAACCTGGAGGCCATCGTGCTGGCCTTCGACGGCGTGATGGTGGCCCGCGGCGACCTGGGGGTGGAGCTCCCGCTGGAGCAGGTGCCGCTGGTGCAGAAGCGCGCCATCCAGGTGGCCAGGGAGAACGCCAAGCCGGTGATCGTGGCCACCCAGATGCTCGAGTCGATGATCAGCAACTCCCGGCCCACCCGCGCCGAGGCCTCCGACGTCGCCAACGCCGTGCTGGACGGCGCCGACGCGGTGATGCTCTCCGGCGAGACGTCGGTGGGTGCCCACGTGATGGCCACCGTGCGCACCATGAGCCGCATCGTGGAGGCGGTGGAGGCGGAGTCCACCGCGGTCCCGCCGCTGAACCACGTGCCCCGCACCAAGCGCGGCGTGCTCTCCTACGCCTCCCGCGACATCGGCGAGCGGCTCAACGCCACCGCCCTGGTGGCCTTCACCCAGTCCGGCGACACCGTGCGCCGGCTTGCCCGGCTGCACACGCCGCTGCCGCTGCTGGCGTTCACGCCGCAGCAGGAGGTGCGCAGCCAGCTGGCCATGACGTGGGGCACCGAGACGTTCATCGTCCCCAAGGTCAGCACCACCGACGAGATGGTCGACCTGGTCGACAAGGCGATGCTGGAGATGGACCGCTACCAGCGCGGTGACGTGGTGGTCGTGGTGGCCGGGTCCCCGCCCAACACGGTGGGCTCCACCAACCTGATCCTGGTGCACCGCCTCGGCGAGGAGGACCACGGATGACCGGGGTGGTCGCCCAACCTGAGCTCGACGAGCTGGTGCAGCTGCTCGACCTGGAGCGCATCGAGGAGAACATCTACCGCGGGGTGAGCCCCACGACGGCGCCCACCCGCGTCTTCGGTGGCCAGGTGGCCGGCCAGGCACTGGTCGCGGCCGGGCGCACCGTCTCCAGCGAGCGCCAGGTGCACTCCCTGCACGCCTACTTCATTCGCGGCGGCGACCCCCGCGTGCCCATCGTCTACGAGGTGGACCGGGTGCGCGACGGACGATCCTTCGCCACCCGCCGGGTCACCGCGATCCAGCACGGCAACCCCATCTTCGCGCTCTCGGCGTCGTTCCAGGAGGCCCAGGAGGGCGTGGAGCACACCACGCCCATGCCCGACGTCCCCGCGCCGGAGGAGCTGCCCTCCCTGCCGGAGCGCCTCACCGGGTACGAGGACCTGTTCGGCCCCCGTGCCACGCTGCGCCGGCCCATCGACATCCGCTACGTCAACGACCCGCCGTGGGTGCGCCGCGCCACCGGCGCTCGCTCCACCCGCAGCCAGGTGTGGATGCGCGCCGACGGGGTGCTGCCGGCCCAGCCGCTGCTGCACGTCTGCGTGCTGGCCTACGCCTCGGACATGACGCTGCTGGACTCGATGATGTCGGGCCACGGCCTGGCCTACGGCATCGACAAGGTGCTGCTGGCCAGCCTGGACCACGCCATGTGGTTCCACCGTCCGGTCCAGGCCGACGAGTGGGTGCTCTACGACACCGAGTCGCCCACCGCCTCCGGCGGCCGCGGCCTGGCCACGGGTCGGTTCTACTCCCGCGGCGGCGAGCTGTTGGCCACCGTGGTCCAGGAGGGCCTGCTCCGCGTCTCGAACCGGTAGGGCGCACCACCCCTCCGCCAAAGCGCTGTTGTTGTCGGCGCCCGGGTGCATAGTGTGGCCCCACCACCGGCAAGGGGGAAGGTCGCGATGATTCACGCACGCGGGTTGGCCCGGTCGTTCAAGACCAAGACCGGGCCGGTGCAGGCGGTGGCTCCGCTGGACCTCGACGTCAGTGCCGGCGAGATCGTCGGGCTGCTCGGCCCCAACGGCGCGGGCAAGACCACCACGCTGCGGATGCTCACCACCTTGCTCGACCCCACCGAGGGCACGGCCACCGTGGCCGGTGCCGACCTGCGCGAGCAGCCCCGTGAGGTGCGCCGGCGCATCGGCTACGTCGCCCAGGTGGGCTCCGCGCCGGCGCCGGGCTCGCGGGTGGCCGAGGAGCTCGTCACCCAGGGGCGGCTGTACGGGCTGAGCCGGGCGCAGGCGCAGCAGCGGGTGACCGAGCTGCTGCCCCAGCTGGACCTGGGAGAGCTGGGTGGCCGGGCGCTGTCCGAGCTCTCCGGTGGGCAGCGTCGCCGCTTCGACGTGGCCAGCGGCTTGGTGCACACCCCGGGGCTGATCTTCCTGGACGAGCCCACCACCGGGCTGGACCCACAGAGCCGGGCCAACCTGTGGGAGCACATCCGCGCGCTGCGCGACGAGCGCGGGGTGACCGTGGTGATCACCACGCACTACCTGGACGAGGCCGACGCGCTCGCCGACCGCATCCTGGTGATGGACCAGGGGCGCATCGTCGCCGACGACACCCCGGACGCGCTCAAGGCGGCCGTGTCCGGCGACGTCATCACCGTCAGCGTGGACGGTGACCTGGCGCTGGCCGAGGTGGTGGCCCGGGAGGCCATCGAGGTCCGGGAGGCGCGCGTGGAGGGGGAGACGCTGCAGCTGACCGTGGAGCGCGGCGACGTGGCGGTGGCCCCGCTGCTGCGCGCGCTGGACGCCGCCGACCTGCCCCTGCGCACGGTCACCGTGGCCCGCCCCACCCTGGACACCGTCTTCCTCACGCTGACCGGACGGTCGCTGCGCGAGGACGCGCCGGCCTGACGTGCTCCTGCTCCTGCTGACCTGAGAGGACCCCCATGCGCTCCACCCTCGACGCGACGTCCGTGGTGTTCACCCGGGACATGCGGCTGCTGCTGCGCAACCCGGTGTGGGTGTTCTTCGGGCTGGCCCAGCCCGTCCTGTTCCTGGTGCTGTTCGGCCCGCTGCTCACCAACGTGCGCGCGGGCGGGCTCGGCGGCGAGGCGTCGTGGTCGCTGTTCGTGCCCGGCCTGCTGCTGCAGCTCACCATCTTCGGGGCGGGCTTCGCCGGGTTCGGCATCATCCAGGAGATGCGTGAGGGCGTGCTGGAGCGCCAGCGGGTGACCCCGGCGCCGCGGCTGTCGCTGCTGCTCGGGCGGACGCTGGGCAACACGGTGACCATCGGGGTGCAGGGGGTGATCCTGGTGCTGGTGGCCGTGCCGTTCGGGTTGCGACCGACCTGGGGTGGGGTGGCGATCACCCTGGTGCTGATCTGCGTGCTGGCTCTGGGGGTGTCAGCGGCGTCGTACTCGATGGGCATCATCCTCAAGGATGAGGACTCCTTCGCCCCGTTCGTGCAGGGCGTCTCGCTGCCCCTGCTGCTGCTGTCCGGGGTGTTCCTGCCGATGTCGCTGGCGCCGGGCTGGCTGGAGAACCTGAGCAGGATCAACCCGCTGGTGTACCTGGTGGACGCGGCGCGCTCGCTGTTCCGCGGCGAGCTCTCCGGCGGCACGGTGACGACCGGAGTCATCGTCACCGTGGTGCTCACCGCGCTGCTGGCCTGGTGGGGGACGCGCACCTTCCAGCGGATGTCCGCCTGAGCTAGCCGGTGACGCGGAAGCTGGCCAGCGGGGCCGGTTTCGGACCGTAGAAGTAGATGAG
Source organism: Rhodococcus sp. Z13_19A (assembly GCF_058133575.1). Taxonomy (NCBI): domain Bacteria; kingdom Bacillati; phylum Actinomycetota; class Actinomycetes; order Mycobacteriales; family Nocardiaceae; genus Rhodococcus; species Rhodococcus sp. Z13_19A. The sequence continues at coordinate 865,600 of NZ_JBYUNN010000002.1, forward strand.
TACCGGACCGCCGGGTGGCAGGTCGAAGGCGACGTCGCCGATCAGCTGTCGGCCCGCGTCGACCGTGCCGTCCATCTGTTGGTTCACCACACCGATCGAGGGGGTGCGCGTGGTGCCGTCGGCGACCTCGGCGCGGAAGTCGTAGTCGCTGACGTAGGTGGAGCCGGCACTGACCGACACGGTGAACGTGGCCACCAGGTAGGAGCCACTGGCGGGGTCGTCACCGAAGTCGTTCTCCGGCTCGCTGATGCGCCGGGTGCCGTTGAGAGTGACGGTGCCGGCGATGTCCTCGGCGCCAGGTGCGGCCACCGTGAAGGAGACGGTGGTCCCCACGCCGGGCGGACCAGTCGGGGCGGGGGCGAGCGTCGTGGTGCTGGGCGCCTGGGTGCTCGGCGCCGCGGACGGCACGGCGGTCCGGGTGGTGCTGGTGCGCACGGCGGTCGCGGAGGGGGCAGCAGCACTGGCCGACGGCGTGGGCTCCTCGACGGCGGTCGAGGCCTCGGCGGGCTCCGTGGTGGTGGTCGGTGAGCGCGTGCCGGGGAGCGCGGTGGCGGTCGGGCGGTCGTCCGACTGTGGTCGCGGGTCGGAGTCATTGCCCATCAGCCCGACCACGAGGACCACGACGACGATCGTGGCGACGGCTGCCACCGCGATCAGCCCCGCCAGCAGCCAGCGGTGCACCACGACCGAGTCCTGCGGGGGACCACTCTCGCCCGGGGGAGCCGGCTGGTCGGGATCTTCGGGGTGGGTGAGGTGGTCGTCAGACATCACAGTCCTTCGGCTCCGCGAAAAGCGGAGCGGCGCAACGGGGTAGGCCGAGCAGCCGGGTGGTGTCCCGGCGGCGCGGCCTACTTTCGCACGGATCTAGCTGAGCCGGACAGTCACTCCTCCGGAGAACACCGAGTCGTGCAGCTCCAGCGTTGTGGGCACCGCGTCCTTCGGGATGTCGAAGACGAGTGTGCCTTGCACGCTGTTGCCCGGGTTTATCTCAGCCAGGAAGTTGTCCGAGTCGAGGTAGATGCCTGCCATAGTGTCCGTGGACAGCTCTCGTCCCTGCTGGTCAGTCATCTTCTGGGCGCTCCCGGCGAACATTTGTTGGCGGTCCCCAATGTTTCGCACAGTGAGCTTCACAACGACGAACTGGCCCTGAGCTGTGGCCTTCAAGTAACCGCTGCCGACCGAAGCCTTTCCGGGCTGGACGGTAGTCACCACGAACTCGAACTTTCCGTCGCGCACGGGACTGCCGATCGTGGCCAGCGGAGGTGCACTCGCCGATGGCTGAGGGCTGGGCGGTGCATTCACCGATGGCTGAGGGCTGGGCGGTGCACTCACTGATGGCTGAGGGCTGGGCGGTGGATCCACCGATGGCTGAGGGCTGGGCGGCGCGCTGCCCGATTGCTTAGAGCCTGCTGACTTGCCCGCGGAATATCCGTCCGAAAACTCTTCACTCGAGGCAACAGCGATAGCGCCCATGAAGACGATGAACGCGGCGAGTGCGGTGAGTGCGGTGAGAATTTTGTGGCGAGCAATCCAGCTCCGCGGCGATTTGGGGTCTCTGTTGTTGTTCATCGGCGGCTGGTCCCCCCAGCCTGGTGGCGGGCTGTAGCCGGGGGGTCCGCCGTAGCCCTGGCCGGGGCCATGGCGCACTGGTCCCCGGAACTCTGGGGCTGGTCCCCGGAACTCTGGGGCTGGGCCCCCTTGAGTGCGACCACCTGGGGCGGAGGGGGGAGGTGGCGGGCTGCCCCAGGTGGGGCCCTCGCTGTGCTGATCCGGCATTTGCATCCCTGACTGTTCATCTGAAAAAGACTGCTGCGCAGTATTTTTCGTTGCCTCAGTCAATCGTCCGAAAAGGACAAACGTTACATCGGAGCTGTGGTGGAGGTGCGGCACCGTCACCCGCATCCGAGGGCTGCGCGGGTCTTCGCGCAACTTTCGAAGCTCGGCAGTGCTTCCAGCTTGTCGACGATCGCCGATCGGTCACCATGGGGTCGCTTCGTTGCTGAGTGGCTCGGTGCGTTGATGCGGGCGGCCTGACTGCACGGCGGCCCCGCTTCGGGCAAGTAGGCGAATGCGTCTGGACGCTCGCCTGCGGCATCACGCTGACCGGGTGCTGTGGTGCCCTCGGTGAGATTCGAACTCACACTGGACGGGTTTTGAATCCGTTGCCTCTGCCGTTGGGCTACGAGGGCTCGCCGGGCCCCACTCTAGAAGACGCGGACAGCCGCGGTCGTGCCGGTAGGCTCAGCCTCCCAGCAGGACGGCAGGAGGCAGCCCGTGAGCGACCCACTCAGCAGGCGTTCGATGGTCGACGGTGCTCCCAGCTCCGACGGTAACCGCAAGCCCCGGCGCGTGCTCGTGGCCGAGGACGAGGCGCTGATCCGGCTCGACCTGGTGGAGATGCTCCGCGAGGTCGGCTACGAGATCGCCGGCGAGGCGGCCGACGGCCAGGAGGCGGTCGACCTCACCCGCTCGCTCAAGCCCGACGTCGTCATCATGGACGTCAAGATGCCCCGCCGCGACGGCATCGACGCCGCTGGCGAGATCGCCGCGGAACGTCTTGCGCCCGTGGTCATCCTCACCGCCTTCAGCCAGCGGGAGCTGGTCGAGCGTGCGCGCGACGCCGGCGCGATGGCCTACCTGGTCAAGCCGTTCTCGGTGGCCGACATCGTGCCCGCGGTGGAGCTGGCCGCCTCCCGCTTCGCCGAGCTGTCCGCGCTGGAGGCCGAGGTCGCCGACCTCAACGGTCGCCTCGCCGCGCGCAAGGTCATCGAGCGGGCCAAGGGCGTGCTCATGCAGACGCTCTCGCTCACCGAGCCGCAGGCGTTCCGCTGGATCCAGCGCAACGCCATGGATCAGCGCACCACCATGCAGGCGGTCGCCCAGGCGCTGCTGGACCAAGCCACCTCCGACTGACCGGGGCCATTCCCCGCCCGACGGGGGAATCCCGACTAAACGGACACGGTCTCGGTCGAGATGGGTCCGGCCATTGTTACGGCGAGTTATTTTTGTGTCGCCACTTCGTCACACGCGCTGTCGCTTGACCGTTGTGGCGTTACCTCTGCGTTAGGTTCACCCCCGTGTCGGCGCGCGCCGACGCCTCCCGGCGTTACTGGGGGACTCGACCACCCGGAGGTTTACGTGCGTCGTCGCAAGCTCACAACGGTTTTGGTGCTGGTGGGAGCCGCCACCTTGACCCTCAGCGCCTGTGGCTCGAAGTCGAGCGACAGCTCCGGCGGATCGGGCTCGTCCGCACCGCTCGCCATTGCGCCGCTGGTGCAGATCGACCAGTCCGGCAAGGAGGTTGCGGCTTCCAGCACCACCGCCGCAGCCGACCCGGCCGGGGACGGAAAGGCCACCTGCACCAACGTCAAGCTGGCCTTTGCCGGCGCCAAGACCGGCCCCAACGCCGCCCTGGGCATCAACATCCGCAACGGCGCCAAGGTGGCGCTGGATGCGCACAACAAGGCCAACCCGGGCTGCCAGGTGGAAATGGTGGACTTCGACACCGAGGGTGACCCGCAGAAGGCCACCCAGGTGGCGCCGCAGATCGTCAGCGACCCCTCCGTCATCGGCCTGCTCGGCCCGGCGTTCTCCGGCGAGACCAAGGCCACCGGCGGCATCTTCGCCCAGGCCGGGCTGCCCTCGCTGAGCGCCTCGGCCACCAACGTCGCGCTCACCACCAACGGCTGGAAGACCTTCTACCGCGGTCTGGCCAACGACGGCGTCCAGGGTCCCTCCGTGGCCAAGTACCTCACCGACTCGCAGGGCTTCAAGAAGATCTGCGTGGTCCAGGACGACTCCGACTACGGCGTGGGCCTGGCCAAGGCCGTCGAGGACGCACTGGGCAGCGCGGCCGACAAGAGCTGCTCCGCCAGCGTCAAGACCGGTGACAAGGACTTCTCCGCCACCTCCACCTCCATCAAGAGCGCCAACGCCGACGCGATCTTCTACGCCGGCTACTTCGCCGAGGCGGCGCCGCTGGTCACCCAGCTGCGCAGCGCCGGCGTGACCGCCAAGTTCGTCTCCGCCGACGGCACCAACGACCCGGAGTTCGTCAAGCAGGCCGGGTCCTCCGCCCAGGACGCGCTGCTCTCCTGCCCGTGCGGCCCGGCGCCGGACAGCTACAAGGCCGCCTACAAGGCCGCGAACAACGCCGAGCCGGGTGTCTACTCCACCGAGGGCTACGACCTGACCACGATCATGCTCAAGGGCATCGACGCCGGGAAGACCACCCGCGCGGACCTGGCGGCCTTCGTCAAGAGCTACGACGGCGCCGGCCTGGCCCGCAACTACAAGTGGAACGACAAGGGCGAGCTCGACAACGCCCTGATCTGGATGTACCAGGTCAAGTGATCCACCCCTGACCTGAGCTGAGGGCAGTGCCTGACCGGTCGTCCGGCACTGCCCTCAGCGCGGTCCTGGCCTGCACCCCTTCCTGCCCACCCTGCTACGAGCTGCTGGGAGCACACATGAAACGGCGTGGTCTGTGAGCACGACGACCGGCGCGACGGCCGACGGCGCCACGACGCTGGCGGTGAGCCCCATCGGGTTCGACGTCGAGTCCCTGGTGGACAACTTCTGGCAGCTGACCGTGGACGGACTGTCCTACGGCGCCATCTACGCCCTGATCGCGGTGGGCTACACCCTGGTGTACGGGGTGCTCAAGCTGATCAACTTCGCCCACTCCGAGATCTTCATGCTCGGCATGTTCGGGCAGTACCTGGCACTGATGGCCCTCGGCTTCGCCCCCAGCGGCAACACCTACACCGAGGGCATCGTCTTCACCGTCGGCTACCTGGCCATCGCGCTGGTGGCCGGCATGCTGGTCTCTGGCGGGGCCGCGGTGGCCCTGGAACGAGTCGCCTACCGGCCGCTGCGCAAGCGCCGTGCCTCCTCGCTGACCTTCCTCATCACCGCCATCGGCGCCTCCTTCGTGCTGCAGGAGTTCGTGCACTTCATCCTGCCGCGCATCGACTCCGACCTCGGTGGCTCCACCGCGCAGCAGCCGATCAAGCTGGTCGACCCCAAGGAGCAGTTCACCGTCTTCGGCGCCTCGGTCACCAACGTGACGCTGGTGATCATCGTGGCCGCGCTGGTGCTGGCCGCGATGGCCGACATCGTCATCAACCGCACCCGCTTCGGCCGAGGCATCCGCGCGGTGGCACAGGACCCGGACACCGCGACGCTGATGGGGGTCTCCCGCGAGCGGGTGATCATGCTGACGTTCCTGCTCGGCGGTCTGCTCGCCGGCGCCGCCGCGCTCTTCTACACCCTCAAGATCCCCTCCGGGATCATCTTCAACGGCGGCTTCATCCTCGGCATCAAGGCCTTCGCCGCCGCCGTGCTCGGCGGCATCGGCAACCTGCGCGGCGCCCTGCTCGGCGGGCTGCTGCTCGGGGTGATGGAGCTCTACGGCCAGGCGCTGTTCGGCTCCGAGTGGCGCGACGTGGTGGCCTTCGCGCTGCTGGTGGGCGTGCTGCTGATCCGCCCGACCGGAATCCTCGGCGAGTCACTCGGAAGGTCACGCGCATGAGCACCTCGGCCAAGGACCTCACCCCGCCGCCGGTCGGCGCCAAGTCCGCCGGCGAACCACCCCCGCGCGGGGTGGGCGACGCGCTGCGAGTGTGGTGGAACGGCCTGGCTCGGCCGGCCCAGTGGGGCTTCGCGGTGCCGGCCATCCTCGTCATCGCGCTGCTGCCGGTGCTCAAGCCGCCGCTGATCACCACCCCCGGCACCGACTTCGGCGGGGTGATGGCCCAGTTCTCCGTCTACGCGCTGCTGGCCATCGGGCTCAACGTGGTGGTCGGCCAGACCGGGTTGCTCGACCTCGGCTACGTCGGGTTCTACGCCATGGGCGCCTACACCGTGGCCATCTTGACCAGCCCCAACTCGCCGTGGAACCAGACCGGTCCGGACGGCTGGCTCAGCGACAAGTGGGCCTGGTTGGCAGTGCTGCCGCTGGCGGTGATCATCACCGCGATGTCGGGGGTCATCCTGGGCACGCCAACCCTGCGGCTGCGCGGTGACTACCTGGCCATCGTCACCCTCGGCTTCGGTGAGATCGTGCGGCTGCTCAGCGACAACCTCAAGGAGATCACCGGCGGCGGGCAGGGCCTGTCCGCGGTGGCCTACCCGCGGGTGGGGGAGACCGAGGCCAACCCCAACGGCATCTTCTCCGCCGGCAACAACAGCGGCGCGGTCAACTCCGGCGTCTGGTGGTTCTGGCTCGGCATCGCGCTGATCATCCTGGTCCTCGTGCTGGTGGGGAACCTGGAGCGCAGCCGGGTGGGCCGGGCCTGGGTGGCCATCCGCGAGGACGAGGACGCCGCGGAGATCATGGGCGTGCCCACCTTCCGCTTCAAGCTGTGGGCCTTCGTGATCGGTGCCGCCATCGGTGGCCTCTCCGGTGCGCTGCTCGCCGGGCAGGTGCAGTTCGTGGTGCCGACCGGGTTCAACGTCATCAACTCCATGCTGTTCCTCTGCGCGGTGGTCCTCGGCGGGCAGGGCAACAAGCTCGGGGTCATCGTCGGGGCGTTCATCGTCGTCTACCTGCCCAACCGGGTGATGTCGATCGACATCGGCGGCCAGTCGCTGGGCGACTACAAGTACCTGTTCTTCGGCGTGGCGCTGATCGTGCTGATGATCTTCCGGCCGCAGGGGCTCTTCCCGGTGCGCCAGAAGCTGCTCGCGATGGGCCGCCAGGTGTTCCTGGCGGTGCACCGACGCCCGACACCGTCCGAGGCACCAGTGGAGGCACGCCCATGAGCGAGGAGACCGTCGACGTCCCGCAGGACAGCGAGCTGGTGGTGGATCCCGCGGCGGTGAACCCGGCGCTGACCGACGACGCCGCGGTGGCCGCTGCTGTCGCCCCGCAGCGGGAGGTGCTCACCGCCGAGGGCGGGGCACTGCTGCAGGCGCGCAACCTGACCATGCGCTTCGGCGGGCTGACGGCCCTGGACGACGTCACCTTCGACATCAAGCGTGGCGAGATCCTGGGCATGATCGGTCCCAACGGCGCGGGCAAGACGACCTGCTTCAACGCGATCACCGGGGTCTACCGGCCCACCTCCGGAGAGGTGCTCTTCGACGGCGCCCCGCTGGGCAAGCTCAAGCGTCACCAGATCACCCAGCGCGGCATCGCCCGCACCTTCCAGAACATTCGCCTGTTCGGGGAGATGACGGCGCTGGAGAACGTGGTGGTGGGCACCGACGCCCGGCACCGGACCTCCGTGCCCGGCGCGCTGTTCCGCAGCCGCCGCCACGCCGCCGAGGAGCGCGACGCGGTGGAGCGGGGGATGGCGCTGCTGGAGTTCGTCGGCATCGCCCCGCGCGCGGTGGAGAAGGCCCGCAACCTCTCCTACGGCGACCAGCGCCGCCTGGAGATCGCCCGGGCGCTGGCCACCGAGCCCAAGCTGCTGTGCCTGGACGAGCCGGCCGCGGGGTTCAACCCCAGCGAGAAGTCGGCGCTGATGGACCTCATCCGCAAGACCCGCGACGACGGGTTCACCGTGCTGCTCATCGAGCACGACATGCGCCTGGTGATGGAGGTGACCGACCGCATCGTGGTGCTGGAGTTCGGTCGCAAGATCGCCGAGGGCCTGCCCAAGGATGTTCGGGAAGACCCGGCCGTCATCGCCGCCTACCTAGGAGTGCCCGACGATGCCCTTGCTTGAGATCTCCGACATGACGGTCAGCTACGGCCGCATCGAGGCGCTGCACGGCATCTCCCTGTCCGTGGAGGAGGGCGAGCTGGTCACCCTGCTGGGGGCCAACGGCGCCGGCAAGTCCACCACCATGCGGGCCATCTCCGGGCTGCTGCCGCTCACCCGCGGCACGGTGTTCTTCGACGGCCAGGACATCACCCGGGTGAAGGCGCACGAGCGGGTGCTGCGCGGCATCGTGCAGGCGCCGGAGGGCCGCGGGGTGTTCCCGGGCATGACGGTGCAGGAGAACCTGGACATGGGCTGCTACGCGCGCAAGTTCGCCACGAAGGCGGAGTACAACCAGCGCCTGGACTGGGTCTTCGAGCTGTTCCCGCGGCTGCTGGAGCGGCGCACCCAGGTGGGCGGCACCATGTCCGGCGGCGAGCAGCAGATGGTGGCCATCGGCCGGGCGCTGATGGCGCGCCCGCGGGTGCTGCTGCTGGACGAGCCGTCGATGGGGCTGGCGCCGATGATCATCCAGCAGATCTTCCGGATCATCAGCGAGATCAACTCCCAGGGCACCACGGTGCTGCTGGTGGAGCAGAACGCCCAGCAGGCGCTGACCCGCTCCGACCGCGCCTACATCCTGGAGACCGGCGAGGTCACCCGCACGGGGCCGGGCCGGGAGCTGCTGGCCGACGACAGCGTCAAGGCCGCCTACCTGGGCGTCGCCTAGCCCTTGGGGCGTCTGCAAGTACCACCAACCAGGCGCCCCAAGGTCAGCAACCGCTACCAAGCCCCGCCCTGCTGCCCCGGCCCCCGGCGACGCCCCGGCTGTCGGTGCTGGTCTCTAGACTTCGGCCTCGTGAGCCCCACCGCTGAGAACACCGCGCACACCCCCACCGCCGAGCCGGCCGCCGACGTTCCGGCCGCCGACGTTCCGGCCGCCGACGAGCCAGCCGCTGCCGTGCCGCCCGCCGGGACCACCCAGCCGACGCTGCTGCTGCTGGACGGGCACTCGCTGGCCTACCGCGCGTTCTTCGCCCTGCCCGCGGAGAACTTCCGCACCACCAGCGGCCAGACCACCAACGCGGTCTACGGCTTCACCTCCATGCTGATCAACCTGCTGCGCGACGAGAAGCCCACCCACGTCGCCGCCGCGTTCGACGTCTCCCGCCAGACCTTCCGCGCCGAGACGTTCCCCGAGTACAAGGCCAACCGCAGCGCCACCCCGGACGAGTTCCGCGGCCAGGTGGACATCACCAAGGACGTGCTGGGCGCCATGGGCATCCCGGTGATGGCGCTGGCCGGCTACGAGGCCGACGACATCATCGCCACCCTCACCACCCAGGCCACGGCGCAGGGCTTCCGGGTGCTCGTCTGCACCGGCGACCGCGACGCGCTGCAGCTGGTGGACGACAACGTCACCGTGCTCTACCCGCGCAAGGGCGTCTCCGAGCTCACCCGCTTCACGCCGGAGGAGGTGCAGACCAAGTACAACCTCAGCCCAGTGCAGTACCCGGACTTCGCCGCCCTGCGCGGCGACCCCTCCGACAACCTGCCGGGCATCCCCGGGGTGGGGGAGAAGACCGCCGCCAAGTGGATCCGCGAGTACGGCTCACTGGAGGAGCTGGTGCAGCGGGTGGACGAGGTCAAGGGCAAGGTCGGTGCCTCGCTGCGGGACAACCTGTCCTCGGTGCTGCGCAACCGCCAGCTCACCGAGCTGATCCGCGACGTCAGCCTGCCCTACACCCCTGAGCAGCTGGCGCTGGCGCCGTGGGACCGGGAGAAGATCCACGGGCTGTTCGACGACCTGGAGTTCCGGGTGCTGCGCGACCGGCTGTTCGAGACCCTGGCGTCCTCGGAGCCCGAGGCGGAGGAGGGCTTCGACGCCCGCGGCACCACCCTGGAGCCGGGCACCGTGCGCGAGTGGCTGGACACCCACGCCCGCGACGGCTCCCGGGTCGGGCTGTCGGTCAGCGGCACCGGCACCCCCTTCGGCGGCGACACCCTGGGGGTGGCGCTGGCTGCAGCCGACGGCGAGGGCGCGTTCGTCCGCACCTCCGCCATGGACCCCGACGACGAGGCGGCGCTGGGCCAGTGGCTGGCCGACGCCACCATCCCCAAGGCCGCCCACGAGCTCAAGCGGGCCCTGCACGCGCTGCGCGGCCGCGGCTGGACGCTGGTCGGGTCCACCAGCGACACCGCACTCGCGGCGTACCTGGTGCGCCCGGGCCAGCGCAGCTTCAACCTCGCCGACCTGGCGCTGCGCTACCTGCACCGCGAGCTGCGTGCGGAGACCTCCGACGACGGGCAGCTGTCGCTGCTGGACGCCCCCGACGCCGCGGAGGCCGCCGAGGCCACCGGCGAGATCGTCCGGGCCCGCGCCGTGCTCGACCTGGCCGCGGCGCTGGACCAGGAGCTGGCGGAGATCGAGAGCACCTCGCTGCTCACCGAGATGGAGCTGCCGCTGCTGGAGGTGCTGGCCGAGCTGGAGGCCACCGGCATCGCGGTGGACGCCGACAGCCTCAGCGACCTGCAGTCGTCCTTCGCCGCGCAGGTCAAGGAGGCCGCCGACGCTGCCTACGCGGTGATCGGCAAGGAGATCAACCTGGGCTCGCCCAAGCAGCTGCAGGTGGTCCTCTTCGACGAGCTGGACATGCCCAAGACCAAGCGCACCAAGACCGGCTACACCACCGACGCCGACGCGCTGCAGACGCTGTTCACCAGCACCGGGCACCCGTTCCTGGAGCACCTGCTGGCCCACCGCGACGCCACCCGGCTGAAGGTCACCGTGGACGGGCTGCTCAAGTGCATCGCCGAGGATGGGCGCATCCACACCACGTTCAACCAGACGATCGCCGCCACCGGCCGACTGTCCTCCACCGACCCCAACCTGCAGAACATCCCGGTGCGCAACGACGCCGGCCGCCGCATCCGGCAGACCTTCGTGGTGGGCCGGGACTCCGACGGCACCCCCTTCGAGACGCTGATGACCGCGGACTACAGCCAGATCGAGATGCGGATCATGGCGCACCTGTCCGGCGACGAGGGGCTGCTCGAGGCCTTCCGCACCGGGGAGGACCTGCACACCTTCGTGGGCTCGCGGGCCTTCGGGGTGCCGCTGGAGGAGGTCACCCCGGAGCTGCGCCGCCGGGTGAAGGCGATGTCCTACGGGCTGGCGTACGGCCTCAGCGCGTTCGGGCTGGCCAGCCAGCTGCGGATCTCCACCGAGGAGGCCCGTGAGCAGATGGAGGCCTACTTCCGCCGCTTCGGCGGGGTGCGCGACTACCTGCACGAGGTGGTGGAGCAGGCCCGCAAGGTCGGCTACACCTCCACCATCTTCGGGCGCCGGCGCTACCTGCCCGACCTCACCAGCTCCAACCGCCAGCGCCGCGAGGTGGCCGAGCGCGCCGCGCTCAACGCCCCCATCCAGGGCAGCGCCGCGGACATCATCAAGATGGCCATGCTCGGCGTGCACACCGCGCTGCACGAGCAGGGGCTGCGCTCCCGGATGCTGCTGCAGGTGCACGACGAGCTGGTGCTGGAGGTCGCCCAGGGCGAGCGCGAGCAGGTGGAGCAGCTGGTGCGCACCTACATGGGCAACGCCTACCCGCTGGACGTGCCGCTGGAGGTCTCGGTGGGCACCGGCTCGTCCTGGGACGCCGCCGCCCACTAGCCCGCCGCGCACCGGCGGACCGGGCAGCGGACGGGCAGCTAGGCGGGCTTGCGGCAGCAGAAGATGGCGGTGCCCGGGAACAGCTCGCCGCGCAGCGGGCTCCACTGGCCCCACTCGCGGTCCAGCCACTCCGGCCAGTCCGGCTCCACCAGGTCCACCAGCTCCAGCCCGGCCGCGACGATCTCGCGGACCCGGTCGCCGAGGGTGCGGTGGTGCTCGGCGTAGGTGGGCCGGCCGTCGGTGTCCACCTCGACGTACGGGGAGCGGTCGAAGTAGGAGATGGTCGCGGTGAGCCCGCGCGGGCCCGGGTCGTCGGGGAAGACCCAGCGCATCGGGTGGTTGACCGAGAACACCCACCGCCCGCCGGGCCGCAGCACCCGCGCCACCTCGGCCATCACCAGCCCGGAGTCGGCCACGAAGGGCACCGCGCCGAAGGCCGAGCAGGCCAGGTCGAAGCTGGCGTCGGCGAAGGGCAGGGCGTCGGCGCTGGCCTGCACCAGCGGCACCTGCGGCCCACCCTGCGCCATCCGGGCCCGCCCGCGGGCCAGCATCCCCGAGGACAGGTCCAGGCCCACCGGGCGGGCACCCTGGCTGGCGAGCCAGCGGCTGCACGGCGCCGACCCGCACCCCACCTCGAGCACGTCGCGGTCGGCCAGCTCACCCAGCAGGTGCACGTCTCCCTCGTGCAGTCCCTCTGGGCACCAGACGAACTCACCGGTCTCGGAGTCCGACCCCAGGAAGTCGCCGTGGGTGCGGTGGTAGTCCTCGGCGTCGGCGTCCCACCACGCCAGGTTGGCGCGCACGCTGTCCTCGGCGCTGAGCCCCACCCGGCTCGGCCCGACGGTGCCCAGGGCGGCGATAGCCTCGCTGTGTCGGGAGGCATCCGCCCCGCTCACGGGGGTCTCGTGGGATCCGGTGCCTGCCTGGGACGCTCCGGGCGACTGGTTGCTCACTCGTCCTACCTCACGGGTTTGCTGGGGTACTCGACACCCCGTAGGCTTACGCCCGCACGTGGCATGCGTCTCGACGCTTGCAGCTGACCGTGCGATCTTCCCGCACGACGGCTCACTGCAGAACTGAAGAAGACCAGCACGACCACTGTGCGCTGAACACACACAGTATGGCCGAACACCGTCAACCGACTTCCTATCCCTCCGGAGCACTCCACCCCATGCCGACAACCACCCTCCCCTCGTCACGCAGCCCCCAGGTAGCCATCAACGACATTGGCTCCGCCGAGGACTTCATGGCTGCGATCGACGCCACGATCAAGTACTTCAACGACGGTGATCTCGTTGAGGGCACGATCGTGAAGGTCGACCGCGACGAGGTTCTGCTCGACATCGGTTACAAGACCGAAGGCGTCATCCCCTCCCGCGAGCTCTCCATCAAGCACGACGTGGACCCCAACGAGGTTGTCGCCGTCGGCGACATCGTCGAGGCCCTCGTGCTCACGAAGGAGGACAAGGAAGGTCGGCTGATCCTGTCCAAGAAGCGCGCGCAGTACGAGCGCGCCTGGGGCACGATCGAGGCGCTCAAGGAGGCCGACGAGCCGGTCAGCGGCACGGTCATCGAGGTCGTCAAGGGTGGCCTCATCCTGGACATCGGCCTGCGCGGCTTCCTGCCCGCCTCGCTGGTGGAGATGCGTCGCGTCCGCGACCTCCAGCCCTACGTGGGCAAGGAGATCGAGGCCAAGATCATCGAGCTGGACAAGAACCGCAACAACGTGGTCCTGTCCCGCCGTGCGTGGCTCGAGCAGACCCAGTCCGAGGTCCGCAGCGAGTTCCTCAACCAGCTGCAGAAGGGCCAGGTCCGCAAGGGCGTCGTGTCCTCCATCGTCAACTTCGGTGCCTTCGTGGACCTGGGTGGCGTCGACGGCCTGGTGCACGTCTCCGAGCTGTCCTGGAAGCACATCGACCACCCGAGCGAGGTCGTCGAGGTCGGCACCGAGGTCACCGTCGAGGTGCTCGACGTCGACCTGGACCGCGAGCGCGTCTCCCTGAGCCTCAAGGCCACGCAGGAAGACCCGTGGCGCCAGTTCGCCCGCACCCACGCCATCGGCCAGATCGTGCCCGGCAAGGTCACCAAGCTGGTGCCCTTCGGCGCGTTCGTCCGGGTGGACGAGGGCATCGAGGGCCTGGTGCACATCTCCGAGCTGGCCGAGCGCCACGTGGAGATCCCGGACCAGGTTGTCGGCGTCGGCGACGACGTCATGGTCAAGGTCATCGACATCGACCTGGAGCGTCGTCGCATCTCGCTGAGCCTCAAGCAGGCCAACGAGGACTTCTCCGCGGAGTTCGACCCCTCCAAGTACGGGATGGCCGACCAGTACGACGAGGCCGGCAACTACATCTTCCCGGAGGGCTTCGACGCCGAGACCAACGAGTGGCTCGAGGGCTTCGAGAAGCAGCGTGAGGACTGGGAGCGTCGCTACGCCGAGGCGGAGAAGCGCCACGAGGCTCACAAGGCTCAGATGGAGAAGTCGGCCAAGGACGAGGCTGAGGCCGCGTCGGAGACCAACTACTCCTCCGACTCCGCTGACGACACCGAAGAGGTCGACGCCGGTGAGGGTGCCCCCGCCGCCGCCGGTGGTTCGCTCGCCAGCGACGCCCAGCTTGCCGCCCTGCGCGAGAAGCTGTCCGGCGCCTAGTCAGTAGCCGACGAAGCAGGCCCCGTTCCCGGACATCCGGGGGCGGGGCCTGACTCGTTGCTGGGGACGTGCGGGTGGGGGTGCCTCCTCGGGGCGAGGTCGGGCTAGTGCGCCAGCTGCCCGGTGGTGGCCAGGCTCGGAGCCCAGCGCACCTCCGGGGTGGCGGGGGAGCGCCGGCGCAGCCCCGCCAGGCTGTGGCGAGCCGGGGTGAGCAGCACGCTCAACCAGCTGCGGCGACGCGTGCTGAGCACGACGGCCACGGCGGGGTGCTCGGTGCAGTGCACGAGTCCGGGGCGGCCGGCGCGGTGGCGCCCGACGGTGCCCCTGCGGTGAGAGCTCGACATCGGGGCCTCCTGGGAACGAGTGCTACACCTGCGGTCACTAACCGTGAACTCTCAACCTACGCATGAGGGTCTGTCGGGACGCGGAGGCGCGCCGGTGTGCCGCGGCGAGTCTCGCCGTTGTGCCACACTCGATCCATGCTTCGGGTTGGCCTCACGGGCGGTATCGGCGCCGGCAAGTCCACGGTCTCGCGCCGCTGGGCCGAGCGGGGGGCGGTGGTGGTCGACGCCGACCTCATCGCCCGGGAGGTGGTGGCCCCCGGCACCCCGGGCCTGGCCCAGCTGGTGGAGCGCTTCGGGGACGGCATCCTGGACGCCGACGGGGCCCTCGACCGCCCCGCCCTGGCCGCCGTGGCCTTCGCCGACCCCGCCGAGCGGGCGGCGCTGAACGCGGTGCTGCACCCGCTGATCGGCGCCCGCACCGCCGAGCTGGTGGCCGCCGCCCCTGCCGACGCCGTGGTGGTGCAGGACATCCCGCTGCTGGTCGAGGGCAGGATGGCGCCGCTGTTCCACCTGGTGGTGGTGGTGCACACCGACGCCGACGAGCGGGTGCAGCGGCTGGTGGGGCAGCGGGGGATGACCGCGGAGGACGCCCGGGCCCGCATCGGCGCGCAGGCCAGCGACGAGCAGCGGCGCGCGGCGGCGGACGTGTGGCTGGACAACGGGGGCGCGCCCGACTCGCTGCTGGCGGAGGTGGACCAGCTGTGGGAGCGGCGGCTGGTGCCCTACGAGGCGAACGTGCGGCTGCACCGGCCGGTCGAGCCGGCCGACCTGACGGTGGTGGACGCCGACCCGGAGTGGGCCGCGCAGGGTGCGCGGCTGGTGGCCCGGCTGCGGGTGGCGGCCGGGCTGCACGCGCAGCGGATCGACCACGTGGGGCCCACCGCGGTGCCCGGCCTGGCGGCGCCGGACGTGCTGGACGTGCAGGTGACCGTGGCGCAGCCCGACGACGTGGCCGCGCTGGTGCAGCCGCTGGTCGACGCCGGCTTCGCCCCGCTGGAGGAGCAGCCGGTCGTCGGCGGCGACCACGCCTGGGCGGAGGCCCACCACGCGGGCGCCGACCCGGACCGGCCGGTGCACGTGGCCGTGCGGGTGGCGGGTGAGCCGGCGCAGCGGCACACGCTGCTGCTGGTGGACTGGCTGCGCACCGAGCCTGCGGTGGCCGAGGAGCTGGTGGCGGCGCAGCGCGCGGCCGCGGCGCGCGCGGGCACCGCGGCGGAGCACCGCCGGCTCGTGCAGGACTGGATCGAGCAGACCGCGGGCCGGGCGCGGGAGTGGGCCGAGCGCACCGCCTGGGAGCCCACCACCGACTAGCTCAGCCGGGCACCGTCACCGCCAGGTGAGGGGCATGCCCCGCTCGCCCAGCCACGCGGTGACGTCGTGGCCGTGGCTGGCGATGCCGTCCACCGCGCCGACCGCCCGCTGCACGGCCAGCTCGCTGGACTCGAGGTCCAGCAGCCCGTGCGCGTGGGCCGCCAGCAGCTCGTCGGTGTCCAGCAGCGTGGTGGAGCGCCCGGTGCGCACCACCAGGTCGAGGTAGTGGTCCACCCCGTGCCAGACCTCGCCGTCGCGGTGGTACTCACCGATGTCCACGTAGAAGTCCTGGTCGCGCTCGTGACCGGGGTTGAAGTGGAACACCGTCACCCGCAGCCCCGCGCTGGGCAGCAGCCACGACTCGAGGTAGTGGAACTGCACGTGGTCGGCAGGGCGGGCCATGTACAGGCCCCACGGCTGCACCCGGTAGGTGTCCACGGCCCGCAGGATCCCCTTGGGATCGGTGTTGGTTCGCGCTGGGACGTCGAAGGTCTCCCGCTTGGGACGGTGCAGCGCCATACCGGCCAAACCTAGTCGACGCCGCGCGCCCCGCCCGTGCCCGACCCGGGCGTTCGCCCAGCGAGAGCTGTCGGGGGCGACGCCTACCCTGGACCCGTGGCACAGCAGACGAAGCAGACCTCGGAGCCCGAGCACGGGCTCCGCGCGCACTCGGAGTTCCGGCCGGTCAGCGCGATCCCGCGCGTCAAGGGGCAGTTCCAGGTGGTCAGCGACTACCAGCCCGCCGGTGACCAGCCCGCCGCCATCGCCGAGCTCACCAAGCGGATCAAGGCCGGCGAGCCGGACGTGGTGCTGCTCGGCGCCACCGGCACGGGCAAGTCGGCCACCACGGCGTGGCTGGTCGAGCAGGTGCAGCGGCCCACCCTGGTGCTGGCGCCAAACAAGACCCTCGCCGCCCAGCTGGCCAACGAGCTGCGCGGCTACTTCCCGCACAACGCGGTGGAGTACTTCGTCTCCTACTACGACTACTACCAGCCCGAGGCGTACGTCCCGCAGACCGACACCTACATCGAGAAGGACTCCTCGGTCAACGACGACGTCGAGCGGCTGCGGCACTCGGCGACCATGAGCCTGCTCACCCGGCGGGACGTGATCGTGGTGGCCTCGGTCAGCTGCATCTACGGCCTGGGCACGCCGCAGGAGTACCTGGACCGCTCCATCGGGCTCGAGGTGGGCGCGACGATGGACCGGGAGACGCTGCTGCGGGCGCTGGTGGACGTGCAGTACGCCCGCAACGACCTGGCCTTCGCCCGCGGCACCTTCCGGGTGCGGGGAGACACCGTCGAGGTCATCCCCGCCTACGAGGAGCTGGCGGTGCGCATCGAGTTCTTCGGCGACGAGATCGAGGCGCTGTACTACCTGCACCCGCTCACCGGGGACGTGGTGCGCGAGGTGGACGAGACGCGGGTCTTCCCCGCCACCCACTACGTGGCCGGACCGCAGCGGATGGAGCGCGCCACCCGCGACATCGAGGCCGAGCTGGAGGAGCAGCTGGCCAAGCTGGAGGGGCAGGGCAAGCTGCTGGAGGCGCAGCGGCTGCGCATGCGCACCGCCTACGACCTGGAGATGATGCGCCAGGTGGGCTTCTGCTCCGGCATCGAGAACTACTCGCGCCACGTGGACGGGCGCCCGCCCGGCTCCGCCGGTGCCACCCTGCTGGACTACTTCCCGGACGACTTCCTCCTGGTCATCGACGAGTCGCACGTCACCGTGCCGCAGATCGGCGGCATGTACGAGGGCGACATGAGCCGCAAGCGAACCCTGGTGGAGCACGGCTTCCGGCTGCCCAGCGCGATGGACAACCGGCCGTTGCGCTGGGAGGAGTTCGTCGACCGCATCGGCCAGACGGTGTACCTCTCGGCCACGCCGGGCAAGTACGAGATCGCCAAGGCCGGCGGTGAGTTCGTGGAGCAGGTCATCCGGCCCACCGGGCTGGTCGACCCCAAGGTGGTGGTCAAGCCCACCAAGGGCCAGATCGACGACCTGGTGCACGAGATCCGGGTGCGCAGCGAGCGCGACGAGCGGGTGCTGGTGACCACGCTGACCAAGAAGATGTCGGAGGACCTCACCGACTACCTGCTCGAGCTGGGCATCCGGGTCCGCTACCTGCACTCCGAGGTCGACACCCTGCGCCGGGTGGAGCTGCTGCGCCAGCTGCGCCTGGGCGACTACGACGTGCTGGTGGGCATCAACCTCCTCCGCGAGGGCCTGGACCTGCCGGAGGTGTCGCTGGTGGCCATCCTCGACGCCGACAAGGAAGGCTTCCTGCGCAGTGCCACCTCGTTGATCCAGACCATCGGCCGCGCGGCGCGCAACGTCTCCGGCGAGGTGCACATGTACGCCGACAAGATCACCGACTCGATGAAGCAGGCCATCGACGAGACCGACCGGCGCCGCGAGAAGCAGATCGCCTACAACACCGAGCGGGGCCTGGACCCGCAGCCGCTGCGGAAGAAGATCAACGACATCCTCGACGTGGTCTACGCCGAGGCCGAGGACAGCGAGGGGATGGTCTCGGTGGGCGGCTCCGGGCGCAACGCCAGCCGCGGCAAGCGGGCCACCGGCGAGGCCGGTCGGGCCGCCAGCGCCGGGGTGCTGGAGGGCCGCGCGCCGGGGTCGATGCCGCGTGCCGAGCTGGCCGACCTCATCCAGCAGCTCACCGCCCAGATGATGGAGGCCGCCCGCGACCTGCAGTTCGAGCTGGCCGGACGGCTGCGCGACGAGATCGCCGACCTGAAGAAGGAGCTGCGCGGCATGGACGCGGCAGGCATCAGCTAGCCCCCACCGGTCCCGTAGTGTCCTGGCCGGGATGGCGAGACCCGCTGTGCGGGGCGCCGTTCGCCCACGGACACGGCCGAGAAGGGGACAGACGATGGCGGGAACGCGCTCGAGGATCACCGGTGGCACCGGAGCTGGACTGCTCTCCGCGCTGGCGGTGGTGGGTCTGCTCAGCGCGGCCTGCTCCTCCGACTCCGACGAGGCCAAGCCCGCCGGCTGCGCAGACGTGCAGGCGGTGTTCGTGCCCGGCACCAACGAGACCTCGCCGACCGCCGACCCCAACGTCCCGCAGGGGCTGCTCAAGGCCGTGGCCGACCCGCTGCGCGGTGCGGTCGCACCCGACGCGATGGGCATCAGCTTCGTGCCCTACATCGCCCAGTTCGGCAACCCCACCCCGTACCCGGAGAGCCAGGCGGCCGGGGTCAAGGCCACCCGTGACCTCATCCAGTCCGTGGCCACCAAGTGCCCGAGCACCAAGTTCGCGCTCACCGGCTACTCCCAGGGGGCTGCGGTCACCGGTGACGTGGCCACCCAGATCGGCAACGGCGAGGGACCGGTGGAGGCGGACAAGCTCGTGGCCGTCGCGCTGCTCTCTGACCCCAACCGCAGCCCCAGCACCGAGAAGCTCGTCGGCCCCCCGGTCGAGGGCGCCGGCCTGGCCGGCCCGCGGGCCAAGGACTTCGGCGAGGTCGCCGACCGCGTGGTCACCTTCTGCGCACCCGGCGACCTGATCTGCGCCACCCCCGAGGCGGCCCGGACCTTGTCCAACATCCCCGCCGCCCTGGCCCAGGTGGGCTCCTACATGGCCTCGCAGGTGCACTCCTCCTACGCCAGCTACCAGGTGGAGGACGGCAAGACCGCCACCGCGTGGACCGCCGGCTGGCTGCAGGAGAAGATCAGCAAGAGCTGAGCTCGTCAGCTGGTGATGTCCTTGCGGCTGAACCGGTACCAGGCGGCTGCGCCGAACACCGTGGCGTAGATCAGCGACGACAAGGTGCCCCAGGCCATCCGCGACCAGTCGACGTCGGTGGACAGCAGCGCCGTCCACGCATAGGCGTGGTGGGTCGGCAGGTAGTCGCGCAGGCCCTCCAGCGCGGGGATGCCGTCCAGGATCTCCGACACGATCGTCACCATCACCGCCCCACCCACTGCGCCCAGCGGGGCGTCGGTGGCCACCGACAACAGGCTGGCGAGCCCGGCCACCCAGAGCAGGCTGATGGCGATGTAGACGATCGCCCCGAGCAGGCGCACCAGGCCGGGGCCGTAGGACAGCGTGTCGCCGAGCGGGCTGACGATGTCGCCGGTGCCGTAGAGCGCAGTGCCCACCGCCAGGGCCACCGCGGGCAGCAGCACCAGCGCGAACAGCGAGAGCAGCCCCGCCACCACGGACTTCTGCCGCAGCAGCCGCCCGCGCGGCACCGGGATGGCCAGCAGGTAGCGCAGGCTGGACCACGACGCCTCGCTGGAGACCGAGTCGCCGAAGAACAGCGCCACCACCACCACCAGCAGGAACCCGATGGACGCGAACAGGGTGAACACGGTGAACCCGAGCCCACCAGTGGTGGCCCGGTCCACGAAGCTGCCGCCCTCGGTGGACGAGCTGTCGCCCAGGGTGAAGGCCAGCACCAGCAGGAACGGCAGCAGCGCCAGGAAGCCCATGGTGATCTGGGTGCGCCGGCGGGTGACCTGCCGACGCAGCTCCACCCCGACCCGCAGGGTGCGCTCGATCCGGTAGCCCGGGGCCCGGCCGTCGGTGGCCGTCATCTGCTCGCTCATCGGTCCACCCGTTCTGCCGCCGGGGCGCTCGCCTCGGCGGGTTGCTTGCCGTCACCAGGGGTGGTGCTGCCGCCGGGGGTCTCCACCAGGGCCAGGAAGACGTCCTCCAGCCGGTTGCGGGGCGCCACCGAGCTCACGCCTACCCCGGCCTGCACCAGCGAGCGCACCGCCTCGGCGGCGGGGACCTGCTCCAGGTCTGCCTGCACCAGCCCGGCGGAGGTGCCGGCGTCCACCTCGGTCACCGTCACGGCGCCCACCCCGGGCAGCTGGTGCAGCACGGCCGCGGTGCGGTCGGCGTCGTCCACCCGCAGCACCACGCGGCCGTCGGCGGCGACGATCTCCTGCACCGTGCCGGCAGCGACCACCTTGCCCTTGTGCACCACCACGACGTGGCTGCAGGTCTGCTCCACCTCCGAGAGGAGGTGGCTGGAGACCAGCACGGTGCGCCCGGTGCGGGCGTAGTCGCGCAGCACGGCGCGCATGGCCATGATCTGCGGTGGGTCGAGGCCGTTGGTCGGCTCGTCGAGCACCAGCAGGTCGGGCAGGCCGAGCATGGCCTGGGCGATGGCCAGGCGCTGGCGCATGCCCTGGCTGTAGGACTTGACGGTGCGCTCCACGGCGGAGCCCAGCCCCGCGATGGCCAGCGCCTCCTCCAGGTGAGCGTCCGCCGCGGGCCGGCCGGTGGCTGCCCAGTACATCCGCAGGTTCTCCGCCCCGGACAGGTGCGGCAGGAAGCCCGAGCCCTCCACGAAGGAGCCGATCCGCGACAGCACCGGGGAGCCGGCGCTCACCCGGTGGCCGAACACCCGGATCTCCCCGCTGCTGGGCGCGATCAGGCCCATCAGCATGCGCAGGATGGTGGTCTTGCCGGCGCCGTTGGGGCCGAGCAGCCCGAGCACCTGGCCGTGCTGCACCGCGAAGTCCACCCCGTCCACCGCCCGGTAGCCGTCGGCGTAGGACTTGGCCAGCCCGGAGACCACCAGCGGCACGTCCGAGCCGTCGTGGTCGCTCGCCGCCCGGCGCCGGCGGCGCAGCCGACCCACCACGGCGACGACCACCAGGCCGGCCAGGATGGCGGCGATGCCCGCGGCGGCTCCGACGGGGACGGTGCCCGAGCTCTCGCTGGTACCGGAGACCGAGGGCAGCGTGAGCGCGCCCCCCGGTGCCAGCGCCACCGCGTACTGGGCGGGGGTGAGGGGTGTGGCGTAGGCCTGGTCGGTGGTGCTGACCACCAGCTCCAGGTGGTGCCCGGTGGGCACCGAGGTGACGATGCCGGGCAGGGTGACCGTGACCGGGGTGGCCGGCCCGCCCGGGCTCAGCGCCGGCACCCGGAAGGCCGCCACGCCACCGCCGGGCAGCGTGCGGCGGCCGTCCGCGCCGACGTCGTAGAGCTTGGCGTAGAGGACCGCGTCGCGGGTCTGGCCGAGGCCGGTCACCTCCAGCGTCACCCGGCTGGAGCCGGTGATGGTGACCGTGGAGGACACCGGCTCGGTGCGGAACACCGCGGCCTGCCCGGGCACGTCCAGCGCGGTGGACCCGTTGAGCGCAGCCGCGGACGCCTCCCCGGAGGCCAGGCCGGCGAAGGCGGAGGACAGGCCGGGCACCGTGCTCAGCGACGACGGCGACGCCCCGGCGGGCCGGCTGATCGGCTGGGTGGGGCCGGTCAGGTCCAGGCGACGGGTGGGGGTGGGGTCGTCGGCCTGCAGGCCCGGGTAGGCGGGCACCCGGATGGTGCGGGTGCGCTGGTTGCCGCTGCTGCTCAGCGGACCGGCGAGCTGGTAGCTGAACGAGGTGCCGGGGTCGTCACCGCGCCCGGCCAGGTGGAAGGCCAGGAAGTCGGTGACCGCGGCCTCGGTGGTGGCGTTGCTGGTGGCCCCGTCGTGCCCGCCGGCGAACCAGGTGGTGGTCACCGGGGTGCCGGTGGCGGCGATCTGGCGGGCGTTGGCGTCGGACTGGTCCAGGCCGAAGAGGGTGTCCTGCTGGCCCTGCACCAGCAGCGTGGGCGCGCGCACCGCCGCGTTGGTGGCCACCGGCGAGCTGCGTCGCAGCAGCTCCACCAGCTCGGGGGAGGGGCGGCCGGTCTCGGCGGCGGTGTTGTAGGCGGCGCAGATCTCCGGGACGAAGGTGCCGCACGGCCCGGCGAGCGGGTTGGTGGCGCCGGCGGCGAAGAAGATCCCCGCCCAGCTGCGCTTGAGCACGCCGTCGGTGCCGGTGGCGCCGGCCGCGGGAGTGTCCGGCAGCGCGCCGGAGGTGGTGGCGAGCTCCGGGAACAGGGACTGGCCCAGGTCGTTCCAGGTGATCGACGCGGCCACCGCGTCCACCCGAGGGTCCCGGCCGGCCAGTGACAGCGACAGCGCACCGCCGTAGGAGCCGCCGGCCACGCCCACCCGGGGATCGCCGGGGGAGTCCAGCTGCACCTGCGGCTGCTGGGCCAGGTAGTCCAGCAGGGCCTGGGCGTCCACCACCTCGTAGTCGGGAGAGTTCACCGCGATCTGCCCGGTGGTGCGGCCGAAGCCGCGGGCACTGTAGGTGAGCACCACGAAGCCGTCCCGAGCGAGCTGGCGGGCCTGCGCGGCCACGGAGTCCTTGGTGCCGCCGAAGCCGTGGGCCAGCAGCACCGCCGGCGCGGGCGTGGCGTCGGGGGTGAACAGCGTGGCGTCCACGGTGATCGGCTGGTCGCGGGCCGGCCCGTCGGTGACGTCGACGCTCACCGCGCGCTCGGCGACCCCGGAGGCACCGCTGGCCCGGCTCACGGTGACCGCGAGCAGGACGCCAGCGAGGAGCACCACCACGCCGAGCAGGACCAGCGGGCGCGTCAGACGGCTACGGGACATGCGCCCACGGTATGTGAGGTGCCCGACATCCCGGCTATCCGCGCCAGTCGATCACGAGCTAGGCGGACCCTGTGACACTCGTCGGCTCCGAGGAGCTAGGCGGACCCGGTGACACTCGTCGGCTCCGAGGAGCTAGGCGGACCCGGTGACACCCGTCGGCTCCGAGGAGCTAGGCGGACCCGACCACCTCGACGTGCTCCACGTGCGGTGGCTCGGCGAAGTGCGGCCCCACCAGTGCACGCCACTCGGCGAAGGCGGGGGAGCCGCGGAAGCCCTCGGTGTGGTCGGCCAGGGTCTCCCACTCCACCAGCAGCACGAACCGCAGGGGTGACTCGATGCTGCGGGTGAGCTGTGCGCTGCGAAAGCCGTGGGCGCCCGCGACGTGCGGCACCGCCGCGGCGAAGACCTCCGCGAACCCTTCCGCGGCGTCGGCGTTGATGGTGAGCTGTGCGACCTCGATGACCATGAACCGGACCCTAGCCGCTCCCGCTGGCCGCTCCGCCCACCCGCAGCCGGGCCTGGGTGCGCGGCGCCTCACCAGCGGGCAGCAGCGAGCGCAGCGTCTCGTCCCAGCTGATCAGCCCGTGGTCGGCCTTGTGCCGGGCCAGCCGGGCGATCACGTCGTGGCCCACCCGCAGCCAGCCGGTGCCGGGGTAGTGCTCGGCCATCAGGTCCTGCCACACGGCCACCGGCATCTCGTGCCTGGCCTCGCAGTCCCACGACACCGGTTGCACGCCGAATCCGTGGCTGCCGCGGGTCAGCACGGTGCCGGAGAACATCATCCGCAGGCCCACCGCGCCCTCACCCAGCGCGTGCAGGTACTGCGACGCGGTGACGTTGAAGTCGTAGGTGCACGGCAGCGGCAGGTCGGTCTCGGTCACCCCGGTGAAGCCTCGCACCATCGTGGTGGCCTGCAGCCACCGCAGCGGGCGCTCGGTCTCCCGCCAGGGCTCGCGCGGCCCGTACCGGCTCAGCAGCCCCTGCTCCTCACCGGCGGCGCGGCGCAGGGGCTCGATGCACACCTGCGCCCGCACGACCATGGCGTGCACCAGCGCTCCGCTGGACTCCTCGATCTGCAGTCGGGCCACCAGCTGGGGCACCGCCGCCGCGGGCTCGGCCTGCACGTCCAGCACGGCGAAGGACAGCTGCGTCATGGGGGCTGCGCTGCTCACGGACGGGCTCGCCTCACCGGGTTGCGCTCGTGCACAGCGTGTTCGGACTTGGTGGCAGCATCGACGGGCACGGGCACCATTCCCCCCTAGCTAGCGTGCGTGACCACGAGATCGAGCACCGACCCCCTGCACTGGTCTCTCCCTCCGGTGTACGCCGGTGTGGTGCACGTCGCAATCACCCTGCTGGCCAGCGCTGGGCCACAACAGGACCCGGTGTCCGACGGGCACGGACAGCAGGCTCCGGGCGGGCACGCCACCGCCGCTGGGTGCCCGGTTTGCGCCGCTCAGCGGCTACGCTGACGCGGTTTCTGCCACCCACCCGCCTGGAGGTTCGACCTAGATGGCTGTCATCGAACAGGAGCGTGCGACGCCGCGGACGACGTCCACGGCCATGGCTGTCGTGCAGGGGCTCGTCGCTGCTGCGGCCGTGCTGTTCGCGGTGGTCATCTCCGACCATGACTTCATCGACCTCGACGTGTACCGGGCGGCGGCCAAGTCGCTGCTGGACGGTCAGGGGCTGTACGGCTCGCTGCCGGGCTCGCCCTACGACCTGAAGTACATCTACCCGCCGTTCGCGGCGGTGGTCCTGGTACCGGTCACCTTCCTGCCCCTCGACGTGCTGCACGTGGTGTGGACGCTGGGCACGGTGGCCCTGGTGTACTTCGTGCTGCGGGCGGTGATGCGTCGCCTCGGCACCAGCGCGCCCGAGCTCACCGCGCTGGCCCTGCTCGCCCCGGCGCTGCTGCTGGAGCCGATCCGCGGCACCATCGGCTTCGGCCAGGTGAACATGGTGATCGTGGCCCTGGTGGTGGCCGACTGCACCGGCGTCATCCCCAAGCGCTTCCGCGGGGTGGGCATCGGGCTGGCCGCGGCCATCAAGATCACCCCGCTGGCCTTCGGCCTGCTCCTGCTGGTGCGCCGCGACTTCGCGTCCATCGTCCGCGCGGGGGTCGCCTTCGTGGTGGCCGCGGGCATCGGTGCGGTGTTCGCGTGGGAGGACACCAAGAGCTTCTGGACCGACGTCGCCTACGACACCGACCGCGGCGGAAAGCCCTGGTACGGCCCCAACCAGGCGATCACGGGTCCGCTGGCCCGCCTCGGCCTGCCCGACGCGGTGCAGACCGGGCTCTGGGCGCTGGCGGTGCTGCTGGTGGTGGCCGCCGCGGCCTACGCCGCCTGGCAGTTCACCCGCACCGGTGAGCACGTCCTGGCGATGTGCGTGGTGGCGCTGGCGGCCCTGCTCGCCGCCCCGTTCGCCGCCTCCCACCACTGGGCCTACGTCATCCTGCTGCTGCCGCTGCTGGTGGCTCCGCAGTACCGGTCGTGGCGCTACCTGCTCGCCCTGGCCACGGTGGTGTTCCTGCTCGGGGCGCAGTGGGACCTGCCCGGTGGCGGCGACCGCGAGCTGCACAACTGGGACCTGATCCAGCAGTTCGTCGGCAACGGTGAGTGCTTCGTCGGCATCGCGCTGCTGGTCGGAGCCGTGGTGGTGGCGCGCGAGCGGCAGCGCAGCTGGCCGACCCGCCGCACCGAGCTCGACGTCCCGGAGCGCTCCGGTGTCCAGGAGGGCTCGGAGCCGGTCCTGCCGCGATGACCTCAACCCCGAAAACAGGGCAAAACCGTTACGGTCTCTGACAGAGACCGGGCAGAGGCGCCCGGCCCGCCCCACGTCGGAGGTTCAGTTGACCGCCTATCGCACCGTGCTCGTCGGTACTGATGGTTCGGACTCGTCACTCCTCGCGGTGGAGCGCGCTGCCAGCCTCGCCGGTGACGCTGGTGCGCGCCTGGTGATCGCGTGCGCCTACTTCCCGGCCAGCCCGCGCGAGGTGAAGCGGGCCTCGGAGGCGCTGCGCGAGGAGTCCTACCAGGTGATGGGCTCGGCGCCGGCCCAGGACACCCTGCAGACCGCCCACGACCGGGCCAAGCTGGCTGGCGCGGGGGAGATCGAGACCCGCGCGGTCAGCGGCGCGCCGGTGGACACCCTGCTCGCCCTCATCGACGAGGTGAAGGCCGACCTGCTCGTGGTGGGCAACCGCGGCCTCAACAGCCTCACCGGTCGGCTGCTCGGCTCCGTCCCGTCCGACACCGCCCGCAAGGCCCACTGCGACGTCCTGATCGTGCACACGGTGCAGTGACGGCAGACTCCGAGGACACCGCACCAGTCGTCGAGGAGGGTGCAGCCGCGACGGCTGGAGCCGACACGGTGGGCGAGGGCACAGCCCCGAGCCCCGAGAGCGACCGGGCCGACGACGACAAGGCGCTGCGCGAGGGCATCCAGGAGGAGCTCGAGCGCACCCTGCTGGGCGGGCGCCGTCGCTACGACCGCTACCAGGCGGCCGAGGAGGCCGGTGTCCCGCTGGAGCAGGCCACCCGCCTGTGGGTGGCCATGGGCTTCGCGCAGGGCGACGACCCCGACGCGGTGATGTACACCCGCGGCGACGTCCAGGCGCTGCGCACCATCAGCCGGCTGGTCGAGGAGGGCGTGATCTCGGCCGAGATGGAGATCTCGGTGACCCGCGCCCTGGGCCAGTCGTTGTCCCGGCTCGCCGAGTGGCAGGTGGGGCTGATGACCAGCTACATCGGCACCCGGCTGGCCGAGGCGGTGGACAAGACCCCTGAGGGTTCCGAGCTGGACGTGGACGTGGTGCGCGCCGAGGTGGGCTCGGTGGCCAAGGGGCTGCTCCCGACCATCGAGGCGCTGCAGTCCTACGTGTGGCGCCGCCACCTCGCTGCGAACGCCGGCCGTGCGCTGGTCGGTCCCACCGAGCAGATCTCCCGGCAGTGCCTGGTCGTCGGCTTCGCCGACATCGTGGGCTACACCCGGCTCACCCGCCAGCTCGACATCGAGGAGCTCGACCGGCTGATCGAGCGCTTCGAGTCCTGCGCCATGGACGTGATCGCCGAGGGACACGGCTGGGTGGTCAAGACCGTGGGCGACGAGGTGATGTTCGCCGTGCAGGAGCCCGCGCACGCCGCCCGCATCGCCCTGGAGCTGCAGGAGCGGGTGATCGCCGACGACGTGCTGCCCGGGATCCGGGTGGGGATGGCCTACGGCCCCGTCCTCGTCCGCTTCGGCGACGCCTTCGGCTCGGTGGTCAACATCGCCGCCAGGCTGACCTCGGTGGCCAAGCCCGACTCGGTGCTGCTCGACTCCGAGCTGGCCGAGGCGCTGGAGGAGCACGCCGAGCAGTTCCGGCTGCGGTCGATGCGTCCGGTGCGGGTGCGCGGGCTCAGCCGGCTGCACCCGTACCTGCTGCGACGGCAGACCGCCAAGTAGCCCCGCGGCGCGCTGTCGCAGCCGTGCCGCTGGGCCGGGGCCCCTGGCGTGGCTAGGGTCACGCAGATGACGACCCCCGAGATGGACAGCTCCACGGTGCACACCGCCACGATGGACAGCTCCACGTTGGACACCGCTGCGATGGACACCGCCACGGCCACTCGCTGTGCCCGCGCCACCGACATGATCCACTCGATGACCTACTTCGTGCCGGAGACCGACCAGCGGCTCACCGAGGCGGGCCTGCGGCCGGGCCGGATGTGCTACTTCGCGGGTCGCGCCGCGGCCATGGGGGCGGTGGGCCCGGGTCCGGTGGCGGCCACCTTCTACAACTTCAACCCCGACGTGATCGCGCGCCACCTCCCGCGGGCCTGGACCCTGGCCGAGCCACCGGCCGTGCTGGCCGCCCGCCGGACGGCGGCCGAGCAGGCGCTGCGCCGGCTGCTGGGCCCGGAGCTCGCCGACTCGCCCGAGGTCGCCGAGGCGGCCGAGCTCGCCCGCACCGCGGCGCTGGCCTGCACCAGCGCGGGCCGGGCACTGCACGCCGGGCACGCCGACCTGGAGTGGCCGGAGTCCCCGCTGCTGGTGCTCTGGCACGCCATCACGCTGCTGCGCGAGCACCGCGGCGACGGCCACGTGGCGGCACTGCTGGGTGCGGGGCTGTCGGGCATCGAGGCGCTGATCACCCACACCGCCACCGGCACCGGGTTCACCGTGGGGGCCGCGCAGGCCACCCGCGGCTGGTCGGAGCAGCAGTGGGCGGACGCCGAGCAGGCGCTGCGGCAGCGGGGCCTGTTGGCCGGGGACGGCTCGCTCACCGAGGCCGGCGTGCAGCTGCGCGCCGACGTCGAGGCTGCCACCGACCGGATGGCCGTGGCCCCCTGGGCGGCGCTGGGCGTGCCGGGCACCCTTCGGCTCACCGAGATCGGAACCCGGCTGTCCCGCGTGATCCTCGACGCGGGTGCGGTCCCGGAGGGCGTTTTCGCCCCGGGTGCCGGACGAGGCCGCAGCGCCGCGGAGCCGGGGTCGTAACATCGCCTCCGCGCCGGTGAGCACGTCGGCGCGCACGGAGACGATGGGACGAAGCACGTGAGTGATCCCCAGCCAGGTGAGGGAAGGCTCCGGTACCGGTTGCTGACCGGCCCCGACGACCAGACGTTCTGCAAGCGGGTGAGCACGGCACTGGCCGAGGGCTACCGCCTGCACGGCTCGCCCTCCGCCACCTGCCGGCCCGACGGGCAGGTCATCGTGGCCCAGGCCGTGGTGCTGGACGACAGCGAGGCCGCGCGGTGAGCGCCCCCCAGGGGTGCCCGGCCGAGGGCTACGCCGGTGACCTGACCGTGCAGGAGGCGTGGGAGGCGGTGGCCGGCGGCGCCGCTGTGCTCGTCGACGTCCGCACCGACGCGGAGTGGCGCCACGTCGGCGTGCCCGACCTCTCCGACCTGCAGGCCGAGCTCGGCCTGGTGGAGTGGGTCAGCGCCCAGGGCGAGGTCAACCCGGAGTTCACCGACGAAGTGGATCGGCTCGCGCAGGGACGTCCGGTGATGTTCCTGTGTCGGTCTGGGCAGCGGTCGGTGTCGGCTGCTCGGGCGGTGACGGCGGCCGGCAGCGGCCCGGCCTACAACGTGCTCGACGGATTCGAGGGTGGGCTGGACTCCTCCGGCCACCGTGGCAGTACCGGATGGCGAGCCGAGGGGCTCCCGTGGAGGCAGTCGTGAGCAGCACCGACGGGACGCCGAGCTGGCGTCCCGACACCCTGGCCGTGCGTTCTGGCGTGACGCGCTCGGAGTTCCAGGAGACGTCGGAAGGGCTGTTCCTCACCTCGGGCTTCGTCTACGACACTGCCGAGGACGCTGAGGCGGCGTTCGCCGGCGAGGTCGACCGCTTCGTCTACTCCCGCTACGGCAACCCCACGGTGGCCATGTTCGAGGAGCGCCTGGCGCGGCTGGAGGGTGCGGAGGCCTGTTTCGCCACCGCCAGCGGCATGTCCGCGGTGTTCACCGCGCTCGCGGCCCTGCTCAAGGCCGGCGACCGGGTGGTCGCGGCCAAGAGCCTGTTCGGCTCGTGCTTCGTCATCCTCGACGAGATCCTGCCCCGCTGGGGCATCGTCACCGAGTTCATCGACGGCGGCGACCTGGACGAGTGGAAGCGGGCGCTGGCCACCCCGGCCGCCGCAGTGTTCTTCGAGAGCCCGTCCAACCCGATGCAGGAGATCGTGGACGTCGCCGCCGTGGTGGAGCTCGCCCACGGCGCGGGTGCGAGGGTCGTGGTGGACAACGTCTTCGCCACCCCCGTGCTGCAGCGGCCCACCGAGGTGGGTGCCGACGTGGTGGTCTACTCCGCCACCAAGCACATGGACGGCCAGGGGCGCGTGCTCGGCGGCGCCATCCTGGGCAGCAAGGAGTTCATCGACGGCCCGGTGAAGACGCTGATGCGCCACACCGGGCCCTCCATGTCGCCGTTCAACGCCTGGGTGCTCACCAAGGGCCTGGAGACCATGGGCCTGCGGGTGCGCCACGCGGTGGGCACCACCCAGCAGCTGGCCGAGTGGCTCGAGCAGCAGCCCGGCATCAGCTGGGTGCGCTACCCGTTCCTGGCCTCGCACCCCCAGGTGGAGCTGGCGAAGCGGCAGATGTCCGGGGGCGGCACCGTCATCACCTTCGAGCTCGACGGCGGCAAGGAGCGGGCCTTCGAGCTGCTCAACCGCCTGCAGATCATCGACATCTCCAACAACCTGGGCGACGCCAAGTCGATGATGACCCACCCGGCCACCACCACCCACCGCCGCCTGGGCGCGGAGGGCCGCGCGGCCGTCGGCATCACCGACGGCGTGGTGCGGCTGTCGGTGGGCCTGGAGGACGTGGAAGACCTGCGGGCTGACCTGGACCAGGCGCTGCGCCAGGCCTGACGGCGCGCAGCCGGCCGTCCTGGCTGAGGGTCCTTCCTGCTCACTCCTCGAGCAGGAAGGAGCCGGTCTGCACCCCGCCCACGTGCCGGTAGGCGGCGGTGAGGGCGCCGGTGCTGGTGCTCGCCGAGGTGACCAGCGAGAAGGTGGTGGGCACCGTGCCCTCGCCGAACAACCGCTTGCCCGTGCCCACCACCACGGGGAAGACGATCAGCCGCAGCTCGTCCACCAGCTCGTGGGTCAGCAGGGTCTGCACCAGCCCGGCGCTGCCGTGCACCTGCAGCTCACCGTCCACAGTCTCCTTCAGCCCCCGCACCGCCGTGGGCACGTCACCGGTGATCAGCTGCGAGGCCTCCCAGTCCACCGCGCTGAGCGTGGTGGAGGCCACGTGCTTGGGCAGGGTGTTCAACGACCACGCCACCCGGTCGCCCTCCACCGGAACCTTCGGCCAGTGCGCGGCGAAGATCTCGTAGGTGCCGCGACCGAGCAGGAACGCCCCGGCGTGGGAGAACCACTCGTCCACCTGGGCGCCCATGTCCTCATCGGCGAAGGGCACCAGCCACCCACCGTGCTCGAAACTGCCGGAGACGTCCTCGGGCGGACCCCCCGGGGCCTGCATCACGCCGTCCATCGTCAGAAACGTGGTGACCACCAAGTCGCCCATGCTGTTTCGCCCTCCTCTGCCGTGCGCGCACCGTGCGCCGTCCTGGGAGAAGGGACGCCGCAGCCGCAGGAAACTGATCGACTGCCGGCATCGGCGCTGGTAGATCCGTCGCCCGGCGAGGGGCCGCCGTCACGTGGTGGTACTTGCAGACGCCCCGAGCCGGCGACTGCTCCGTCGCTCCCGGAATGGCTGCGGAGCCGTTCGTGGTCTGTAATGGCGGCTGGTACCTGCCATTTCTTGTCGTTCGTCCGCAATGGGCGAGTCAGCCAGGAGGGCCGTTCCATGAAGCGGTTGCTGCTCGGGGCACTCGCCGCCACCACGGTCGTCAGCGCGTGCGCGCGCCCCGCTCCGTCCGGCGTCCGGGAGCAGCCGTCCGCCACGCTGGAGGAGGCGCCCACGGCCAGCGTTCCGCTGGCCACCCCGCCCACCTCGTCACCGCACACGCCGACGGTCACGCTGCGCGAGCGGGCTGCGCCGGTGCCGCCGCGCACCAGCCCGGCGCCGAGCACCGCCCGCACGCCGGTGCCCAGCGCCACCGCGTCGCCGCCGGGCACCACCACCCCCACGGCCAGCGCCCGCCCGTGCACCGACCAGGTCAGCTACGCCGGGGACCCTCGCTCCGCCGAGGAGATCAACTCGGTGGGGTGGCTGGCTGGCGCGTGCCCGGCGCCGCAGCGTCGTTAGCCGTCTGCTCCTCCGGGGACGGATCGGGGTGTTGGTCGTGCTTGGGCAGCGCGACCAGCACCCCCACCGCAGCCAGGGCTGTGGCGATGGCGGAGGCGAGCGAACCCGCGTGCAACCCGTCCATGAAGGTCGTGCGGACGGTGGCGACCGCCGGGCCCTGGAGCTCGCCGGGCAGCTGCCCGACCACCTCGAAGGCGGCTATCACCGAGTGCCGCGCGGCGGACACCGCGTCGGCCGGCAGCCCGAGCCCGCCGAGCTCGGTGGCGAGCTTGCCGCCGTAGACCGAGCTGAGCACCGAGCCGATGACCGCGACCCCCAGGGCCCCGCCCACCTCGCGAGTGGTGTCGTTGATCGCCGAGCCGGCGCCGACCCGCACCGCGGGCAGGGCGCCCATGATCGCGTCGGTGGCCGGGCCGGTGGTCAGTCCCAGCCCTGCTGCCATCAGCACCATCGCGACGACGATCGGCCCCCAGTAGGGCGCGTCCACCGTGGTCACCGTGACCAGCAGGAACCCGGAGCTCATCAGCAGCAGACCGGCGGCGACCACCACGGTGGTGCCCCACCGCTTCATCAGCACGATCGCCACCGGCGACAGCAGGCCCACCACCACCGCGAAGGGCAGCGTCGCCACCCCGGCCCGCAGGGTGTCGTAGCCGCGTACCGCCTGGAAGTACTGGGTGATCATGAAGATGAAGCCGAACAGGCCGAAGTAGGCCATCGCCACAGCCGCGCTGGCCGCCGACACCCGGCGGTTGGCGAACACCCGGACGTCCAGCAGCGGCTGCGACCGGCGCAGCTCCCACCAGGTGAAGACCACAGAGAGCAGTGCCGCCCCCACGAAGCCGCCGAGGGTGGCCGGCGAGAGCCACCCGTGGTCCGGTGCCTCGATCACCGTCCACACCAGCAGCCCGACTGAGGCCACCGACAGCACCGCGCCGACGGCGTCGAACCGGCCCGGGTGGGGGTCGCGCGAGCTGGGCAGCAGCAGCTTGCCGGCCACCAGCGCCAGCACCACCAGCGGAATGTTCACCAGAAAGATCGAGCTCCAGGAGAAGTGCTTCAGGAGCAGCCCGCCGCTGACCGGCCCCACCGCCACCGCGAGCCCGGACACCGCCGTCCAGATGCCGATCGCGGTGGCCTTCTCCCGGCGGTCGGTGAAGATCGTGGACAGGATGGCCAGCGTGGCCGGGTAGATCAAGGCTGCGGACACCCCCATCGCCGCCCGTGCGGCGATCAGCTCGCCGGTGGTGGAGGCGTAGGCCGCCCACACCGAGGTGGCGGCGAACAGCACCAGGCCCACCTGCAGCACCGGCTTGCGCCCGAAGCGGTCTCCGAGCCCGCCACCGGTGAGCATCAGCCCGGCGAACAGCAGGGTGTAGGCGTCCACCAGCCACTGCAGGTCGCTGGTGGAGGCCCGCAGCTCGCGGCTCAGCGTGGGGAGCGCGACGTTCACGATGGTGTTGTCCACCAACACGATGAGCACGCTCAGGCACAGCACGGCCAGCGCCCACCAGCGGCGTGGGTGCGGGGCAGCGGCGTGGGGCGGGTCGAGTCGTGGTGCAGCCATCAGGTTCTCCTGTAGAACGATGTACTACTGATGTGGAACAGTGTTATCTACGATGGGGGTGCTGGCAAGGGGTAACTTGCGGTCATTGCTGGCAGTCGAGCCAGCGCGTTGGCCAGCAGGGCGTGGCACGGCGATCAGCAAGGCCAAGGAGGTACCGGTGGCGGGATCCACGCGTCGGGTGCGCACCCCCAGCGGTGACGTGCGGGCTGCGCTGGTGGACGCCGCCGAGGCGGTGCTGGTGCGAGAGGGCCCGTCCGGCGTGACCGTGCGCGCGGTGGCGACCGAGGCCGGGGTGGCGCCGATGGGTGTCTACAACCGCTTCGGCGACAAGGAGGGCCTGGAGCGCGAGCTGTTGGTGCGCGGCTTCCACGGGCTGCGTGACGCGGTGGCCCCCCGCGGCGAGGCCGACCCGCTGCAGCGGTTGCGGTGCTGCGGCGTGCGCTACCGAGAGTTCGCGCTGTCGCACCCGCAGCACTACCGCGTCATGTTCGACGCCACCACCGGCGCGGGGTTCGCCTCCGAGCAGGTGCAGGAGGCGGCCATGGCGGCGTTCGGCGAGCTGGTGGGGCACGTGCAGCACGCCATGGCGCAGCGGGCGATCGCCACCGGTGACGCCGAGGACCTTGCCAGCCAGATCTGGGCGGCGGTGCACGGGGCGGTGTCGCTAGAGCTGGCCGGGTGCACCGTGGCGGTCGACCCGGAGGCGACCTACGGACGGCTGCTCGACCTGGTGATCACGGGCCTCACCGCGAGCTGACGCTCCAGCCTGCTTGGCAGCGGTTGCGGACGCGGCGCGGGGCGGTTGGTGGTACTTGCAGACGCACCATCCTGTCGGCGTGGCGTGCGACCGTGAACCCATGGCCACGGTGCAGAACGTGACGCTGCCGGAGGTGGCGCTGCTGCGGCTGGCGGCGCAGCGGCTGGCGGGGCCACGTGCCGCCACCGCGGCCGAGGCGGTGCGGTGGATGGGCGCGGTGCAGGCCCAGGACCACCCCGGCTCGCTCACCTCGGTGGCGCTGCGCACCGCCGCCGGCACCCGCGCCGACGTGGTGGCCGCGCTGGACGCCGGCGAGGTGGTGCGGACCTGGCCCATGCGCGGCACGCTGCACCTGCTGCCCGCCGAGGACGTGGCCTGGATGCTGCCGCTGCTCACCCCGCGGGTGGTGGCCGCCAGCGCGGGCCGGCGCCGCAGCCTCGGGCTCACCGAGGACGACCTCGACCGTGCCGGGCAGCTGGCCGAGCAGGCGCTGGCCGGGGGAGCTGGCCTCACCCGCAGCGAGCTGTTCGCGGTGTGGGACGACGCGGGTCTGGCCACCCGCGAGCAGCGCGGTGCGCACCTGCTCGGCTACCTGGCCATGACCGGCACCCTGGTCTTCGGCCCTACCCGGAACGGGCAGCACCTGCTGGTGCTCGCGCGCGACTGGGTGCGCCGGCCCCGCCGGCTCGAGCGCGAGGAGGCCCTGGGTGAGCTGGCGCTGCGCTACTTCCGCAGCCACGGCCCCGCCACCCCGGCCGACCTGGGCCGGTGGGCCCACCTGCGGGTGGGCGACCGCCGCACCGGGGTGGAGCTGGCCCGGCTGCACCTGCTCAGCGTCGAGGTGGCGGGCGCCGACGGCGACGGCACCGAGCACCTGATGGACCCGCAGACTCCCGAGCGGCTCGCTGCCGCGCGCGAGGAGGCCGAGGGGGTGCTGCTGCTGCCCGGCTTCGACGAGCTGGTGCTGGGCTACGGCGATCGCCGGGCGCAGCTGGACACCGAGCACGCCGGCCGGGTGGTGCCCGGCGGCAACGGGATGTTCCTGTCCACCGTGGTGAGCGCCGGGCGCATCGTGGGCACCTGGCGGCGGGCGGGGCGCGGCGCGCAGCAGACCATCAGCGCCACCCCGTTCACCGCCTTCACCCCCGAGGTGGAGTCAGCGCTGTCCCGGCTGTACGAGCAGCTGCCCTAGCCGGCGGTCACCAGCCGCGGGCGCGCCACTCGCCCAGCTGCGGACGCTCGATGCCCAGGTTGGTGTCGCGCCCGTGGCCGGGGTAGACGACGGTGTCGTCGGGCAGCGTCCCGAAGACGCGCTCCTCCAGGTCGTCCATCAGCTGGCCGAAGTCCTCCGGGTTCTGCGTCTTTCCCGGCCCGCCCGGGAACAGGCTGTCGCCGGTGAAGAGGTGCTTCTGCTCGCCGGCGCGCAGCAGCAGGGCCACCGAGCCAGGCGTGTGGCCGCGCAGGTGGATCACCTCCAGCCGTAGGTCACCCACCTCGACGGTGTCGCCGTGGGCGAGCACGCGGTCCGGGACCACCGGCAGCGGGGCGGCGTCCAGCGCGTGCGCGGCGGTGGGGGAGCCGGTGCCGCCGACCACGTCGGCCAGGGCCTGCCAGTGGTCAGGGTGCTGGTGGGTGGTCACCACCAGCGACAGCTCGGGGGCCTGCTCGTCGAGCAGCTCGGTGAGGCGGTCGGCGTCGTTCGCGGCGTCGATGAGCAAGGACTTGCCGGTGGAATGGCACACCACCAGGTAGGCGTTGTTGTCCATCGGGCCCACCGACACCTTGGTGAGGGTCCCGCCGGGAAAGTCCTTGCGCTGCGCGGCCCCACCCGGGGTCACCGAGCCTGTGTAGTGCGCGTCAACCTGCATGGTGCACAACGTTACCGGCGTCACGTCCAGACCGGGGGAGCGACTGGCCGCCCGGTTCTTGTCGGGGCGCCGACCTACCATGGAGGAGAGCGCGACATCCGGCCACACCGGTCGCATATCGGATGTGGTCACCTCGTGGCGGATGTTGGCCACACTCGGTGCACCGCGGTGTGCTGCCGGGTGTGCAGTGGTGCGCAGGGGAACTAGTGCGTGATGAAGGGATCTGGAGTGGCTGACCGTCTGGTCGTCCGTGGCGCTCGCGAGCACAACCTGCAGGGGATCGACATCGACCTGCCCCGGGACAGCCTCATCGTCTTCACCGGGCTGTCCGGCTCGGGCAAGTCCAGCCTCGCCTTCGACACCATCTTCGCCGAGGGGCAGCGCCGCTACGTCGAGTCGCTCTCGGCCTACGCCCGCCAGTTCCTGGGGCAGATGGACAAGCCTGACGTGGACTTCATCGAGGGCCTCTCGCCGGCGGTCTCCATCGACCAGAAGTCCACCAACCGCAACCCGCGGTCCACGGTGGGCACCATCACCGAGGTCTACGACTACCTGCGCCTGCTCTACGCCCGCGCCGGCACCCCGCACTGCCCGGTCTGCGGCGAGCTGATCTCCCGCCAGACCCCGCAGCAGATCGTCGACCAGGTGCTGGCCATGGAGGAGGGCGCGCGCTTCCAGGTGCTCGCCCCCGTGGTGCGCACCCGCAAGGGGGAGTTCGTCGATCTCTTCGAGCAGCTGCGCAGCCAGGGCTACTCCCGGGTCCGGGTGGATGGCACCGTGCACCAGCTGACCAACCCACCCAAGCTGAAGAAGCAGGAGAAGCACGACATCGAGGTGGTGGTCGACCGCCTCAGCGTCAAGGACAGCGCCAAGCAGCGGCTCACCGACTCGGTGGAGACCGCGCTGCGCCTGGCCGAGGGCGTCATCGTGCTGGAGTTCGTCGACCGCGACGAGGACGCCCCCGACCGTGAGCGCCGCTTCTCCGAGAAGATGGCCTGCCCCAACAACCACCCGCTGGCCATCGACGACCTCGAGCCGCGCTCGTTCTCCTTCAACTCGCCCTACGGCGCCTGCCCGGAGTGCACCGGAATCGGCGTGCGCAAGGAGGTCGACCCCGAGCTGGTGGTCCCCGACGACGAGCTCAGCCTGGCCGACGGCGCCATCGCACCCTGGTCCAGCGGGCAGACCGCGGAGTACTTCAACCGCCTGCTGTCCGGGTTGTCACAGGCCATGGGCTTCTCCATGGACACGCCGTGGAAGAAGCTGCCCGCCAAGGTGCGCAAGGCCGTGCTGGGCGGCTCCGACGACCAGGTGCACGTCAAGTACACCAACCGCTACGGGCGCACCCGCTCCTACTACGCCGCCTTCGAGGGCGTCATGCCGTTCCTGGAGCGGCGCCTGGAGCAGACCGAGTCGGAGTACATGAAGGAGAAGTACGACGGCTACATGCGAGAGGTGCCCTGCCCGGCCTGCCACGGCACCCGGCTGAAGCCGGAGATCCTCGCGGTCACCCTGGGCGACGAGCAGCCGCTGTCCATCGCCGAGGTCTGTGCGCTGTCGGTGGCCGACTGCTCCGCCTTCCTCAACGCCATGCAGCTCGGCCCGCGCGAGCAGATGATCGCCGGCCAGGTGCTCAAGGAGATCCAGGCCCGGCTGGGCTTCCTGCTCGACGTCGGCCTGGAGTACCTGTCCCTGGACCGCGCCGCCGGCACGCTCTCTGGTGGCGAGGCCCAGCGCATCCGCCTGGCCACCCAGATCGGCTCCGGCCTGGTGGGCGTGCTGTACGTGCTGGACGAGCCCTCCATCGGGCTGCACCAGCGCGACAACCGGCGGCTCATCGAGACCCTCACCCGGCTGCGCGACCTGGGCAACACGCTGATCGTGGTGGAGCACGACGAGGACACCATCCGCCAGTCCGACTGGGTGGTGGACATCGGCCCGCGCGCCGGCGAGCACGGCGGCCACGTGGTGCACAGCGGCACCTACGCAGGGCTGCTGGAGAACACCGAGTCCCTCACCGGCGCGTACCTGTCCGGCCGGATGGCCATCCCGCTGCCCGCCCAGCGCCGCAAGATCGACCGCAAGCGGCAGGTCACCGTGGTGGGCGCGCGCGAGCACAACCTGCACGACATCGACGTGAGCTTCCCGCTCGGGGTGCTCACCGCGGTCACGGGGGTCTCCGGCTCCGGCAAGTCCACCCTGGTCAACGACATCCTGGCCACGGTGATGGCCAACAAGCTCAACCGGGCCCGCCAGGTGCCCGGGCGGCACACCCGGGTGAACGGGCTGGACCAGCTGGACAAGCTGGTGCAGGTGGACCAGTCGCCCATCGGGCGCACCCCACGCTCCAACGCGGCCACCTACACCGGGGTGTTCGACAAGATCCGCACGCTGTTCGCCTCCACCGTGGAGGCCAAGGTGCGCGGCTACCAGCCCGGCCGGTTCTCGTTCAACATCAAGGGCGGCCGGTGCGAGGCCTGCTCCGGCGACGGCACGCTGAAGATCGAGATGAACTTCCTGCCGGACGTGTACGTGCCCTGCGAGGTATGCCACGGTGCGCGCTACAACCGGGAGACCCTGGAGGTGCACTACAAGGGCAAGACCATCGCCGAGGTGCTGGACATGCCCATCGAGCAGGCGGCCGAGTTCTTCCAGTCCATCACCTCCATCCACCGCTACCTGCAGACGCTGGTGGACGTTGGGCTGGGCTACGTCCGGCTCGGCCAGCCAGCTCCCACCCTCTCCGGTGGTGAGGCGCAGCGGGTCAAGCTGGCGGCGGAGCTGCAGAAGCGCTCCACCGGCCGCACCGTCTACGTGCTGGACGAGCCCACCACCGGGCTGCACTTCGAGGACATCCGCAAGCTCCTCGGCGTGATCAACGGCCTGGTCGACAAGGGAAACACCGTCATCGTCATCGAGCACAACCTCGATGTGATCAAGACGGCCGACTGGGTCCTGGACATGGGCCCGGAGGGCGGTGCCGGCGGTGGCCGGCTCATCGCCCAGGGCACGCCGGAAGACGTTGCCGCGGTGCCGGAGAGCTACACCGGCCGCTACCTCAAGGACGCCCTCGAGGCCGCCCCCACAGAAGCACCCACAGTGATCCCCCCGATCAAGCGCAAGGAGAAGGTAGCCGTCCCAGCGGGGTAGCCCCACCGACGGGTGGAACCTCCCTCAGACCAGGACGACTAGATTTGACGACTGATGACTCACGACGACACGACTGACCGCGACATGACCGACCGCCAGACCGCAGGCCCCGAGACCGCAGGGCCCGACACAGCGGGCCCCGAGGCTGCAGCCACCCAGGCTGCAGGGCCCGACACAGCGGGTTCCCAGAGTGCGGCGCCGTCCACCACGGACCGACCCGCCCCCACCACGGAGACCGCCGAGCCCGAGGGGGCCCCGCCTGTCTCCTTCGCCGACCTCGGCATCGACGAGCGGGTGCTGCGCGCCCTCACCGACGTCGGGTACGAGAGCCCGTCGCCGATCCAGGCCGCCACCATCCCCGCCCTGCTGCAGGGCCGGCACGTGGTGGGCCTGGCGCAGACCGGAACGGGCAAGACCGCGGCCTTCGCGGTGCCCATCCTGTCCCGCATCGACCTGAGCCAGAAGACGCCGCAGGCGCTGATCCTGGCGCCCACCCGCGAGCTCGCGCTGCAGGTGGCCGAGGCCGTGAGCTCCTACTCCCGCCACCTGCCGGGTCTGCACGTGCTGCCCATCTACGGTGGCCAGAGCTACGGCGTGCAGCTGGCCGGGCTGCGCCGCGGCGCGCACGTGGTGGTGGGCACGCCCGGTCGCGTCATCGACCACCTCAACAAGGGCACCCTGGACCTGCGCGAGCTGCGCTTCCTGGTGCTCGACGAGGCCGACGAGATGCTGGCGATGGGCTTCCAGGAGGACGTCGAGACCATCCTCGCCGACACCCCGGACGACAAGCAGGTCGCGCTGTTCTCCGCGACCATGCCCAGCCAGATCCGGCGGATCTCCAAGCGCTACCTCACCGACGCGCAGGAGATCACCGTCACCAACCGCACGGTGACCGCGGCCAACACCCGCCAGCGCTACATCCAGGTCGCCGGGAACCGCAAGCTCGACGCCCTCACCCGGGTGCTCGAGGTGGAGACGTTCGAGGCGATGATCGTGTTCGTCCGCACCAAGCAGGCCACCGAGGAGCTGGCCGAGCGGCTGCGGGCGCGCGGGTTCTCCGCCGCCGCCATCAACGGCGACATCGCCCAGGCGCAGCGCGAGCGCACGGTGAGCCAGCTCAAGAGCGGGGACCTGGACATCCTGGTGGCCACCGACGTCGCCGCCCGCGGGCTCGACGTGGAGCGCATCAGCCACGTGGTGAACTACGACATCCCGCACGACACCGAGTCCTACGTGCACCGCATCGGCCGCACCGGCCGCGCGGGCCGCTCCGGTGACGCGCTGCTGTTCGTCACCTCGCGAGAGCGCCACCTGCTGCGGGCCATCGAGAAGGCCACCCGCCAGCCCATCACCGAGATGGCGCTGCCGACGGTGGACGACGTCAACTCCACCCGGGTGAGCAAGTTCGCCGACGCCATCACCGCCAGCCTCGACTCCGCGGAGATGACCCTGTTCCGCCGCCTGGTGGAGGACTACGAGCGCGAGCACGAGGACGTCACCCTGCTGGACGTCGCGGCCGCGCTGGCCGTGATGACCCAGGACGGGGAGAGCTTCCTGCTCAAGCCGGAACCGCCCCGCAAGGAGCGCGAGCGCCACGACAAGGAGCGCGCCGCCCGCACCGGGGGCAAGGAGGCGGGTGGCTTCCGGGAGCGCGGTGAGCACAAGGAGCGCGGCTCCCGCGGCCCCGCGCGCTCGCAGGCGGGCGGGCCGATGGCCACCTACCGCATCCGGGTGGGGCGCCGGCACAAGATCTCGCCCGGGTCGATCGTCGGAGCCATCGCCAACGAGGGTGGGCTCACCCGGGCCGACTTCGGCCACATCGACATCCAGGGCGACCACAGCCTGGTGGAGCTGCCGGCCAACCTGGCCGACGACTTCTTCGAGCGGCTGCGGCGCACCCGCATCTCCGGCCAGCTCATCGGCCTCACCCGCGAGGAGGGCGAGAGCCCCCGCCGCGGCGGGGCCCGCAAGGACCACCACCGCAGCTGAGGCCAGACCGACTGAGCCGGGCCCCCGCGGGGAGCCCGGCTCAGTCGTGCGTGTCGTTCGGCAGTGCGGGTGGAGCGGTGCCGGCCCGTCAGTAGACGGGGCCGGTGTACTTCTCGCCGGGGCCCATGCCCGGCTCGTCGGGGTGGGCGGACTCCTCGCGGAAGGCCCGCTGCAGTGCCTGCAGCCCGTCGCGCAGCGGTCCGGCGTGCGGGCCCAGGTACTCCACCGACGAGGTGATCAGCCCGGCCAGGGCGGTGATCAGGCGGCGGGCCTCGTCCAGGTCGCGGTGCGGGCTGGACGAGGGGGTCTCGTGGGACAGGCCGAGCTTCTCCGCGGCCGAGCTCATCAGCATCACCGCAGCGCGGCTGATCACCTCCACCGCGGGGACCTCGGCCAGCTCTCGGGTGTCTGGTTCGGCAGGGATGTGCGGGTCATCGGTCATGACTGGTAGCCTTGCACCTACGACCGCCCCCGGTTCGCCGGGGGCAGCAAGTGGAGCCCCGCTCCCACCTCCACATCCCTCGGGTGTGCAGGTCCGGTCCGGCTCGTCCTCGCGACGAGCTTCGATGCCCCGGCAGGGGTGTCAGGATCGGTCGGCAACGGGCCCCTGCACGTCCTCCTCCGAGGGCGTCCTGGGGCCTTCGTCGTGGAGAGCCCGGTTCTGCGGTCATGGACAGAATGCCGAACCTAGGAGGCCCCATCAGCGCTGAGACCCGCATCAACGATCGCATCCGTGTTCCCGAAGTGCGGCTCGTAGGGCCCAACGGGGAACAGGTGGGGATCGTGCGCGTGGAAGATGCACTCCGCCTGGCCGTGGAGTCCGACCTCGACCTGGTCGAGGTCGCCCCCGAGGCCCGCCCGCCGGTCTGCAAGCTCATGGACTACGGCAAGTTCAAGTACGAGAACGCGCAGAAGCAGCGCGAGTCGCGCAAGAACCAGCAGATGACCGTGGTCAAGGAGCAGAAGCTCCGGCCCAAGATCGACTCGCACGACTACGAGACCAAGAAGCGCAACGTGGTGCGCTTCCTCGAGGCCGGCCACAAGGTCAAGGTCACCATCATGTTCCGTGGCCGCGAGCAGTCCCGCCCCGAGCTGGGCTTCCGGCTGCTGCAGCGCCTCGGCGCCGACGTCGCCGACCTCGGCTTCGTGGAGACCTCGGCCAAGCAGGACGGCCGCAACATGACCATGGTGCTGGCCCCGCACAAGGGCGCCAAGACCAGGGTCAAGGCGCAGCAGAGCGCGGAGGCACCGCCGGCCCAGTCCGCGGCGGCCCAGGCCGCCGCGGCCACCCCTGCCGCGCCGGCCCCGGCCGAGCAGGCGCCTGCGAGCACCCCCCAGCCCGCACCGACCGAGCAGGGATCCACGTCCTAGTCAGCCCACGCTGACGACGACGCCCGCCACTACGCTCACAACCAATAGTTGAGGACGACACATGCCCAAGATGAAGACCCACAAAGGCACCGCCAAGCGCATCAAGGTGACCGGCGCCGGCAAGCTCATGCGTGAGCAGGCCAACCGCCGCCACCTGCTGGAGCACAAGCCCACCAAGCGCACGCGTCGCCTCGACGGGGACACCGCTGTCGCCAAGAGCGACCAGGGCCGCATCAAGCGCCTCCTGGGCATGTGACCTGCCCT
Organism: Rhodococcus sp. Z13_19A; assembly: GCF_058133575.1. NCBI lineage: Bacteria > Bacillati > Actinomycetota > Actinomycetes > Mycobacteriales > Nocardiaceae > Rhodococcus > Rhodococcus sp. Z13_19A. Next base: position 908,301 of record NZ_JBYUNN010000002.1, read on the forward strand.
TCCCAGTGACGGCCCCGGCCCGCACCCCGCGGCGCTGAGGCCTCTCCCGCACACCCGGGCGGATCCTCGCCCCCGAGATCGACAGGACTTACCCAGTGGCACGCGTGAAGAGGGCAGTCAACGCCCAGAAGAAGCGTCGTACGACGCTCGAGTCGGCCTCCGGCTACCGCGGACAGCGCTCGCGCCTGTACCGCAAGGCCAAGGAGCAGATGCTCCACTCGATGACCTACGCCTACCGCGACCGCCGTGCGCGCAAGGGCGAGTTCCGCAAGCTGTGGATCCAGCGCATCAACGCTGCGGCCCGCGCGAACGGGATGACCTACAACCGCTTCATCCAGGGTCTCAAGGCCTCGGGCCTGGAGGTCGACCGCAAGGTGCTGGCCGACATGGCCGTCGCTGACCCGGCCGCCTTCGCCACCCTGGTGGAGCTGGCCAAGGCGCACGTCCCCGCCGACGTGAACGCACCCAAGGAGAGCGCGGCCTGAGCGCCTCGCCCTCAGCAGGAGACCGACCCGCGGACCCGTTCACCGAACGGACTCCGCGGGTCGTTTCCGCTGTCAAGCTTCATCGCGGCGCCACCCGGCGCAGCACCGGCCACTTCCTGGCCGAGGGCGCCCAGGCCGTCCGCGAGGCCCTGGCCGACGGCCAGGTCCGCGAGCTGTTCGTCACCGCCACCGCGCTGGCCGCGCACCCGGAGCTGGCCGCCGCGGCCACCGAGCGGGGCGTGCGGGTCAGCCCGGTCACCGACCGTGCCGCGGCCGCGCTGTCGGACACCGTCACCCCACAGGGCCTGGTCGCCGTGTGCGACCTGGTGGACGTCAGCCCCGAGCAGGCCCTGCACGGCTCCCCGCAGCTGGTTGGGGTGCTCGTGGACGCCGCCGAGCCGGGCAACGCCGGCACCGTCATCCGGGTGGCCGACGCCGCCGGGGCCGACGCCGTGCTGCTGGCCGGCGACAGCGTGGACGTGCACAACGGCAAGTGCGTGCGGGCCTCCACCGGCAGCGTCTTCCACCTGCCGCTGGCCCGGCACCGCCACCCGCTGGGTCTGCTCGAGCAGGCCCGCGCCGCCGGCCTGCAGGTGCTGGCCACCGCCGCGGACGGCGAGGTGGACCTCGACGACGCCGACGAGCTGCTGCGCGCACCCACCGCGTGGCTGTTCGGCAACGAGGCGCACGGGTTGAGCCCCGAGCTGGCCGCCGCGGCCGACCACCGGGTGCGCATCCCCATCCACGGCCGCGCGGAGAGCCTCAACCTGGCCACCGCGGCGGCGCTGTGCCTCTACGCCAGCGCCCGCGCCCAGCGGCGTAGCGGCCGGGTCCACCCGGGCGAAACCCCGGCGGGGCGCTGAGCACCATCGCCTAGGATCGAGGGCGCGTCCAGCCCGGCCGAGAACCAGCGGCCGGAACCCCACACAGACAACGAGGTGCACCGCTCCGTGTCCGCCACCAACGACCCCTACGACCCCAAGCAGGTCGCCGCGTTGTCCGCGGACGCGCTCGACCGGGCGCAGGAGGAGGCCGAGCAGGCCTTCGCCACCGCGGCGGACCTGGACGCGCTGGCCGCCGCCCGCACCGCCCACCTGGGCGACCGGGCCCCGGTGATGCTGGCCCGCCGCGAGCTCGGCGCCCTGCCGCCCGCGGCCCGGGCCGATGCCGGCAAGCGGGTCAACCGCGTGCGTGCCGCCGCCCAGCAGGCCTACGACGACCGGCACGCCGAGCTGCTCGCCGAGCGAGACGCCGCCGTGCTGGTGGCCGAGGCGCTGGACGTCACGCTGCCCGCCGAGCGTCAGCCGCTGGGGGCGCGCCACCCCATCACCGCCATCTCCGAACGCATCGCGGACATCTTCGTGGCCATGGGCTGGGAGGTGGCCGAGGGCCCGGAGCTGGAGGTGGAGCACTTCAACTTCGACGCGCTGAACTTCCTGCCCGACCACCCCGCCCGCACCATGCAGGACACCTTTTACGTGGCGCCGGAGGGCTCCAAGCAGGTGCTCCGCACGCACACCTCACCGGTGCAGGTGCGCTCCATGCTCGAGCGCGACCTCCCGCTGTTCGTGGTGTGCCCGGGCCGCACCTTCCGCACCGACGAGCTGGACGCCACGCACACCCCGGTGTTCCACCAGGTGGAGGGCCTGGCCATCGCCGAGGGCCTCACCATGGCCCACCTCAAGGGCACCCTGGACGCCTTCGCCAAGGCCATGTTCGGCCCGGAGTCGCGCATCCGGCTGCGCCCCAGCTACTTCCCCTTCACCGAGCCCTCGGCCGAGCCGGACGTGTGGTTCCCGGAGAAGAAGGGCGGCGCGGGCTGGGTGGAGTGGGGCGGCTGCGGCATGGTGCACCCCAGCGTGCTGCGCGCCGCCGGCATCGACGCCGACCGCTACTCCGGCTTCGCCTTCGGCATGGGCATCGAGCGCACCCTGATGTTCCGCAACGGCATCCCCGACATGCGCGACATGGTCGAGGGCGACGTGCGCTTCACCCTGCCCTTCGGCGTCCAGGCCTGACGGCCACCCCCGCTGTGCTTGTAACCAGCACCGTGCCTGACAAGATCCAGCCGAGAGAGAGCTGACTGAACGTGCGCGTACCCCTGTCCTGGCTGACCACCGACGCCGGCCTGCCCACCGGCGCGCTGCCCGACGACGCGGTCGCGGTCTCCGACGCCTTCGTCCGGGTGGGCCTGGAGCTGGAGGAGCTGTTCCCGCCCGCCGACCTCAGCGGTCCGGTGGTCCTGGGGCGCGTCGCGGAGATCACCGAGCTCACCGACTTCAAGAAGCCCATCCGCTACTGCCAGGTGGACGTGGGCAACGACGAGCCGCAGAACATTGTCTGCGGGGCCACCAACTTCGCCGTCGGTGACCTGGTGGTGGTCGCCCTGCCCGGCAGCGAGCTGCCCGGCGGCTTCGCCATCGCCTCCCGCAAGACCTACGGCCACGTCTCCGACGGCATGATCTGCTCCGCCCGCGAGCTCGGGGTGGGCGGTGAGCACTCCGGCATCCTGGTGCTGCCCGCGGGCACGGGCACCCCCGGCGAGGACGCCGTGGCCGCGCTCGGCCTGGACGACACCGTCATCGAGCTCAACATCACCCCGGACCGGGGCTACTGCTTCTCCGTGCGCGGACTGGGCCGCGAGCTGGCCAGCGCCTACGACGTGGAGTTCACCGACCGTGGCCTGGCCGAGGTCCCCGCGAGCGCCGGCGACGCCTGGCCGGTGACGCTGGAGCCGGAGGCGCTGTGCGCCCGCTTCGTGGTGCGCCGGGTCACCGGGATCGACCCCGCCGCGACCAGCCCGTGGTGGCTGCAGCGCCGGCTGATCCTGGCGGGCATGCGCCCGATCTCCGCCGCCGTGGACGTCACCAACTACGTGATGCTGGAGCTCGGCCAGCCGCTGCACGCCTTCGACGCCGCCACCGTGCAGGGCCCCCTGGTGGTGCGCAAGGCCCGCACCGGCGAGAAGCTGTCCACCCTGGACGGCGTCGTGCGCACGCTCGACCCCGACGACGTGGTGATCTGCGACGACTCCGGCCCGGTGTCGCTGGCCGGCGTGATGGGCGGAGCGAGCACCGAGGTGGGGCCGCAGACCACCGACGTGCTGCTGGAGGCCGCCACCTGGGACCCGCTGAGCATCGCCCGCACGGCGCGGCGCCACAAGCTGCCCAGCGAGGCCAGCAAGCGCTTCGAGCGGGCCGTGGACCCGGCCGTGGCCGCGGTGGCCCTGGAGCGGGCCGCACAGCTGCTGGCCGAGATCGCCGGCGGCACCGTGCAGGACGGCCGCACCGACGAGGGCGGCGTGTCCACCCCGGCATCGGTCACCATGGCCGCCGACCGGCCCGACCAGGTCGCCGGCACCAGCTACCCCGAGGGCACCACCGCTCGGCGGCTGCGCCAGGTCGGCTGCACCGTGGCGGGCACCGGCACGCTGACCGTCACCCCGCCGACCTGGCGGCCGGACATCACCCAGCCGGCCGACCTGGTGGAGGAGGTGCTGCGCCTGGAGGGGCTGGACACCATCCCGTCGGTGCTGCCCGCCGCCCCCGCCGGGCGCGGCCTCACTCCGTCCCAGCGCCGGCGTCGCGCGGTGTCCAAGGCGCTGGCGTCGGCGGGCTACGTGGAGGTGCTGCCCACGCCGTTCCTGCCCGCCGGGGTGTTCGACGCCTGGGGCCTGGCGGCCGAGGACCCGCTGCGCAACACCGCCGCGGTGCTCAACCCGCTGGAGGCCGACCGCGGCCAGCTGGCCACCACGGTGCTGCCGGCGCTGCTGGAGGCCATGCAGCGCAACGTCTCCCGTGGACAGCGCGACGTGTCGCTGTTCGGCGTGGCCCAGGTGGTCCAGCCCGCGGAGGGCACCACCGAGCCCACCTCCCTGGCGGCGCTGCCGGTGGACCGCCGGCCCAGCCAGGAGGAGATCGACGCCCTGCTGGTGGCGCTGCCGCGCCAGCCCGTGCACGTCGGGGTGGTGCTGTGCGGCCAGCGCGAGCGCGCCGGCTGGTGGGGCCCGGGCCGGGTGGCCGAGACCGCCGACGCCATCGCCGCCGCCCAGTCCGTGGCCCGCGCCAGCGGCGTGGAGCTCACCGTGCGCCAGGCCCAGCAGGCGCCGTGGCACCCCGGTCGCTGCGCCGCGCTGGTGGTGGACGGCGAGGTGGTCGGCCACGCCGGCGAGCTGCACCCCGCGGTGTGCGAGCGGGCCGGCCTGCCGCCGCGCACCTGCGCCATGGAGCTGAACCTGGACGCCCTGCCGGTGCGCGAGGTGCTGGTGGCGCCGGTGGTGTCCCCGTTCCCGCCGGTGCTGCAGGACGTGGCGCTGGTGGTGGACGCCGCCGTGCCCGCGGGCGAGGTGGAGCTGGCGCTGCGCGCCGGCGGCGGCGAGCTGCTGGAGGACGTCCGCCTGTTCGACGTCTACACCGGCAAGCAGGTGGGGGAGGGCAAGCGCTCGCTGGCCTTCGCGCTGCGCTTCCGCGCCACCGACCGCACCCTCACCGAGGACGAGGCCAGCCTGGCCAGGGACGCGGCCGTGGACGCCGCCACCGCGGCCACCGGAGCACTGCTGCGCGGCTGACCCCCGCCGGTGGATAGTTTTCCATCGCGGTGCATAATCGTCGTATGACGACAAAGGTGGCGGTGGCCGGGGCCAGCGGGTACGCGGGGGGTGAGCTCCTGCGCCTGCTGCTCGGGCACCCGGCGGTGCTCTCCGGCGAGCTGGAGATCGGCGCGCTGACGGCCGGCTCCAACGCGGGCAGCACCCTGTTCGAGCACCAGCCGCAGCTGCTGCCGCTGGCTGACCGGGTGCTGGCCCCGTCCACCCCGGAGGTGCTCCGCGGGCACGACCTGGTGTTCCTGGCCCTGCCGCACGGCTACTCCGCGGAGCTGGCCAACCAGCTGGACGACGACGTGGTGATAATCGACTGCGGCGCCGACTTCCGGCTCACCGACGCCGACGCGTGGAAGCAGTACTACGGCACCGAGCACGCCGGCAGCTGGCCCTACGGCATGCCCGAGCTGCCCGGCGCCCGGGACAAGCTGCGCGGCAGCAGGCGCGTCGCCGTTCCCGGCTGCTACCCCACGGCGTGCAGCCTGGCGCTCGCGCCGGCCATGGCCGCGGGCATCGCCGAGCCCCGGGTGAACATCGTCGCCGTCACCGGTACCTCCGGGGCGGGCAAGTCCCTCAAGCCGCACCTGCTGGGCGCGGAAGTGATGGGCTCGGTCAGCGCCTACGGCGTGGGCGGCGCGCACCGGCACAACCCGGAGATCCGGCAGAACCTCTCCGCGGTCGCCGGGCAGCCGGTCACCGTCTCCTTCACCCCGGTGCTCGCCCCGATGCCGCGCGGCATCCTGGCCACCTGCACCGCCCCCACCACCGCCAGCGCCGCGCAGGCCCGCGCGGTCTACGAGCAGGCCTACGCCGACGAACCCTTCGTGTACGTGCTGGGGGACGGGAAGTTCCCCAGCACCGGTGCGGTGCTCGGCTCCAACGTGGTGCAGCTGGGCGTCACCGTGGACGAGGCCGCGGGGCTGCTCGTGGTGGTCGCCGCGGTGGACAACCTGACCAAGGGCACCGCCGGCGCTGCCGTGCAGTGCATGAACCTCTCGCTGGGCCTGCCGGAGACGGCAGGCCTGCCGCGGACGGGAGTGGCCCCGTGAGTCCCAACCCAGACCCCACCGGCCCCACACCGCTGAGCGTGGTGCGCAACCGCGGGGTCACCGCCCCCGCCGGCTTCCGGGCCTCGGCGATGGAGGCAGCCGCCGACACCGACGTGGCGCTGGCCCTGCTGGTCAACGAGGGTCCCGACCTCGCCGCGGCCGGGCTGCTCAGCTCCGGCGAGCAGCGCACCGCGCCCCAGCTGTGGACCCAGCAGGTGCTCACCACCGGTCGGCTGCGTGCCGTGCTGGTGCACACCGGTGTCTGCAGCCCCGGCGCCACCGCTGACCTGAGCGGCGCCAGCGAGGCGGCCAGTGCCGACTTCGGCGACACCCACCAGCTGGCCGAGACGGTGGCGAGCACCCTGAGCAGCTGGGGCAGCAGCACCGGCGCCGTGGAGGTCGCCGTGTGCGCCACCGGCGGCTCCGGCCACCGCGCCGCGGGGCAGGTCCTGGTGGCCGGGGCCGAGGAGGCCGTGCGCGAGCTGGCCGGCGGCCTGGTCGGCGGCACCGACGCCGCGTGGGCCATCGCCGGCCCGGCCCGGGTGGCGCAGGCTGCGCTGGCGCACGAGGCCGGCTGGATCGTCGGCGGCATGGTCGGGGGATCCGGTACCGCTGCGGCGGGCACCACCTGCCTGCTCACCTGCGACGCCGTCGCCGACCCCACCACCCTGCGCGACGCCCTCGCCGCGGCCACCGCCGACCGGCTGCCGCTGCCGGCCGGCACCACCGTGGTGCTGCAGGCGTCCGGTGCCAGCGAGGTGACGGCCTCGCCGCAGGCGCTCAGCGCCGTGGTGGGCGCGATCTACGACGACCTGCAGGCGCAGGTCACCGAGGGGGACCTGTGAGCACCACCGCACCACTGGACACGGCGCAGCTGGCGGCCGACCCGCTGGACCAGGCGCAGCACAAGGCCAGCGTGCTGATCGAGGCCCTGCCCTGGCTGCAGCGCTTCCACGGCAAGATCGTGGTGGTCAAGTACGGCGGCAACGCCATGATCGACGACCGGCTCAAGCACGCCTTCGCCCAGGACATGGTCTTTCTGCGCACCGCGGGAATCCACCCCGTGGTGGTGCACGGCGGCGGCCCGCAGATCAGCGCGATGCTGGCCCGGCTGGGCATGGAGGGGGAGTTCAAGGGCGGCCTGCGGGTCACCACCCCCGAGGTGATGGACGTGGTGCGGATGGTGCTCTTCGGCCAGGTCGGCCGGGAGCTCGTCGGGCTGATCAACGCCCACGGCCCGCTCGCGGTGGGCCTGTCCGGCGAGGACGCGCACCTGTTCACCGCCGCCCGGCGCACCGCCACCGTGGACGGTGAGCCGGTGGACATCGGGCTGGTCGGCGACGTCGTGGGCGTCAACCCCGCCGCGGTGCTCGACCTCGTCGGGGCCGGTCGCATCCCGGTGGTCTCCTCCATCGCCCCCGACCTCGACGGCGTGGTGCACAACGTCAACGCCGACACCGCCGCCGCCGCGCTGGCGGAGGCCCTGGGCGCGGAGAAGCTGGTGGTGCTCACCGACGTCGAGGGGCTCTACACCGACTGGCCCGACCGCACCTCGCTGCGCTCGGTGATCGACGCCGACGAGCTGGCCACCCTGGTGCCCAGCCTCAGCGCGGGCATGGTGCCCAAGATGGAAGCCTGCCTGCGGGCCGTGCGCGGGGGAGTGCCCACCGCCCACGTCATCGACGGCCGCACCGCCCACTCCGTCCTGCTCGAGGTGTTCACCTCGCAGGGCATCGGGACGATGGTGGTCCCGCCCCCTGCCCAGACCCCCACTGGCCAGACCCCCACTCTGCGCACCCCCACCGTGCAGAACCCCACGAGGCCGGGAGCCCTGTCATGACCGCGCCCCTGCAGCAGCGCTGGAACCACGCCCTGATGAACAACTACGGCACCCCGCCGGTGGCGCTGGTCCGCGGCTCCGGGGCGGTGGTCACCGACGCCGACGGCAAGGACTACCTCGACCTGCTGGGCGGCATCGCGGTCAACCTGCTGGGCCACGCCCACCCCGCGATCGTCGAGGCCGTCACCAACCAGGTGTCCACCCTGGGCCACGTCTCCAACCTGTACCTCAACGAGCGCGCCCTGGAGCTGGCCGAGCGGCTGGTGGCCAAGGTGGGTCGCGAGGACGCCCGGGTGGTGTTCGGCAACTCCGGGGCGGAGGCCAACGAGGCCGCCTTCAAGATCGCCCGGCGCACCGGTCGGCCCACCATCATCGCCGCGGAGAACTCCTTCCACGGCCGCACCATGGGCTCGCTGGCCCTGACCGGCCAGGAGGCCAAGCGGGCGCCCTTCGAGCCGATGCCGCCGGGTGTGCGGCACGTGCCCTACGGCGACGTCGCGGCGCTGGAGCGCGCCGTGGACGGTGACACCGCCGCGGTGATGCTCGAGCCGATGATGGGCGAGTTCGGCGTGGTGGTCCCGCCGGAGGGCTACCTGGCCGCGGCGCGGGAGATCACCAGCCGCCACGGCGCGCTGCTCATGCTGGACGAGGTGCAGACCGGCGTGGGCCGCACCGGCCACTTCTTCGCCCACCAGTCCGCCGGCATCACCCCCGACGTGATCACCCTGGCCAAGGGGCTCGGTGGTGGGCTGCCCATCGGTGCCTGCATCGGCATCGGCGAGGCGGCCACGCTGCTCGAGCCCGGCCAGCACGGCACCACCTTCGGTGGGAACCCGGTGTCCTGCGCTGCCGCGCTGGCGGTGCTGTCCACGATGGACTCCGAGCGCCTGGTGGAGCGGGCCGCCGCACTGGGCAAGACCCTCGCCACCGGCATCGAGGAGCTCGCCCACCCGCTGGTGGACCACGTCCGGGGCGCTGGGATGCTGCTCGGCGTGGTGCTGCGCGCCGACCTCGCCCCCCAGGTGGAGCTGGCCGCCCGGCGCGCCGGGTTCCTGGTCAACGCCGCACGGCCCGAGGTCGTCCGGCTCGCCCCGCCGCTGGTGCTCACCGACGAGCAGGCCACCAGCTTCCTCACCGCTCTTCCCGCCATCCTCGACACCGCACAGGAGCCCACCTCATGACCCGCCACTTCCTGCGTGACGACGACCTCTCCCCGGCCGAGCAGGCCGAGGTGCTGGAGCTCGCCGCGCAGCTGAGGGCCGCGCCGTACTCCAAGCGCCCCCTTGAGGGGCCGCAGGGCGTCGGGGTGATCTTCGAGAAGAACTCCACCCGCACCCGCTTCTCCTTCGAGGTGGGCATCGCCCAGCTGGGCGGGCACGCCGTCGTGGTGGACGGGCGCACCATGCAGCTGGGCCGCGAGGAGACCATCGACGACACCGGACGGGTGCTGTCCCGCTACGTCAGCGCCATCGTCTGGCGCACCTTCGCCCAGCGCCGCCTGGAGCAGATGGTCGCCGGGGCCACCGTGCCGGTGGTCAACGCGCTCTCCGACGAGTTCCACCCCTGCCAGGTGCTCGCCGACCTGCAGACCATCAAGCAGCGCCGGGGCGAGCTGGCCGGGCTGCGGATGACCTACTTCGGCGACGGCGCCAACAACATGGCGCACTCGCTGCTGCTGGGCGGGGCCACCGCCGGGATGCACGTCACCGTGGCCGCCCCGGAGGGCTTCACCCCGGAGCCGGGCATCCTGGAGGCCGCCGCCAAGCGAGCCGCCGAGACCGGCGGAAGCGTGCACACCACCACCAGCGCCGACTACGGTGCCGACGGTGCCGACGTGCTGGTCACCGACACCTGGACCTCCATGGGCCAGGAGGACGACGGGCTGGACCGGGTGCGGCCCTTCCGTCCCTTCCAGGTCAACGCCCGCATGCTCGGGCTGGCCGCGGCCAACCCGGTGGTGCTGCACTGCCTGCCCGCCCACCGCGGGGACGAGATCACCGACGAGGTCCTCGACGGGGTGCACAGCGGCGTGTGGGACGAGGCGGAGAACCGGCTGCACGCACAGAAGGCGCTGCTGACCTGGTTGCTGGAGCACCAGTGACCGGAGCGGGCAGGACCGCAGGGCTCAGCCGGGTGGCGCGGCAGGCCCGCATCACCGAGCTGCTGCGCACCGCGGAGGTGCGCAGCCACCGGGAGCTGGCCGCCCTCCTGCTCGCTGAAGGCGTCGAGGCCACCCAGGCCACCCTGTCCCGCGACCTCGACGAGCTCGGCGCGGTGAAGCTGCGCGGGGCGGACGGCGGCGTGGGGGTCTACGTCATCCCCGAGGAGGGCAGCCCCGTGCGGAGCGTGCAGGGCGGCACCGACCGCCTCGGCCGCATGCTCGCCGAGCTGCTCGTCTCCGCCGACCACAGTGCCAACCTGGCGGTGCTGCGCACTCCCCCTGGGGCCGCGCAGTTCCTGGCCAGCGCGCTGGACCGGGCCGCCCTGCACGAGGTTGTCGGAACCATCGCCGGGGATGACACCATCATGGTGCTGGCCCGGGAGCCGCTCAGCGGTGCCGCGCTGGCCGACAGGCTGCTCACCCTTGCCCGGGCCGACCGGGTACTTGCACCAACCACCACCGATATCGCACAAGCAACAGATCTGAAGGAGACCACAACTCATGGCTGATCGCGTCGTACTCGCCTACTCGGGCGGGCTGGACACCTCTGTCGCCATCAGCTGGATCGGCAAGGAGACCGGCGCTGACGTCGTCGCCGTCGCCATCGACCTGGGCCAGGGCGGGGAGGACATGGCCGACATCCGCCAGCGCGCCCTGGACTGCGGCGCGGTGGAGTCCGTGGTCATCGACGCCCGCAACGAGTTCGCCGACGAGTACTGCCTGCCCACCATCGAGGCCAACGCCCTCTACATGGACCGCTACCCGCTGGTCTCGGCCATCAGCCGGCCGCTGATCGTCAAGCACCTGGTCACCGCGGCCCGCGCCCACGGCGGCACCATCGTCGCCCACGGCTGCACCGGCAAGGGCAACGACCAGGTCCGCTTCGAGGTCGGCTTCAACACCCTCGCGCCCGACCTGAAGGTGCTCGCGCCCGTCCGCGACTACGCCTGGACCCGGGAGAAGGCCATCGCCTTCGCCGAGGACAACGGCATCCCGATCCAGGTCTCCAAGCGCTCGCCGTTCTCCATCGACCAGAACGTGTGGGGTCGCGCGGTGGAGACCGGGTTCCTCGAGGACCTGTGGAACGCGCCCACCAAGGACGTCTACTCCTACACCGAGGACCCCACCGTCAACTGGCAGGCGCCCGACGAGCTGATCATCAGCTTCGAGAAGGGTCGCCCGGTCGCCATCGACGGCCGCCCGGTCACCGTGCTGCAGGCCATCGAGGAGCTCAACCGCCGCGCCGGTGCGCAGGGCGTGGGCCGGCTGGACGTGGTGGAGGACCGCCTCGTCGGCATCAAGAGCCGCGAGATCTACGAGGCCCCCGGTGCGATGGTGCTCATCACCGCCCACCAGGAGCTCGAGCACGTCACCCTGGAGCGCGAGCTGGGCCGCTACAAGCGCCAGATGGAGCAGCGCTGGAGCGAGCTGGTCTACGACGGCCTGTGGTTCTCCCCGCTCAAGCAGGCGCTGGACACCTTCGTGACCAAGACCCAGGAGCACGTCACCGGCGACATCCGCCTGGTGCTGCACGGCGGCGCCATCGCCGTCAACGGCCGGCGCAGCGCCGAGTCGCTCTACGACTTCAACCTGGCCACCTACGACGAGGGCGACACCTTCGACCAGTCCTCGGCCAAGGGCTTCGTGCAGCTGCACGGGCTGTCCTCCAAGATCGCCGGCAAGCGGGACCTGGGCTTGTGAGCGAGGGCACGCACTCCGGTCTGTGGGGCGGGCGCTTCGCGTCCGGTCCCGCGGAGGCCATGGCCGCGCTGAGCAAGTCCACCCACTTCGACTGGGTGCTGGCGCCCTACGACGTGCGGGCCTCCCAGGCCCACGCACGGGTGCTGCACAAGGCGGGCCTGCTCTCCGACGCTGACCTGGCGACCATGCTGGACGGGCTCACCCGGCTGGCGGCCGACGTGGAGAGCGGGGCGTTCACCGCCGCCCACGACGACGAGGACGTGCACAGCGCCCTGGAGCGCGGGCTCATCGAGCGGGTGGGGCCGGAGGTGGGTGGACGGCTGCGGGCCGGCCGCTCGCGCAACGACCAGGTCGCCACCCTGTTCCGCATGTGGCTGCGCGACGCGGTGCGGGTGGTGGCCGAGGGCGTGCTCGACGTGGTGGACGCGCTGGCCACCCAGGCAGCGCGGCACCCCGACGCCGTGATGCCCGGACGCACGCACCTGCAGCACGCACAGCCGGTGCTGCTGGCCCACCACCTGCTGGCGCACACCCACCCGCTGCTGCGCGACGTGTCCCGGCTGCGCGACTTCGACCGACGCACAGCGGTGTCGCCCTACGGCTCGGGTGCGCTGGCCGGCTCCTCGCTGGGCCTGGACCCGGACGCGGTGGCCGCCGAGCTGGGCTTCACCGCGGCGGCGGAGAACTCCATCGACGCCACCTCCTCGCGGGACTTCGCGGCCGAGGCGGCGTTCGTGCTGGCGATGATCGGGGTGGACCTGTCCCGGCTGGCCGAGGAGGTCATCCTCTGGAGCACCGCGGAGTTCAGCTACGTCACGCTGGCCGACGCCTGGTCCACCGGGTCCTCGATCATGCCGCAGAAGAAGAACCCCGACGTCGCCGAGCTCACCCGCGGCAAGTCGGGCCGGCTGATCGGCAACCTCACCGGGCTGCTGGCCACGCTCAAGGCGCAGCCGCTGGCCTACAACCGGGACCTGCAGGAGGACAAGGAGCCGCTGTTCGACTCCGTCACCCAGCTGCAGCTGCTGCTGCCGGCCATCACCGGGCTGGTGTCCACCCTGCAGTTCCACACCGACCGGATGGCCGAGCTGGCCCCGGCCGGGTTCACCCTGGCCACCGACGTGGCCGAGTGGCTGGTGCGCCAGGGCGTGGCCTTCCGGGTCGCCCACGAGGCGGCGGGGGCCTGCGTCCGCGTCGCCGAGGGCCGTGGCGTGGGCCTGGAGGACCTGACCGACGCCGAGCTGGCGGAGATCGACCCGCACCTGACACCGGCCGTGCGCGAGGTGCTCACGGTCACTGGCTCCATCGCCTCCCGCGACGCCCACGGCGGCACCGCCGGGGTGCGGGTGGCCGAGCAGCTCAGCGGGGTGCAGGCCGACTCGCAGCAGCACCGCAAGTGGGCCACCGCTCTTCGATGAACCCCGCTCTCCGATGACCCCAGCTCTTCGATGAGCGCGGGGCTGGACGCGCAGTTCTTCGCCCGCCCCGCCGTGGAGGTGGCACCGCAGCTGCTCGGCTGCGTGCTGCACCACGGCGAGGTGGCGCTGCGCATCACCGAGGTCGAGGCCTACATGGGCGAGGTCGACCCTGGCTCGCACGCCTACCGCGGGGAGAGCCGGCGCAACAGCGCCATGTTCGGCCCGCCGGGGCACCTCTACGTCTACGCGCACATGGGGCTGCACCACTGCGCGAACCTGGTCTGCAGCCCGGCGGGCACCGCGCACGGGGTGCTGCTGCGGGCCGGTGAGGTGATCGCCGGTGCCGAGGTGGCGATGGCCCGGCGCAACGTGGGCAAGGGGGTGTGCCGCACCGAGGTCGACCTGGCGCGCGGACCGGCCCGGCTCACCGTGGCGCTGGGCCTCACCCTGGCCGACAACCACGCCTCGGTGGTCGACCCCGGCGGCGACCTCTGCGTCACCGCTGCGGCCGAGCCGGTACCGGCGGCGTCGATCGTGCAGGGCCCGCGCGTGGGCGTCGGCGGGGAGGGCGGCGACGCCGAGCGCTTCCCGTGGCGGTACTGGATCGCCGGCGACCCCACGGTGTCGCTGTACAAGGCGGCCCCAGCACCCAAGAAGCGGCGCCAGGAAGCTCGTCCCTGACGCCGCCTCTCCAGCGGGTGCGGTGCTTGGTCAGCCCTGGAGCGCGCCGATCGCGTCGGCGACGGCCAGGATCCGCTTGGCGTTGTCCACGTGCAGGTTCTCGATCATCCGTCCGTTCACGGTGACCACGCCGCGGCCCTCGCGCTGGGCCTCCTCGAACGCGGCGATGATCTCCTGCGCGGAGGCGATCTCCTCCTCGGTGGGGGCGAAGGCGGTGTTGCACGGCTCGATCTGCTTCGGGTGGATCAGCGTCTTGCCGTCGAAGCCCATCTGCCGGGCCTGCAGGCACTCCGCCGTGAACCCGTCCAGGTTGCTCACGTCGTTGTAGACGCCGTCCAGGATCTCCTTGTCCGCAGCCCGGGCGGCCAGCAGCGCCAGCTGCAGCCCGCCCATCAGCGGCAGGCGCCCGGGCACGTGCTCGGCGTGCAGCTCCTTGGCCAGGTCGTTGGTGCCCATCACCAGCACGGTCAGCCGCTCCGAGGCCGCGCAGATCTGCTCGGCGTGCAGCATCGCGATCGGGGTCTCCAGCATCGCCCAGATCTTCGTGTGCGCCGGGGCGCCACCAGCCTCCAGGCCGCGCTCGATGGCCTCGACGTCGGCCACGGAGTTGATCTTGGGCACCACCACGGCGGCGGGGCCGGCCTTGGCCACCGCGGCCAGGTCGTCCTCGTGCCACTGGGTGCCGATGCCGTTGATCCGGATGGTCACCTCGCGGTCGCCGTACTCCCCGGACTGCGCGGCGGCGCACACGCGGGCGCGGGCGTCGACCTTGGCGTCGGGGGCGACGGCGTCCTCGAGGTCGAGGATGAGGGAGTCGGTGGGCAGGGTCTTGGCCTTCTCCAGCGCGCGCGCGTTGGCGCCGGGCATGTAGAGGACCGACCGGCGGGGACGCAGGTGCTCAGCCATGGCTCAGGCCTCCTTGCCGGCGAAGCCGTAGGCCTCGGAGAGGTCGGCGTCCTTCTCGGCGAGCTCGCGGGCCAGCTGCACCATCACCTGGCACTGCTTGACCGACGCGTCGTCCTCCATCTTGCCGTTGAGCATCACCGCACCGGTGCCGTCGCCCATGGCCTCGATGACCTCCAGGGCGTGCCGGACGTCCTCGGGGTCGGGGGAGAAGACCTTCTTGGCGATGTCGATCTGCACCGGGTGCAGGCTCCACGCGCCGACGCAGCCCAGCAGGAAGGCGTTGCGGAACTGGTCCTCGCAGGCCACAACGTCCTTGATGTCCCCGAAGGGGCCGTAGAACGGGAGGATGCCGTTGGCCGCGCAGGCGTCGACCATGCGCGCCAGGGTGTAGTGCCACAGGTCCTGCTGGTAGACGGGGCGCTCGCCCTCGATGTTGCCGTCGGTCGGGTCCTGGCGCACCAGGTAGCCGGGGTGCCCACCGCCCACCCGGGTGGTCTTCATCCGGCGGTTGGCGGCCAGGTCGGCCGGGCCCAGGGACAGGCCCTGCATGCGCGGGCTGGCCGAACAGATCTCCTCCACGTTGACCACGCCGCGCGCGGTCTCCAGCAGGGCGTTGATCATGATCGGCTTCTGGATGCCGGCCTTGGCCTCGAGCTGGGCCAGCAGGCGGTCCACGTAGTGGATGTCCTCGGCGCCCTCCACCTTGGGCACCATGATGACGTCGAGCTTGTCGCCGATCTCGGTGACCAGCGTGGTCACGTCGTCCAGGAACCACGGCGACTCCAGGCTGTTCACCCGGGTCCACAGCTGGGTCTCGCCGAAGTCGTTGGCCTTGGCGATCTTCACCAGGCCGTGGCGGGCGGCCTCCTTGTTGTCCGCCTTGACGGCGTCCTCGAGGTTGCCCAGCAAGATGTCCACCTTGGCGGCGAGCTGGGGGACCTTGGCCGCCATCTTCTCGTTGCTGGGGTCGAAGAAGTGGATCATCCGCGACGGCCGCACCGGGATCTCCCGGAGCGGCTCCGGGGCACCGACGGCGAGGGGGCGGAAGAAGTCCTTGGGGGAGCGCATGAATCTCCGTTCCAGCTAGCTGGTGGGGTGGTTGCAGGTCGACCAACTCTAGGCGGGCCTACCAGGCTGACGGGCGGTAGTCCTTGAGGAAGCAGCCGTAGAGGTCCTCGCCCTGCTCCCCACGCACGATCGGGTCGTACACCCGGGCCGCGCCGTCCACCAGGTCCAGCGGGGCGTGGAAGCCCTCCTCGGCCAGGCGCATCTTGGTCGGGTGCGGGCGCTCGTCGGTGATCCAGCCGGTGTCCACCGCGGTCATCAGGATGCCGTCGTCGAGCATCTCCCCGGCACTGGTGCGGGTGAGCATGTTCAGCGCGGCCTTGGCCATGTTGGTGTGCGGGTGCCCCGGACCCTTGTAGGCGCGGCTGAACTGTCCCTCCATGGCCGACACGTTCACCACGTACTTGCGGCGGGCCTTGGCCGCGGCCATCGCCGGGCGCAGCCGGCTCACCAGGATGAACGGCGCGGTGGTGTTGCACAGCTGCACCTCCAGCAGCTCCAGCGCGTCCACCTCGTGCACCCGCTGGGTCCAGCTGTTCACCGGTGCCTCGTCGGGCACCAGGCCACCGGCGTCGATGGCGCTCCGGTCGGCCACCCGCGCCGGCGAGGCCGAGCCGGCGGTGAGGGCCAGCGCGGTCAGGGCGTGCGGGGTGGGGCTGGTGGCGAGCGAACCGGCCAGCGCCGCGGGGTGCGCGTCGCTGATGTGGTCGAAGGTGATCAGCTCGGGCAGCGGCCCGGCCGGCAGGGGAGCGGACTCCGCGGCGGCCAGCGGGGCGTACGAGCCCGGCGAGCGGCGCACCGTCTGCGCAGCGTTGTTGATGAGGATGTCCAGCGGCCCCGCGGCGGCCACCGAGTCCGCCAGCGCCACCACCTGCGCGGGGTCGCGCAGGTCGATGCCCACGATGCGCAGCCGGTGCAGCCAGTCGGCGCTGTCCTCCATGGCGGTGAACCGGCGGATCGCGTCGTTGGGGAAGCGGGTGGTGATGGTGGTGTGCGCGCCGTCGCGCAGCAGCCGCAGCGCGATGTACATGCCGATCTTGGCCCGGCCCCCGGTGAGCAGCGCCCGGCGGCCGGTGAGGTCGGCGCGGGCGTCGCGGCGGGCGCGGTTCTCGGCGGCGCAGTCCGGGCACAGCTGGTGGTAGAAGGCGTCCACCAGGGTGTACTTCGCCTTGCAGATGTAGCAGGCGCGGGCCACCAGCAGCTCACCCGCGGTGGCCCCGGCGGCGTTGGACACCAGGGGGATGCCCTCGGTCTCGTCGTCGATGCGGTCGGGGGACCCGGTGGCGGTCGCGGCGATGACGGCCTTGTCGGCCGCGGCCACGGCGGCACGCTTGTCCGCCCGGCGCTGGTGCTTGACCGCCTTGAACACCCCGGCGGTGGCCCGGCGCACGGCGACGGAGTCGGGGTGGTCCACCGGCAGCGCGCGCACCTGCTGCAGCACCCGCAGGCAGGTGGCCAGGTCGGTGGGGTCCAGCGCGGACTCGGCGTGGGGCTCGCTGGCGGTCTGGGCCAGCTCGCCGGCGGAGGCGGGAGTGGAGTCAGGAGTCAGGTCGGGCGGGGTCAGGTCAGGCGCAGTCATGCAGGTCGTCGTCTCGTGTCTCGGGGGCGGCCCAGGTCGTGCTGGAGTGGTCCAGGGGCTCCCGGCACGGTACGCGGGTGGGCGGTGCGGGAGGATCGTCCCCGTGGCTGAAGAGATTCTTGACGAGCTGACCTGGCGCGGACTGATCGCGCAGAGCACCGACCTGGACGCCTTGCGCCGGGACCTGGCGGCGGGGCCGGTGACCGTCTATGCGGGCTTCGACCCCACCGCGCCGAGCCTGCACGCCGGGCACCTGGTGCCGCTGCTGGCGCTCAAGCGCTTCCAGCGCGCCGGGCACCGGCCGGTGGTGCTGGCTGGCGGGGCGACCGGGCTCATCGGTGATCCCCGGGACGTGGGGGAGCGCAGCATGCACTCGGTGGAGACGGTGGCCGAGTGGGCGCAGAGCATCCGCGGGCAGCTGGAGCGCTTCGTGGACTTCGACGACACCCCCAGCGGGGCGCTGGTCGTGGACAACGCCACCTGGACCGCGGACCTGCCGGTGACGGAGTTCCTGCGCGACATCGGGAAGCACTTCTCGGTGAACGTGATGCTGGCCAGGGACACGGTGAAGCGCCGGCTGGAGAGCGACGGGATGTCCTACACCGAGTTCAGCTACATGCTGCTGCAGGCGCACGACTACCTGCAGCTGCACGACCGGCACGGCTGCACGCTGCAGGTGGGCGGCTCGGACCAGTGGGGCAACATCATCGCCGGGGTCGACCTGGTGCGCCGGGTGCGGGGAGCGAGCGTGCACGCCGCCACCGTGCCCCTGGTGACTGCCGCTGACGGCACCAAGTTCGGCAAGTCCACCGGGGGCGGCAGCCTCTGGCTCGACCCCGAGCTCACCAGCCCCTACGCCTGGTACCAGTACTTCGTGAACACCGCCGACGCCGACGTCGTCCGCTACCTGCGGTGGTTCACCTTCCTCGACGCCGACGAGCTGGCCGAGCTGGAGCAGGCAACGCAGGAGCGCCCGCAGGCCCGGGTGGCCCAGAAGCGGTTGGCCGCGGAGCTCACCACCTTGGTGCACGGGGCGGAGCAGACGCGCGCCGTGGAGCTGGCCAGCCAGGCGCTGTTCGGCCGGGGGGAGCTGCGCGAGCTGGACGAGGCGACCCTGGCTGCCGCGCTGTCCGAGACCTCCCCGGTGCAGCTCGCGGCTGCGGACGCTCCCACGATCGTGGATCTGCTGGTGGCCACCGGTCTGTGCGAGAGCAAGGGGGCCGCACGACGCACCGTCAAGGAGGGGGGTGCGTCGGTGAACAACCAGCGCATCACCAGCGAGGACTGGGCGCCGGAGGCCGGCGACCTGCTGCACGGGACCTGGCTGGTGGTGCGCCGTGGGCGGCGTCACATGGCCGGTGTTCGGCTCAGCTGAGCGATTTGGGCGCCGTCGGCGACGGACGCAGGGCGCTGACCAGCGCCTTCGCCGACGGCCCCACCCGCTGTCCTGCGGGTTTGACGTGGCCCCGCGGAGTGCGTAAATTTCTCCTTGTCAGCGAGGCGGACGCCGAACCGGTCACCACGACGGTCA